>NZ_PVTZ01000008.1 GCF_003003125.1 Laceyella sediminis | reverse complement strand
TAAACATAGAAAAAACTCCTTATAGAGTGTTTTTTATTGATTCGACAAAAAAGGCTGCTGACCCTGCCTTTCAAGGCAGTTTGTCAGCAGCCTCAAGCACCCAGTGAGGTGCTTTTTCTTTTGGCAGATTACACGCGGGTGACCAAGCCGGATTTGAGAGCACG
Organism: Laceyella sediminis; assembly: GCF_003003125.1. Lineage (GTDB taxonomy): Bacteria > Bacillota > Bacilli > Thermoactinomycetales > Thermoactinomycetaceae > Laceyella > Laceyella tengchongensis. The sequence continues at coordinate 190,109 of NZ_PVTZ01000008.1, read as the reverse complement.
GGTGCTCACATATACGCGTTTTGGTTTGCCATCAACGAGGATACGCACTTTTTGTACGTTTGCTCCCCATTTCTTTTTGGTTTTGCGGTTGGAGTGGCTAACTTTATTTCCGGTACGTCCTTTTTTGCCAGTAATATAACATACGCGAGCCATTCTTCTGCACCTCCTCTGTCTTTCGTGCGAAAGGCTTCCGGGGATGGATATGATCCGGTGGGAAGCCCCAACGAAAATGGCAGGATCGTCCATGTTCCTGCGTCATGCTGATGGCCATTCCCCATGATGGAAGACTGGGGATTCTTGAGTGACCGCTTCGATGGAAGGGCGACCCAAGCGCACTCCGCCGGCCCAGCGGTGCCACGGATTTCATTGTCATCGGAAAGGCGCCGGACTGGCAGTTAAGTTCACCGCTTTGTCCAGCCTACTTCCTTCATCCGTTCGATAAGGACTAAACACCAGCACATTGTAGCATACCTCTTCTTTACTTGCAAGGTGCAGAAGAGTTCAGTATCATGAATGTGTTGTTATCCTTTAAATCATCTTGGCAGTATTGTACAATTGTTCTAGTTAGCAAAGAAACCTCACTTCGGGAGGAATATGTATGAGCTTAGAAGTTTCCACGCAATATGGACAAATCGAAGTGGCCAATGAAGTGATTGCGACGGTAGCGGGCATTGCTGCGATGGATTGCTACGGTCTTGTTGGCATGGCTTCACGTAGTCAACTGAAGGACGGAATCACTGAACTCCTGAGACGGGAAAACTTGAGCAAAGGGATTGAAGTGCGTTCGGAACACGGTGAAATCGTGATCGACATGCATATTATTGTCGGCTATGGCACCAAGATTTCGGAAGTGGCTCACAACGTTCAATCAAAAGTGAGATACACCCTTGACCAAATGATTGGGCTCAAGGTGAATCAAGTCAACATCTTTGTACAGGGTGTGCGGCTGGTGAATGAGGAATAAGGAGGAACACTGTTGGGACAGCAATTTATTGACGCAACAATGTTTTTACAGATGATGCGCGCCGGTGCGCGTAGCTTAAATAATAATGTGGAAACGGTGAATGCCCTGAACGTTTTCCCTGTGCCGGACGGGGATACGGGGACCAACATGAACCTGACCATTACTTCCGGTGTGCAGGAAATGGAGAAATCCGCCACGGCTGAGACCGTGGGTAAGCTGGCGGAAGCGCTTTCTCGGGGACTCTTGATGGGTGCGCGTGGCAACTCGGGCGTGATTTTGTCCCAGTTGTTCCGCGGCTTCTCCAAAGCGGTTGTCGATAAGGAACGGATCAACGCCCGCCAACTGGCCGACGCGTTTCAGCGTGGGGTGGAGACGGCTTACAAAGCCGTGATCAAACCAGTTGAAGGGACCATCTTGACTGTGGCGCGCGAGGCTGCCGATGCGGGGATGAAGCGGTCCTGGGGCACCGAAGATCCGTTGGTGATCATGGAAACGGTGTTAAATGAAGCCAAGCGGACACTGGCGCGGACGCCGGACATGTTGCCCGTGCTGAAGACGACGGGGGTTGTCGACGCCGGCGGTCAGGGGTTGGTCTTTATTTATGAAGGGATGTTTGCCGCCCTTTCCGGACAAGCAACGGCTGAAGCTACCGAAGTTTCCGCGTTGCCCGATCTGGATTCTCTGGCTTCGATGGCGCATGAAAATTTCCAAGCTAAGATCGACCCATCGGAAATCGAGCACGGCTACTGCACGGAATTTATCATTAACCTGAAAACCGACCGCCGCGAAACCAAGCCGTTCGATGAAGAGGCGTTTCGCAACGAAATCGGCCAGTTTGGCGACTCGCTCTTGGTTGTATCTGACGAAGAATTGGTAAAAGTACATATCCATGCGGAGTTTCCGGGTGATGCCCTCAACTGCGCCATGGCATATGGGGATTTGACGCGAATCAAAATCGACAACATGCGTGAGCAACACGCAGCAGCGGCCGGTGAAGCACCAGCGGCTAAACCTGCGCCAAAAGCTGCGCCGGACAAAAAGTACGGCATTGTGGCCGTGGCGGCAGGCCCGGGGATTGCTGACATCTTCCGTTCGCTACAAGTAGATGTGGTGATTGAAGGGGGTCAGACGATGAACCCTTCGACAGAGGAGATCGTCAAGGCGATCCGCCGCATCAATGCGGAGCATGTCATCATCCTGCCCAACAACAAGAACATCATTTTGACGGCAGAGCAAGCAGGCGAAGTGGTTGACACGCCAGTGACCGTGCTGCCGACGCGCACCATACCGCAAGGATTGTCCGCTCTATTGGCCTTTGATTCCGATGCTGAACCGGCTGCCAATGAAGAGCGTATGCGGGAAGCGTACCAAGCAGTACAATCGGGTGAGCTTACTTACGCCATCCGCGATTCCAAGCTCGATGGGCATGAGATCAAAAAAGGTGACTACCTTGGAATCCGCGAAGGCAAGATCGAGCTGGTCGGTCAAGAAGTGACCGAGACGGCGGTGGAATTGGTGACGCGGATGATCGGTGGAGGGGCGGATGTGGTGACGATCATCTACGGTCAAGATGTGACCGCTGACCAAGCCGAAGCCCTTCAAAAAGCGATCGCGGAGAGACATCCTGATGTGGAAGTGGAAGTCCATGAAGGCGGGCAACCGGTCTACTACTATCTCTTCGCCGTAGAATAAGCTTGTGGGAGGTCTCAGCATGGGAAATGTGAAAGTCTTTTGTGACAGCACTGCCGACATTCCGCAACATCTGATCGAGGAGCTGGATGTCACGGTCATTCCGGTCAAAGTTCAAGTGGCGGGAGAATCGTATTTGGATCGGGTGACGATCACCCCCGCTCAGTTTTATCAAAAGATGAAAAGCACGCCTGATCTGCCAATGACTTCGCAACCGTCTCCGGTTGAGATCACCGAGGCGTATCGGGAAGCGATTGAAGCCGGAGCGAAGGAGATTTTGTCGATCCATATTTCGTCCAAGATGAGCGGCACTTACCAAACGGCGTTGTTGGCTAAGTCGATGATTGAAGAGGAATACCCCGATGTCCGCATCGAGGTGATTGACAGCCGGGCAGTGACGTACGCGCTGGGCGTGCTCGTGGTGATGGCGGCCCGGGCGGCGAAACAGGGTCGGTCTTTGGCCGAATTGCAAGAATTGGTTCAGCGCTTGCGCGAGGAGCAAATACTGGTGGCATTGGTCGACACCTTGGAATATCTGCAAAAAGGTGGCCGGATTGGGAAGGCGTCTGCGCTGGTCGGTTCGCTCTTAAACATCAAGCCGATCATCTCAATTAATGACGAAGGCGAGATTTACGCGATCGACAAGGCGCGAGGGAAGAACAAGGCGCAAGCCAAAGCGTTTGAGTTATTGAAAGAGAAGGGGCCATCCGGACCGGTTTCTGCGGCGATCCTGCATGCCGATGAAAAGGAACAAGCTGACATCTGGCTGGAAAAAGTCAAAGAGTCGTTCGATGTCAAAGAAGTGGTCGTGGTCGATCTCGGACCGGCTGTTGGAACCCATGCGGGACCAGGTACCATCGGTTGTTTGCTGGTTCCCGTGGAGGAAAGTTAACTTGCTGTCGTGATTGAGGTGGAAAAATGAAGTACCGAACTGTTTTTGATATTATAGGTCCCATTATGATTGGTCCTTCAAGTTCTCACACAGCCGGGGCGGCAAGAATCGGACGTGCGGCTAGGACGATCTTCGGACGCCAGCCCAAGCGTGCCATCATTACGCTGTACGGATCGTTTGCGAAAACTTACCGCGGGCATGGAACCGACGTTGCACTGGCGGGTGGACTGTTAGATTTTGATACTTTTGACAAACGAATGGTGCATTCGCTTGACATCGCCCGGGAAGAAGGAATGGAGATCATTTTTCGGGAATCTGAAGAGTTGACGGATCATCCCAACACGGCGCGGATCCGTTTGGAGGATGAAGAGGGCGACGTGGAAGTAGTGGGTGTCTCGATCGGCGGTGGCAAGATGGAGATCATCGAATTGAACGGTTTTGACTTGAAGTTGTCAGGCAATGATCCCGTGTTGCTCGTTTTGCACCAAGACCAGTACGGCGCGGTAGCCAGTGTGGCCACCGTGTTGGCCAAACATCAAATCAACATCGGATTTATGCAAGTGTCGCGGAAAGAAAAAGGCTCCCAAGCGCTGATGTCTATCGAGACAGATCAGAAAGTGGAGGAAGAAGTGCAAGCGGCAATCAGGAGCTTACCCGGTATCCATGCCGTGACGATTTTATAATCCGCCAGAGTAACCGCCGTTCCTTGTCGACCGGCGGTTTTCTTTGACGGATGATATTGGCAACCCTGCGCCGCTCTCGCATGGTTTATCATGGAGATAAAAAGGGATTTTTCCGGTTTGAATGGAAAAGGGGTTAAGCCCCGCTTGCGTTGGGAACGGGTGTGGCAATAGATCCGGAAAATTATGTGACAGAGAAGGGGATTGGAACGATGAAGTTTCGAACCGTGGCAGAATTGGTAGAGCTGGCGGAATCAGAACACCTGAAAATATCAGATGTGATGCTTGCCCACGAAGCAACGGTGTTTAATCGGCCGGAGGCAGACATCTTTGAAGAGATGGGGCGCAACCTCGATGTGATGCTTGAAGCGATTAAACGGGGATTGACCGAAGACATTCGCTCGCATAGCGGTTTGACGGGCGGAGATGCCAAAAAAATACAGGAGTACAAGCGCACCGCACCGGTCTTGCTTTCAGGCGGGACAGTATTGGATGCGGTTTCACGAGCCACCGCCGTTTCGGAAGTGAATGCGGCCATGGGCACGATTGTCGCCACCCCTACAGCGGGAGCATGCGGTATTCTGCCGGGCACGATTGCTACTGCGGCGGAAAAACTGGGTTCCGATAGGGAAACGATGATCCGCGGATTGTTCACCGCGGGAGCGATTGGCTTTTGTATTGCCAATAACGCCTGTATCTCTGGAGCTGCTGGCGGATGCCAAGCTGAAGTCGGCTCTGCTACGGCGATGGCAGCGGCGGCGGTGGTGGAGATGGCCGGGGGAACGCCTTCGATGTCTGCGGAAGCGGTAGCCATCGCATTGAAAAACATGCTCGGCTTGGTGTGTGATCCGGTGGCCGGCCTGGTGGAGGCGCCCTGCGTCAAACGAAACGCGATGGGCGCTGCCATTGCGATGGTGGCGGCGGATATGGCGATGGCGGGCGTCAAAAGTGTGATCCCTACAGATGAAGTGATCGATGCCATGTACAAAATCGGCCAATCGATGCCCGTGGCCCTGCGCGAAACAGCTTTGGGCGGTTTGGCGGCCACTCCCACAGGCCGGGTGCTGGAACGGCAAATTTTTGGGACGATCGACCAGAAATCATGAATTTGAGCCAAATTCCGGTGGATGTCCTTCCCGGAGTGGGAGAGCAACGGAAACAAGATTTGGCCGAGCTAGGGATTCACACCATTGCCGATTTGTTGGCGCATTACCCTTATCGCTATGAAGATTACCGCTTAAGCGAATTGTCGCAAGCTGCGCACGATGACCGAGTGACGGTGCGGGGGCAGGTTTTCGGACAGCCAAGCGTCCGCTGGTTCAACAAGAAAAAGTCGCGCATGACCGTCAAACTAGATGTCGACGGTGTGATGGTGAACGTTATTTGGTTTAACCAAGCTTATTTGAAAGACAAGATCCGGGTGGGCCAAACATTGGTCGTCTCCGGCAAATGGGATCGGCACCGCCTTTCGATCACCGCCGACCGCACATTTGTGAGTCAAGCGGAACAAGAGAAGCATCTGGGCCGGTTGGAGCCAGTTTATTCTGTCACCAGTTCGATCAAAATGCATTGGTTGCGCAAATTGATTTATGAAGCGTTTACGCAGTATGGGCGGGAGATAGAAGAAGTCTTGCCGCAGGAATTGCGCGAGCGGTATAAACTAATTCCGCGCGCCCAGGCTATGTACTACCTCCATTTTCCCAAAGGCAAAAAGGAAGGCATGCAAGCGCGACGCCGCATGGTGTATGAGGAATTGCTGTTGTATGAACTGAAGCTCATGTGGTTGAAAAAAATAACCCGCACGGAAACGGAAGGGATCGCCCATCAGTTTTCTGCCGACGAGGTGGAGGCATTCATTGCTAAGCTGGCCTTTCCGCTGACTGGGGCGCAACGGCGCGTAGTTGAAGAAATTTTGTCCGACATGAAGGCGCCGCACCAGATGAACCGCTTGTTGCAGGGAGATGTGGGGTCGGGCAAAACGGTGGTGGCCGCAATCGCCTTGTACGCCAACTATTTGAGTGGACACCAAGGGGCGCTAATGGTGCCGACGGAAATCCTGGCTGATCAGCACGCCAGCTCCATCAGCAAGTTGTTAGCTCCGTTCGGGGTGAATGTCGTCCCGTTGACGGGAAGCATGACGGCCAAGGAGCGGCGGGAAGCGCTGGGGCAGATTCAGATGGGCTTGGCGAATGTTGTCGTTGGCACTCATGCCTTGATCCAAGAAGCGGTGGTTTATCGTGATTTGGGTTTGGTCATCATGGATGAACAGCACCGTTTTGGTGTCAAACAACGAGCCACCTTGCGGCAAAAAGGAGGCGCGCCGGATGTGTTGCATATGACAGCAACACCGATTCCGCGCACATTGGCGATCACCGTGTTCGGGGAGATGGATGTGTCGACGATTGACGAAATGCCAGCTGGCCGTCAGCCGATTGACACGTATTGGGTTAAAAAAGACCTGTGGCCCCGTATTGTTAATTTCATCGCCAAGGAGTGCAAAAGCGGGCGCCAAGCTTATGTGATTTGTCCGCTGATTGAAGAGTCAGAGAAGCTAGATTTGGAAAACGCTCAGGAAGTGTTTGAACAGCTGGCTACTCAGTTGGCTCCGATCCGGGTCGGCTTGTTGCACGGACGGATGGCCCCGGCGGAAAAAGAAGAAGTGATGCGGTGTTATGCGGAAAATGAGGTGCAAGTGCTAGTGTCAACCACAGTGGTCGAAGTGGGGGTTAACGTGCCCAATGCGACGGTGATGGTGATTTATGACGCCGACCGCTTCGGCTTGGCGCAATTGCACCAATTGCGTGGCCGGGTTGGGCGCGGTGGGGGCGCTTCCACCTGTGTGCTGGTGGCCGACCCCAAGTCGGAAATGGGCGTGGAACGGATGCGCATCATGACCGAAACGACGGATGGATTTGAAATTTCCCGCCGAGACTTGGCATTGCGCGGGCCGGGTGATTTCTTGGGTGTGAAACAGAGTGGCCTCCCCGATTTCAAGTTAGCCGATTTGAATGAAGATGTTCGGGTGTTGGAAGTGGCGCGCGCGGATGCGGCTTGGCTGGTGGATCAACCGGACTTTACCACCCGTCCCGAGTGGCGTCCCCTCGTGGAATATTTGCGTGAAAATCAATTGGAAACGATCAAGCTTGATTAAGCCCGTCTAATTGAGACGGGCTTTTTGGTGTTTTCGGGGCTGGATTTGCGGCGCACAGTCATGCCCGGAAGCGTATGCATAAGATGAAGCGTTGACACAACGGGGGTGAACAGTGTGAGTAAAACAGCGTTTTACCGTGAGTTGGTGCAGGAGATCAACCAAACGGTTGGCAGGGAAGCGGTGACTACCGAGCAGCTAAAAGAATTGGTTCGCCAAGCGAAGATGATTCGGCGAACGCAAGGGCTGATGGGACTGCTGGCATTTGCTAACCAGTTGCCGTACCGCTTTCTCACACCGCATGAAGTGCAAATGATCCAACGTTCGCCGCGATACAGAGAGCTGTCTAGGCGCACCTTGCAAATGTTGGTGATGGAGGGGGTGATCACCCCGTTTGAAGCGAATATGGTGCGAATCTGATCGACTGCGATTTAGGCGGCGGGTATGGGTGTCCATCCATACGGTGGTTGCCTTGGTTTCATATGGTATAGGGATTGATTTGACCACCTAAGGGAGAGGAAAGGAATGAAGAAAAAACACCCGAAAAAAAACGTGATGAACAAGCGGGTCCTCAGAACCCAAAATCTAGAAAAACCCGTTTTCGGCTTTATCGATGAATTTCCGTGGGAAGAGGCTGGAGCGATGGGGGAACCGAAGCCATCGTCGAACCAGGACTTCTCCGAGTATATGGCTGACGGCTGGGAAGAGGACTGGATTTTCGGTGGCGGATGGGAGCCTCACCATGAAATGCCCGCGCCGATGGAAGTGGATAAAAAGCGCAAAGGGGACGAAAAAAAGAAGAAGTTTTCGCCTTACGCTGAATCATCTGAGCCGACGTCACGGCTGGAAGAAGTGGAATGGCCCGATTTTTCTGAACTGGCCTTGGATGACTGGGATACGCAAAGCGACGTGGAAGAATGTCCGCCCGGTTTTGATGAACTGTCTCAAATCCGATTGTCACATCGGTCCAAAAAAACGAAAGCGAGAAGAGGGAAAGCCAAAGCTTGACACTCCACACGGCTAAAGCCGTGGATTCTTGGGTCATTAGCGTTCGCAGTCCGTTTCCTTTTGAACAATGCCCAAGTTTAGGGGTGTGCCATCACCCCGTCCCATGCAGTTAGAAATGTACCCACACGGGCGGCATACCTGTTACCAGTACGCTAGCTCCTTTTGCCTCACTCTCATGGTTTTACCCAGTGGGATGAGCACCGCTCATATGTTCGATTATACCACAAATTGGTTGCTCTTACCATCCCAAAAAAGGGGATGTCGAGCAACGCCGCTTTTCATCCCACGATTCAAACCGTGGGCTTTCAGTCGACAAATTTCTATAAAAAATAGGCTCGCGGATATTCCGCGAGCCCGATGTATCTTCCACAACATCGGTGTCAGATACTTAATGGGAGAGGAGAAACCGGAGGAAGAGCTTATGGGGAAACGTAAGTCTTCTCCGCGGTTTGACAACATCATCACGACGCTGTCATCAATTAGGATTGCCGGTTTACCCTTTTTTATACATCCTGCAATCATTTTATTTTAGATCTTCTTTATGGTAGGATTAAACGTGTTATGTTCAATTGAACTAAGAGGAGCAAGGTGACGATCCATGCGAATTATTGCTGGCAACCGCAAAGGAACGCGGCTGAAAATGGTGCCTGGCCAACATGTTCGACCGACGGCTGACCGTGTGAAGGAATCGCTGTTTTCGGTGATCGGTCCGTTTTTTGACGGCGGATACGCCCTCGATTTGTTTGCTGGGACGGGTTCATTGGGTTTGGAAGCGCTTAGCCGGGGAATGGAGCGCGCTTTTTTTGTGGACCAATCTAGGACAAGTTGCGAGACGGTCAGAGCGAACGCAGCGTTGGCGAAGTTGTCGGAGCAAGTGGAAATCATGCGCCGAGACGCTAGGGCGGCATTAAAAACCTTGAACGAACGAGGCATTCAATTTGACATCATTTTTCTCGATCCGCCTTACCACAAACAATTGCTCATTCCCGCTTTGACGGAGATCGCCGAGCTAGGTTTGGTGGCGGAGGAGGGGGTGGTGGTGGCGGAGCACCCAAGCCAAGCCTCCATGCCTGAAAAGGTTGGGCGACTGACTTCTTTTCGTAGCTTGTCCTATGGCGACGTGGCGATGACGTTGTATACTCCGGAAGAGAAAGAAGGGGAAAACACATGAAAGTAGCCGTCTATCCAGGAAGTTTCGATCCGATTACATATGGCCATTTGGATATCATTGAGCGAGGGGCCAAGGTGTTTGACAAGATTATCGTTGCTGTTTTGGTCAACTCGTCCAAAAAGCCCCTGTTTAGTGTAGAAGAACGCAAAGCGTTGATCAGTCAAGCGACGGCTCATTTGCCGATGGTGGAAGTGGACAGTTTTGACGGATTGCTCGTCGATTACTTGCACAAACGGCAAGCTAACGTCATTCTGCGCGGCCTCAGGGCGATTTCTGATTTCGAATATGAATTGCAACTCGCATCGACCAACCGCCAATTGCGCCCGGAAGCGGAAACCTTCTTTTTGATGACAAGCAATCAACATTCGTTTATCAGTTCCGGCATGGTGAAAGAAGTGGCCAAACACGGCGCCGATGTCAAAGAGTTGGTACCGAGTCATGTGGCGATGGCATTGGCCAAAAAATTTGACCGCGAGTAATTTCCTACACTCCAAGCAGGTTGAGCAAGTGTATATGGCCCGCCCGAAAAAGAAACAAGAGCTCTCAGCCGCCACAGCATGAGAGCTCCCCTCATTTTCAAGAGACGGAACGATGGCGCATGCGTTCGCATAAAATAAAGATACAACTCAAAACCAAGATAGTGATGGAAGTCCATTCCAATCCCGTCCACAACGGCGTCTGTAGCGGATGAAACACGGACACAGCCGCGGGCATATGGTGTAAATGTTTTTGCAACAACGGATACAAAAGAACAGTCAAAGCGCTGGAGATGAGCGCATGCAACAAGCGGGCTACAAAGTACGGGGCGTAGCGGATATCCGTCCGGCTGATCATGCTCGCCACTTGCGCGTGGATGGAAAGCCCGTTGAAGCCGATGACTAGGCTGACGATAGTCAATTTGAACATCAGCGGGATAGCTGGCGAAGCGGCGCTAGCTAGTTGCGATCCCAATGTGATTTCAAATATGCCGGCGGTAATCGCTTCCGACAGGCTGGCCGGAAAGGAAAAAAACTCCAAAACGTGGGCGATGCCCCTGTTGAAGAGTGTGGTTATGCCCACATAATTGACTAAGTGAGTGAGCACCGAGAACATCATGATAAAGCCACCGATCAATAGGAGGGTTTGCACGGCCGAAGTTACGGCTTGACCGATTAATTGTCCGAGTGTTCTGCTATCTTGTAGGCGGGCGCGATGCATCGCCCGCAAGGCTCGCAACAGGATGAAGCCCGTTTTTTTGACCGGCGGTTTGGAAGGTGGCGCTTTCGGCTCATGAAATCGCATGAGGAAGCCGACGGCAAACGCTCCTAAGTAATGGGCGAGCGCGAGGATAATGCCGACTGAGGTACTCTCAAAAAAACCGACGGCCACGGCCCCAAAGATAAACAGCGGTCCGGCGGTACTGGTGAAGGAAACAAGGCGCTCACCTTCTTCCCGTGAGATCAATCCCTGTTCCCGTAAGCGGGAGGTAAGTTTGGCGCCCATCGGATTGCCTGAAATCAATCCCACCGCCATCACAAAACCGCCTGCACCTGGCACGCGGAACAACGGCCGCATCAAGGGTTCCAATAAGACACCCATAAAATGGACGACTCCGAAGCCCATCATCATCTCTGCCGTGATAAAAAAAGGGAGCAACGCCGGGAACACGACATCCCACCAGATTGACAATCCCCGAATGGATGAGCGGAAGGCTTGCTCCGGATACATCAGTAGCACAACCGCGATAAAGAACGCGATGAACGCAAACGTGACCGTTTTTAATTGACTTCGGAGAAGGGGTTGCATCATATTTATTCTCTCCTCGTGGACAACTCAGACATTAACATGTCTACGTAAAACGTGCGTGATTTAGACCGTTTATTCTAAGAATGGAGGGTGGTTCATGGCACGCCCCAAAATCGGCCTGGCGTTGAGTTCAGGCGGTGCGCGCGGAATGGCGCATCTGGGTGTGGTGAAGGTATTGAAGGAAGCGGGAATCGATGTCCAATATGTGGCTGGGAGCAGCATGGGAAGCGTGGTTTCAGTCATGCTAGCCAATCGATTGGATTTAGATTTGTGCGAAAAGTTGGTTTCCGGTCTACGGGTGAAGCATTGGTTGGACCTGACGGTGCCCAAAATGGGTTTGGTCATGGGGGAGAAAGTGCAAGAACTGATCCGCCTATTGGCCCACCGCAAACGGATCGAAGAACTGCCGATTCCCGCGAGGATCGTGGCCACCGATCTAGTCAAAGGGGAGCCTGTCGTATTCAAAGAGGGGCCGATTGATGTCGCGGTGCGGGCTAGCATTGCCATTCCCGGCATATTTGAACCGGTGCGGCTCGGTGATCAGATATTGGTTGACGGGGGCGTCATCGATCGCATTCCGGTATCGGTGGTGCGGGAAATGGGGGCTGATTTTGTGATTGCCGTTGATGTCATCCCCAGGGTAAACAAGGCCAAGATCAAAAATATTTTTGATGTGATTGCGCAAACTTTAGTTATCATGGAGAAAGAAATCACCAGCCAGCGTTGGCCGATGGCGGATTTCCTCATCCATCCCGATGTGGCTGACATTTCGCCGACGGCGTTCAACCGGATGGATGAATGCGTCAAGCGCGGAGAAATGGAAGCGCGAAAAGTTCTGCCCCAACTGCTGGCGTTAATTGAGAATTGGCAAGGAGAGAAATCACGAGATGAGCTTGAATCGGTTTGACCAACGGAATATTTGGGGGGTGATTGCCCTTTCAATCATCTGTTTTCTGATCGGGGGTGCTTTTTTGATCCCCATCCCTTACTTTGCCATCGGTCCTGGCAAGGTGGTGGAAGTGGGGCCCTTGGTGACCGTGGGCAAAGAAAAGGGCAACGAGGAAGGGAGTTTTCGGCTGACCACGATATCGATGAAGCAGGGGGCTCCTGTCGACCTATTGCTGTCGCGCTGGACAAGTACTACTGAACTGGTTCCAGAGGAACACATTTTGGCCGAGGATGAGGATAAGCGGGATTACCAGCGCAGACAAACCGTCAATATGCGCTTATCACAGAATCAGGCAATCGTAGCTGCCTTTCGCCATGCCAAACGGCCTGTGTCCCAAAAAGTGCTGGGAGTTGAAGTGGAGCGGGTGCTGAAAGAAGGAGCCTCCTCTCTCAAAGAAGGGGATGTGATTAAGCGGATTGACGGAGAGCCGGTTGCTTCGATACAGCAATTGATATCCCGTCTCAGCCGCAAACGAGCGGGTGAACGCGTGGCATTGACTCTTTTGCGCGATGGCAAAGAACTGCGAATCACCGCGTCCTTAGTTCCTTTGCGGGTTGAACCGGGGTCCAAGCCGCGTGCTGGGCTGGGAATCGTGCCGGTGGAAAAAGTGGAAGTGAAAACAACACCGCCCACCCACATCGACGCCCAGGAGATCGGTGGCCCTTCCGCAGGCCTGATGTTTGCTTTGGAGGTCTTAAACCGGTTGGTTCCGGAAGATTTAACCCGAGGGTACCGGATCGCGGGAACGGGGACGATCACGGCGGATGGGGAAGTTGGACAGATCGGGGGGATTCAGCACAAAGTGGTGGCCGCGGATAAAGCAGGCATGGATTTGTTTTTTTGCCCCAAAGACATTCGTCCCGAAGATCAAAATGAAAAAACGGCTAAGCAAACGGTGAAGCGCTTGGGAATCAAGATGAAAGTGATTCCCGTGTCCGATTTGGATGAAGCAGTTCAGGCGCTGAAAAAGTTGCCGCCGAGGGGACAGGCATCTTTCAAGTCAAAAACATTGACAGGTGTCGCTTAAGTGTCTTATAATAACCCTGTTTTTACACAAGGAGTGGAATCATGCAGATTTCCCTGCACAAGTTGAACCAAGCAAAAGACGGGCAACTCGTGATACGTGAAACGGTTGCTCTGGACACGATGCCTGGTGAAGTCCCAGGGCTGATTCGGTTAGCGCCCGTAGAGGTCGAGGCCCGTGTGACGCGGCTCGATCCACACTTGATCGAAGCAGATGCCGAAGAGGAAAGCAAGGCGACTTTCACCTGTTCGCGCTGCTTGCAAGAGTTCGAAACACCGGTTCATGTCAAGTGGACGGAGTTGTTCACGGATGAGGCGCATCGGGCCGTGGAGACAGAGGAGCAGGAGATCCACTATTTCGAAGGGAACGAGCTGGATCTTTCCCCGTACATTCGGGAAGCGCTTATGCTCCAACTACCTTACATTCCGGTGTGTCGGGAAGATTGCAAAGGACTCTGTCCAAAATGTGGCGTCAATAAAAATGCCGATTCCTGCAATTGCCAAGTGGAGAAGATCGATCCGCGTTTGGCAGCTTTGCAGGATTGGCTCGATCAAAACAAATAAAAGACGTGTGAAAACTTCCCGGTCTTATGTTACATTCTTATAGGGGGTGAAACAGTATGGCAGTACCATTTAGACGCACTTCTAAAACTCGTAAGCGCAAACGTCGCACCCACTTCAAACTTTCCGTACCAGGTATGGTAAATTGCCCGCAATGCGGAGCTCCGAAGCTATCCCATCGCGTGTGCAAAGAGTGTGGGCACTACAAAGGCTCTGAAGTTGAAGGCGTAGTAAACGAGTAATAGCGAGCCAAGAGCCGACGGTGAAGTCGGCTCTTTATATTTTTTCCATTGCCCAATAAGCGTTTTTTTTATATACTGACTTAGTACCTGGTATTAGAATGTGGTATTAAAGAGAGGTGGGCTCCGCTATGCGCATCCCAAAAAAAGAGAGACAAAGAATAATCGCTCAATCCTTTCAAGAAGAACCATTTTTGACAGACGAAGAAATGGCCAAGCGGTGTAATGTAAGCATCCAAACGATTCGTCTGGATCGCGTTGAATTGGGGATTCCCGAATTGCGGGAACGAATTAAGCACATGGCGGAGAACCATTTTGATCCTGTAAAGTCGCTGTTGCAGGAAGAAGTGATCGGAGAAATTGTCGATTTACAATTGGATCAAAGTGGTGTGTCCATTCTGGAGATAAACAAGGAGCATGTATTCGCCCGCAATCAGATCGCCCGGGGGCACATCCTTTTCGCCCAGGCCAACTCGCTTGCAGTGGCCATCGTCGATGCAGAGGTGGCTTTGACGGGATCGGCGGGAATCCGATTTGTGCGCCCCGTCCGATTGGGAGAGAAATGTATTGCGCACGCTAAGGTTATCAGAAAGCAAATTAACAACAGTTTGCAAGTGGATGTGAAAACCAAAGTGAATGGCGAGATTGTCTTCCAAGGGATTTTTGATGTGTACCGCTTGGAAGACGGGCGTGTATCCATGTGAGGAGGAGCAACGATGCGGATTGCAATAGACGCGCATGGTGGAGACCATGCCCCTCAAGCGGTGATCGAAGGGGTCAAAATGGCGGCGCGAGAGTGGCCCGACACCACCATCATTCTTGTGGGATGCGATGAGAGCGTCTTGCCGGAGCCGCTGCCGGGAGTGGTCTTTAAAAAAGTAACAGAAGTCATAGAACCAGACGACGAACCCGTACGGTCGGTCCGCCGGAAAAAAGATTCCTCCATTGTCGTTGGATGCCGGATGGTGAAAGAGAAAGAAGCCGACGCTTTTATCAGTGGCGGGAATACGGGTGCGCTGATGGCTGCGGGCCTGTTTTACACGGGACGTTTGCCAGGGGTCGATCGACCTGCGCTAGCACCGGTTCTGCCGACCTTGTCAGGGAAAGGGATTTTGGTGCTGGATGTAGGTGCTAACCCCGAGGCACGAGCCGAACATTTGCACCAATACGCCAAATTGGGCAGTGTGTATGCGGAAAGGGTGTTGGGCTTTGAAGCCCCGCGCGTGGGCCTGCTCAACATCGGGACAGAAGAGGGCAAAGGGACGGAATTGAACAAGGCGGCGTTCGCTTTGTTCCAAGAAGATGAATCACTTCGCTTTCTAGGAAATGTTGAAGCGCGTGAAGTGTTGTATGGGCCGTGTGAAGTGTTGGTCTGCGACGGATACAGCGGCAACATCCTGTTGAAGAACACGGAAGGAGTTGCTAAAGCCGTCTTTGATCGCCTGAAACAGGTACTCACACAAAATCTGCTTACCAAACTGGCGGGTGCCATCTTGAAGCCGGGATTAAAGCGTTTCGCCAAAGAGATGGATTACAAAGAGCATGGCGGCGCTCCGTTGCTGGGACTGGCCGGTCCGATCATCAAAGCTCACGGATCGTCAGACGCCACCGCGTTTTTCAATGCGATACGGCAGGCGCGCCGATTTGTTGAAAACAATGTCATGGTTCAACTGGAAGCGGAATTTTCGCGTGGGAGAGGAGAGTGACGGCGTGGGCGCAGTTGGAATTCTTGGAACAGGTGCGTTTGTTCCGGAAAAAGTGCTAACCAATGCCGATTTGGAGAAGATGGTCGACACCAATGATGAGTGGATCGTATCGAGAACGGGGATTCGTGAGCGGCGTATCGCCGCCCCGGACCAGGCATCTTCTGATTTGGCTGTCAAAGCAGCTGAACGGGCTTTGGCCCATGCGGGATTGACGGCTGACCAGCTGGATTTGATCATTGTGGCGACAGTGACGCCGGATATGTCTTTTCCAGCGACGGCCTGTCTGGTGCAAGACAAACTCGGTGCGTCCAAGGCGGCAACGTTCGACCTTTCCGCAGCGTGCACTGGCTTTTTGTACGGGGTGTCTACCGCAGCCCAATTTATCCAGACTGGCATGTATAAGTACGCGTTGGTGATTGGGGTGGAATGCCTGTCCCGCATCGTGGATTGGTCAGACCGTAACACCTGCGTCCTGTTCGGGGATGGCGCGGGGGCGGCTGTGCTTGGCCCGGTTGAAGACGGATACGGTTTCCTCTCTTACGAGCTGGGAGGGGATGGCTCAGGGCAGGACTTGCTGAAGCTGGAAGCGGGCGGGTCACGCAAGCCGGCATCTCAACAGACCTTAGATGAACGCTTGCATTTCATTTACATGAACGGCAGAGAGGTGTTCAAATTTGCCGTCCGTGTGCTGGGCAATGCGACAGAAGAAGCACTCGCTAAAGCCGGTCTCGGCAAACACGATATCGATTTCCTGATCCCACACCAAGCCAACATCCGCATCATCGAATCGGCGGTCAAGCGGTTCGGTCTGACAGAGGACAAGGTGGTTGTCAACTTGGACCGTTATGGCAACATGTCTTCGGCGTCCGTGCCGGTGGCTTTGGACGAAGCAGTGAAATCAGGCAAGATCAAAAAAGGAGACACACTGGCCTTGTGCGGGTTTGGCGGAGGACTCACCTGGGGTGCCGCCATACTCAAATGGGCGCTTGATTAAGTGCAATGGGGGGAGACATGATGGGTAAAATCGCTTTGATCTTTCCGGGACAAGGATCGCAAAAAGTGGGAATGGGGCAGGACATTTGCGAAAACAGCGAGACGGCGAAGCAGATTTTTGAAGAAGCGGACGCCGCGTTGGGTTACGCATTGTCGGAGCTTTGCTTTCACGGTCCGGAAGAGGAGTTGCGCTTGACGGCCAACACGCAGCCTGCCATTTTGACCACCAGTATCGCGCTGTATATCGCGTTGCGGGAAAAATTACCACTCACACCGGATTTCGTGGCGGGACACAGCCTTGGAGAATATTCCGCGCTGGTAGCGGCGGGGGCGATGAGTTTCCGCGATGCGGTGACGACCGTGCGCAAGCGGGGGATCTATATGGAAGAAGCGGTGCCGGCGGGCGTCGGGGCTATGTCCGCAATTATGAATCTAGAGCGCGACAAGTTGGATGAGGTTTGCCGGAGCGTATCCAAAGCTGGACATGTGGTCGAGCCAGCCAATTATAATTCACCGGGTCAGATCGTCATCTCCGGACATGCCGCCGCAGTAGCTGAAGCAGGTGAACAGGCGGCGGAAGCGGGAGCGAGACGGGTCATCCCCCTGTCGGTCAGCGGTCCATTCCACTCCTCCCTGATGCAGCCAGCGGCCGAGCGGCTTAAAGCGGCACTGAGCCATGTGACTGTACGCGACGCCTCCGTGCCGGTCGTGGCCAACGTGACGGCGGAAGCTGTTTCGGGTTCGGCGGAAATCGTGGAATTGTTGGTTAAGCAAGTCGCTTCGCCCGTGTTGTGGGAGGATAGCGTGAGATACATGCTGAATCAAGGGGTGACCACTTTTGTGGAAGTGGGTGCCGGCAGTGTACTCACTGGTCTGGTGAGAAAGGTTGACCGCAAAGTGAAGGCGATTTCCATCCAGGATACACAAACGCTGGAGCAAGCGATTGAACAGCTTCAAACTCTCAGCTAGATGAACAGGAGGGGAACCGGGTATGTTAAACGGTAAGACGGCAGTGGTAACGGGCGGATCGCGTGGGATTGGGCGCGCGATTGCCATCACGTTGGCAGAAGCCGGCGCCGATATCGTCATTTTCTACGCCGGGAATCATACGGCTGCAGAAGAAACGATTCAATCTGTGCGGGAAACGGGCCGGCAAGGCTTAGCCTTGAAAGTGGACGTATCTGACAAGGAGCAAGTTGATGCGGCGCTGAAAGAGGTGGTGTCCACCTTTGGGCGCGTCGATATCTTGGTGAACAATGCGGGCATTACGCGTGACAATCTGCTGATGCGCATGAAGGAAGACGAGTGGGATCAAGTGATTGCCACCAATCTCAAGGGCGCCTTCCTCTGCACCAAAGCAGTGATCCGGCCCATGCTCAAGCAAAAAGGCGGACGCATCATCAACATCAGCTCCGTCGTCGGCGTGGCGGGAAATCCGGGACAAGCCAATTATGTGGCGGCCAAAGCGGGCTTGATCGGCCTTACCAAAACCACGGCCAAAGAATTGGCGAGCCGCGGTATCACCGTGAATGCCATTGCGCCTGGATTCATTGAGACGGACATGACGTCTGTGTTGGACGAAGCCCTGAAGGAGCAAATGCGCTCCGAGATACCGCTCGGGTATTATGGTACCCCGCAAGACATTGCCGAGGCTGTTAAGTTTTTGGCTTCAGACTCCGGGCGTTACATCACCGGACAAACGATTCATGTCGATGGTGGCATGGTAATGAACTAAGATGACATTGCTTGCGAGGAAGTTGTCTCGTATAATACTGAGGGGAGGTGAAAGATATGGCAGATACGTTAGAACGTGTAAAGAAAATCATCGTTGAGCGTCTGGATGTGGATGAGGCAGAAGTGACGCTGGAAGCGTCCATCAAAGAAGATTTGGGTGCCGACTCACTCGACGTAGTGGATCTCATCATGGAATTGGAAGATGAGTTTGAATTGGAGATCGGCGATGATGAAGCTGCTAAAATCTCCACGGTTGGAGATATTGTAGAATATATCAACAAACATAATTAATCGCTTCTTCATACTTACTGTATAAAGTCCCGCTCTTGTTGCGGGACTTTATACACAACGTACTAAAAAGCGTATCAGCTATGTTGAGAAAGGCGGTGGATCAGGTGAATAAGAGGGTTGTGATCACCGGTCTTGGAATAATTTCTCCCCTTGGTAACGATGTAAACACATTCTGGAATCATCTGATCGCAGGCAAGTCCGGGGTGGGGAACATCACCCATTTCGACACAACGGACTATGCAGTGAAGATTGCCGCAGAGGTCAAGGATTTTGACCCGCTGAATTATATAGATAAAAAAGAAGTACGCCGCATGGATCGATTTGTGCAATTTGCGGTGGCAGCGGCCAAAGAAGCGCTGAAGCACGCTGAATTGGACATGGACAAAGTGGACGCCAACCGCGTAGGGGTTTATGTAGGCTCCGGGATCGGCGGACTGTCGACTTTGGAAAACCAACATCGCGTGTTGATGGAGCGGGGACCGCGCCGGGTTAGCCCATTTTTTGTGCCAATGATGATTGCCAACATGTCTTCGGGTATGGTGTCCATCCACACTGGCGCCAAAGGGCCCAACAGCGCGGCGATCTCGGCTTGCGCGACTGGCACGCATTGCATTGGCGACTCGTTCAAAATGTTGCAGCGCGGCGATGCTGATGTGATGTTGGCCGGTGGCACAGAAGCGACCATTTTGCCAATGGCCATAGCCGGTTTTTCGGCGATGGGTGCCTTGTCCAGCCGCAATGATGATCCGCAAAAGGCTAGCCGTCCGTTTGACCGTGACCGTGACGGATTCGTCATGGGTGAAGGAGCGACGGTGTTGGTGTTGGAAACGCTGGAGCATGCGCAGAAACGCGGTGCCAACATCATCGCTGAAGTAGTGGGATACGGGATGACGGCCGACGCCTATCACATCACCAGCCCCGACCCACACGGAGATGGCGCGAAACGAAGCATGGAGATGGCGCTGTCCGACGCCGGTCTGAAACCGGAGGACATCGATTACATCAACGCCCATGGTACTTCAACCGATATCAACGACAAATTTGAGACGATGGCGATCAAAGCCGCTTTCGGTGAACATGCGCATAAGTTGGCGATTAGCTCAACCAAATCCATGATGGGGCACTTGCTGGGTGCGGCGGGAGCGATTGAAGCGGCGGTGTTGGCGCTTACGCTCAAAGAGCAAATCATTCCGCCGACAATCAATTTGGAAAATCCGGATCCCGAATGCGATTTGGACTATGTGCCGAATGAAGCGCGTAAGGCGCGCGTCCGGGCCGCCATATCGAACTCACTCGGTTTTGGCGGGCACAATGCCACCATCTGCATCAAAGAGTTTGCGGAAGCGTAAGGGGATGAACACATGATGGATTTATCTGAGTTGGAACGGTCCATCGGCTTGACCTTGAAAAACAAAAAATTGTTCCAACAAGCTTTTACCCACACTTCATTTGCCCATGAACGGAAAAACAGCGGGAAGTTCCCAGACAATGAGCGATTGGAGTTCTTGGGAGACGCGGTGCTTGAACTGGCAGTGTCGGAATACTTGTTTCACCGTTATCCGCAGATGAGCGAAGGTGAATTGACACGCACACGGGCACGTGTGGTGTGTGAAGCATCCCTTGCTTCTTTTGCCAAAGAGCTTGATTTTGGGCGCTTTGTGCGATTGGGAAAAGGAGAGGAGATGACGGGAGGCCGCACCCGTCCTTCCCTCTTAGCCGATGTGTTTGAAGCTTTTATCGGAGCCTTGTTTTTGGATCAGGGCTTGGATGAGGTGCGGCGGTTTTTGACCAGATTGGTCTTTCCGAAAATCAATGATGAATGGCTGGCCAACATGTTGGACGCCAAAAGCCAGTTGCAAGAGCTGGTTCAACAAGAGAGATTGGGTGCCTTGGAATATCGGATTGTGGATATGCAAGGCCCTGCGCATGATCGCCACTTTGTGGCTGAAGTGTATCTTGAAGACCGATGCTTGGGACAAGGCGCGGGTCGTTCCAAAAAAGAAGCAGAACAACAAGCGGCGCTGATCGCCCTTAAAACTTGGAAAGCAAGATAATATGCAAACCACCGCCTGCTGGGAATCGGTGGTTTTTCTTATTGTCTGTGAGGGAATAGGGAGATGGGCATATCTTCAGAGAAGGGGGCGAAATATGGTTGACTTCCAATTGGGGACGATGCTTTTCCAGATCGCAGCGTTTCTAGCGTTTGTGTTTTTTTTCTTATTGCCGGGTATTTTGGTCATCAACAGCTGGAAGCGTTTGAAACGGATTGAACAGCAGAATGAAACCATCGTCCGTCTGTTGCGGGAACGTTCGGTGCAAGCAGAGCGAAGGGAGACGGAATAGCGGGGGGGGGGGTTGGCTTCTCGCTTTATTGTATTTGGTTCACTTATTTCATTGCGATGGTGCCATCTTTTCCTTGCCGTCAAGCCTGCCTTTCTGAATCTTGGAAAGAATGTTATCAGAAATATATTATTAAATTAATAAATAATTTGTCGTATAATCGCTCTTCTTTCCATTTCTATTGAAATTTTTTTCACTACCTGTGGATATGTCCGCGCAAATTCGGTATAATGAGAATAAATATCATTATCGAATGGGTGAATCGGTGAAAGGAGAGGGAAGGCATGATGGCATTGGAACGGTTGGAAAATAGAGAAAGGGTGTTATTGGAAAACCAGTTTCAAGTCGCTCCGTCGTTCACGCCTGCCTCGCCTTTGTCTTTTACGGCGTTGGAATTGTTGGATGGGCAAAAGTGCCGTGATATGATAGCAAGGCTCGCTGAAACGATCGGTGGTGCACCGTTGGTAGCGGTGGCGTCCCAGTTCAGCAAAAAATATACGTTTATGGTGATCGTGCCGGCTCTTTTTACGATGAGTGTGCTGAACAAAGGGTTGGACTTATCCCTTGGCAATGTAGTGATCGACCTGGAACAGCCGGGCGAAAAATCGCCTTTCGCAGCTCAACTCAAACGGTGGACGGTCACCAAGCCTGGTTCCCAGCGCGAAGCTTGGCGCGAACGGCTGGTCACCCAGCTTATCGGGCGGCATGTGGTGCCGCTATGGCATCAGCTCCATGAATCGACCGGTGTTCCGCTCGCCATGTTATGGGAAAACTTTGCCCTGTACGTATATTGGTTGTATGAAACGAAATTGGTGGGATTGGAAGGGGAAGAACAGAAACGAGTTGAAACTGATTATCATTATTTGCTCAATGAAACACCCGCTTCTCTGTATGCAGAAAAAATACAGCCGTTGGCGCGTTTTCACAGTCCCAAATGTTGGCCTGCCCATGCGCCCGAACCGGTGCGGATGCGCAAAACCTGTTGCCTCTACTACCAAGTGGGCGACAAGACCTGCAAGACTTGCCCGCGAAATTGCTTCACTATTACCGAACCTTGTCGTGATACTCCGCTTGAAGGCTGACTTCTCACCCGAGAGTCGGCTTTTTTGTTTGCCCTCCTTTTATGCAGGATGAGCGGGGAGGGAGCGCGAAGTATTTCATGCCGGCGTGGCCTGCACAAGCAATAGCGACCGGGTGTAAACCCGCGCCGGATGAGCTCCCGCAAGCAACAGAGATAACTGAAAGGGATGAAGTTGATGAAGAGCATCAGTTATGACGACTTTTTGAAAGTGGAACTCAGAATTGGTCAAATCATCCGGGCAGAGGTGTTTGAGAAAGCGCGAAAGCCAGCGTACAAGCTATGGATTGACTTCGGTGAGGAGCTAGGGGTCAAACGCAGCAGTGCGCAAATCACGCAACTTTACCACATAGATGAGTTGGTTGGCAAACGGGTGGTGGCAGTGACCAATTTCCCACCGAAACAGATTGCTGATTTTATGTCTGAAGTGTTGGTGCTGGGGGTCGATTCCAAGGTTGGTGGCGTCACCCTGTTGGGAATAGACCATGAAGCCCCACTGGGCACGCGGGTGTACTGAGCAAGCACATTCCCTGAATCCTCACCAGGGAATGTTTTTTTATGCTAAAATAGATCAGTTCATTTGATTGAAACGTGCCACTTGCAGACTCGCTTTTAGGTGGCCGTTCTTTCGGATGGACTAGGGCGTGTCTGATGCATAGACCAGCGGCTCCAAAACCATTTTCTCATTCGCTTCACTTGTGCATCGCCGCTCCTAGAGAAAAGGTTTTTCCGCCGCTTCTTTCCCACCAACTTGATTTGCCAGACACACCCTAGTGAATGATGAAGAGAGGAGGGGGCTCATGTATCTTAAACGGTTAGAGATGAGCGGTTTCAAATCGTTCGCCGACCGCACGGAGCTGGAGTTTGTTCCGGGCGTGACCGCCGTTGTTGGACCCAATGGCAGTGGCAAGAGCAATGTCACCGACGGCATTCGTTGGGTGTTGGGGGAACAAAGTGCCAAATCGTTGCGCGGAAATAAGATGGAAGACGTCATTTTCGCAGGAAGCGACACGCGCAAACCGGTCGGTTATTGCGAAGTCTCCATGACCTTTGATAATTCGGAGCGGCGCCTGCCCGTCGATTATGAGGAAGTCACAGTGACGCGGCGCGTATACCGATCCGGAGAAAGCGAGTATTTCCTCAACAAGCAATCCTGCCGCCTCAAAGACATTCATGAGCTGTTCATGGACACAGGTATAGGCAAAGATGCGTATTCCATGATCGGACAAGGCAAAATTGACGAAATCCTCAGTTCCAAATCGGAAGATCGGCGGGCCATCTTCGAAGAGGCGGCGGGGATTGTCAAATACAAAGCCCGTAAAAAAGAAGCAGAGAAAAAGCTGGAAGGAACAGAGCAAAACCTTTCCCGTATCCACGATCTCATCCATGAAATCAAAGGGCAAGTGGAACCGCTTGCGGAACAGGCCGAGCGAGCGAACCGCTTCAAAGAATTGAAGGCGGAATTGCAGGAAGTGGAAATCGGCTTGTATGTACATAAAATTGAAACGCTACATGAAGAATGGCAAGAGGCTTCCCAAGCGGTGAAAAGCCTGTCCCAAGAGCAGGTCAGCCTGGCCGCTGCTGTCAGTGGACGTGAAGCGCAGTTGGAAGAGCTGAAAGCGAAACTGCTTGAGCAAGAACAAAACTGGGAGCAGGTTCAGACGGCGTTGCTGTCGGTGAGTGAAGAGTTAGAAAAGGCCGAGGGACAACGGGAAGTGCGGCTGGAGCGGGTGAAGAACCGAACGGAAACCCAGCAGCAATTGTCTGAACGCATCCGCGAGCTGGAAGCAGAGTGCGCGCGACTAAAGGCAGAAGAAGAGCGGACCAGCGATCTTCTTGCACAAAAGCGCGCCGAACTGGCCGAGCTGGAACAGCAACTTGAGAAGTTGGAGCTACAACTCTCTCTGTCATCAGCCGATGACGCCGACCAACTGGATGAGTTGTCCAAAAAAGTACAACAACATGGCAACCGGTTGGCGGCGCTCTCCAGCGAAAAACAATACATGACTGAACAGCTGGCCGAGCTGGTGGAGCGCATCAAGGATTTTGCGGAGCAAAAACAGGCTCTCCTGCAAGCCAAAGAGGCCCAAGCGGGACGATCCGATGAGATTGCCGACCAATTGAAGCAGGTGGAGGGCGAGTTGCGGGAGGCGGCCGAACAGGTTCGCGTCTTGGCAGAGCAACGCAGTCAAATCGAGCAGGAGGAGAAAGCCCTCGCTGACCGTAGCCGCAAAGTGGAGCAACAGCTCAACCGCCTCCGTTCCCAGTATGAATGGATCAAAGAGACGGAAGCCGAGCACCAAGGGTTCATGCATGGAGTGAAAGAGGTGCTTAAGGCTCGCGACCGGGGCATTTCGTCGTTAGCTGGAGTCCATGGCGCGGTGGCGCAGTTGATTCAAGTGCCGCGAGAGATGGAAGCGGCGATTGAGACCGCACTCGGTGGCGCGCTACAACATGTGGTGGTCGAAGATGAGAAGACCGGTCGCCAAGGCATTCAATACCTGAAGGAAAAACGGCTTGGCCGGGCCACCTTTTTGCCACTCGATGTGTTGAAAAGCCGGATGTTGCCGCAACAAGAAATAGCCAAATGCGAGTCGCAGCCTGGATTTGTGGGGATTGCGGCCAATTTGGTCAAAACGGAGCCCCGCTATCGCCGGTTGATTGAGAATTTGCTCGGACTGGTCGTGGTTACTGAGAACATGGAACAAGCCAACCGAATGGCCCGCAGTTTGAGTTACCGTTACCGGGTGGTTACCCTAGACGGCGACGTGGTCAATCCGGGTGGATCGATGACCGGGGGTAGCCGCCATCAGACCAAAAGCAATCTCTTGGGCCGGTCACGCCAACTGGAAGAATGCGAGAAGGAACTCAAACGGGCGGAAGCGGCTTGGCGCCAAGTGGAGCAGGAGTTCGAAGCTTTGCACCTGCGCAAGCAAGCACTTGAGCAGGAGTGGGAAGAAGTGCGGGTGCGCGGGGAAGAGCGGCGCTTGAAAGAACAAGAACTGCGCGGCAAAGAGCGCGAGTTGCAAGTGGAAGAGCGCGCATTGGACGAACAATTGCGCACACTCAACCAAGAGCATGAAAAGTCCCTCAAAAGAAAAGACGAGCTCCAAGAGCAATTGGCGCGGACAGAGCAGAGCATCGTCGAATTGGAGCGGGAGAAGGAGCTTCTGGGCGTGCTCATCAGCGAATCGCAAGAGCGGGTCAAGCAGCAAGCCAATGTGAAAGAAGAGGTTGGCGCGCAAATGACCGAATTTAAGGTGCGTCGCGCCCGCTTACATCAAGAAGTGACCAACCTAGAGGAAAACTTGGGCCGCCTCCAGCAAGAGTGGGCACGGCTGGACAAACAGAAACAGGCCGCACAAGCGGAATTGCGGAGCCTAGATGAGGCGCGCGAGTTCAACACGCAAGAAATGCAATCACTGGAGGAACGCATCGCCGAGCTGCGCGCTCGCAAGGAAGAAGTGCAACAACAGCTGGGCGAAACAAGAAGTTTGCGGGAACAGATGATCTCAGACCGCGAGGTACAGGAGAAGGAATTGCGTTCCACCCAGCAAAAATTGCGCAAGCTGGGCAATAAGTTGCATGAACAAGAAGTGCGAGCCAATCGTCTAGACGTGGAGCTTAATCACTTGTTGCAGAAACTGGCTGAAGAATACGAAATGAGTTACGAGCGCGCCAAACAAACCCACCCTGTCCCCGAACAGCCGGCGGAGGCTGAACGACGGGTTCGCTCATTGAAGGGGCAGATCGGAGCGTTAGGCGAAGTGAATCTGGGTGCGATCGAGGAATATGCTCGTCTGAAAGAGCGGCTCAGCTTTTTGGAGGAACAGGAGGCCGACTTGCTCGAAGCCAAACAAAAGCTGTATGAGATTATCAGCCAATTGGTCGAAGAGATGGGACGGCGCTTCGGTGAGGCGTTTGATATGATCCGAGCGGAATTCCAGCAGGTGTTTGTACAAATGTTTGGCGGCGGCCGCGCCGACTTGAAGCTGAGCGATCCAGATAATCTCTTGGAGACAGGGATTGAAATTGTGGCTCAGCCTCCAGGCAAAAAGTTGCAAAACCTCAATCTGCTGTCAGGTGGAGAACGCGCATTGGCCGCTCTTGCCCTGCTTTATTCGGTGTTGCGCATCAAGCCGGTGCCGTTTTGTGTGTTGGATGAAGTGGATGCGGCCCTCGATGAGGCCAACTTAACCCGTTATACACGTTACATGCGGGAGTTCGCCAACAAGACGCAGTTTATCATCATTACCCACCGTAAGCACACCATGGAGGCATGTGACGTGTTGTATGGAATTACCATGCAAGAATCAGGTGTGTCGAAGCTGGTATCTGTGAAGCTGGAAGAGTATGATGGACTTAGCGAAGTTGCCGCTAGCAAGAAACAGGAGGAGTAGCATGAGTTTTTTCAAACGCTTGCGCGAAAGCGTCTCGCAAAAGACCGAAGCGGTCACGCAAAAATTTATGACTGGACTCAGCAAGACCAGCAACAATCTGGTCGGTGCGATCAACG
The DNA here is from genome assembly GCF_003003125.1 of Laceyella sediminis. Classification (GTDB taxonomy): domain Bacteria; phylum Bacillota; class Bacilli; order Thermoactinomycetales; family Thermoactinomycetaceae; genus Laceyella; species Laceyella tengchongensis. The sequence continues at coordinate 163,342 of NZ_PVTZ01000008.1, read as the reverse complement.
AATTGTTCACCGGTCGTTCTAAAATTGATGAAGAGCTGTATGAAGAACTGGAGGAGATCCTCATCACGGCGGATGTCGGCGTTGAGACGACAATGGAATTGGTAGAACGTTTGCGCGCCGAGGTGAAACAGCAAAAGATCAAAGAACCGCAACATCTGCAACCCATTTTGTCCGAGATCATCGGCGACATGATGGACGGTGCGGGTGAGGAAGGATTGCGGCTCAAAGAAAATGAATTGACCGTTATCCTTTTTGTCGGTGTGAATGGTGTGGGGAAAACGACCACCATCGGCAAGTTGGCGCATCGCTTTAAAAGCGAAGGCAAAAAAGTAGTGCTGGCCGCAGGTGATACCTTTCGCGCCGGGGCGATTGACCAGTTGGAGACATGGGGGCAACGCGTCGGCGTAGACGTGATTAAGCACCAGGCGGGAGCGGACCCGGCTGCGGTCATCTATGATGGCATCCAGGCGGCCAAGTCCCGCCGTGCCGATATTCTCTTGTGCGACACAGCCGGCCGACTGCAAAACAAAGTGAATTTGATGGAAGAGTTGAAGAAGGTGTTCCGCGTGATCCGGCGCGAAGTGCCTGATGGCCCCCATGAAGTGTTGCTGGTGCTGGACGCCACAACTGGACAAAATGCGTTGCTCCAAGCCAAGCAGTTCGGTGAAGCGGTCGACGTGTCTGGCATTGTCCTGACCAAACTGGACGGCACGGCCAAAGGCGGCATTGTCATCGCCATCAGCAACGAATTGAAGATCCCAGTGAAGCTGGTCGGCTTGGGCGAAAAAGCGGATGACTTGCAAGACTTCGACAAGGAGCAGTTTTTGCATGCGCTGTTCAAAGAGATGATCGACAAGAACGAGACGGATTAATCTGAACGACGGGCGACGTACCTTCATCGGCTCAGTGAATATTGCGACTTCCATCTTCATCAAGGAAAAAACCTTGACAAGAGGCGGCGGACTCCGCTATAGTATACTCCTGTAAAGGTTGACGCCTTGACGGTGTAAATGAGGTGACTCCGATGCTGGAGCAAACCACAGAGATGAACCTGTTGTATGATTTTTACGGTTCACTCTTAAGAGATAAACAGCGCACCTTGTTGGAAATGTATTACCATGAAGACTGGTCGCTCGGTGAAATCGCGGAACACCAAGGCGTATCACGACAAGCGGTGTTTGAGGCGATCAAGCGGGCCCAGGCGACGCTGACTGAACTTGAAGAGAAGCTGGGCTTGGTGCAGAAACACTTGGAGCGGCAAAAGCTCGCCCAAGAGATACTGGCCCGATTGGAAGAAGAGCCGGAAGCGCGTCTGAAGGTCGAATCGCTCGTCAAACAGATGGTTGACCTCGATTAATCAGCGATTGAAGGAGGGGGAACCATGGCGTTTGAAGGCTTGTCAGAACGATTGCAGTCCGTCATGAAGAAGTTGCGCGGTAAAGGGAAAGTGACCGAAGCCGATGTGAAAGAGGCCATGCGAGAAGTACGTTTGGCCTTGTTGGAGGCGGACGTCAACTTCAAAGTGGTCAAAACCTTTATCGACCGAGTCAAAGAGCGCGCGGTCGGACAAGAGGTATTGCAGAGCTTGACCCCCGGGCAGCAAGTGATCAAAGTGGTCAATGAAGAGCTGCAAGAACTGATGGGTGGGGAGCAAAGCAAATTGGCCCAAGCCAATAAGCCGCCAACCAAAATCATGATGGTCGGTTTGCAAGGTGCCGGTAAAACGACGACTTCTGGCAAATTGGTTCGTTATTTGCAAAAGCAAAATCGACGCACCCTGCTTGTGGCCGCGGACGTGTACCGCCCTGCGGCGATCAAGCAATTGGAAGTGTTGGGTGCGGATTTAAATACACCCGTTTTTTCGCTCGGAGATCAGGCCAACCCTGTGGACATCGCGGAGCAGGGAGTGGCCAAAGCTTCGGCGGAGGGCTTTGATTATGTGATCATCGACACCGCAGGCCGCCTGCATATCGATGAACAGATGATGGACGAACTGAAGCAGATTCGTGAACAGATTCGTCCCGATGAGATTTTGCTCGTCGTCGATGCGATGACGGGGCAAGATGCGGTGAACGTGGCTGATCACTTTAACAAACAATTAGGGCTGACCGGCGTCGTGCTCACCAAGTTGGATGGAGATACGCGCGGTGGGGCAGCCTTGTCGGTCAAGTCGGTGACCAATTGCCCGATCAAGTTTGTCGGGATGGGTGAGAAGACGGATGCCTTGGAGCCCTTCCATCCCGACCGGATGGCTTCTCGCATCCTGGGTATGGGCGATGTGCTCAGCCTGATCGAAAAGGCGCAATCCGCCGTCGATAAGGAGAAAGCCAAGGATCTGGAGCGCAAGATGCGAACGCTCAGCTTCACGTTTGATGATTTCTTGGACCAGTTGCAACAAGTGCGCAAGATGGGTCCACTGGAAGACATGCTGTCCATGCTCCCTGGCGCTGGCCAGATAAAGGGATTGAAGAACATCCAAGTGGATGAAAAACAGCTGTCGCGTGTAGAGGCGATCATCAGGTCGATGACGCCGAAGGAGAAAGAGCATCCAGAAATCATCAACGCCAGCCGTCGCAAACGTATTGCGGCGGGAAGCGGGACGACGGTCCAAGATGTAAACCGGCTGTTGAAGCAATTTGAAGACATGAAGAAGATGATGAAGCAGTTCTCCAATATGGCCAAAGGCATGAAGAAGAAAAAACGGGGCGGTTTCCGGTTTCCGTTTATGCCATGACGGCCCATTATACCCTGTTTAGGAGGTGAATTGACAATGGCAGTGAAAATCCGTTTGAGACGCATGGGTGCCAAAAAAGCGCCTTTCTACCGTGTGGTGGTTGCTGACTCCCGCGCGCCGCGTGACGGTCGTTCCATCGATGAGATCGGGTACTACAATCCATTGACTCAACCGGCTACGGTGAAGATCGATGCAGAGAAAGCCCAAAAGTGGCTGGCTGAAGGTGCCCAACCATCTGATACCGTCCGCAATCTGTTCCGCCGTGAAGGTATCCTGAAAAGCGACAAAGAGTAATTTCAGAACCGTTTCTGGTGCGGAAGACCGGAGGGTCATCATATATGAAAGAACTGATTGAATGGATTGCGGTCTCCTTGGTGGATCATCCTGATCAAGTGACGGTGACGGAACGGAAGACCGAAGAGCGGGTCGTCTACGAATTGTCCGTCGCCAAAGAGGATCTGGGCAAGGTGATTGGCCGACAAGGGCGGATCGCCAAAGCGATTCGCACGGTGGTCAATGTTGCGCATGGGAAGGAGAAGCGGCGTGTGTGGGTGGAAATCAAGTGAAGGAGAAGATGCGGCATGAACACAGCTGAATACCTTAATGTCGGTCGTCTGGTCGGTACGCATGGCGTTCGCGGTGAAGTGCGCGTTTACTCGGACACGGATTTCCCCGATGTGCGTTTTGCCCAAGGCAGTTCGCTTCTCCTCGTTCATCCCAGCCTGAAGGAACCGCTCCCATTGACGGTGGAAAAGGGCCGTCCCCATAAATCGGTGTGGCTGGTCAAGTTTAAGGAGTGGGATAACATCAATCAAGCTGAGCCTTACAAGGGCGGCAAGTTGGTGGTATTGAAAGAGGATCTCGCGCCTGTAAACGAAGAGGAGGGGGAGTTCTACTTCCACCAAATCATCGGCTGCACCGTTGTGACGACGGATGGGAACGAGTTGGGCAAAGTGCGGGAGATCTTGCCTTTGCCGGCCAATGATGTGTGGGTGGTGAAGCCCGACGGCAAAGGGAAAGAAATGTTGCTCCCATATATTGCGGATGTGGTGAAAGACGTGGACATCAAGGAGCGGCGGATCACGATCGAGTGGATGGAGGGGCTGGACTGACGTGCCACAGATACGATTTGATGTGTTAACCCTTTTTCCGGAGATGTTTTCGGGATTTTTGCATTCCAGTATTATCAAAAAAGCTCATGAAAAAGGGCTAGTTGAAACACACCTCATCAATTTTCGCGATTACGCCACGGACAAACACCGTATGGTGGATGACATGCCCTATGGTGGCGGCGGTGGCATGGTGCTCAAACCCGAACCGATCTTCTCGGCAGTCGATGAGCTGTTGTCCGGTACCGATGAACGTCCGCCCATCCTGCTGATGTCTCCGCAAGGCGTGCCATTCACGCAGAAGAAGGCTGAAGAGCTCGCCCAACATTCCCATCTCATCTTCCTTTGCGGCCATTATGAAGGATATGATGAACGGATTCGCCAACACTTGGTCACAGAGGAGATCTCCATCGGAGACTATGTCCTCACAGGAGGCGAATTGCCCGCCATGGTCATCATGGATAGCGTAAGCCGGCTGGTGCCGGGTGTGCTGGGCAATGAATCTTCCGCGGTGACGGATTCCTTTTCCACCGGGCTCCTTGAGTATCCGCAATATACGCGGCCGGCGGAGTACCGTGGATTCAAAGTGCCGGATGTCCTGCTTTCGGGACATCACGCGCGGATCGAACAATGGCGGCGTCAAGAGTCGCTCCGGCGCACATGGGAGCGGCGGCCCGACCTGCTTGAGACCGCTCCGCTCACCGATGAAGACCGCCGGTTCCTACAGGAGTTGGCCAAGGATGCGTGCCAAGGCGAGTAATTGTTTTCAATCAGGTCGTATGATACAATATTCTCCGTTCATAGGCAAACGGAGCCAATGTTTGGATTTTGGTTATGGAAAGGAGGTTGGCTGACATGCGTCCAATCATTCGTGAAATCACCGAAGGACAACTTCGTCAAGATATCCCTCAATTCCGTGCGGGTGACACCCTGCGCGTGCACGTGAAAGTAAAAGAGGGTCAACGCGAGCGTATCCAGATCTTCGAAGGCGTTGTAATCCAACGTCGTGGTGGTGGCGTTTCCGAAACGTTCACTGTTCGCAAAATCTCTTACGGTGTGGGTGTTGAGCGTACTTTCCCATTGCACTCCCCACGCATTGAGAAAATCGAAGTGACCCGCCGCGGTAAAGTACGTCGTGCGAAACTGTACTACCTGCGCAACTTGCGCGGTAAAGCGGCTCGCATTAAAGAACTGCACCGCTAAGCGTTTCATAGAAAAGGGCTTGGATATTCAAGCCCTTTTCTCGCATTTATTTCCTTTTCCAAGTAAGGCAGGCAAATGGGGGAACAAGATCATGACACTGCCGATGTCTCGCTCGGAGCGACTGCGGAGACAAAAAAGAATCAGGGCGAGAGAATGGATGGTTGCGGTTTTGCTGGCTGTCTCGTTGGCGATCGTGATCCGTATCTTTGTGTTTGAACCTTTTAATGTCGTTGGACCTTCTATGAAAACGACATTGGAAACAGGGAATTTGATATTGGTGAACAAGTTGGTCTACCGTTTTGAAGAACCGGAACGGGGCGAAGTGATCGTGTTTCACGCGCCGCAACGCAAGGAATATGTGAAACGGGTTATCGCGTTGCCGGGAGAAACAGTGGAGGCCAAAAACAATAAAATCCTGATCAACGGCAAGATTATGGAAGAGCCCTATCTTGCGACCGATATGCGCACACGCGATTTTGACCTCGTGCGAGTGCCGTCGGGCAAAGTGTTTGTGTTGGGAGATAATCGGCTGGATAGTACAGACAGCCGTGTCATCGGACCCATTGGCATGTCCGAAATCGTCGGCCGTGTGGAAATGGTTTATTGGCCGTTCCAGATGTGGAAATTACTATAATAGCTGACAACCAAAGGGCTTGAGTTGATCAAGCTCTTTTACATATCATGAACAGTGAGAAAATAAGGGTCAGGAAAGGATTCGCACAATGATGAACACGATTCAATGGTTCCCCGGGCATATGGCCAAAGCCCGGCGCCAAGTGACGGAAAAACTACATCTGGTCGATATCGTCATTGAGCTGCTTGACGCTCGGTTGCCGCTGTCTAGTCGCAATCCGATGATGAATGACATCGTGAAGGACAAGCCGCGGTTGATCTTGTTGACCAAAAGCGATTTGGCGGACGAGCAGGTCACCACAGAGTGGAAAGCATATTTTAGTGAGCAAGGCATTCACGTTTTGCCGATCGACGCCCAATCAGGCAAGGGAGTTAATCAAATTGTGCCGCAGTGTGAACGGGTGTTGGCCCCCTTGTTCGCCGCCCGTGAGAAAAAAGGCATCAAATCGCGGAAGTTTCGCGTGATGGTAGTAGGAATTCCCAATGTAGGTAAATCGACTATCATCAACCGCTTAGCCAAACGAAACGCTACCGTCACCGGCGATCGACCTGGCGTCACCAAAGCGCAGCAGTGGATTCGGGTGGGCCAAACGATGGAAATCTTGGACACCCCGGGCATTTTGTGGCCCAAATTTGATGATCCCACCGTGGGGATGCGGTTGGCTGTCAGTGGCGCGATCAAAGGGGAAATCCTGCCTATCGATGAAGTGGCCTTCTATGCGTTGACGTTTCTCGCCGAGCGTTATCCCACCGCCTTGATGGAGCGGTATAAGTTGAATGACGTGGCGTCACTCGACCGGGTGGAGCTGATGGAGGAGATCGGTAAAAAGCGCGGTTGCCTCATCCGTGGTGGGGAAGTCGATTATGAAAAAGCAGCGGAGATCATTCTGACCGATTTTCGTGCGGGCAGAATCGGGCGCATCACACTGGAAAAACCGGAGGATTGGTTAAAGGAAGAGGGGAATGCGGATGAAACGGACCATTCCCGAGATTAAAGCTTGGTTGCAGGCAGTGGATACTTTGTCGCCTGAAGAGTTGCAAGAGCTGTTGACGGATGACAGGGTCGGTGTCCGCAAATTGGCGGAGAGCTATCAAAGGGAACAGGCGCGCAAGCAGAAAGAGCGGGAACGCGTGGCCAAGATGTGGCAGTATGAGCGGGAGTGTTGGTCGAATGGGCTAACTCTTGTGGCAGGGGTCGATGAAGCAGGGCGCGGCCCGTTGGCCGGTCCAGTTGTTGCCGCCGCGGTCATTTTGCCGCCCACCTTTGACGCGACGGGGTTAAACGACTCCAAGCAACTGTCGGAAGAGATGCGCACAGTCTTGAAACAGCGCATTGAACAGGAAGCGTTGGCAGTAGGGGTGGGGATTGTGGACGCGGCGCACATCGACAAGTACAACATCTTGCAAGCCACATATCATGCGATGCGGATTGCCTTGTCCCAATTGACACCCTCACCCCAAGCGATCTTGGCGGATGCAGTGAAGATCCCAGGCGTGGACATACCGCAGCAAGGAATTATCAAAGGCGACAGCTTGAGCCATTCTATCGCCGCCGCTTCCATCATTGCCAAAACCACCCGGGATGAATGGATGAAGCAGGCATCGCAGATGTATCCCGCATACGGGTTTGATCAACATATGGGTTACGGTACCCCCGAGCACCTTGAGGCCTTGCGCCGATTTGGTCCCACGCCCTTGCATCGACGCAGTTTTGCTCCGGTGAGGGAAGTGATTGAAAACAGTGGGGTCCAAGGGACGCTGTTTGCCGAAGGGAGTATCCGTTAATGAACAGGGATCGGCGCCAAACGGTTGGGCGTATAGGCGAAGAAGCAGCTGCCCGTCTGTTGATGAAGAAAGGCTATCGCATTTTGGATCGCAATTGGCGAAGCAAGCTGGGTGAAATCGATATTGTCGCCAGCCAAGGTGAGTTGCTGGTCATCGTAGAAGTGCGGACGACGACCGGCAATCACTTCGGCGCAGGCATGGAGTCAGTCGACTATCGTAAGCAACAAAAAGTCCGAAGATTGGCAACACAATATGCGCAAATGCATCACCGGCTGGGCTGCCCGCAACGGATTGATGTGATGTCGGTCTTATTGTCCCGCGATTTGACACCGGTGCGCATCGACCATATTGAGGGTGCTTTTTGAGGTCTAGCCTTTCTTTTAGGTATAAAAGATTAAAAAAGCTGTTGGCAGATGCCAACAGCTTTTGTTATGAAGCTCATCACTTATAATTTTTCAACATTGGCCGCTTGTACACCACGTCGGTCGTTTTCAACGATGTCAAAGCTTACCCGTTGACCTTCGTCAAGGCTTTTGAACCCTTCACCTTGAATGGCAGAGAAATGCACGAATACATCGTCACTCCCTGGAACCTCGATGAAGCCATACCCTTTTTCCGCGTTGAACCATTTAACTGTGCCAGTCGTTTTGCTCATTGTGAACCCCCACATTTTAAAAAAAGATTTACTCGATTTCTATCCAAAAAAAATTCACATGTTAGCACGAGATACACGTTAAAAGTATCCCCTGATAACATGTGAATTTAATCCAGATTAATCTCGTATTTGTATATCATAACAGCTCGTCTAAAAAAGAGCAACCCCTCATTTGCCGCTGAATTTGCGATAGTAAAAAGTTAGATCGACCAGGATGGCCCAGATTGAGGGGCGTAAAGGAAAATTTGCTCGTAACGCAGTAGGGTATTACTTTGGCGTCGCTTGGACTTGGGTGGGTTGGAGAGAACGCTATAGCCAAAATGATTGAGCCGGCACTCGCCTGTTTGAAATTGCCATCATGGGCGATCGATACAGTTGCATTTACTATAGCTTTCTCCATTATTACCTTTTTGCATATTGTGTTGGGGGAAATGCTCCCAAATCACTTGCCATTCGCAAAGCAGAGGCAACGACTTTATGGACAGCAACAACGATTCGCACCAAGCTCATGCAGAGGAAGAAATCCGTATGCTCATTGCTCAGAGCCATAAAAGCGGTATAATAAATCAAGTTGAATTGGCGCTATTTGATAATGTGTTTGACTTTACCGAATGAGTGGCGAGAGAAGTGATGGTACCACGTGTAAAGATGGTCTGTTTGTATGAAGGCCAATCATTTGAGGAAAATTTTGAGATTATCAAAAAAAAACATACTTGCTTTCCGATATGTGGGCGAGATAAAGGATGATATCAAGGGAATTATCCAAATCAATGGAAGTGAAGGATATCCCAAAAGGGAAACTAGAAATGGCGGTTGTGGTGGATGAATTGGTGGTACCTCAGGTTTGGTAACAACGAAAGATATTGTTGAAGAAATTTTCGGGGAAATACAGGATGAGTTTGATGATGAGATGCCAGCCTTTCAAGAAACCGATGAAGGAACATCCATTGATTCAGGTTGGATGGCTTTTTACCAATTGGAAGAAGTACCGCAAATTAGTGACCAAGTTTCCTTTGGTGAGTGGGTGTATACCGTGCAAGAGATGGATGAATTACGAATTTCGCGCATTTTAGTTAAAAAGAATAGCATTCTGGTGCCAATAACCGAAGCCAACGAATCATGACTCATGTGACAGGAGCCGACAAAGGCTCCTTATTTAATTTTGTGCAATCAATACCGATTAGTTTCGAAAACTTGCTAATGCAAAACAATCAATGAGTTGTCCTTCATTTGTTCAATTCGTATAATAAAGAATACAATCGAGGGGGTGATATTCATGGATTTTAGTGTATTTGCAGACTTCATTGATGAATTTACTAAATGGTTGGCAGAGGCGGGCAGAAAACAGCGGACGATTGACGAATATTTAACGGCTGTCTTCATATTCTACACTTGGTTCAGCCATAAATATAAAATCGATTTCCGGCCGGACCAAGTGATGTCCACACATATCATCGAATGGCAGAATGAAATGCTGCATTTGGAGAAACTGTCCCCTTCCACTGTTCACAAACGAATGGCCTCATTAAAGTCTTATTGGAATTTTTTGACCGAGAATAACATTGTTGGCCATAATCCTTTGTCAGAGATCAGCGCACCCAAAATACAGTCCAATCACCCTTCACATTCGTGGTTAACAATGGAAGAAGAAAAAAAATTGCTTGAACGAGTAAAATCTGAAAAAAACGATTGGAAACGGCATCGTAATCTTTGTATTGTGTATTTAATGATGAAGGCTGGCTTTACGGTTTCAGAAACTGTCCTGTTGGATTGGGATCAAGTTTTTTGGAAAGATGGATTAATCATGATTAAAAATGAGCACAAAATGACGCGAACGGTACCGATGAACGAGTTGCTCACTCAGTCACTGATCGAATGGATTCCCTATGTAAAAAAGAAGCAAGACGGGCCGGTTGTCCTTTCCCAACTCAATGAAAGAATGACGAGACAAGGCATTCATTATTTAATTAAAAAGTTTTTTCAAGATATCGGGTTGGATCAATATTCAGCACAAACTTTGCGGCATACATTTTGCCGCAGGCTGATTGAAGCCAACATGGATTTAAAAGAGGTATCCAAGTTAGCGGGTTATGCCAGCATTGAAACAACAAAGAGATATTTAAACGGGTAGACAAACACTCTTTGAATCCCCCATAAAACAGCCATTGCTTTGGCTCTTTTATGGGGGATTTTTGTTATGCCATTTATATAGTGTTTATCCTACTTGATCTTTAGATACTGAAGGAGTTTTTGAACATATTTAAAGACATTTGAAATTGATCCACTGTTAAAGTAAAGTTGCTTCACTCTATCAATGATATAACCTTGTTTTTTTTCCTCTGGGAGAAATGGATAAAAACCTTATATCCTTTAACAAGATCATTCCACCGTTAGTCCTGCCCGGGGTCCAAAAAGCTTGCAAGATCAATTAACTTAATGTGTATTCCTTGCAGAATAATTCCAAGCTCTAAACATTCGTATAAGGTGTATCCCGAATCGTGTGAAAGGATGAGAAAATTGGAGTCTCTACCAAAACAAGTGGCGAAATAGGGGAAGGGTGTCTACTTTTTATAGGCACTATACTCTTTTTCCAGCAAGTGGTGGGGGTCATTGGAAAAAGTTTTGTACACCTTCTCTGGTTCAAGTCGGTGACGTACAACAATGGCGTCTATGCCTGTGCCGATCAAAGTAAAGCTTGGTGGCAGAGGTCATTAAGTATGATGTGGGTTAAGTTTTCTTCCTCTGTCAATATGTGATTTCCCCTGATTTTAGTTTTATATATCCCATTCTATTGAATTCGGTTAAAAAAAACAAGCGATGTTCGGTAAAGAAAAAAAGTCGATTTTAAGAAATATGAATAGCAAAAGTAACTTAGGCTCGGATTTTGGAACCTAATTTTCTTTACCGAATTTGATTTTTGAATTTCAACGTGATAAGTTTAATTTTGAAAAGATTCAATTGGAAACGAATGTGCCTTGATATCATGAAAAGGAGAGAGAAGTAGTGGCCAGTTTGAGAAAACTAGGTGTATGGTTCCTGTTGATGGGGCTGTTGATTGTCGCGGGTTGTGGTAATGGGGAAAGAACTGAGGTACCAAAACAATCGGTGTCAGTGGTGGATGGAGACACGATTAAAGTCAAAATGAAGAAAAAAGAGGAAACAGTCCAGTTATTGTTGGTGGATACACCAGAAATCAATCACCCGGATGTCGGAAAGCAACCGCTTGGAGATGAAGCAAAAGCCTTTACTCAGAAATTGATCAATGAAGCGAAAAAAATTGAGCTGGAAAAAGAAGAGACGAAGAGGGATAAATATGGCCGATTTCTTGCCTATCTGCATGTGGATGGGAAGTTATTGCAGGAAGAGCTGGTGAAGGAAGGATTTGCTCGCATTGCTTATGTGGAACAACCCGACGCCAAATATCTGGAAGAGCTAAGAAAAGCGGAACAAGAGGCGAAACGCAAAAAAGTTGGAATTTGGCAATGGGATAGTTACACAAAAAACGATGGTTTCCATGTCGAAGCGCTAAAAAATGAGAGGAATATTTTTGTTGCGAGCAAGAATAGCGATGTATACCATCCTATCGGCTGTCATGTTGTGAAAGACATTAAACCGGAAAACCTCATGTACTTTTATTCGGAGCAAGAAGCCATGAAAACAAACCGGCACCGCAGTGGAGTGAAAGAGTGTTGGAGTTCCTATAAATAATTAGGAAGGTGAACCAATTGTTTAAAGATTTGATGGCCCGATTTGGCAAAGGGGCTGCAAAGGTGGATTTGGTACTGAACAGGAATCAATTTCAACTTGGGGATGTGGCTGAAGGGAAATTGGTGATCCAAGGCGGAACGGTCGAACAAAAAATAAACAAGATCGATGTGCGACTGATGGTTGTCATCCGCCATGATGAAACGGAATATGTTCATGCGGTTACATCGATTCCATTTTATGAATCTTTTATCATTCATCCAGGGGAATACAAAGAATTCCCCTTTCAATATCAATTGCCTTATGATCTCTTGATTTCAGGCAATTATGTGACCTACTTTTTCAACACGAAATTGGACATTGCGGGCGGTGTCGATCAAAAGGACCGGGATTACATAGAAATCCTTTGTCCCCACTCTTTACAGCAAGTATTGGATGCATTAAGCCAGTTGGGATTCAGGGAGAAAAATGATTCCCGCAAGTTTAATGGTCATGTGCAGGAATTTGCACTTTTCCCCACTGACTTCTTACAAGGCAAAGCTGAAGAATTGGAATTTGTTGTGGCGATGCAACACGATGGTGTTCGGTTGTTGCTAGAATTGGATCTGTATTCTTTTGGGCATGAAAAAGAGCTGAAACGAGAGGTATTCATCCCCAATCACCTATTGGATTCTGAAGCGGAGTTGGTCAGTGAATTAAAAGGAATTCTAGAGGAAATGGTTGATTATGCGCATACCGGTTATCACCATGAGTCTCATTACGGGCACTCCCATCATGGTCATGGATACCATTCTTCGGGTATGGCTGGGGCCGTTGGGGGATTTGCTGCTGGAGTCATAGGAGCAATGGTAGTTAACGAAATGTTAGATAATGACGACAATGATGATGACGATGGAGGATTGGAAGATTTTTTTGAAGACGATGATTGATTTAACATGCGATGAATAGCCTTTAATGGGTTATTCATCGCTTTTTTGATGATCGTTCGATTTTGAACGGGTGCTTTTTAGGCATAATTACCAGATATAGGGCGAATTGAGACAGGAGGATTAAATTTGGAAGGTTATGGTGTTTTATCCTTACTTTTTTATTGTAGGACTCATCATGATCTTTAGAAAAAGTAAGCCTACATATAAATACACCCTACCCAGTTTTGCTACCTTATCCTGTTCTATTTACCTTTATCGGCAATACTTTTTATTTGAGTCAATGGGTGTTGGATTGTATAACTGGAGCCATTCAAAAATGATTGCTCAGTATCTGCGATCTCATAACTTTTTTTACTTTAGTTTTGTTTGGCTAATGATCATCCTATTTATTGTGGGGATACTTGCTTGATAGAGTCACAGACAGGAAATTTGTCGATTAATCTAGAAAAATACGGGAAATGACATTTATTTCCGGGGGAATACGAGTGTACACCAAACTTTACAGCGCTAGCGTCTTAGGCATTGACGGACGATTGGTTGAAGTAGAAGTGGATATCAGTAACGGCTTGCCGTCGTTTGATATTGTCGGCTTGCCCGATTCGGCGGTGCGAGAAGCCAAAGACCGCGTCCGCGCGGCCATCAAAAACAGTGAAGCCCACTTTCCGTTGCAGCGAATCACCACGAACTTGGCACCGGCTGATGTGAAAAAAGAAGGGTCCGGTTTTGATTTGGCCATCGCCTTGGGGGTGTTGATCGCTAGCGGCCAGTTGACTGCTGATTCGCTTCAGCGCACCCTCTTTATCGGCGAACTGGCTTTGGACGGAAGCTTGCGCCCTTTAAGTGGTGTGTTGGCCATGGTGATGGCGGCCCGGGAAGCGGGAATAGAGGAAGTGGTTCTTCCAGCGGCCAATGCGGCGGAAGGAGCGTTGGTGGACGGCTTGCGGCTGGTTCCGGTTGTTTCATTGGCACAAGCAGTTGCTTATTTCCGAGGGGAGTGGCGACCCACTGGTGGCCCAACTGAGCAAATGTGCGAGGAATCCGTCTTTTCGGTCGACTTCGCCGATGTACAAGGGCAGAGCCATGTGAAACGGGCCATGGAAGTGGCGGCCGCGGGCCAACACAACTTGTTGTTAATCGGTCCGCCTGGCTCGGGCAAAACAATGTTGGCCAGAAGGATTCCCACCATTTTGCCCAAGATGAGTTTGCAAGAGTCGTTGGAAGTGACCAAGATCTGTAGCATTGCAGGATTAATCAAAGAGCGGGGACGGCTGATCACCGAACGCCCTTTTCGTTCACCTCATCACACCATCTCCACTGCTGGCTTGGTGGGCGGGGGAACTGTGCCAAAGCCGGGGGAAGTGAGTTTGGCTCATCGCGGCGTGCTATTCCTCGATGAACTGCCAGAGTTCTCTAAAACCGTGCTGGAAGTGCTTCGCCAGCCCTTGGAAGACCGCGAAGTTACCCTTGGCCGGGCCCGCGCTGTCCTGACATTTCCTGCTGAGCTGATGCTGGTAGCGAGCATGAACCCTTGCCCGTGCGGTTACTTCGGGTACGAAGAAGACCGCTCCTGTACATGTACTCCGCATCAAGTGAGCCGCTACCGTTCTAAAATCTCCGGCCCGTTGCTGGACCGCATTGACATTCACATCGAAGTCCCCAAAGTGGATTTCAAGACATTGAGCGGCGCAGAAACAGGGGAATCCTCGACTGCCATCCGCGACCGGGTCAACCGCGCTCGCGAGCGACAAGCCCGCCGTTTCCAAGGGAAAGAACACAGCACCAACAGCACCATGAGCACGGCCGAAATCCGCGAACATTGCGCCTTAGACAAAGAATCACGCCAATTGATGAAGCAAGCCTTTGACACCCTGGGCTTAAGCGCCCGTGCCCATGATCGCATTTTGAAAGTGGCGCGCACCATCGCCGACCTCGCCGGAGCGGAGCAGATCAGCGCTGCCCACATCGCCGAGGCGATCCGTTACCGGGCGCTGGATCGGAAGTTTTGGGAGTGAGGGGAAGGGTCGGTGGGCGTGCTCACTTGGTTGGTACATGGCCCGAAACAGGTTCCTGCTTTTGATGGTCGTGTCCATAAAGCAGACTCGATGACAGGTGACGGTTAGCTCATGCGAGAGGTGACCGTCATTTGCCATGCTTGCGATGATGGTCTGAACAGGGCATGGAAAAGTGTCTGGTCGGGTTGCCGGTTTTTGAAGCGGAGGGAGTGCAAATCGGATGGAAGTCGCTTAGGTCAAAAAATCCATCTTTGAATATATTGAAACTACCTTTGGTATTGGAACTTTCTCAGAACAGCAGATCGAGCGGGGTTGGCGCAACTTCAAGTGGAAAATGGAAACCAACGAAGGTTCGCTGTTTGTTAAGCAATATACTTATGGCTGTAAACCAATCATTGAACTACCGTTTTCCTGTAGGAGAAAAAGACAAAGGGCTAAGCATACGGAGCGATAACGGTTGCCAAATGATCAGAACCCTGCCAATACCTAATTGTGAGGCTGGCTGGTGCGGATTTAATCGCGAAGTGGTAAAGTACCTTGATCTGGAGCTGAAAAGATGCGTGGTTCAAAACGATCTTGGCGGCTCCTGGCGATCAGGATGTTCCGTTGTCAGCTAGGACAAGCTTGGCAAATCGTGATAACGCGCACCTTTTTATATCTTGCCACTACAATGCTGGTGGTGGAGAAGGCGCGGAAACCTATTACTTTTCAGGAAGTCGCCGCGGAAAACGAGCCGCCGAGTTGATTCATAATCAGGTATTGAAGTCAGGAATTTATAGACGGAACCGGGGGGTGAAGACCGCCAACTTTTTCGTGTTGCGGGAAACCAAGATGCCGGCCGTTCTGGTCGAATATGGTTTTATGGACGATCCCGGCTTGGAAGAGGCAGCTCATATGGTTGATCCCAAAGTGCAAAAGGCGTTTGCTGTGACGACGGCCAAAGGGGTTTGCGAGTATTTTGGGGTGAAGTATGTGCCGGACTCCCCTGATAAACCGAAGCCGATGTATAAGGTGACGGTGGATGGGAAGGAGATTTTTGATACGGCTTATGTGGAGAAAATTGTCGGGGTTGTAAAGCTGGCCATTGGCCGAGCGGAAGAAATTGTAATCAAAAAGAGACAATAATAAAAAGATACCAGGTTAGTTCTACCTGGTATCTTAATTATTAAAATTACCTATATCCATGGAGGTCTTTAAATTAGTGTGATGTATCGTCGTCGTCTCCGCCTCTTTTTGTTTTGGTCAAAAGATTAACATTCATACACATCATCGTCATCACCCTTAAAATTGATTTCTCTTTGCAAGTAGAATAACTCTTTGTTGAACTCGGTGAAATCCTCATTGTTTTTCAGTTTATCATGACATTCGACCAGTTTAAACAACGCATAAAATTCCCGATGCTTATAATTATGCTGGTTGGACAGTTTAAGTGCTTCTTCATAATACGGAATAGCATTTTCTTGGATTGTTGGGACGGCGATTTTTTTCTATCGGCTAAGAATGAAAGTTAAAAAATTCAGTTTATAACGTGTCGATAGAAGTATGAATGGAGGGTTAAATATGGAGGCTCAAAAAACCAAAAAGAGCATTTCTGTACTAAAGTAAACAAAGGGTGATGAAAAAAGGGTAATTCTAATGCCCGATCAAGTGAAACTGTTTTGCCAATCTGGTTATCAAGTGTACGTTGAGACAGGTGCAGGAAACGGGTCGGGCTTTTCAGATAAGGAATACCAAGAAGTCGGCGCGGAGATTGTTTCAACTTCAGAAGCTTGGTCAGCGAGTCCCTTTGTCGTCAAATTTAAGTCGCCTGGTCCTCACGAGTATGATTATTTGCATCCAGATATGAATGTAGGAGCTTTTTTTCACGCGGAAGGAAATCCTGAGTTGACAAAAGTGCTTTGTGATTGTGGAGTGACAGCTTATGCTTTTGAGTTTTTCCGGACGATGGATGGCTTTTTTCCAATGTCTTTTGCCGACAGTGAGATAGAGGGCAAGATGGCTGTACTTAATGGAGCTTATCATTTGCAGAGCCATTTAGGAGGTTCAGGGGTTTTATTGACCGATGTCGTTGGTGTGAAGCCGCCAAAGGTCGTTGTTATCGGCTATGGCACGGCGGGCGGTGCGGCCGTTCGGCTTGCTGTTGCATTAGGTGCGGAAGTCGTTGTTTTGGGAACAAACCAAGAAAAATTACGTCGGTTTCAGGCCACAGTTCCTCCCTCTGTAAGGTGTTTGGTAAATTCACAAAAAGTTTTGGCCAGAGAATTAAATGATGCGGATTTGGTGATTGGTGCAATTCAAATTTCCACCTATGATACGCCACCCATGATAGATGAAGAGTTGGTAAAAATGATGAAGCCTGGCTCGATGATTGTAGATGTAACTTGCGGATATGGTTCGGGTTATCTTCCGACATTCTCCCAGTTTACATCGTTTAACCAACCGGTATACGAACAATTTGGCGTGCTTCATTGCAAAATTGACTTGTTGCCTGCAGCAGTGCCTGCAACAACAACGAGGGCAGTAAGTCCTTTAGTTGCGCCGTATCTTCTTAATTTAGGGGAGAGTATTTTTAATACCAATTTCTTTGATGGGATCTCGGCTGCCGGGAAAATCATTGAAAATGGTAAGATTGTTCATTATGAAGTAGCAAGGCATATGGAAATGGTTGATCAGGAGGGAGCGCAGCATGTCTAAACTCCCAACGATTTTGGATGCAAAAAAAATCACATATCAGGAGCGTGCACAGTTTTATTATGTTGAGTACGACACTAATGTAGATCAACATTTTCTGCAAAGCTTAGTGAGCTCTGATGTCCATTCCATTTTGGAGGTGCCATGTGGCACGGGGCGCAATGTTGCTTAGTTAGCAGAGACCGGTTGCTTTGTTGCCGAAGTGGATATTGAGAAGTCAATGGTTGAAAAAGTAAAAGAGAAAATCGATCAAGCAAATATCTAAGACAGAATGCAAGCAATTGTATCAGATATGAGGGGCTTGAATTTAGAAAGGGAATTTGACTTGGTTCTTGTCCCTCAAGAAGCATTTCAATTGCTTACAAATGAACGTGATGCGATTGAAGCGCTTCTATCGTTTCGTAAGCATCTCTCAATCAATGGAACGATCCTGATAGATCTGGCAACCTATTCACCTCAAACAAAAAGCCAAATTGGGCCCAGCTATTATGACCCGGCTGTTCCCAACGGAAAGTTAGTCAGGGAGTGGACAAGACAATTACCCAATGGACAATCATTAACACGTTCTCGTATTCAACATGAAATGCCTAGTTCCTTGTTTCTCTCTTTTTTCTACGAAATTGAAGGCAACGGCGAAAAAGAAACTTATGTATCAGACATGCTACTAAGAAAATACGATTTAGATCATTTTCAGTCATTGTGCAAGGAAACTGCATTGGAAGTACAAGTAGTATACGGGGATTACGATCGGGATCCCTACACTCCACAGTCGGAGCGAATGGTTTTACTACTTAAGAGGAAGCTGGTATTGAGAGGAGTTTCATTATGAGATCTTCACAATGGAAAAACAAAGTGAAGGTAACGGATTTTCAGTCTGTGCCTTTAAACCCTGAAAGATTGGCTTATTTTCAGGATTACTTCAAGAACTATTACTATGGTGAATTTCGCTTCGGACAAGGGACCGAAAACATTCTTTCGGTCTTGAATGAGTGGGGACATGGGGGAGAGTGGCTTGATCTTGGTGCCGGCCCGTCCACCCTGTTATGGTCAATCCCTTTAAATGGAATAAAGGGAATAGCTTGCAACGACATCTCCGTAGAGGCTTTGAAAGTCCTTGATGATTTTGTTCAAAACGATGAAGTCCCGCCCTGTTATCAAGAAGCACTTAAGTTATTCACCAAGACGGATCGGCATGTCTTGGAAATGAAGAT
The DNA here is from genome assembly GCF_003003125.1 of Laceyella sediminis. Taxonomy (GTDB): domain Bacteria; phylum Bacillota; class Bacilli; order Thermoactinomycetales; family Thermoactinomycetaceae; genus Laceyella; species Laceyella tengchongensis. Next base: position 144,675 of record NZ_PVTZ01000008.1, on the reverse strand, counting down.
GAAGGTACAAAACTATCTGGTTTTTGATGCAATGAGTAATTGGCCAGCGATTGAGCACATTGGCAAATATGATTTAATTACCGAGTTCGGTACATTTGGGTTGGCTCAAACACCTGAAAAGTTTATAAATTGTTTTGGCCTTCTCAAGAGCTGTTTGAAACCCGGGGGTAGGGTTATTGGCGCAAACTGGACCAGAAGTGCTCATTTAATTGGAAAAGAAGGCCATGACAATTCTTACTTGCACCTGAAGCTAATTGATCATGTCGCGCACCGCCACTCGTATGAGATTCTTCATTTGGAGAAAGTGGATATTGCCGATGATCCTTACTACAACTCGGTGATTGTGTTTGCTTTAAGTCATTGAAATCAAATTTGATGGAGGGATTTTAATGGGAACCTTGGCTAGTTTTTTAATCACTATCTCACCCCTCTTTTCTCGTACTGCTTGTTGAACAACCACAACAATCTTTTCCTCATATGCCGTATCAAAAATCTCCTTCCCATCCACCGTAACCCTATACATTGGCTTCGGTTTGGCTGGTTCCTCCGGTACATACTGTACCCCAAAATACTCGCAGATCCCTTTGGCCGCACTTTGTACTATTTCTAAATGGGGATTAAATCGAATTGTTACTGCAAACAAAATAGGTAATTTACTATCATCTAATTGTTTGCAGTCCCTTTTGAATTGTTATATAATAAAAACGCTTTAAAATGAGTAAAAACAAAACAAAAAGCCCAGCAATTTCAAATACTGGGCTAAATCAATTCGGGTTATAAGTAAAGTGTTTATTCTTCTGGCGGATCAGGCATAAAGTGCAAGCTCATATTAGCACCCCCTATGACCGAAGACAAACTCATTTTATACAAGAGTTCCTTATATTCATGGAACTCTTCCGAGTTTGTTTGTTCATAACAGTACGTCAATTTTACAAGCAATTCGTTATCTTGTAAAGGTAGGCCATTTTTCTTGTGCAACTCAAATGCTTTTTTGTATGGTTCGATAGCCTTATCAAAAAGTTGTTGTTCAAAAAGTAAATCGCCTAAAGCAAAGTAGGCATGGAAAAGACGATAAATATCGTGAGAATTTTTTTCTCCGATTAAGACAGCGTTCTCCAGATTTTTGTGGGCATCGGTCCACTTTTTTTGTGATGTATAAAGTTTACCTAGTTGTGTATACGTCGTAATAAATAGATATTCATCTTTTATTACTTCGTCTTTGTTTTTTAACTCGAGTGCTTGTATATAGTAATTTTCTGCTAAATGAAAGTCATTTAAGCTAGCGTAAATATTGCCTGTTGTAGTAAAAAGCTCAACTAATCTCCCATATGATTCATTAATTATTGCTTTTTCTAGCCCTTTCTTAGCATATTTTAGAGCCTCTTGAAAATGCTCCGATTTAAAGTACAGAATAGCCTTTAACTCGTACATATTTAATTCAATTTCCAAATTTACTATTTGTTGACGTATTGCCCAAAGCTCTTCTATTGCTTTCAAAGCTTCTTCTTTTTGTTGTAGCATGTCAAGATAAAAGGCTTTGCTAAATAATAAGTTGTGGAAAATATGTTGTCGATCTCCATTTTGGTAAAAATCTTGGAGTCCCTTTTTAGTGTAATCAAGGGCTTGGATGATATTGTTTTTAAACTTAAAAGCAATTCTAGCCAAATCTCTATAACATGCCGAGTGTATGTTTGTTTTCTTTATTTCGGGCTCTTTTTCAACTAGTTTCAGGCACTCAAGATAAAGAGTTTCGCTCTTTGGGTAATTCTTTTTCTTTAATTGGAATTTCCCTTGATAGTAGGTCGATAAACAAGTGGATAGATGATCTAGACAAAGAATTTTCTTTAGTTTTTCTTTTGCTGAGTCTAACTCATTAAGTATCAAAGAAGACTCAACAAAGGAAAACTGTTCTTGTTGCGTAATTCTTGATTTATTTTCTTCCCTTAAGAGTTGAGGATATTGAGAGATATCGATTTCTAAAAAGTTGCATAGTTTTTTGATTTTCTCTACACTCACATCATTTTTACCATTTTCCGCATTGCTGATTGTTGTAATTGAGGTGTTGATCTTAGAAGCCAAATACTCTTGATTATATCCCTCGATTTTCCTTTTCTTTTTTATCATTTTCCCTAGTTCGCTTCTTTGAAGAGCATCTAACCCTTCTCCTATCAATTCTGTTTTTTTTGAATTATTCACCAGAACCACCTCGAGAACATAATATAACAGGTTTGATTATTTTTGAAGTTATTTTTGAATTAAATTGAGTACCTAAAATTTAAGTGAGATTTAGTGATTATGACAAAAATTATAGGTACTTGTTCGCCTGTTTTTCTGAATATAAACTTAAATCACCGAGGCGTTGGGGAGGTTAAAAGTTGGATAAAAAACACACAGAATTTCAACATGATGCGACAACAGGTTTTCACAGCTTGGCCGATCAGTTAAATGTAAGTGCTTTTGGTGGAGTTAAAGTCTTTGAAATCCAACTTGGTAATGGGATTAAATGGGAAGTGCCGTTGCGTCGATCTCTTCGATTGAAGGATCAAGAGACCAACAAGCATTATATTGTCGGATGGAACTATGATATTTTCAGAGACTAGATGGAGCGAGTTCATGATTAAATTTTGGCATGACATCATGGGGAAGACAGTTGTCATCATTCATGCTGAGACGCAGGAGAGAAAGGATATCAAAGTAAATTCAGAGTTGATGAAATCCTTTCTAAGCATTTATGAAGTAACCTTGCAGGATTTACAGGTTGTTCACTACGATATTGATTTATTGGGCTTGTTCCGAGAAAACAAAAAAAGAGAGCCGGAAAAAACCGCTCCCTAAAAAAGATTTTGACACTGGTATTATAACACGTACGGTTGGATAGGTGGAGCTTCTGAAAGGAGAAGCTACCTTGATTCGATTTTGGTATGACGAATCAGATCGGAAGTTGCTTATCTTTCATGAACCAAGCGGTAAACAAAAGGCAATGAAATTCGGCAGCAAGGATCTGGCCCGCTTTTTAGAGGCTCACAATGTTACATTGCAAGAATGCAAGAAAGTGAAGCGAGATAAAGATCGATTAGGTTTGTTTAAGCGTTGGAGTTTATGGTTCAAATGATGGAGGGTACAAATGATCGAAAACAAAGCACGTCCTCAGTTTCCTTATTATTCCGCAAATACAGATAAGGAAAATGTGATTTGGCTGTTGCAAGCTGGTCTTCCAATGATTTCTCCTTCATCTGGCAAAGTGGTGCTGGAAATGGTTTATGATGACGGGTGCTGGGAGTACGTACAAGGGCATCATCAATCAGTAGTAAAGGTGTTTGTTGATGAATCTGATGGATAGGGAAGCGTTTATCATGATTGCGAAATCATTGAACTGTAGTGAGCAGGGAATAAAGGAAGCATTGCATTATCAGTATTGGGAATTGTGGAAATCTATGAGAGACATTGCGGAAGCAACTAAGGTTCCTTATGAGACGATTCGTTCATTGATGAAGCAATTCAAAATCCCGACACGTCATAGTACAAGAAGTCGATTTAAAGGACAGAAGAAGAACATGCCAACCAACTTTGGCAAATGTACATCGAAGAAAAAATGACACCTGCTGAGATCGCGATTCAGTTGCAGGTTTCCCCTTCTACAGTCACGACATGGTTCCATAAATACAAAATTCGATTTCGCAAAAAGATGATGGATAAAGAAAAGCGGAACACGGTGCTGTGTGAGTTGTACTTAAAGCAGAAGTGGGATATTCCCCAAATTGCGAATGAGCTGAATGTGACCCCCAGAACGGTTGAGAAGTGGCTAAATAAGTTAGGGATTTCATGTGAATCGAAAAGAAAGAGAAAACAACGATTTATTGAAGAGGAATTGCTTTCAACCATTTACTTTCTGTATTGGAAGAAGGGTATGAGTCTTGAACAAACGGCTCAAGAGATGAAGGTATCTGTCTTTCAGGTTTTCAAATGGATGGAAAAACTGAATATCCCGCGTCGGGGTTGTGGTCGGCCCACAAAAAAGTAAGGGGCATGGTGGAGGGGTTTGCGTGGAAGTGCTGTCGGTAATCTTGATTTTCACTAGTGCTTGTTGTTTTATCTGGCATTACTGGTTCATTGTTTAAAGAATCCAGAGTTAGTAGGTGAGGAGCTATGTCTGATGTATCAAAGTCCTGCTCCTTCGTGGTTGTTGGCGTCCATGTGTTGGCAGTGAATGAAAAGGGGCAAGTGTTGCTTAAACAGATCGGAGATCGTTGGGAAGTTCCTGGTGCTTTGCTTGGCCTGGGGGAAGAACTTGAAGATGCGGCAAGACGTTGCTTCTTTGAAGAAACAGGTTTGGTGATGGGGAGTATGAGACTGGTTGGAGTTTTTTCGGGGCCAAAGTATCGCTTTCAATTCGACGATGAACTAGCCTATCTTGTGACGGCTGTATATGCCACATCGGAAATCTACGGGGAATTCTTTAAAGCCAATCGCATTCAGTATTTTAGCCTGTCGCAAGTTTCAACAGTTGTGGAGAAAGTTCACCTAAATTTTATCGAAACATTCCGTAAACAGTCGTTGCCAGGTGTTTATCAATGAGACTGCTCCCTGAAAATGAACTAAGACAGAAATTACAAGAAGGTTACAGGATGCAAGACCTAACTAAACATTTTCGCTGTTCTACAAACACCATCCAAGTAAATATAGAGCATTATCAGATCTCAAGAAATAATGCTAAAAAGAGAAAGTGTTTATTGGCAAGTAAAAATGATTGGACAAAAAAATGGCCCATGTTCTCTATCATTTGTATTGGGTGGAATTATTGTCCACTACTCAAATTACGAAAAAGTTAGGTACAACACATCCAACTATTTTAAATTGGCTACATTGGTTCAATATTCCGGTTCGCAAAGTAGGAACGAAGTTGAAACAAACGAGTGATTAGTAGTTGTTTTCGCACCAAATTGATTTAAAAGGAGGCATGTATATGTTCAAGGAATGGACTGATTACGAACCGCCTAGTCCGAAGTTTTGATCGGAAATTCAGGTTATTTTGGTGGCCCATCTTGATCTCGTAAGGGGGGTGATTATCAAAATTACTAGTTATTGATGTTGTCGATTTTGTCATGGGATGAAAAAACTTGAAAAGGGTGATGGATATGTTGAAAGCCGTTTTGCAAAATCAGGTTTCCGAAGATACCTTTCGTCTTTATAAAGGTGCAACCGCCGTGTCTTTGACACAAGTCGATGGAACGTACACAGGAACTGCTCCTGATGCTAAGGGAGCATATGATTTGGATGAAGACGAAATGGCTTAGATGCAATGCAATGGCGGGTCTTTGATAGGCCCGCCGCTCCATACTTGATTGATGAGGAGGGTGGTGTCAATGGTTTTACAAAAAAAAGATTTGGTAAGGCTTCGTGAAGAACCATTTGGAAGCTTTATTTACTTTAGAAAAAGCCAAAGTGTTGCCAGGCTCAATCATTTAGAAACCTTGATTGTAAAGTCATTTGAAGTACCGCGAGATAAAAAGCAGGTGGCAAAAGTTATTGCTTCGGAACTTAGCTGTTTACCGTCCCGGGTCGAAGAAATTGTCCAAAACCTGAGTGATAATTTCGTTTTAAAGGAAAAGAAAGGCGATGGTATTCCGTTTTCGGCTGGTGATTGGAGACAGTTGTGCGAAGAGCAAGAAAGGATAGCTATGGAAAAACCTTTCTCATCTCCTGTCTGGATGCATATTCAACCATGGACGATTTGCAATTTGAAATGTGAACATTGCTATTGTTTCGCAAGTCCGCAAGGAGTACCAAGTCATTTGTCTGAGGATGATTGGTATCGATTGATCGATGATTTTGCTGAATTGAACGTTTTTGAAATGTTCATCACTGGTGGCGAAGTGTTTATTGATGAACGCTTTTGGAAATTGTCTGCCTATGCGCGAAAAAAAGATATGGTGATCCGCACTACAACAAATGGTACGTTGATTAAAGAAGATACACCAGATCGACTTGTTGAAGAGCTAGGAATAGATAAAATCCAAGTTTCTTTGGATGGTGCATCACCTGAAACCCATGATGCTTTCAGGGGGAAGTCGGGTGCATTTGTTAAAACTGTCAAGGGAATTCGTCAATTACGATCAAGAATGGATGTTTCGCTTGAGGTAACCATTCACAATAAAAACTTTCATGAGGTTGACCAGATCGTAAGGCTGGCTTCCGAGCTGGGTTGCTGTGAAGTGAAGTTTGTCAATATCTTTCCTACGGGTAGGGGATATGGGGTATTCCATCAATACCAACTATCCTTTGACCAGAAATACTATTTGATTGACAGGTATCAAGTTCTCCAAGATCAGTATCCTCATATTCGCATCAATTATGGAAGCAACTGCAATGATATTACTCAAAAGGATAGTTCTATCTGTACTGCGGGTGTTGTGGGAGCCAATGTAGATGAACGTGGAAACGTTTTGCCTTGTATTATGGGAATATCTATTCCAAGTTTATATGCGGGGAATGTGTTGGAACAACGATTCCCTGACATCTGGTATCATTCGTCGGTGTTAAAGAGAATGCGTCACTTGCCCGATCAGACTGGAGCGAGTTGCGGTTCGTGTAATTGGCGGGTGGAGTGTAAAAGCAGATGTTCTGTGATTGCCCATACTACTGCCCAAGATCCCTGTCATTTATCTCCGGCCAATCCGGTTTCCCATTTCAATAAACCAATTGAGGAGATAAATTCATGAAGGTAATGGTGATCACACCAAGACTAGGGCGATTTACACCCAGAACAGTTAAATTCAATGCCCATACGTCTTATTTATGTAGCTTTTTGGCGTCTAAAGGTTTAGATGTCATTGTACGAGATTGTAATTGGAAGGGATCTGACACGATTCTGGCACTTAACGAAGCAGCAGCTTTAAATGTTGATGGGGTTGTTATTGTCTGCAATAATACGCTGGTCTACGGGAAAAGGCTAAAAAGAATAGTGGATACATGCAGTGAATTGAGACAGGGAAGAAAAGTATCTACTATCTGGCTTACCGGCTATATGGCTACATCTTTTGCTTCAGAGATTATTGAATACTCTCCAGAAGCAGCAGGAATTTGTGATGCGGATGGAATTAGGTGGATTCCCAATGGAATGGACCAGGGAAGAAAAATTGGTGAATTAATTGTTCAGCATTCCCTGTTCAATGATGATCATCCCGGAATTACTGGTTTGGACATGTCCATAGAATTTGAACCGGAAGATCGTCTTTCGTTGCTTTCAAGTAGAAGTTGTAATTCAAAATGCTCTTTTTGTGCATATAACAATGGCCAAGGAGTTAGATGGAAGCCAAGATCAATGTCTGCGGTTATTCGTGATATTGAGTTTGGGTTAAATCTGTTTGGGGATAGGGTCATTACATTCTCAGATAATGATTTTCTTGGAAATAGACGCATTGCTGAGGAACGGATCGAAGAGTTTTGTAAAGGGATTAAGGGGTTAGGGGTGCCGATTAACTACAGTATCAACACTCGAGCCGAATGTCTAACTCCAGCGGCCCTCCGAAGAATGTCAGAAACGGGATTGACCAATATAACTGTGGGATTGGAGTCATTACATCAGAAAACACTAAGTAATGTTTATCACAAAAAGGTAAACTACCGGCATCTACTGACTATTTTAGACGAAGCAGATCGGCTTGGAATTACCATTCTTTTGAGTTACATTTTGTGGCAACCATTTTTAACGGTGGAACAACTTCGTTTTGAAGTCGAACAGCTTATAAGGATTGGTAGATGGAGAGTTCCGCAATTGCTGGTTAATTCATTTGTGAAAGTAGTACCATCAACACCTATGGAAAGGCAACTTGAAGAAAAGGGTATTTTAACATATGGCCTGTTTCAAAGAGGGTGGCACTTTATAAACAAGGATGTTGAGCGTATTTACGAGGATTTAAACCAATGGCACATAAACCAAAAAAGAGATGAATTAGAAAATGCTATTTCAAATCGTGATACATCATCGCTTACAGATGTCTTGGCAACTAGGAAAATAGAAGAACTGGCATTCTTGGTAGATCGATTAAATATATAGTTTTGGAAAATTGCTTGGATAAGTCCAAGCATTTATTTTTTATTCAACTTTTGCACCAAACGAATGAGCTAATTGAATTGCCTGTGCAATGTCAATTCGTGTTCCTTTTAAGTTTAAACTTTTTAAATCAATTCCATCTAAGATGGCACCTCTCAAGTCAGCTCCACTAAAAGAAACTCCAGACACGTTTGCATAAGATAAATCTGCATTTCTTAAATTAGACTTTTCAAAGTTACAATTATATAAGTCCGATTCCTTAAAGAGTACACCGGATAGGTCACATCGTTTTAAATGATGGTTTCGTAAAAAGGTATAGGACCAATCTCCACCTTTAATGGAAACACCGGAAAGATCCGCTTCACCAAATGATGACCCGGTCATTTTGCAATCCTCAAATATGGAAACGAATAGATTAGCGTTTTCAAAACGACAGTTAAGAAATGCGGACCCTTTATGGGTTGAACTGTTCATGGTTGCGTTTTTGAAATCGCACTGATCAAATAGACAATGATGGGTGTTAACTTCTTGTAATAAAGCATTTTTGAAGTTGCACTGAATAAAACGGCAGTTATTAAGTTTTAGGACGGGTATTCGTTGATAGCTAAAGTCTTCTCCAATAAATTCGATTTTTGTCCAATCGCCCAAAGCTAACTTCTCCTTTTCTTTGTTCTTTAATAAAATATACAATAATCCGACTAATATGAACAGCCCCGAAGCATATATCGAGAGAGTAGGGTTAGTGTAAAAATTAAACGTCGGCATATGATCGCGGACGTTTTTATAGTTAAAAATCTTTTATATTGAGGTTCCTCGCTTCAAGCTGTTGCACAAGTGGTTCAATTTGATTGATAATTTGGTGTGTTTGTTGAGCCGCATTTCTTTAGCTTGGTTGTTTTCAGTCAATAAAAAATGCCACTACTTTCCTCAGGTCAGCTAAGGTTGTTGACAGAAGAAGGTCAACAGTCTTTTTCTGCCGAATTGGAATAGAAAATATTATTGATTAACTGCTACATCAGTAATGCAAAGGGGTTTGTGAATGTCTGATACAGAGATTTATTTATCAGCGTTGGTAGGTCAGGCCATTCTTTGCGCTGTCGTCGATCTATAATAGTGCAAAAAACACTGGGGATCGACGACGGTTCTCATTTTATTTTGAAATTATTTATCTATATTAGGTAAGGTGTATGGTATATTTAGTTGTGATAGAAGTCATTTTTGTGAATCTATAGGGGTTTATGAATTACCTATGAGGTATTGAAACCCTGGGATGATTCATCCGTAGTTGTATTGAAAGGAACAGTTTATGAGCTACCTATGAGGTATTGAATCACTATTTTCCCTCTGTCATTGTTTCATTTGTTTGTTGTTTTCGAAGTACTGGCAGAGGTTGTTCATTGTCGTAAGAAATCAATCAATGATGTATCTAGATAAAAGAAAAACCACCTGTAATTCTACAGGTGGTTATCATGGTTAGATGATGTACAGGTGAACCAGTTGAATAAAATGCGCCAACTTTCCTCAGGTCAGCTAAAACGATGTTGGCCAGAAGGATTCCCACCATTCTGCCCAAGATGAGTTTGCAAGAGTCGTTAGAAGTGACCAAGATCTGCAGCATTGCAGGATTAATCAAAGAGCGGGGCCACCTGATCACCGAACGCCCTTTTCGTTCACCTCATCACACCATCTCCACTGCCGGCTTGGTGGGTGGGGGAACCGTGCCAAAGCCGGGGGAAGTGAGTTTGGCTCATCGCGGCGTGTTGTTCCTCGATGAATTGCCAGAGCTCTCTAAAACCGTGCTGGAAGTGCTTCGCCAGCCCTTGGAAGACCGCGAAGTTACCCTTGGCCGGGCCCGTGCTGTCCTGACATTTCCTGCTGAGCTGATGCTGGTAGCGAGCATGAACCCTTGCCCGTGCGGTTACTTCGGGTACGAAGAAGACCGCTCCTGTACATGTACTCCGCATCAAGTGAGCCGCTACCGTTCTAAAATCTCCGGCCCGTTGCTGGACCGCATTGACATCCACATCGAAGTTCCCAAAGTGGATTTCAAGACATTGAGCGGCGCAGAAACAGGGGAATCCTCGACTGCCATCCGCGACCGGGTCAACCGTGCTCGCGAGCGACAAGCCCGCCGTTTCCAAGGGAAAGAACACAGCACTAACAGCACCATGAGCACGGCCGACATCCGCGAACACTGCGTCTTGGACAAAGAATCACGCCAATTGATGAAGCAAGCCTTCGACACCCTGGGCTTAAGTGCCCGTGCCCACGATCGCATTTTGAAAGTGGCGCGCACCATCGCTGACCTCGACGGAGCGGAGCAGATCAGCGCTGCCCACATCGCCGAGGCGATCCGTTACCGGGCGCTGGATCGGAAGATTTGGGAGTGACAGGGAGAGAATTGGATTAAGATATGTTTTTACCTTTATTATGATACAGTTCTCATAATTAGTTGGGTATGTAGAGAGGGAAATGGGGGGCGGGTGCAAGAGGAGAACATACCCCCTTCCACAAATAGCGGCGGTCTGACTCCTGAAATACTAATAGAACAGGTGTTTTATCCTTACTTTTTTTATTGTAGGACTCACATATCTTTAGAAGAAGGAAGCCCACTTACGGTCGCCCATGTACCGTGTCAACGTTAACGGCGCATTTGTTGTGACTGTATATGAAAGCAAGATTGCTGATGTTGTAACGGTAGCCGTAAGGACCCCTGGCAAAAAGAATAGATGTTTTCTTGCGTGATATAAATAGAAAACCCCAGCGTTTTGCTGGGGTTAAGACAAAGTTTTTATTTACTTTTTTTCTATGTATTTAGCATCCATCTGAGGAATCGTAATTTCCCAACCGGCTTGGGATGTGTAGCTTTTTGGAAGTAACATTGTTCCATAAACCGTGACTATATCATCTTTCACTGCATCTGTTGTCCCTGTGTAGTTAACCCATACTGCATCATTAAAGTTCCATATATCATACCCCATATAAGTGACTGCGATCCGCATGATACCCACGCCTGATACTTCTTGGATTTCAAGGATTTTTCCTTTGAACTTCACCTTTTGACCAACATATTTGTCTGGACTTTTTTCTATTTCTCCATATTTCACAGTTTTACATGAGTTTTTGAAGTCATCTTCTTCTTTTTTGAGTTCAGCTGCTGTCTTTTGTCTTTCAACTAATACAGTTTCTTTAGCATCTTCGAAACCTTTTTTTGACCCGACAAATTCAAAGCGATAAGTCAAAGGATAGGATGTGTCTGCTTTGTATTCAAATTGGCCAGCTTTAATCATTTTTAGTTCAGTTACTTTGCTACCGTCTTTAATTTTTACTGTTGCATCCTTTGGTTCAACGCTACCTTTAATAATTACCTCATTCTCTTTTGTGGTGATTGAGGTTGTCTCGAAGGTAAAGGACACTTGAGGCTTTGATGCAGGCTTAGTTGTTGATTGTGTATGCTCAACAGGAGGTAGTGAAGATGCCCACTGAATTAGTAGAATCAACCCGACGATAAACGCACTACCACTTAAAATGAACCAATTTTGTTTTTTTTGTTTCTTTACAAAATAGAGGTATGTGGCATAAGCAAGGATACAAAATGAACCAAGGATCAGCACAGTACCTTTTGATAAGATACCAAAGACCACAAAAGCAGCCCAATAGAATATTTTTTTCCAATTGTAATTGTCCATAGATTCCCCTCCTAACACGCTTGATCTATAATTCTAAATAAACATTATTTTTGTGACTTATTTAGTTAAAACGCCCCACCCGAAGCGCGAAGCAACGGACAGGGCGTTGGTTGTATTGGAGTTGCTCAGTTTTGGTGTGGTTGATCGAACCTGGTCTAATTAGCAGTTGTGTCACATGCCTGATTGATTTTATAACATAAGGATATTACGCTTGGGGTGGCTCCCCTTGGAATCGTTTCACCATATCTTTCACCTCCTTTCACTGAGTTTCTATGTCATCCTTGATGATCCATGGAGGAACATCTGGTTGGATGCCGATATTAGATAGGCGTTGGCGTGTTTCTTCAAAAGGTAGATATATTAGCTTTTTATTCGTGTTAAAATAACCTTCTTTTAAGATCCAAAAGACATCGTTTACCATCACAACACGAAATGATCCGCCGATTGAAGATTAAATAATTTCTAAATAAAAGGGGATTCGGATAATTGCCGAATTCTCTTTTATATTGATATTGGATAAAAAATGATGTGTATATTGCATATAAACATGTGTTGATCGGTAAATATCTGCGATACAAAGTTGATTAAAGCGATAATAAACATAATTATATTTGGATGAATATCAAGAAAAGTATATATACTTAAATTGTAGTTGCAACGCATGCTTTTCAGTTGCTATCTACACAAAACATTGGGGGGGGTAATTGAAATGCCAGAGCCACCTGACCACTGATGTAAAAGAAAAAAGGCGCACCACTGCGCCGGGATCTTCGTAGTATGAATTTATCTGGCTACTACCATATGTACAGGATGAATCTGTTTAAGTTCCTTCTTATAATTAACCTCAACAGGAGCCAGTGGAGCTGGCACATTTGACCAAAGCCAATCTGCAATTTCCTCTGAATCTTCTACATTGCCTACAAAATTGATTCCATAGTAATTAAAAAATGCGCGTTTAGCCTCTAATTCTTCCTTGTAGCGTACATCTGCAAAAAATTCACTAGCAATAGGCGGATATCCTAAATACTTCCCAATGATTAATATTTCCTCTCTCGAATTCATTTCCACACCATTCATTTCGGCAATATAACTATTTTTCAATTGACTAGATGCAAAGAAGATGGTAGAGCCACCGTATTCATGGTCAATGAAGACGTTTGGATATCCCATTGCATGCAACTTAACGATTTCATTTTTCTCGTACATGTGCGACGCAAGAAAAGATGGTTTGTATCCTTGCAAAAATGCCGAATAGCCACCCATTACAATGCCTCCTAAGGAGTGATGATTAATGCCTGCGAAAGATTACACATGCCCAGAGTGTGGGGATCATTATCGAACTGAAGAAAGATCCCCGATTTGCCCCAAGTGCTCGGCACAAAAAGGGGAAAAAGTTTATTTGGAAGAAGATTGAAAAGCTATGACCGGGTTGTTTCCCGGTCTTTTTATTTTCTCTCCATTATGTAAATTTCCTGCATTACTAGCTGTGAAGAAAATAAAAAAGGGGTCGCACATGCAGCGTCTCCTTTTTTTAATACTCATAATCACTATGAAGATTTGCAGGCGCTTCGGGCTCGGACTTTGTTTCTGTTTGTGGTGTTTGTGGGAATGATTGCGACGGATTGGAGGGAACAGGTGTAGAACTTCCACTGTACCTTTGTTTTGCTAGTGCCGCAAGCTCTGTCCAATTATAATCTTTTGAAGGGAGAGGGATGGTCAGCTGGATCCCTCTCGGCTCAATCCCTAAATCTCTATATTCCCCTAACTCCACCAAATAAGAGAAAAGGAGTTCATGAAAAATGCCATTTGCATTTACAGCTCGCCGGTTGACAAACTCCCAGTTTCGGCGTTTTAAAACCTCCATGTAGTGCTTCTCTTTGAAGTGTGTCTTTTACGCCCAGTATATAAACAACTTCATTATAAGTCATGCCTTCCTTAATCTGATTAAATGCTACTAGAGTTATTTTTAGCATTATTAGGGTGTGTGTGAAAACTCTAAATAATGGTATTTTCTTAAGAAGTACACATCAAGAGGAGATTACGCACACGAGTCAGTATTGTTACGAAGTGTCAGACGAACAATGGGAACAAATCGAGTGTTTCTTTCCGCCGTACACATCATGATGTCCTTGTCCACCTGGATCGATTACACTTATCTGGACAAAAAAATAAGGTTAGTTAAACTGAAACAAGGTCGGTTAAACTGACTGAAACCGGATAAGGAGAATCAAAATGTTACTGTTGAGTCCAACATTTTTTGCTCCCATCATCCTTCTTGCATGTACGATTGCCACTGTTGCGTCAGTATTTTATTTCATACTACGCAAGCCTAACGTAAAAAAAATTGCACAGTTTTTTCTGATTGTGATGATGGATGCGTTTTATATTATCACAGTTGCCCCTGTGTTTTTTAAATTGAGTCGTACGGTCGATGGGGATGTTAGCCCCTTTCACGGTAACTATATACCGTTTAAAACGATCACAGAGTACATAATGACAGGGAACAAAGTTCAGATATTCGGTAATATCCTGATTACTGTTCCGATACTGTTCTTGATCGCACTTTCCTTTCGAAAACTTACCTTCAAAAAAACGTTTCTCATTTCTTTGATTGTGACGCTATCAATTGAACCTATTCAACTCATCATCAATCTGGTGTTAAATTCATCTGCTAACATTATCGACATTGACGATTTAATTTTGAATTTAATTGGCTGCATGATGGGTGCACTCTTGGCTAAATTCATTCTATCTTTCGATGGAAAAGGAAAAAAATCTGACCGTGAAGCGGAAATCAGAGCAGAGATGGAAACCAAATAACCACAAGAGTTGGTTCCATTCATCAAAATGGAGATCTTCCCAGTTCTAAGATTTTTGTGTCGTTTCATAATACTAAGTGAAGTGAGTTTGGCTCATCGCGGTGTGCTGTTCCTCGATGAACTGCCAGAGTTCTCTAAAACCGTGCTGGAAGTGCTTCGCCAACCCTTGGAAGACCGCGAAGTTACCTTTGACCGGGCCCGTGCTGTCCTGACGTTCCTCGCCGAACTGATGCTGGTAGCGAGCACGAACCCTTGCCCGTGCGGTTACTTCGGGTACGAAGAAGACCGCTCCTGTACATGTACTCCACATCAAGTGAGCCGCTACCGCTCTAAAATCTCCGGCCCGTTGCTGAACCGTATTGACATTCACATCGAAGTCCCCAAAGTGGATTTCAAGACATTGAGCGGCGCAGAAACAGGGGAATCCTCGACTGCCATCCGCGACCGGGTTAACCGCGCTCCGCGCTCGCGAGCGACAAGCCCACCGTTTCCAAGGGAAAGAACATAGTACCAACAGCACCATGAGCACGGCAGACATCCGCGAATACTGCATCTTAGACAAAGAATCACGCCAATTGATGAAGCAAGCCTTCGACACCCTGGGCTTAAGCACCCGTGCCCACGATCGCATTTTGAAAGTGGCGCGCACCATCGCTGACCTCGACGGAGCGGAGCAGATCAGCGATGCCCACATCGCCGAGGCGATCCGTTACCGGGCGCTTGATCGGAAGTTTTGGGAGTGACGGGGAGAGAATTGCATAAAAATATGTTTCTTACCTTCATTGATATGGTTCTCATAATTAGTTGGATATATAGAGAGGGAAATGGGTGGGGGCAGGGGGAGAAAAACCCCCTTCCACAAATAGGGCATACATTCAAGAGGAGAAAGTATTATTGGAAATAGCTTTAATAATAGAATCACAATTAGAAACAGAGTTGGACCATATCTTCAAGGACAAAACCGACATCGCGCATTGGTTTACAATCTTCTTAATGCTGACCGTACCATCGTAATCAAAGGTAAAACCATTGCTGAAATGGGAACACATGAAGAATTGATGCAAAAACAGTTCGTCTATTATCAGTTGTTTACCGACCAGTTGCAAGGTTCGCTGATAAGTAAAAAAGTACAGGAGGATTTATGAGACGAGTTTATCTTGCCATTAAATATCACGGTAAGGGAGTCGTGCAGAAATGTCCTTCAGGCAAATATGATCCCTTTACTTTAGTTTTGTTTGGCAAATGCAGTAAGGTTTTTTATAATAAAATGTAGTAAAGTCCTTGAAACACCTTACTCGAACACTATCATATACTCGGGAAGCAAATTAATACTGAAAGTTTAATGCAATTGGAGGGGTTTTGAAGCCTTATTCAATTTGTTGAAAGCCTTGAAATAACTAGGTTTTTCTTATGTGACTTTATAGGGTTATCAATTAACTATGTGGAATATGAATTTGTTTGGGTGGCTATTTTTTGTTATTTGCATGTTATGTTATCAATTAACTATGTGGAATATGAATAAAGTCATACAGCATTTTGGCGGCGGCCACTGTACCGGTTATCAATTAACTATGTGGAATATGAATATTCGTTGTAGTCTTTGATCGTTCCCAGTCCGGGGGTTATCAATTAACTATGTGGAATATGAATGCCAACCCGCTTCTGTGCCCGGCATGGTCGATGGGTGTTATCAATTAACTATGTAGAATATGAATCGTCGTAAAAGCGAGACCATTTGTGGTGTAGGTCGTGTTATCAATTAACTATGTGGAATATGAATTCGCTTCACTCATAAATGCCCACGTGCGAGCAATGGGTTATCAATTAACTATGTGGAATATGAATGCAAAACAGACGGGGAAAAGTCGGTGCGGTCTGGGAGTTATCAATTAACTATGTGGAATATGAATGGATGAATGGGTTATTTTTGGCGATAAGCGGTATTGTTATCAATTAACTATGTGGAATATGAATGGATGAATGGGTTATTTTTGGCGATAAGCGGTATTGTTATCAATTAACTATGTGGAATATGAATATCCAAGCGGTTTGACGAGCCGCTGCGTCAAGTAAAAAGTTATCAATTAACTATGTGGAATATGAATTGTCTTCCATCAGAAGGATGTGACCGACCTTACCAGTTATCAATTAACTATGTGGAATATGAATTCAAAGAAGCGTGTTTTCAACTTGTATCCATGCTGAAGTTATCAATTAACTATGTGGAATATGAATAAATGAAGCCCTCAAGGGCAAGTACCTCGCCGATATGTTATCAATTAACTATGTGGAATATGAATTTTAATTTGAACTTCTGGGCTTCATCACCATACCAGTTATCAATTAACTATGTGGAATATGAATTTAGCCGCCTGCTGGCTTTGTGGGAGATCGCCTGTCGTTATCAATTAACTATGTGGAATATGAATTAAGGTGCTAAACATGGACGAACGAGATGTGGACACCGTTATCAATTAACTATGTGGAATATGAATACAATGGAAATGGAAGAAAGATGAAAAGACCAATAGTTATCAATTAACTATGTGGAATATGAATCTGGTTGGACAGTTGGAACCAATGGAAACGTTGTTCGTTATCAATTAACTATGTGGAATATGAATATATGGAGAACCGAAGAAAATCGAAGCCGGCGGCATGTTATCAATTAACTATGTGGAATATGAATAGATACGCTCTAGCATAATGACTTGAAAAACACCATGCGTTATCAATTAACTATGTGGAATATGAATCGCAATGGAATGTGATTGGGAAACTTTAGAACTGAGTTATCAATTAACTATGTGGAATATGAATTATAAAGGGAGGTACAAGCTATTGGGGAAGGTAAAAGCGTTATCAATTAACTATGTGGAATATGAATTCCGCCATGCTTCCATGAAGAAGTCATGGTGTCTCGTTATCAATTAACTATGTGGAATATGAATATGCAAAAATACTCTGCGACAAAGGCGGCTGCATTAGTTATCAATTAACTATGTGGAATATGAATTAGAAACCCATCCCTTCTTGTTAGACTTCCGTACCGTTAATAATTAACTATGTGGGTTGTGAATACGCGACGAAGGAGCGAGGGAGGGATAGCGGAGTCCGTTAATAATTAACTATGTGGGTTGTGAATAGTGATCACATCGACCCGTTTCGCAAGCAGCACTTGGTTCTGTATTCAAAATGTTTAAGAAGAAACTCTCTCCGTAAGCACTTCCATCGCCGTGTCAGCCGCCTTTTGTTCTGAATATTTTAACAAAAATAAAATCCTGCTTATTATGCGTGTTTGATGAGTATACAAAAGAGAAAATCAATGGGGTTATCATAGACATTGTCAGTTTGCAATTATTAAATCGAAAACTTACAGCGGTGGTGTTTCACCGCTGTTTTTGTGTTGGACACGAAAGTAGCTTAAATATAAACTAATGACCCACCGAAAATGCAGTAAACCTCAAGTTAGAAAAATCAGCAGATGAAAATGCAAAAAAAGTCTAGTCATATCAAGGTATTGATGAATATCCCGTTAAAAGAGGTTCACTGCAAAGTTGTTATGCAAGATAAAATAAGTTAATATATAAATTGTTCAGAGAGGAGGTAATTATGAGAATAAAATGTTCATTTACTTGCGAGGAACTTCCCCGTTCTTATCGAACGATGTTTGTAAGTTTGATTAAAAAAAGTTTGGAAACATCCAACGAAAATTATTTCAAGCAACTTTATTTTTACCAAGACAAGGCGAACAAGCGAACTAAGAACTTCACCTTTTCAGTCCGACTTAAGGATTACGAGCTAATTGAAGATCAATTTAAGGTGAACGGCCAGGTTGATTTATTTATTAGTTCACCTGATCAAGAATGGATGATTTATTTTTACAACGGACTACTGAAACTCAATCGGTTTGAATATCGCCAGTTCTGCCTTACGAAGCAGAGTGTGTACATGCTGAAAGAACCGGATGTGACCCGTACCTATTTGCTATGCAAAACCATGTCCCCCATATATATAAAAGATAAAAATGGACAAGCTCTCTCTCCCTACGATCAGTCATATGCGAATGAATTCCTTTACATATCTGATCTCACCTTGACGAATTATCGTGGAGTTGGATTGCAATCTTCCCTTCGCTTTGTGCCGATTGAGATGAAAAAAAACATTATTAAAGAACCGATCACAAAGTTTCAAGAGCAAACACAAAAGCCTTACCTACTGATAGAAGGGTATAAAGGAACTTTTCTCTTAGAGGGGCATCCTGAAGATTTAAGAGATTTGTATCAATTAGGGGTTGGTTTTCGCCGGAGTTCGGGTTGGGGCATGCTAGAGGTGATTGACCGATGAAACATATTTATTTGGATGAGTGGTTTGTCAATGCGGGCATTCTTGGATTTAAAAAAGTATTAGATCATTATGCAGAACCTTCCCAATATCAGGTTGGCCGTCATTCTATAAAATTGGACCCATCTTTATTTGAAACATTTGCCCCTCATTTTTTTGAGGTACTAATTCAAAAATATAGCAAACGTGAGCAAGACCGGATTCGTCTCGAAAAACACCTTGAATATGCCCGTAACTCTACTTATTTCTCCTCTAATGTAGAACGAATTTCACATACGATCAAGTTAACAAAAGGGAAACTGAAAAAAGCACCATTTGCTGAGGGGATACTTGAGCATGTGGATCAATTGTTAGATGGTATCAAGAAACTAAAGAAAGAACCTGATCATGGTCAGCTGAGCCTGTATGTGAGTCAATACCTAGACATCTTATCCCATCCGGATGTGCATGACTTCTTGACGATTAACTATATACGATCAGTGTTGGGGGGACTCTTCGGTCAACCGAGCTTTTTAAATCCAAGTTTCAAAGGGACAAAGCAAGACTTTATTCAAAAATTCCATGCTGATTATGTTCAACCAGTCATTGAAGAGTGTCAATTTCTAGACTGGTTGCAACTAGTGCCAAGTGTTCAATTGCTTTCTCAGTTAAAAGAAAAAAAGAAAGACAAATCGCTATCCAAGATACAGAAAGACTTGACAAAAGTAGCTATTTTTCAGGTTCAAAGTATTGGAAGAGTGATCCCTTGCTCTGTGCAATCTGAATGGATGGGGTCCATTCGCTTTGAAGAGATGATGTTTTCTCCATTGGGATTAAGTCTGAAAAACGAGAATATTAGCTGGGACTCTAAAGGAACTCCACTGATTTCCTATATGACTCGTTTATTGCTGTTTTGCTCAAGCATCGCATTTACCTATTACCAAAAAAAGATTAGTAATAGTAGGCTAACTGATCAGGAGTATGTATCTACTTATGCCTTTGTGAATTTGGATGACTCTATTCAGAACTTGGAACATGCAAATGCTCAATTTGAATATAAAAGGGATTCAGACAACCCATATTCAGAACTGGTCTATGACTTACTCTTATCAACACAGGAAGTTGCTACTTTCTCTTTACAAAATATATTCTTTGTCGAGTTATCCAATGAGGGGAAAAATAGCAAGTTGCATTATTTTCATGTTCCCAAAAAGCTGGCACGCTTTTTTAAAGATGAGGCACTGGAGATTAGAAAGATAAAGGACAAGGGTTTTAAATATCTTTTCATTGATGAAATATTAAAGCGAAAAGATCCCATTCATCTGATCGCCAATCACCTACGTAATCAGATACAGCAGGAGAAACCAGCCAAAGATTGTTTAGAAGCTCTTTTGTCTAGAAGACGACTACATTGTCATTTAAGGAGTGAAGGAACCTTGCCAGACAAGAAACTAAAATTTCTATATATGGAAGGGATGAATGTTGCAAAGCGTTTTCGGGATGAAAGCAAGGAGAATCAACTACAAGGTATCTCTTATCGTTTGCTGAATGCGTGTAAAGCCGGAAACCGGCAACTATTTATGGATATATTAATGCGCATGTATATGTCCTCAAGACGCGAGATTCCCACGCTTTTTTTAAATGTATTGCATCAAAAAGACTTGGACTTCGTAGAAGTGGGTTATTCTTTCCTTTCCGGCTTGCAAGCGAAATCGGATTCAAGAGAAAAATTAGAGGAGGAAAAAGCAAATGAATAAGGGTTTGACATTAACTATGATCTTTCAAGCCAATTCATTGAACTATGGAGAAGGAATGGGAAACATTTCAGAGCTTAAAAAGTTTAGCCGAGGAAATGGTCAAATGTACACGTTTGCTTCCCGTCAAAGTTTGCGTTATGACATTGTTCGCTTAGGCCATGAATTGTTCAACTGGAACTTGCAGACGGTAAGCAATGATGAAGGAACTATTCAATTTAAAAAAGACGCGACAATTGAAGATTCGGAAGAGATGGATCTTTTTGGGTATATGAAGACTGTGAAGGGGAAAAGTGCTCTCACCAGGGAAGCCGTGGTTCGGGTTACACCAGCCATTTCGTTAGAGCCATATAAAAGCGATATGGACTTTTTAAATAACATGGGCATGGCGCAACGAATTGGCGAAAGCAATAACTTAGCGAACATCGAACAACACCATAGTCTGTATACCTATACCGTGACTATTGATTTGTCGAAGATCGGAGAAGATGGGCCAGTCTCTCTATCACCAGATGAAAAAAGCAAGCGAGTCACTCATCTGTTAACTATTTTGAATTTATTAAATCGTCGTATTCGTGGTCGCCAGGAAAATCTGTCTCCGTTGTTTATTATCGGTGGCATATATGCTGTTTGTAACCCGTTTTTCTTAGGGCGCATTCAGCTTCGTCCTGAACATACTGGCTTTGAGTTAGACACATCTCTCCTTCAAGACGGCTTAGAGAAGAAGTTTTTCGTTCATGAAATCAAGCATCATACCCATATCGGCATGGCTTCAGGTGTTTTTAACAACGAAGAGGATCTTTCTGGCATGCTACCATCTAAACAAGTGCATTCCGTTCAAGGAATGTTTGACTATTTAATTGATAAAGTCAAATCTTATTATCTGGTGGATGAATATGAAGGCACTACAAATTAAGTTATATCAAGAGACGGCAAGTTACACTAAACCGTTTGCGTATAAGGTGGGAGAAACCTATCCTCTCCCACCCTACTCGACAGTTATCGGGATGCTTCATCGATTACTAAAAGCAGATGCCTATCACGAGATGAAAGTGAGTATTCAAGGAACATATGAGGATAAATGCATAGATTATCGCAGTAGTTACCTTTACAAAGGAAAAGAATTAGGCAAATCTCCACTGAATATTCATTTGCTTTATGGCGTTCATTTGCTTCTTCATATCCATGCTGATGAGGGTTTATTAGATCAGATTGATGGCCAGTTTAAGCAAAATCAAGAGTTTCTAAGCTTAGGACGAAAAGAAGATCTTGTACGATTAGATGAAGTCAAATGGGTTGGTATAGAGCGAGAGGATGCAGATCAACACCACACCTTGTTGCATGATATCTATGTGCCTGTATATTATTTGCAAAATGAGGACACTAGTGGAATTCGCTATAACTTGAATTCCAAATACCAAGTGATAAATGGGATGCGTGTGTGGGAGAAAGTACCTGTTCTCTATTTAACAGAAGGAGATCATTTGGAAGAAGAGCAATATTGGCGTGATGAAGAAGGGAATGTTGTTTATTTTCACACCCCATTGTAATGGGGTGTTTTTAAAGGCAGGGGATTGACATGTATGCGAAGTCACAACCAGTGGAAACGATTATGGAACATACACAAGCCCTATTGACTAACTATGATGTGTTACGGGAAAAGTATCCTGATCTGTTAACAGACCGGCAGTGGCTTTTGTTGAAAATTGCTGTCCAATATCATGATGCTGGTAAAGTATATTCACGGTTTCAAAATATGATCAGAAAGCAGCTAGGTCTTTCTTTGCTACCCTGTTCAGTGGATCATGATATCCCCCATAACTTTTTGTCGCCCTTGTTTGTACCTATAAAAAAATTGCGCAAAGAAGTTGGCTTGTCTGTAGAAGAGGAGCGGGTTTTACTTCAAGCAATTGCTTATCATCATGAACGGAATAAAGATATTCGGCAACTAAAGGATGCTATTCTGGAGGTGATTAATCAGGATTTACATCCAAATATGAAGGATATTCAATCCTGCCTTGATATGCCCTTACCTGAACGATTAAGTACACTGCAATTAGCAAAAGTAAACAAACAGATTGATTATCGAGATGCAAATTATCTAGATTATGTGTTAATAAAAGGATTACTTTTACGGTTGGATCATGCGGCAAGCGCTCATGAACCTATTGAACTTCATTCTTCTTATGATGTTAGTGAATATGTGAATAGTTATTTAAAGGAAAAAGAAGGTTTACGTCCTTTACAGGTTTTCACACAAGAAAATCAGGATCGAAATTTGGTTCTGATTGGGCAAACGGGGATGGGGAAAACGGAAGCTGCGCTGTTATGGCTTGGGAAAGGGAAAGGTTTTTTCACCTTGCCCCTCCGTGTAAGTTTAAATGCCTTGTATGAGCGAACCAAGGATGTTAAAAAGATAGCATACGTGGATGCAAATCAACGACCTATTGCAGGGCTTCTTCATTCAAATGCATTGGATTTTTTATTCAAAAATCAGGAAGACAGCGAAGAGAATGAACAGTCACTTCACGACCTAGAGCAATCTTATCAACAAAGTCGTCTATTATCCCGTAAATTAACGTTTTCGACGATCGATCAAATACTAACATTTCCATTCTACTTTAAAGGTCATGAAAAATGGTTAGCCACTTTATCTTATTCCAAACTTGTTATTGATGAAATTCAGGCTTACTCCCCAAGAATTGCGGCTGTGCTATTAAAAGGAATTCAACGGATTCATCAACTGGGTGGCAAATTTTTGATCATGACGGCAACTATGCCTACATTTTTCTTAGAAAAAATGAATGAAATGGGACTTTCGCTTGGAGGGGATTACCTTTATGAAACATTTACAAATGACTTAATTCGGCATCGAATCAGTGTGGAAGAAAACAGCCTATTGGATGCAGTAGAGGACATTGTGGATAAAGGAAAGCGAAAGAAAGTGCTCGTTATCTGCAATACAGTCAAACAAAGTATCAAGATGTATGAAGCTTTGAAGGATCAGGGTGTATCTTCTCATCTACTCCATTCCCAGTTTACATTAGGAGATCGTGCTGCTTTAGAGAAAAAAATCCTTACTTTTGCACCCAATGATTGTATGAGGAATCAGGAGTCAGGGATATGGATCACCACTCAAGTAGTAGAGGCATCGATTGACGTTGATTTTGATGTTCTTTATACGGAACTTTCTGTGCTAGACAGTTTGTTTCAACGTATGGGGAGATGTTATCGTAGTCGTTCCTATTCGGGTTTGGAGGCAAATGTATATGTATATACGCAGAACGTATCAGGTATTGGAGCAAATGCAGTATATCACCCTGAACTGTTTCAGTTAAGCAAAGAATTCCTTCTACCGTATCATGGGCAATTTCTTTCAGAAGAAGAGAAAGTGAATCTAGTCGCAGAAATGTACAAAACTGAGAGATTGCAACAGACTGCTTACTATAGAGAATTCGAAAAAGCTCTGAAAATATTGGAGCACCCTCCTGCCAATGAAATTGGGAGAAATGAAGCACATCAAATAATGCGTGAGGTTGACCGTGTTCAGGTGATTCCAAGGCAAAAGTGTGATGAGTTGTGGCCCCAATTTGAAAAATATGATGAATTAAAAAGGTTAGAATATCAAGCTCGAAAACAAAAAGACTGGGATCGCTTGAAAAAATATAAAGTAGAAAAGAGACAAATTTATTTTGAAATTGAGCAACAAGTGATCAGTATTCCTAGGTATCTAGCTAAAAATAAGGTATCTCCTCTTCCGTCAAATATCAGGCATTTGTACATGTACGATTGCCAATATGACTTTGATTCATCAAGGGTGACTGGAAAAGGGGTTGTCTATGATGAATATGATCCCTTTTTGTGAGGTGAGGTTCATTGGATTTTGATTCATTGAAGGTGCAAGGAACGAAAGTCAATTATTACTATATCTGCAAGAGGAAGTTATGGCTGTTTTCTAAGCAGATTACCATGGAACACACATACGATCGCGTATTGCAAGGGAAAGTGCTGCATGACGAAAGTTATCAATATAAGAGAAAAGAGTTTAAGCTGGATGATTTGATTCAATTAGATTTAATAGATAGTCAATATGTCGGAGAAGTGAAGTCAAGTCGGAAAATGAATCGAGCAGATCGTATGCAACTGTTATACTATTTGTTTTATTTGAAAAAAAGGGGGATTATTCGGAAAGGAAAACTTCACTATGTGAAAGAGCGCAGAGTGGAAGAAGTGGAGTTAACGCCAGAGATAGAAAAAGAGGTCATTTTGTGCCTTGAGGATATTCAACGTATTCTTTCGAACCCATCTCCACCTAAACTTGAGAAATACCCTTACTGTACTAAATGTGCATATTACCACTTTTGTTTTGTAGGAGAGTTGGACGAATGAGATCCTTTTATGTGATAAACAGTGGGCGCTTCAAAAGACAGGACAATACAATAGTGTTTATTGATTATGAAGAGAAGAAAAAAACCTTACCCATTGAGCAAATCAATGATATCCACATTTTCGCGGAAGTGGACTTTAATTCAAGCTTCTTCAACTTAATGAGTCAACATGATATTTTTGTTCACATGTATAATTATTACGGTTATTATTCAGGAAGTTATGTGCCTAGGAATAAACAGGTTTCTGGATATGTCGATGTCCAGCAGGCTGCGCATTATCTTGACGATGACAAAAGGATATATTTGGCTAGGAGATTTATAGATGGGGCAGTTCATCACATTTTGCGTAATTTGAGAAGAAAAAAAGAAAACACCGCATTGGCGATACAAAAAATCCTAGAAGAAAAGAGGATGTTGGCTCGGGTTCATCAGATTACTGAATTGATGGGAATCGAGGGGAGAATTCGCAAAATCTATTATTCGGCATTTAATGACTTATGCAAGAACCCCTTTTTTCGATTTGAAAAAAGAGAAAAACGTCCCCCTACTGATCCGATGAATGCATTGATTTCTTTTGGTAATGGGTTGCTTTATACAGATGTATTGAGAGAACTGTATAAAACAACAATAAATCCTACGATTAGTTTTTTACACCAACCAACCAGAAAGCGATATTCCTTGTGCTTGGACGTGGCAGAGATATTTAAGCCACTAATCATAGATCAATTGATTTTTTATTTGATCAATAATCGCATGTTAAAAGATACGCATTTTGATCAAGTGGAAGGTGTATGTTTTTTGAATGAGGATGGGCGGAAGTTGTTTTTATCTGAGTACGATAAAAAGATGAAGACCACTGTTAAGCATAGGAAATTGAATCGGAATGTATCGTATAAATCTTTTATTCGACATGAAGGTTATAAACTCATAAAGCATTTTATAGGCGATGAGGAATATAAGCCTCTGAAAGCGTGGTGGTAAGCTTGTTTGTCATTATCACTTATGACATTGAAGATAAGCGTGTTGCTAAGGTACACAAGATATTGAAAAAATATCTGGTTTGGACTCAAAACTCCGTGTTTGAAGGTGAAATTACAGAAGGTAAATTAAAGAAGTGTCTGGCAGAGATTAGGGGAGTAGTAAATGACCAAGTAGATTCACTGTATGTATATCAAGTAAAAAATCCGAAACAGATTCAGAAAACGGTATATGGACAGGAAAAATCCTTTGAAACCATGTTCTTATAATGGTGCAGTAAGGTTTTTTATAATAAAATGTAGTAAAGGTTTCGAGATATCTTACTCAAACTCAAACATATGCTCGGAAAGCAGATTAATATTGAAGGTTGCAATTGAGGAATTTTGAAGCCTTATTCAATTTGTTAAAAGCCTTGAAATGACTGGTTTTTACTTGTGTGATCTTATAGGTTATCAATTAACTATGTGGATTATGAAATCTTTATTTGAAACAAGACTAATGAATAGTTAACTAACTATGTGGATAAATTTATCGCAGTAAAGTTCTTTTTTTGAACAGAAGCAAAAGGCCTTAAAAAGTCTAGCTTGAGCACCAGTATCTATTCAAAAGGTAGATTAATACTAAAGGTATACTGCAAAAATAGTAAATAGAGAGTTTTATAAAATCGCTCAAAGCTTTGTGATTATTGGGCTTTTTGTTTATGTATGTATAGGGTTATCACTTAACTATGTGGAATATGAATTACTCAAGGCGTTCGGTGTGCGTCGCGGTGAAAACCGTTATCACTTAACTATGTGGAATATGAATATTTACAAGCGGAGCAGATACGACCACAGTGACAAAGAGTTATCACTTAACTATGTGGAATATGAATTTGAGCGACCATATATTTATCGGGGATTGGCACCGTCCGTTATCACTTAACTATGTGGAATATGAATGATGTTTTCTGCATACGGCAACATTGACTCCACGGTGTTATCACTTAACTATGTGGAATATGAATTGATGCTCACGGTTGTGACAGTCTTGACATAACAGCGTTATCACTTAACTATGTGGAATATGAATTCTTTCGCCCCGTGGGGATCGACGTGTTGACCTTGAGTTATCACTTAACTATGTGGAATATGAATTTAAAACGTTTAACGGTGTGCCCGGACAACGACGAAGTTATCACTTAACTATGTGGAATATGAATGACGATAGAAGAAGCGAAGAAAAGGGGGATCATGCCGTTATCACTTAACTATGTGGAATATGAATCTCGATCACGTGCAGCTCAATTGCTTTTGCGTGTGCGTTATCACTTAACAATGTGGAATATGAATTCCTTTGTCGAAATCGAATTTCCTGGCTTCTTCACGTTATCACTTAACTATGTGGAATATGAATAAAACGGCTGGATCGGCTCCTACTTATGCGGCTGCGTTATCAATTAACTATGTGGAATATGAATTTGCATGGGACAAATGGAATACGCCGTTATTGGGTTTCAGCAATAATCATCATTATGTCATATGTTCTTCGTGATCAAAAATTAAATGGAAGTAAATAGTAAGAGTAGAGATGGTCTTTTCATTGTAAAAACCATCTCACAATGTAGGAGCATGGCTATGATCCATATGGAGAAAGTAGAGTTAGAGCAATTGGATTTACCTTTTTCCCTGAAGGAACCAGTCAAATATGCGTTAAGTATATATTTTGAGGGAGAAAAGCAAGAAAAACAGCAAAACCTGATTTCTTTTATTGAGCTTCAAGATCAGTTTTTAGAGGAGAACATTTCGTATAAAACGATTAAGAGTAGGCATAACAAATATTATTTGATTGACGTGAATAATACATTTGTGAAGGAAGCGTTCACTTGGGCGTATGAATTAAGGAGTAATAATCAGTTTGTGGGATGGGCACCGTTTACAAACCGTTTTTTTGAGATGAAAGAAATCGAAACATCAACCCTAGGAATGTTTAAGAAGAAGACCTTCATTCCTAGTGTGAACTTGTCTAAGTGTACACCATTTTTTTGGATTGGGTTTGATGCTACTGAGGTATTGGCATTTGCAAAGGATGAAAGCCAATGACGATTCCATCTTAAATGAGATAGTTGGCATAAATCGCCCGTCTTTTTAGATGGGCTTTTTGTTAACGGCAATTTACTGATGTTTTGCTTGATACCGCTACGAAGTAAATGCTGAGTTTAAATTTATGTAGAAGTGATTGCATCCTAATGGAGGGGTGAGCATGAAAATATGGGAGTTAAAAGCCTCTTTGGATGAGTGTTTTGAATCATTACAGCTAGTAAATTTTGATCAAGCTTATGAAAAATACTTTAAGGAAAGAGTTAATTCCCTTACTCCATTAGCCGATGTCTGGGAAGATGTGAACGTATTTACATTAGAAGATGGGGAACCGAGTGATTGTCCAATATTTTGGGGTCATTCAGGTACCCTTGTTTTTAGTGACCGAGCTTTTAATGAGTTACAAAAGTTTTTAAAGGATAAAGTAGAGGGGTTGCCGCTGATTCATCCAAAGAAAGAGTATTTTGCTATACATGTTATGAATGCCATTGATGCGATCGATTATCACCATGCAGTTATCAGACAATTGAGTACGGGGTTGAAGGTAGGATTTGAAAGGTATGCGTTTATTCCAGAAAAAGTTAAGAATGAACACGTTTTTCGTATTTGGTTAGATGATCGAATTGGATTGATGGTCTTTGTATCTGATGAGTTTAAAGAAGCGGTTGAGTCCAAAGGATTGGTTGGATTTCAGTTTACTGAAGTTTGGAATTCGGGAAGCTAGTTTTTTAGATAAGCGATAACTGCTGGTTTAATTTTAGATATGGTATAGAAATGGGGATAGGTTTGTGAATATACGTCCGATTGCGGATGCTGATTTGTTGGAGGTACAGAGGGTAGCTCAAGTCACATGGCTTCATACTTATAAAGAAATCTATCCAGAGAAAGCGATTCTCGCATTTTTATCGCAAGCGTACTCATTAGATAGGCTGAGAGACTTGCTGAGAACAGACAGTAACAAGCTTCGTCGCCTGTTTTATGTAGTTGCTGATGAAGACTGCATCGTTGGTTATGGGGAATTAGTAGAGAGAGGATATGCTGAGTATGAATTAACTCGGATTTATCTTCTGCCAGCATTTCAAGGTAAAGGGATAGGTAAACGTCTTTTGAATCAATTGATCAACGATGTATTTCCCCTTTGTCGGTTGATTGCCTGGGTAGAAAAGGAGAATGGTGGTGGACGATCCTTTTATGAATCGATGCAGTTTCACGTGGAAGAAGAGATAGAAGATAACTTTTTTGGTACGGTGACTCATTTGTTGAAATATGTTCGGGATTGGGAGTAAGAATAGAAACAGAGATATTAAGGGCAAAATTTAAAGCCCTTCTTTTTTTATTTCTACTTAGATTGAAGGCATCTCTATTCAAGCAGACCCAAGCGTATATGTAAAAAAAGAGCCGCCTTGTTTAAAGCGGCTCCGGCATTTTTTATTCCGGACAACCCTGTCCCGATATACTAAAAACGGCGTTAAAGACCGAAGCAGTATTAAAGTGCTTTTTCTTCCTGCTTTGTTTGTTGGATTTGTTTATAATGGCGCACAATGTTGTACGCGACAGCGCCAGCCCACAGCAAGGCGACAATAAAATAGGCTCCATTTTGTACGGCATCGGAACCGATATCAAAGGCGCCAAATAATGTTTTGAGGTTCGTAATGATAATCAGTCCCCCAACCAACACACCGAGAATGGCGGCCGGAATCTTGCGGACCAACCAAGCAGCGATAGGAGCAGCCACTACTCCTCCCGCCATCAATGCCAATACCCATTGCCAATGAAACTGCTCCGGGCCCAATGAAATAAAAAAGCCAATTGTGGCGGCGGAGGCGATGGCAAATTCACTGGCATCTACTGAACCAATCACTTTGCGCGGTTCAAGCTCATTGCGCGACAGCAAGACCGGCGTTGTGAGTGGGCCCCAGCCACCTCCTCCTGTAGAATCAGCAAAGCCCGCGATGAAGCCGAGCGGAACAAGTAATTTTTTACTGGGTGTGAGGTTGGTATCGGCTTGGGTAATTTTCTTGGAATCAGCAAGCAAAAACCGCAGAAGTACATAAATACCCAAAGCAAACAAGAAAACGGCGATATACGGTTTAACCACATCCCCAGGCAAGTTGCTCAAAAAACAAGCTCCGATAAAGGCACCCAAGGAACCAGGGAGAATCAGGCGATAAACGGTTTGCTTATCCACGTTTCCAAAACGGATGTGAGATACGCCTGAAGCGGCAGTAGTGACGACTTCAGCCATATGAACAGAAGCAGAAGCAATCGCCGGAGAAACGCCGAATAGAAGTAAAAGTGAACTGGAAGTGACGCCATATGCCATCCCTAAGGAGCCGTCCACCAATTGGGCGAAAAGCCCGATGATGGCGAAAATGATAAGCCGTTGCATAAAGATCCTCCTTTAACGGACAATATCAATCTAATTACTCAGAATTAGATCATGATATGTTAGAGCGAATTCATTCCAACAGACATCCCGATAGCAAGTATGATTGGGAAAATTGCGACACAAGAAAATCATCTCAAGATGCCGTGTCATGCGATCGCCCTATGCATAAGGTATCGCTTGCTACATAAGTATGCTTTTCGATAAGCAACTCCACTATGTCGAGTCAATTGGTCGAGATATGATCCTGCTAAATCAATCTATTCATCAAGCACCAAAAAATTGCTTAAAGCATAAAACATACTTAATTGATATGAATTATTTGATTTAAAATAATCATATCCATCCGTTAACCGCCTGTCAAGAATGAGATTGAAAAGTGAAATCTTGCTTTTTACGCAGAAAAGGATGGGAGAGTATCCCATCCTTCTTTCAACTCGGCACCGCGTTGCGGGGAGTGGATTCGTTTCGTCTGCTTAATTTGCGGCACGGTGCACGTGCCTAAGCTGTGATTATTTTACAGGAATCCAGATTTTTGAGTAATAGTCTGGCTTGTAGGGATCGTCATCATCGTACACTTCGAGTTCGGGTGTGCCGGCCAGTTTAACCAAAACCATTTTCTCATTCGCTTCACGCGGTGGCGAGGCGCTCCTCGAGAAAAGGTTTTTCCGCCGCTTCTTCCCCACTAGACACACCCTAGAAAACATTGTAGTTGCGGGCGTGTGAGGTCAGAGTCAAAGCTGAATACGAGGATCTGCGATTGTGGGACCTCTTACATGATAGCACGTTGTATCCCCGGCGAATCGATCTCTGCCAGCCTGTAGGCATGACCGAAAGTGTGTGCATCAATGATGGATTTATTTAGAATGATTATTAGGTAATTTTAAATTGTAAGTTATATTTGTTATTATTTAATTGTAGTATGATTATTTGTTTGTTCGTGGAAGTAACTGGTTGCATGTCTGTTTTTAGGGTGTCATTAGCTGGCATGTTTGCAAGTCCAAACAAATGAATCTAAAGGTGGGTGTTTCCATGACGAAGCTGTACTTGGCGATGGAAAAGGATCTACTGGTGGTGGATGTGCAAGGGGAACGAATCACAACCAAGCAAACGTTGCAGGGAATGCAACCGATTTGTGTGACATTCGATCCTTTTCGGCCGGAGCGTGTGTACTGCGGCACCTTTGGTCGGGGACTGTGGCGTAGTGATGATGGGGGCGAGACGTGGGAGCCTTGCGGTTCACCTGGCCTCTACACGGAACCGCTGATGGGTCGGGGGATTAATCAGGCCATTGTGACGGCGGTCGCAGTCAGCCCCGTTCAACAGGCTAACGGTTACGGTGTGGTGTTTGTGGGAACCGAACCGACCGCTTTGTACCGCTCTGACGACGGCGGGGACAACTGGACGGAGCTGGAAAATGTCCGCCTGTTGCCATCGGCGGCCACTTGGAGCTTCCCACCACGCCCCCATACCAGTCACATCCGCTGGATCACGCCAGATATCAAAGAGGGGGAAAAAATCTATGTTTCCATCGAGGCTGGCGCTTTCATTCGCAGTCTGGACGGCGGCCAAACATGGGAAGATCGGAAGTTTCGCGGGCCTTTGGACACGCATACCTTGCTGACCCATCCAATGGCTCCGGGCCGCCTGTATGCCGCGGCGGGTGACGGATTGTTTGAAGTGGGGCGCGAATACCTGGAGAGTAAGGACGCCGGTCTGACTTGGGAGAGCAAGGCCGAAGGGCTTAAGCATCATTATCTTTACGGTATGGCAGTGGACCCGGGAAATCCAGACGTGATTATCGTATCGGCCTCGGTTCATGCGATGGAGGCTCATCATCTGCACCAAGTTACACCGGAATCCACCATCTACCGTAAAGAAGGAAATCAGCCGTGGCAGGAAGTGAGGGAGGGGCTTCCACCGACGGAAGGCATGGTGATTCCCATTCTTGCGGCTAATCAAGATGAGCCAGGCGTTTTTTACGCTTTGACCAATCAGGGATTGTATCGCTCGGCGGATACTGGTTTGACATGGCGGCGTTTGGACATCGACTGGAAAGAGGAGTATGAGCGGCAGCATCCGCACGCGTTGGCGGTGAGAGGATGAGGCAGTCATTTTCAGCACATCAACGCGATCTGTGAAGTTGGCCTAGATAACACTGGATCAAATAAGGAAGGCAGGTACCAATGAGGCTGCCCTATCTGGGAGGCAGCCTCATTTTATTTGCAAATAAGAATACAAGTAAAGAAGCGGCTTTTATTTAGTGGCAACAGTTGACACAACGGCGAGACCAAACTAAAATATCATTTGAGATCGAGAATCGTTATCAACAATTACAAGGGTGAAAATCGGAGATTGTGCTAAGAGTTCGCCGCATGACTGATTGCAACACATCAGGTGTTGTCTTTCAAGTCAGGGCGATTGGAGGGAGAAAATGTCCAGGCTTTTTACTGAGAATTTAAGAATAGCCTATGGAAGCCAAGATATCGTCAACAATTTGAACTTAACCATTCCAGATGGGAAAATCACTGCGATCATCGGACCGAATGGGTGTGGCAAATCGACTGTGTTGAAGACCATGGCGCGCATTCTTTCCGCAAAATCAGGAGCAGTGTTTCTGGACGGCAAAGATATTACGATGGAAAAAACGAAAAAGATTGCGCAAAAGATGGCGATATTGCCTCAGTCGCCGGACGCCCCGGAAGGGCTTACTGTGGCCGAACTCGTTTCTTATGGAAGGTTTCCATACCAAAAGGGGATGGGCAGGCTACAAGAAGCCGACTGGAAAGTAATTAATTGGGCTATGGAGATCACCGGCGTTTCCCACTTTAAGGACAGAGCGGTGGATGCCCTGTCGGGCGGGCAGAGACAGCGGGCGTGGATCGCTATGGCGCTAGTCCAGGAAACCGATATCATTCTACTTGATGAACCGACAACGTATCTTGACTTGTCGCATCAACTGGAGATATTGGAGCTACTCAAACATTTGAACGAAAAAGAAAAGCGCACCATTGTGATGGTGATCCATGACCTCAACCATGCGGCCCGTTTCGCGGATCACATCGTGGCTATGAAAGCGGGGGAATTGGTTAAAGAAGGGACAGCGGAGGAGATCATCACTCCCGAAATCCTTCAGCGCGTTTTTAACATCGATGTTGAAGTTGGCTTAGACCCGCGGACGAAAAAGCCGATGTGCCTCACATATGATTTGATCGATCGGTCTCATGTCGCAGTGATTGATTGATGTGAGGGAGCTTGGAGGAACAGCTTTTTTTTGAGGAATGATCGAGAATGATTTTTATTATTAAAACAAATTGGAGATGAGGGAAAAATGCGCATACATAAAAAACGAATGCTTTTCGGCATGATCATGATGGTTATGGCGGTCTTACTGGCCGCGTGTGGGGGCAACGCAGGTCAATCGACCACGGATTCCACATCACAAACCAGAACGTACCGTTCTGAACAAGGGGATATTAAAGTCCCTGCGAAACCGCAGAGAGTAGCTGTGCTGGCTGCGACTTATGCAGGAAACTTGCTGAAACTTGGCATCAAGCCAATCGCTGTCAATGAATGGCCGAAAGGAAACAAATTTTATGAAGGTCAGTTGGATGATGTGGAAGTGGTCACCGAAGATTCCGTGGAGAAGCTCTTGGCGTTAAATCCCGATTTGATCATTACCTACTCCAACGATAAAAATCTTAAAAAATATGCTCAAATCGCTCCAACGGTCGCGTTTACTTACGAAAAATACGACTATCTGCAACAGCATATCGAGATCGGCAAGCTGGTGGGTAAAGAAAAGGAAGCCAGAGAGTGGGTCGCACAGTGGCAAGAGAAGGCAAAAGCGGAGCGCAAAAAGGTTCAAGCAGCTATCGGTGAAAATGCCACCGCCACCGTGTTGGAAACGTTCGGCAAAGACATGTACGTGTATGGAAAAAACTGGGGTCGTGGGACAGAAGTCATCTATCAGGCGCTTGGCTTGAAACCGACCAAAAAGTTGGAACAGGATGTGTTCGGGCCTGGGTATAAAGCGATTTCCAAAGAGGTGATTCCACAATACGCAGGCGACTACCTCTTTGTTGGCCAAGGGGATGATTCGGCAGACAACTCGTTTATGCAAACCGATGTTTGGAAAGGCATTCCTGCTGTGCAGAAGAACCAGGTGATTCTCTTCGACTCCAAATCTTTTTATTTCAATGATCCGATTTCCCTAGAAAAAGAGATGGAATTCATTGTTGACTCCCTGACGAAAAGAAAATGACTTCAAAGTCTGATAAAGGATACATGCCCATGATGTTTAGCAAAAACAAACGGATGCAAGCAGGAGACGCCGCTTTTTCCCGACCGGTCATCGGGGTTACAGTCCTTGGGTCTGGCATCGTTCTCCTCATGCTCAGCATGGCGTTTGCCATTTCGGTCGGGGCGGCTGACATTGACTTTTTCACTGTGTGGCGATCGATATTTGACTATGATTCAACGAGAGAGGCGGATCAAATCATTGTCAGCCTCAGGTTGCCTCGCGAGCTGGCAGCAGCGGCCGTGGGGGCGGCCTTGGCGGTCAGCGGCTCCATCATGCAGGGTATGACCAGGAATCCTCTCGCCGACTCCGGTTTGCTCGGTTTAAACGCCGGTGCCAGTCTGGCCCTAGCGTGTGTCTTTGCTTTTTACCCGAGTGCCACCTATTTATCGGTCATGATCGTTTCCTTTATCGGTGCCGGGATCGGGGCTGCGATGGTGTTTGGCTTGGGTTCTTTGAAACGAGGGGGCTTAACGCCCCTTCGTATCACATTGGCGGGGGCTGCCGTTACAGCTTTATTGTCAGCGATTGCGGAAGGCATTGCACTCTATTACAAGCTGTCCCAAGAACTCACTTTCTGGACGGCCGGAGGGGTGTCAGGGACAAACTGGGTTCAACTGAGATGGCTGTTGCCCGTCGTCGGCGTCGGCATCGTGATCGCCATCATGTTTTCAAAAGGGTTGACGGTGTTAAGCTTTGGTGAAGAAATAGCCAAAGGGTTAGGACAGCGCACGTTATTGACGAAAACTGTCCTTATGTGTGTCGTGCTCATCCTGGCCGGGGCAGCCGTTTCCATCGCCGGGGCCATTGCTTTTGTCGGTTTGATGGTGCCTCATATGGTCCGCTTTTTGGTGGGGACAGATTACCGGTGGATTATCCCCTGTTCGGCCATCTTTGGGGGTGTGTTGATGGTGCTAGCCGATACGGCGGCGAGACTGGTCAATGCACCATATGAGACTCCAGTAGGAGCCATCGTTTCCATGGTTGGCGTGCCTTTCTTTCTTTATCTCGCGCGAAGAGGAGGGAGGAAGTGAACATGATCCATGCGCAACAGCACGCAAGAGTTCGGCTTGCAGTCATCATTGCTCTATTGTTTCTGTTGGCACTGATTGTGGTGAGTGTGGTGACGGGGTTTGTGTCACTGTCTCCCGAGCAATTGGCGCGAACCTTATTGGGGCGGGGCACAGAAAAAGAAGAGTTGATTTTATACGGCTTTCGGTTGCCGAGAATAGTGATCACGGTTTTGGCAGGAATGGGTCTGGCCGTTTCTGGTTCGATTTTACAAAGCATCACCAAAAATCCGCTGTCAGATCCAGGTGTGTTGGGGATTAATGCGGGAGCTGGATTCATGGTGGTGGTCTATGTGATGTTCTTTACCGTAGAGTCATCCACTTATGTCTATATTCTCCCGCTGTTTGCGTTGCTGGGTGGCATTATTACGGCTATCTTCATTTACACCATGGCCCATAAAAAAGGAGAGGGAGTTGACCCGACTCGGCTGGTGCTTATTGGTGTAGGGATGGCGGCTGCCCTAAACGGCGGGATCATCACGTTGACTTCCCGGTTGGGACAGGAAGAGGCCTCTTTCTTCGCCAATTGGATGGCGGGCCGGATCTGGGGAGACGATTGGACATTTGTGTTGGCGTTGTTACCATGGATTCTTGTTTTGCTCCCTATTGCATGGGCGAAGTCCCATGTTTTGAATACATTGCATTTGCATGAGCATGTGTCCATCGGGTTAGGTGTTCATGTGGAGCGGGAAAGACGCTTGCTCATTTTGATCGCGGTGGCCCTTTCGTCAGCATCTGTGGCGGTCAGCGGAGGGATCGCTTTTGTCGGTCTGATGGCTCCGCATATCGCTAGGTCGCTGGTTGGGCCTCGCCTCCAGGGAGCTCTTCCCATCGCGGCTTTGCTTGGTGCGATATTGCTCCTTGCCGCTGACACGATCGGCAGGGCCATGACGGATCCCATCGGCATTCCCGCTGGTATTGTTGTAAGTATCATCGGTGCGCCCTATTTTATGTACTTAATGGCTAAAAAATAGTTCAGCTGGAGGAGAGGCACATGAAAAAAGATGGCCTGTACGATGTCACGATCATAGGGGGAGGGCCGGTAGGGCTGTTTAGCGCATTTTACAGCGGCATGCGAGAAATGAAAACCAAATTGATTGAATCCGGGCCGGAACTCGGCGGCAAAGTCTCCATGTTTTTTCCAGAGAAAACCATCAGAGATATCGGCGGCATCCCGGCAATCACTGGTGCTGACCTCGTCGAGCGACTCAAGGAGCAGGCGCAAACTTTTGCACCGACAATCATTTGCGGACAGCGCATTTCCGGACTGGAACGGTTGGAAGACGGAACCTTTCTATTGACCAGCACCCAAGGAGACATCCACCATACACGAACCATTATCCTGACAGTGGGTCACGGCATTTTTGAACCGATCAAACTGGACATAGAAGGCGCGGAACGTTATGAAAGCGGCAATTTGCACTATTCGGTGGGCGAATTGGACAAGTTTAAAGGGAAGCACGTTCTCATTTCGGGAGGCGGAAACGCGGCGGTGGATTGGGCTAATGAATTGTTGCCGATCGCCAAAAAGGTGACGGTTATTCACCGCAGAGATGAATTCCGGGGCCATGAACAGCATGTCACCCATATGAGCGAAGCGGCAGTCACGTTGACCCCATATGCTCTGAAAGCATTGCATGGGGAGTCTGATCACATTCAAAAAGTGACGATTGAACACTTGGAAACAGGAGAAACGCGCGAGCTGGAGATTGATGAATTGATCGTGAATCACGGAATCAGAGGAGATTTGGGCGGAATCAACGATTGGGGACTGGAGATGAAAGACGGGCATTTTGTAGTGAACAATGCGATGGAAACGAATATTCCAGGTATTTTTGCGGCCGGGGACGCAGTGACCTATCCCAACAAATTGAAGCTCATCACGGGAGGTTTCACAGAAGGGCCGGTCGCTGTGAACAGCGCAAAGAAACATTTGCAACCGGAATCCCCATTGGCTGATTTATATTCCACCCATCACGATAAGTTTGTCGATGCCTGATGATACCTAATTGGCTAACCGACTCCTACGCATGAAAAGCAAGCGTGGGAAACGGGCTAATTGGCTATGGGTAAAGTGGCAGGATATAAAAGATGAGAATGGAAAAAAGGGCGAGTTGGGTGTATCTTCCAACTTTGCCCTTTTGTTGTTGTGTCGAAATCGCTTCGAGCGAAGGATTATTGAGAACGGATCGTTTTGACCAATAGCAACACACTGATCAGAAAAACGCAAGTGATGGAACTACCGGCGATCAGCAAATGGGACAGCGAGACACCCTTGTTCAATATCATCGGGATGAAGCCCTGGGAGATAGGAACCAATCCGGTTGAAGCCATGGTGAACAAGCTCATTACTCTACCCATTTTGTCCATGTCAATGATCGATTGCAATGCGGTGACCATGGTTGTGTTGGCAAAAGAGGAAAAGATCCCCGTGAATAGCAGGGCGATAATGGCCGGAATCAGTTCTTTGGCAAAACCAAGCCCCATCATGCTGAAGCAGAAGAAGAGCATAAAGATATAGGACCACATGGCCCGTTGTTTAGTGATATTGA
Source organism: Laceyella sediminis (assembly GCF_003003125.1). Taxonomy (GTDB): domain Bacteria; phylum Bacillota; class Bacilli; order Thermoactinomycetales; family Thermoactinomycetaceae; genus Laceyella; species Laceyella tengchongensis. The sequence goes on along the minus strand of NZ_PVTZ01000008.1, from coordinate 106,285 downwards.
TCATGCCGATGACGATTGCGCCGATCAAGGACCCGGCGGTCAAAGAAATTTCAAGGTAGGTGAAATCCATCGCGGTTCCGTTTAGTGTTTCCGTCACAAACGTGGGAATAGCGATAGACAAGGGACCGACCAAGAAAAAGACAGAAATGGCGTTTGTGAGCAGAATGGAAAACTTGAACCGATCCTCTTTTATGTAAAGGAACCCTTCCTTGATTTCTGCTAGCATCGACTGTTTTTCCTCTGATACTTCGTCAGGCTCCGATTGCAGTGGTTGGTCGCGGACGCCCAGCAAGAACACGGACCCGAGCAACAGCATGACGCTGATGAGGCCAAAAGACCAATCATATGAGCCCCAAGTGAGGGACATCCCGGCGATGACAGGGCCGACGAGCACGCCGACTTGCTGGATAGTGAAGTTGTAGCTGTTGGCCGCGCCCAATTGCGAATCGGGAACGATGGTCGGAATGATGGAGGAGGCCGCGGGCCAGTAGAATGATTCCAAAACTCCGAACAACAGGGCGAAAATGATCAAGATGGTGAAGGTCAATTGATCAGAAAGAAATAGAAATGTCATGGCCAACAATAGCACAAACCTAAAGAAATCAGAGTAAAACATGATAAGGGACCGTCTGAAGCGGTCGGCCACCACGCCCCCCACACTCATCAGCAACAAGCGCGGGATCGCTGTTGCCATCAACACGTAACCAATCATCGAAGGCATTTGCAAATGTTTGGAAACATACCAAGTTTCAATCATCAGATAGGTGGAAGTGGCCAAGCTACTAAAGATAATGGAAATGATCAACATCAAAAAAGAACGATTTTTTAAAAGAGGAGTGGGTGACGGTTTCTCTTGTGTGACACTCATTTCTTTCGATAAGGATTCATTCATCATTTAGACCTCACTTTTACAAAAGAAGTTGAGCCACATGACCAAAATCCGCCAAAATGTGAAACGCAAGATTTTCCAGCGGAATCGGGCGTGTTGAAAAGCCAAATAGTCCTTGTGGGAGAAGAGGGGTGAATCTCGTCCTGTCCGCACCGTTTCTTTTCCTCGGGCATCCCTTCGTTGAATAGGAGTAGAAAACCATCGTGATGTATCAATACATGTTCCCAGTCAAGCGATAGGCAAAATCCACTTCAGGCAGATCAACACGCTTGTGGCGGAATATGTTTATCTACTAGATGAGAGTGATAATATACATAGTCTATATAGAATCCGTTTATTTAAAAAATACCGCTTCACACCAAATATCATATATAATAACAATTTAAAAAACAACAAAAATCTCCTTTTTTAATAAATTGTGCGTCCACTTCATAGTTGTTCCCTTGCATTTTTTAATAAATGAACATTGGTCATTCATAAATTTTATGGTTTATTAAGGATGGGATGGTGGCATATAATAGCTGTTGAGTCTGGTATGACTAGATTTTTTAAAGAAGTGTAGTTCGAGAAGAAATTTATATGTAAAAAAACAATATTTCTTATTAATTGTCTGGTAAGTTGTTGACGAATGGAAATTTATATATTTAAATTAATGGTATCGAATGTAGTAAAGATTGTATATGTAATTTATAACATAACTGCATGAATTTATGCTCATAACGTCTCAGCTGCTTAGCAGAGGTGATGGTTTCCTATTTCACTGGACTTACAGGCATACCCAAAAACGTGGAATTAGGGAATAATTGTTTTTGTTTGGTATGGGAAAGGTGGGATGAGGAACGGAAATGTTGAAAGAAATGGTTTTCTATTTTTGATGATCACTGTCAGCCTGATTTAATATTGGTAAATAGGAAGATCGTATCCCAGGCCAACTTTTCTTTGCCGAGTCTGAGCTTGGGGGGCTACGAAAAGATTGAATGGTACATATGGTTGGGCGCTCATCGAACTTAGAGCGGCATTTGTTTTTAGTGTTTTAATAGGAAATTAGAATACGGAAGATTGGATTTATTCGTAAAAGGCATATAAATGTGCATGGTGCAGGTTTGCTCTGATCGGGGGTGAGCGATTGATACGTTCTCAACCGGAAGGATTGCAACCTGTTTGACGATGCTTTTTGGCGGTGGGGAGGATGGTTGTTCCTAACCATGTATGTGCGCGAGACACTGCCAGTTGTTACGAAGATCATGTGTTGGAGGTGATGCACCACTACATAGACATGATGATGCATTGGAATGCCTTTAAGAAGAATCCAATCTGATCGCCGCATCTATTGGCGCGGCTGTAGGTACCACAGAGAGGATAAAAAGTTAAGGGGTGGAAAAAGTGTCGCCTTTTACGCAAAACAAAGAGGTTTTGTCAAAGGATCAGGTGTATGATTGCGACTTGGTCATGCAAGTGCAAGGCGAGGTGGATGCGGAATTATTCAAATACTTACTTGATGCATTATATAATGAACATTCCGTCGATGGGCGTCCGCTAACCTTTAGCGAAGATGACTTGCGCGGACAGTCGGCGGAGCAAAAAGCGTCAATCATCCAAGCGCATCGGCGCGGTGAGGGGGAGGCGACTGATTCTGTTTCCCTACAGGTGATTGTCGTTCAGGATGACGGTGGGATCAGTTGGCTCATTTTCCGATATGATCTGCAAGCGATTGACGGAAAAATGTTGAACCTGTTGATCCGTAAAGCGTTTAGCGCCTACCACCAACAACGGTTGGGCCGGGAACCGAAGCACCTGTCCGCGTTTCATGAACAGCGGATGGAGCAGTCGCTGGAAGAGGCGAAAGCATACTGGAGCGAACGGTTTGCCGACTATGAACACAAACCGTTTTTCCCCACCATACCTGTCGATTTGGAAGAGGGCGGTTTGACGTCTCCCTCTGTGACTTTGCATCTGGACAGTGAACAAACTGACAGATTGTCTAAGGTCGCTGCCAAATTGGATGTGCCATTGCCCACCATGTTGCACGGGGTCTGGGGCGTTTTGTTGCAAAAGTATGGGAACGCGGATGATGTGTCATATTTGTCCATGAAACCGGAGCGTTTCCCGTTGGCTCGGGATGTGCGTCAGACGATCGGTCTGTGTGTTGACGCGACACCAGTTCGAGTTCACGGAGACAATCCATCTTTTGCGGCCGTCGTGGCTGATTTGCACCGTGACTTGGCTAAAGGGCGGGAACACGGTGGAATGCATCTGGCTCAGCTTGCGGATTGGACGGGATTGGCTGTCGAATCGTTTGATCACTTCTTCGTCTGCGATCTCGAAGCGGAGCAACTCCGGGGTGTGCAAGACGATTTGACCCTGATCGGTGCCGAACGGTCGGAGCAAGCTTCATTTAAGCTCAAAGTGGTGGCGACGAAAGCTGAAGATGGATTAAGCATTGATTTCATTTATGATTCAGCGAGCTATCCCCAGACATTTGTTCAAAACATGGCGGGGCATGTGGAGCGGATCATCGAAGCAGTCATCCGGAATCCGCATGTGCTGGTGAGTGAAATCGACCTCTGCACCGAAGAGGAAAAACATATCATGCTCTCGGGCTTTAACCCAGACCCAGTGAGTTATCCCAAGCACAAAACGGTGCAAGCGTTATTTGAAGAGCAAGTTGAACGACATCCAGAGCGAATTGCATTGAAATATAAAAACCAAACGGTCACTTACAATGAGTTGAACCGACAAGCTAACCAGCTGGCGCGGGTGTTGCGTGCGCGCGGGGTGAAGCGGGGCGACAAAGTGGGGCTGATGGCCAAGCGCTCGCCAGAAATGGTCATCGGGGTGCTTGGAATTATCAAAGCGGGCGCCGTTTATGTTCCTCTCTCCCCCGACTATCCAGAAGAGCGCATCCGATACATGGCCGAAGATTGCCAAATGTCGCTGTTGCTCAAACAGCCGCAAGCCATGCCAGAGTTTGCCTACGAGGGTGAGATTTGCCCCTTGATGAGGGATACCTGGATCGGGGAAGACGACAGCAATGTGGAAGATGTCAACACCAGCGATGATTTGACCTATGTGATTTACACTTCGGGATCGACGGGCAAGCCGAAAGGGGTACTGATTAGACATTACAACTTGACGCGCACGATGATTAACTGTGGTTACATTGAGATCACAGAAGATGACACGATATTGCAATTATCCAATTTTGCTTTTGACGCTTCTGTGTTCGATATGTTTGGCGCGCTGTTGCACGGTGCCAAGTTGGTGCTTGTACCCGAAGAGGTGCTCATGGATCTCAAGCAGTTGACCCAATTGATCAAAGAGGAAGAAATCACTGTCAGCTTTATGACGACCGCTTTGCTCAACACGTTGGTGGATTGGGACCCACACGCACTCGCTGGGCTTCGCAAAATTATCTTTGGCGGGGAGAAAGCATCACTCAAACACGTGGAGAAGGCATATGCCGTTTTGGGCGATGGGCAGTTGATGAATGCTTACGGCCCAACAGAAACATCGGTCTTCACCACGATGTATCCGATTAAAGCTTGGAGCGCGCAAAAGGGCATTCCGATCGGTAAACCGATCAATCATTCCCGCGTCTATGTGTTGAACAGACACAATCAGCTACAACCGATCGGTGTTGCCGGAGAGCTTTGCATCAGTGGTGACGGAGTAGGTGCTGGTTATTTGAACCGTCCAGAACAGACGGCACAAGTGTTTGTAGACGATCCGTTTGCACCGGGTGAAACGATGTATCGCACAGGGGACTTGGTTCGTTGGCTGCCGGATGGCAATCTGGAATTTTTGGGCCGCATGGACGGCCAAGTGAAAATCCGGGGACACCGGATCGAGTTGACAGAGATTGAACTGAAATTGCTCGAACATCCGGCTGTGCAACAAACGATCGTAACCGCGGGCAAGGATGAGGATGGTCATTCTTTCTTAAGTGGCTATGTCGTTTTGGACGAGCCATGCGAGATGGCGGATATCCGCCGGCATTTGGCGACAACCTTGCCGGAATATATGGTGCCCACGTATTTGGTGGAACTAAACGCCTTGCCGCTGACGGCCAATGGCAAAGTGGATAAACGGGCGTTGCCTGATCCCCGATTGCTTGACAGCGAGCCGACAGAAGAGCTGTCCGCTCCCACCAACGAAACGGAACGCAAGTTGGCGGCCATTTGGGAAGACATCTTGGGCATCAAGCGGATTGGCATCACCGACCACTTCTTTGAATCGGGCGGTCATTCACTGAAAGCAATGCAGTTGATTGCGCGAATTCGTGATCAATTCGGTGTAGAAATGTCTTTCCAAGATGCGTTTGATTATCCGACGATCAAAGAGATGGCTTCGTATATCGCTGGAGCTAATCAATCACATGTTACCATGATCCAACGCGCTGGTGAGCAAGATTATTATCCTGTGTCGGCGGCGCAAAAACGGCTGTATGCGTTGCAACAATGGGAGAACGTGGGAACGGCGTACAACACACCGATCTTGTTGGAAGTGGAAGGTCGGTTGGATGTTAAGGCCCTGACGGATGCGCTTAACGCCTTTGTCGCTCGGCATGAAGCGCTGCGCACCTCCTTTACGTTTGTGGACGGAGAGTTGGTGCAACAGATTCATCCCCGCCTGGAAGTGGAGATGAAACACGTCACCGTGTCGGATGAGGCTGAGTTGGAGTCGCTGGTGCAAGGAATGATCCAGCCGTTTGATTTGAGCCAGGCACCGTTGTTTAGAGCGGGTGTGTTCAGCCTGTCCGATGAGCGGCACGTGTTGGTGCTCGATATGCACCACATCATCTCAGATGGGATTTCGCACAGCATTTTGTATCGCGAACTGGGGGCGCTCTATCAGAAACAATCGTTGCCGGAACTACCGATTCAATACAAGGATTACGCGGTATGGGAGCAAAGCCGGGATGCAGCGAACGAAGAGAAAGAGCAGTACTGGCTGGAGCAGTTTGCCGGGGAAGTGCCGGTGCTGGAATTGCCGACCGATTATCCGCGCCCGTCGATGCAACAGTTTGATGGGGAAGTGAAGACCTTTTATCTGCCTGAAGAGGTGGAAGCACAGGTTAAACAATTGGCCAAAGAGCAGAAGAGCACCTTGTTCATCACCTTGCTCGCTTCCTATTATGTGCTCTTGTCCAAGTATTCGGGGCAGGATGATATTATTGTCGGTTCGCCGATCGCCGGCCGCACCCAAAGCGAGCTGGAACCGATCTTCGGGATGTTTGTTAACACCTTGCCGCTAAGAGCTCATGTACCAAGTGAAGAGCGTTTCACCAGCTTCCTGAAGAGATTGCAAGCGCAGATGCTGGAAGCATATGAGCGGCAGGATTATCCGTTTGATGAGCTGGTCGGCAAATTGGGTTTACAACGTGATCTGAGCCGCAACCCGTTGTTTGACACCATGTTTGTGTTGCAAAACATGGACTTGTCCATGATCCAAATCCCAGGGCTCACTTTCCGCCCGTATCCGATTCAGGCTAAAAAGGTGCAGTTTGATTTGGCCTTGGTGGTGACAGAGGAAGAGCGACTCCAGTTTCAGGTGGAATACAACACCGCGCTGTTTAAGCGGGAAACGGTGGAGCGCATGATCGGCCATGTGGAGCAGGTGTTGCGCCAAGTGACGGCCAATCCGGAGATTTCTGTGCGGGAGATCAGCCTGATCACCGAACAGGAGAAGCAGCAGGTGTTAGAAGTATTTAACCGCACTGAAGCGGAGTATCCGCATGACCAAACCTTGCCAGAACTCTTTGAGGCGCAGGTGGCGCGGACACCGGACGAACCGGCGTTGGTGTTTGGCGAAATCCAGCTGACATACCGGGAGTTGGATGAGCAAGCAAACCGCTTGGCCCGGGCGCTGCGGAAGAAAGGTGTACAACCGGAACAATTTGTAGGCATTTTGCTGGAGCGGTCTCCAGAGATGATCATCGCACTGTTGGGGGTGCTGAAAGCGGGGGCAGCTTATCTCCCAATCGATCCTGAGTATCCTCAGGAACGGATTCGTTACATGCTGGAAGACAGCCAAGCCAAGTGGCTTATCACCCAGCAGGGAGTGGATGTGCCAGCAGAGTTTACAGGTGAGACGATCCGCATCGAAGAGAGCGAATGGCGAGAGGAAGAAGGGACGCCACTTCCCATAGTCAACACCCCTGACCATCTGGCATACATGATTTATACCTCGGGTTCTACCGGGAAGCCGAAAGGAGTCATGATCGAACACCGGGGCGTGGCCAACTTGCAACTGATGGCTGAAACGTACGGCATCGGCCCGGGAAGTCGGGTGTTGCAGTTCTCCTCGATCAGTTTTGACGCGGCGGTGGGCGATATTTTCCACACCTTGCTCAATGGTGGCGCGCTCTATCTGATCAAGAAAGAACAATTGTTGGATGGAACCGGATTTGTGCAATGGTTGAAAGAACAGCGCATCACCTCGATGCCGTTTATCCCGCCGTCCGTGTTGCGTACGCTGCCGTATCTGGATTTGCCCGATTTGACTACCATCAGTACGGGGGGAGAAGCGTGCTCACCGGATTTGGTGAAAGTCTGGGGACAGGGTCGCACGTTCCTGAACGCTTACGGCCCGACGGAAGGGACGGTAGATGCGACGATCGGTGTGTGCTCTCCGGAGGCTGAAACGATCACGATTGGGACGCCGATCCGCAATAAGAAAGCGTATGTCTTAAGCCCAGAAGGACAATTGCAACCGATCGGTGTGCCGGGCGAATTGTGCATCGGTGGGGAAGGGTTGGCGCGCGGGTATTGGAACCGGCCCGACTTGACCGCGGAGAAGTTTGTACCCAATCCGTTCCGTCCGGGCGAGCGGATGTACAAAACCGGAGACTTGGTGCGGTGGTTGCCGACAGGGGAGATCGAATACTTGGGACGGATCGACGATCAGGTGAAGATCCGTGGGCACCGCATTGAAATCGGTGAGATCGAGACCATGCTGTTGGAAATGGAGCAGGTGGAAGAAGCCGTGGTGTTGGCCAGAAACGACAAAGGAAGCGGTGCGTACCTCTGTGCGTATATCGTCTGGAAAACACCTGGTTCGGTCAAAACCTTGCGTGATGACTTAAGCGCCATCCTGCCGCATTACATGATTCCGTCTTACTTTGTGGAGATGGACAAAATCCCGCTGACCCCCAACGGTAAAGTGGACAAAAAAGCGTTGCCTGAACCGGAGGGACGGGTGCAGACCAGCGCGGAGTATGTCGCACCGCAAACGCCGATGGAAACACTTCTCGCCCAGATTTGGGAAGAAGTGCTGGGCGTCGAGCGCATCGGGATCGAAGACAACTTCTTCGAATTGGGTGGCGATTCAATCAAGGCGATCCAGATTGCAGCTCGATTGCACCAACAAAAGTGGCAGTTGGAGATGAAAGGATTGTTCCGCCATCCTACCATTCGGGAGCTGGCGCCGCGCATCACCAGCAAGGCGGAAACAGCGGCGGAACAAGGTGTTGTGACCGGCAATGTGCCACCAACTCCAATTCAGCAATGGTTTGCTGAACTGAACAGCCAAGCGTCGCATCACTACAATCAAGCGATGATGCTTCACCAGCCGGAAGGATGGGACAGCGAGCGAGTGAAGTCCACGCTGACTCGACTCGTGGCCCACCATGATGCACTGCGCATGACTGCGGCGTTTACGGACGATGGCTTGGTGCTGACGAATCAAGGCTTGGAAGCAGACGGCTTCACACTGAGCGAGTATGACTTCACAGGTGTGGCGGACGTACGCGCGGCGATTGAACAGGAAGCCAACCGTCTGCAACAGTCTATCGACTTGGAGCAAGGGCCGTTGGTTAAAGTGGGGCTGTTCCACACTGCTGACGGAGATTATCTGCTGCTGGTGATTCACCATCTGGTGGTAGACGGTGTATCTTGGCGCATCTTACTAGAAGACTTCACGACTCTGTATGAGCAAGCGGACGCATCTTTGCCGCTGAAAACAAGTTCTTTCCAAGCATGGGCGCGGAAGTTGCGCGAATATGCTGTCAGCCCGCAACTGATGGCGGAGATTCCACACTGGAAGCGGGTAGAAACGGCACAAGTACAGGCGTTGCCAAAAGACCGCGAGCCAGCGACGGAAATCTATATGAAGGATCGCGACGCGGTGCGCGTTCACTTGTCAGACACGGAAACGGCGGCTTTGCTCACGCAAGCGCATCGGGCTTATCACACAGAAGCAAATGATTTGCTGATCGCCGGTTTGAGCATGGCCCTGAAAAAGTGGACTGGGCAAGACAAAGTGGCTCTGTATTTGGAAGGGCATGGTCGCGAAGAGCTGTTTAAGGAGATCGACTTGACCCGGACAGTGGGTTGGTTCACGTCCCTGTATCCCGTGGTGTTGGACATGGCTGCAGATGAGATGGGGCGGATCGTGCCGACAGTGAAAGAAACCCTGCGCCAAGTGCCTAACAAAGGAGTGGGCTACGGGGTATTGCGGTACTTGACTCCGGCCGAAATGACCTCCGACTTGTCTTTCAGTTGCAAGCCGGAAATCAGCTTCAACTATCTCGGTCAATTTGACCAAGGCGGGTTGGACCCATCATCGATGCCGACCGGGGAATGGTTCAGTCCGGAGACGCCAGTCGATGTGGCCATTGAGATCAACGGCTGGGTCGCCGAAGGGCAACTTACGCTGGAATGCAGTTATGATCGCACTGCGTTCACTGAGCAAACGATCCACCAGTTGATGGACGAAGTGAAACGAAGCTTGCATGCGTTGGTGGAACATTGTCTGGCGCAGCCAGAATCACTGCGGACGCCAAGTGATTTCAGCATCGGCTCCTGTCCGTTGGAAGATTTGGAGCTCGTACGCAACATCGTGGCCGAGGCAGAGATTCAAGATTTGTATCATCTGTCGCCCATGCAAGAAGGCATCTTGTTCCACGCTTTGAAGGACAAAGAGAGCGAGGCGTATTTTGACCAGATCACTTTCCGCATGGAAGGCGTTCTCGATCCCGAGCGGTTGAAGAAAAGTTTGGATTCGCTCATTCAAAAATATGATGTGTTCCGGACGGTGTTCATCTACGACAAAGTCAAAAAGCCGATCCAAGTCGTGTTGAAACACAAAGAGGCGACGTTTAGATATGAGGACATTCGTCATCTGGCTCCGGCGGAACAAACCGCGCACATGGAAGCGTTCAAGCGGCAAGATCGGTTGAAAGGATTTGATCTGACACGTGATGTGATGATCCGTTTCGCTTTGTTCCAAACGGGTGAACGCCATTATCAATTGGTGTTCAGTTCCCATCACATCCTGATGGATGGTTGGTGCTTCGGATTAATTGTGGAAGATTGGCTGAACTTCTACATCGACGCGCAGCAAACAGAAAGCGCCGCCCCCTACAGTGAATATATTCGCTGGTTAGAACGTCAGGATGACCAACAAGCGACCGCTTATTGGAAAGAGTATCTGCACGGATACGAACAAGCTGTCTCGATACCGCAAGATACGCTGGACGGGCGTCGAGGAAGCGAGCCCAAAGCCGAGCTGGACTTCCGTTTGGACAAGGAGCTAACAGAGCGGCTTACACGTACGGCGGCACGGCAACGCGTTACGTTGAACACGATGTTCCAAGCAATCTGGGGCGTGTTGTTGCAACGCTACAACGATACCGATGATGTCGTGTTCGGAGCGGTTATCTCTGGACGGCCGACAGAGATCCCCGATGTGGAAAAAATGGTCGGCTTGTTCATCAACACCATCCCGGTACGGGTGCAAGGGCAGAGAGACACCTCTTTTACTGACCTGCTGGCTAAGATGCAGGAAAATGCGTTGACGTCTGAACGGTACGGTTATAAATCATTGGCGGAAATCCAAGCTGGTACCGATTTGTCTGGAGCGTTGTTTAACCACATCTTGGTGTTTGAGAACTATCCATTGGATCAAGACCTGTTTAGCAAGCGGGCGGACGAGCTCGGGTTTACCATTACGGGGTTGGATGTGTTTGAGCAGGAGAACTTTGAATTAAGCGTGACCATCTATCCCGGTGAGCAACTGCATCTAAAAGTGCAATATGACCAAGCATTGTATTCGCAAGACAAGATCGAACAGCTGTTCACCCATTTGCAAACGGTCATGGAACAGGTGGTTACGGCTCCTGAGATGAAGTTGGCGGAGATTGAAATCGTATCTGAGGCGGAGCGGACGCAACTTTTGACCGCGTTCAACCGCACGGAACGCCCTTATCCGCAGGACAAAACGTTGCATGAGCTGTTTGCGGAACAGGTGGCTCGGACCCCAGATCACCCGGCGGTTGTCTTTGAAGATGTCAGCTTGACTTACCGTGAGCTGCATCAGAGATCCAATCAATTGGCAAGAGCGCTACGTGACAAGGGGGTTACACGCGACCAATTTGTGGGGATGATGACAGAACGCACACCTGACATGATCGTCGGCCTTTTGGCGGTGTTAAAGGCGGGCGGGGCTTATGTCCCGATCGATCCCGATTATCCGCAAGAACGGATCGCCTTTATGTTGCAAGACAGCCAAGCCCGGTTGTTGTTAACCCACAGCCACATTCAGGTTCCGGCTGAATTTGCGGGCGAAGTGATCCGATTGGATGAGCCCAGCTGGTACGAGAGGGATGCTTCGGAGTTGGAGCAGATCAACCAGCCGACGGATTTGGCTTATATGATCTACACCTCCGGTTCCACTGGCAAACCCAAAGGCGTCATGATTGAGCATCTCGGGGTGTGCAATCTCAGTGCGATGGCTGACCTGTATCAAATCACTGAGGGAAGCCGGGTGTTGCAATTCGCTTCCATCAGTTTTGACGCTTCCGTATCTGAGATTTTCCCAGCCTTGCTGACCGGAGCGACACTTTATCTGGTTCGTAAAGAGCAGCTGGTACCCGACCGGTTTGTACAGTGGCTGAAAGAGGAGAAAATCAACTTCTTGGGACTGTCGCCATCGGCGTTACAAACGTTCCCATATGCGGAATTGCCGGATTTGCGGACGATTTTGACAGGTGGGGAAGCTGTTACCAGCGATCTGGTGAAACGCTGGGGCCAAGGTCGAACCTTCATCAATGCCTACGGACCGACGGAAGTGACGGTGGACGCTACGTTGGGATATTGTCGCGCGGAAGACGACAAACCGACGATTGGCACGCCATTCCCCAACAAAAAGGTATACATCCTAAACCGGCACAACCAACTGCAACCGATTGGCGTACCAGGAGAGTTGTGCGTCGGTGGGGTTGGTTTGGCACGAGGTTACTGGGGTCGAGAAGATCTGACGGCTGAGAAGTTTGTGCCCAATCCGTTTAACCCTGAGGAGAAAATGTATAAGACCGGCGATTTGGCTCGTTGGTTGCCCAATGGAGAAATCGAGTACCTTGGCCGGATCGACGATCAAGTGAAGATTCGTGGACATCGCGTGGAATTGGGAGAAGTGGTTGAGCGCCTCCTGCAATTGGACGGTGTGCGGGAAGCAACGGTCGTGCCTTATCTTGACCATCAGGGATATGCGTACCTGTGCGCGTATACGGTCTTGGCGGAAGGGATGACAGTGGCGCAGGTTCGGGAACAATTGGCGGCACAGTTACCCAATTATATGGTTCCGACCCAGTTTGTAGAGATGGACGCCCTGCCGCTCAACGCCAATGGCAAAGTGGACCGAAAAGCTTTGCCGAAACCCGATTCGCAATCCAAAACCCAGCGCGAGTATGTCCCACCTGCTGATGAATTGGAACACAAATTGGCGGAAATCTGCCAACAACTGATGGGGCTGGAACGCGTCGGGATGAATGACAACTTCTTCGAGCTGGGAGGACACTCGCTGCTGGCGATGAGTTTGGTGTCGCAAGTGCACAAGGTGTTGAACATTGAGATTCCGCTCAATGTAATCTTCACCAGCACCACGCTGAAAGAGTTGGCTCAATACTTGCGTGATGCGGACAAGGGCACTTATGAGGCGATTGTGCCGGCAGGAGAGCGGGAAGCTTATCCGGTTACCTCAAGCCAAAGAAGAATGTTTGCCATTGACAGTTTGGGCAATGCTGGCACGGGTTACAACTTGACCGCCACCCTCATGATCGAAGGAGAGCTGGACCCCGAGCGCTTGCGTGCGGCGTGGAATCAACTTGTGGAGCGGCATGAGCCATTGCGCACCTCTTTCCACTTGTCCGATGGGGAATTGGTGCAACAAATCCACCCATCCGTCACTTGCGATATCGAACTGATGGAAGTGGAGGAAGCGAAGGTAGATGCCTTCATCGGCGAGTTTGTGCAGCCGTTTGAGTTGCATCAGGCGCCTCTGGCCAGAGTGGCACTGGCTCGCCTCACTGAAACCAAGCACCTGTTTATCGTCGATATGCACCATATCATCACCGATGGTTTGTCTGTAGGCATCCTGTTTGATGAGTTGGCGCAATTGCTTCAAGGCAAATCGCTGCCTGAGCTCAAATTTCAGTACAAGGATTACGCTGTATGGCAAAAATCTTTTGCCGCGTCGGAAACATACCAAAAGCAAGAAGCGTTTTGGTTGGACGCGTTTAAAGGGGAATTGCCAACCCTGTCCTTGCCGACGGACTTTGTTCGGCCGCCGGTGAAGCAATTTGACGGGGATCTGATCCGCTTTGAGTTGGATGAAGATTTGACCGCGGGGCTGAAACGCGTAGCCATGGAAAACGGCGCAACCATGTATATGACGTTGTTGGCGGCATACAACGTGTTGTTGTCCAAGTACAGCGGACAGGATGACATTGTCGTCGGTAGCGCCATTGCCGGCCGGAACCATCCGGATGTGCAATCCATCTTCGGGCTGTTTGTCAATACATTGGTCTTGCGTAACCATCCACAGCCGCAACAAAGCTTCACCCAATTCTTGCAAGCGGTGAAAGAGCGGACGCTCCAATGCTTTGACCATGCAGATTATCCGCTGGAAGATCTGATCGACAAGTTGCAGTTGCGTCGGGACATGAGCCGCAACCCGCTGTTTGACACCATGTTCAACTATGAGGGAGATGACGCCCTGTCGGCGGAAGTCCCCGGACTGAAACTGAGTCATTATGCTTTGCAGGAGAAAGTAGCCGCGCAATTCGACTTGACTTGGACGGTTTATGAGGACGATGACCGCTTGCGATTCGCCCTGTCTTACGCCACCAGCCTGTTTAAAAAGGAAACAGCGGAACGGATGGTTTCTCACTTCATCCACCTTTTGCAACAAGTGGTTAGCCGTCCGGATAGCACGCTGGATGACATGGCGTTGATCACCGAGGCGGAAACGCAACAGATCTTGCACGTGTTTAATAACACGCGGGTGGAATATCCGCCGGCCAAACCGTTGCCAACCTTGTTTGAGGAACAAGTGGCACGGACACCCGACCGGATTGCGATTGAGTTTGGCGACGGGAAATGGACGTACGCCGAAGTGAACGCCCGTGCAAACCACTTGGCTCGGATGCTGCGCGCCAAAGGCGTTGGTCCCAACCAAATTGTCGGATTGCTGGCAGAGCGTTCACTGGAAATGATGATCGGCATCTTGGGGATTCTCAAAGCCGGTGCGGCGTATATGCCGATTTCGCCTGAATTCCCAGAAGAACGGATCGCCTACATGCTCGACAACAGTGAAGCGCGCTTGATTTTGTCACTGAGCAAGTTCCGCGGCTTGGCTGGTTCTTTCGACGCAGAAGTACTCTATCTGGACGAAATCGCGTTGGAGCAAGGGGAAGCCGACAATTTGCCAGCCACTGCTACAGTGAGAGATTTGGCATATGTGATTTACACCTCGGGGTCTACTGGGAAGCCCAAAGGGGTCATGATCGAGCATTACACGGCGTATAACCGGATCGAATGGATGGCGCGCCAATATGAGTTTGGCCCGGAAGATGTCATCTTGCAAAAAACGCCGATCGTGTTTGACGTGTCGGTGTGGGAGTTGTTCTTGTGGTTCTTCGTCGGTGCTCGCGTGCACCTGTTGGAGCCGGGCGGTGAGAAAGCGCCGGAGCTTATGATCAACACGATAGAGCGTTACGGCATCACCACCATGCACTTTGTGCCGTCCATGTTCCATCTGTTCTTGGAACACCTTCATGAATCCAACTTGCCTCGCTTGTCCAGCTTGCGGCGGGTGTTTACCAGTGGGGAAGCGCTGTTGCCCAACCATGCTGCCCGTTTCCGGGACACGATGTATCGTGTGAATGGAACCCGGTTGTACAATCTGTACGGGCCGACCGAAGCGACGGTAGACGTCTCGTACTATGATTGCCCGACAGACCATGATCCAGATGTGATACCGATTGGTAAACCCATCGCCAATGTCCAATTGCTGGTGCTGGATGAGCGCAACCGACTGCAACCAATCGGTGTGCCAGGTGAGCTCTGTCTGTCCGGAACCTGTCTGGCCCGCGGATACCTCAACCGGGAAGACCTGACCCGGGAGAAATTTGTTCCCAACCCCTATCTCCCCGGAGAGTTGATGTACAAGACGGGAGATTTGGCGCGGTGGATGTCCGATGGGAACATCGAGTATTTGGGCCGCATGGACCATCAAGTGAAGATCCGGGGTTACCGCATTGAGTTGGATGAAGTGACCGGTCAATTGATGAAGCACCCCGCTGTGAAAGATGGTGCGGTGATCGCCCGCCACGATGCGCAAGGACAAGCTTACCTGTGCGCCTACCTGGTTAGCGAGGCGGACTGGGATGTGGCCGAATTGCGCAAGCATATGGGCCAAGGGTTGCCTGACTATATGATTCCGGCCTACTTTGTGGAACTGCCCGAACTGCCGCTCAACGCCAATGGTAAGCTGGATCGCAAAGCGCTACCCGAACCGACCGAATACGTCGTGAGCGGAGCGGAATATGCGGCGCCCACCAATGAAGTGGAAGCCCTGCTGGCCGAGGTGTGGCAGCAAGTTTTGCAGATCGGGCGGATCGGGATTCATGACAACTTCTTTGAATTGGGCGGAGATTCCATCAAAGCGATTCAAATCGCAGCTCGTCTGGCACAACACCAACTGCGCCTGAACATCAAAGACATCTTCCAGTATGAGACAATTTCGGCACTGGCGCCGTTCATCGAACGGAATCAGTTGGTCATCGACCAAGGGCCGGTCACGGGCGAAGTACCGCTTACTCCGATCCAACGAGATTTCCTCACTTTGCATGCGGAGGCACCGCATCATTTCAACCAGGCGATGCTGTTGACCCGTCGCGGTGGTTGGGATGAGGAAATGGTGCGGACCGTGTTCGCCAAAATCGTGGAACACCACGACGCTTTGCGCCATGTGTTCACCCAAACGGACGGACAATGGGTGCAAACTGGACGCGAGCCGGAAGCGGACGCGTTTACGCTGGAACTGTTTGACCTGGCCGGGGAGCCGGATGTGGCCGCCCGCATCGAGCGAGAAGCCGACCGCTTGCACGCCAGCCTAAATATCGAGGCAGGTCCGTTGATTCGATTGGGATTGTTCAAGGCACCAGAAGCTGACCATCTGTTGATCGTCATTCACCACTTGATTGTGGATGGGGTGTCTTGGCGGATCTTGGTCGAGGATTTGGAGGCGGGGTATCGCCAAGCGCTCACGAATCAACCGATCAAGTTCCCGGATAAAACCCATTCTTACCAGGCGTGGAGCCGGATGTTGCGTGAGTATGCCAATAGCAAAGCGCTGTTGAAGGAGATTCCGTATTGGCAGGAGCTGGAGAGCCAACAAGTCGCGCCGTTGCCACGGGAAGGTGCGCAAGACGCAACCCAGGTGTACGGGGATCAGGACACAGTCGTCGTGCGATTGCCTGAGTCGGTGACCAAACAGCTTTTGACAGATGCCCATCAAGCATACCGGACCGAGATCAACGACCTGTTGCTGGCCGCTTTGGGCTTGGCGCTCAAAGATTGGACAGGAGAAGAACGTTTCGCGGTTTATTTGGAAGGGCATGGGCGTGAAGAGATCATCGAGGATATCGATTTGACCCGCACCGTGGGTTGGTTTACTTCGATTTATCCCGTAGTGGTAGATGTAAGCGGGGGCGACTTGGCAGAGTCGATCAAACAGGTGAAAGAGCACTTGCGCAAAATCCCCAACAAAGGTGTCGGCTATGGTATCCTACAACATCTGACGGCGCCGGAGCACAAGCAAGACCTAGCTTTTTCCCTGTCACCCGACATCCTGTTCAACTATTTGGGACAATTTGATTCCGATGAAGAGGAAGGGGAAGTGGTGATCAGCGACTTGCCGACGGGACAAGCGGTAGGGGCTTCGATGCCAAACCGTTACCTGTTGGAAGTGAATGAATTGATTGTGAAAGGCCAATTGGAGATTCATCTCACTTACCACACTCACCTTCACCGGAAGGAAACCATGGAGGCCCTTGGCGAGCGCTACCGGCAATACCTGATTGACTTGGTTGATCACTGCCTGTCGCAGCAAGAGCCCAATTACACGCCAAGTGATTTCAGTTCAGATGATTTAACTTACGACGAACTGGACAGCATTGCTGAACTTCTGGAGGATCTGTAAGACATGACGTTTGTATGGGAAGGAAACGGGGGTGGCGCAATCAGTGGCGCAACCCTCCCCTCCCCAAGTACTGATCACTTTGATTTGGGAGGTAAGGCATCGATGGATAAAAAGCAAATTGCAGATATTTACTCCCTTTCACCCATGCAGGAAGCCATGTTGTTCCATTCCATCCACGACGAAGGAAACGCTTATTTCGAGCAAATGGCGCTAACCATCGAGGGTAGCCTGGATATCGACAAGTTTGCGGAGAGCGTGCAGTGGATTGTGGACAAATATGAAGTGTTCCGGACGATTTTCAGTTACAAGAAATTAGCCAAGCCGCGGCAAGTGGTTTTACGGCGACGCAAAGCGACATTGGATTACCATGACATCAGCCAACTGCCCACGGAAGAGAAAGAAGCATTTCTTAGCGAATATAAGCGCAAAGATCGCGAAAAAGGGTTTGACTTGTCACGGGATATGCTGGTGCGGTTTGCCATAGTGAAAACGGAGGCTAACCGCTACGAATTTATCTTCAGCCACCATCACATCCTGATGGACGGTTGGTGCTTGGGCATCGTGCTCGATGAGTTGTTTGACATTTATGGGCAACTGCTGGCGAGCAATAAGCCAGTGCTGACAAAAACGACCCCTTACAGTGAGTACATCCGCTGGTTGGACAAACAAGATCATGATGAAGCGAAGGCGTACTGGAAGACGTATCTGGAAGGATACACGCAGATGAGTGAGATTCCGCGCCAAGGCTATCACACGAGCGGAGATGAGTTCCAGCCGGAAGAAATCGTCTGCACATTGGATCAAACGGTGGTAAAACGCTTGACCAAATTGGCGCAACAACATCACCTCACCTTGAACAACCTGTTCCAATGCATCTGGGGTGTCCTGTTGCAACGGATGAATCACACGGATGATGTAGTGTTTGGGGCGGTTGTGTCAGGCCGCAACAAAAACATTCGCAATATCGAAAACATTGTTGGCTTGTTCATCAACACGATTCCCGTTCGCGTGCGCACCAAAGAGGGTGCTTCGTTCATCGAGTTGGCGCAAAGGGCCAAACAATCGACGATCGCATCCGAAGAGTACGATTACTTGTCCTTGGCGGATATCCAAGCCAACAGCGCGTTGAACAACCATTTGTTTGATCATCTGTTCGTGTTTGAAAACTATCCCTTCGATGCTGACGCCATGGATGAGAGTATGGCCAAAATGGGTTTCAAAGTGGTCGGTTCTGAGGCGTATGAACAAACCAACTACCAGTTTAACGTGTTGGTCATTCCTTATGATGAGGATCGGATTGAAGTCAGATTTTCATTTAACCGGGCGATGTTCGATCCAGTGTTTGTGCAAAATCTGACCCGCAACTTTCGCTATGTGATCGAGCAAGTATTGGCAAATCCACAGGTGCCGGTAGCCGAGATCAGTGTGATCTCCGAAGAAGAGAAGCAACAAGTGCTGACAGCATTCAACCAAACAGACGCCAACTATCCGACAGCGCAAACCATTCATCAACGTTTTGCTGAACAAGTGGCACGGACGCCGGACAACATCGCAGTGGTGTTTGAAGAAGAACGGCTTACTTACCGCGAGTTGGAAGACCGCGCCAACCAATTGGCCGTCATGCTGCGCGAGCGCGGAGTAAAACGGGATCAAGTCGTAGGCTTGATGGTGGAACGTTCCATCGAAATGATCGTCGGCATGCTGGCGATATTGAAAGCGGGCGGCGCATACATGCCAATCGACCCGCTGTATCCGCAAGACCGCATCACCTACATGCTGGCAGACAGCGGCACGAACCTGTTGCTGACGCGGAAAGGGCTAGAAGTGCCGGGCTCTTACACCGGCGAAATCGTTTATTTCGACGAGATCGTTTGGCAAGAGGGAGTAGAAGCGCCAGCTTCGGTGAATGAGCCGCAGGATATGTGCTACATCATCTATACCTCCGGTTCGACGGGCAATCCCAAAGGGGTGATGGTGGAGCACCGCAATGTGATTCGCTTGCTGTTTAACGACCGCAACCTGTTCGATTTCTCCGAGGCCGATGTGTGGACGATGTTCCACTCCTTCAGCTTCGACTTCTCGGTGTGGGAGATGTACGGGGCCCTCTTGTACGGCGGAAAGTTGGTCGTGGTGCCGGCGTTGGTGGCCAAAGACACCAAAGCGTTTTTGGATCTCCTGAAGCGGGAGCGGGTAACCGTCTTGAACCAAACGCCAACCGCGTTCTACCAATTGTCCAATGTGGAGATGATGGGGCCGAAATCGGACGAAATGTCGGTGCGAATGGTGATCTTCGGCGGGGAAGCCTTGGCACCGAGCATGTTGAAACCGTGGCGAGAGCGGTATCCGCAAACGAAATTGATCAACATGTACGGAATCACGGAAACGACCGTGCACGTGACTTATAAAGAGATCACGGAACGGGAAATCGAGTCCAATGTGAGCAACATTGGGGTGCCAATCCCGACATTGAAAGTGTATGTGTTGGATGAACAGATGAATCCGGTGCCCATCGGGGTTGCAGGAGAGATGTATGTCAGCGGGGCAGGTGTGACGCGGGGGTACCTGAACCGGCCGGAGTTGACAGCGGAGCGTTTCATCGAGGACCCGTTTAACCCAGGGGCGCGGATGTACAAATCGGGGGACTTGGCGCGTTGGCTGTCTGACGGCACGTTGGAATACTTGGGTCGGATCGACCATCAAGTGAAAATCAGAGGACATCGGATCGAGCTGGGAGAGATTGAGACGAAGCTACTGGAACATCCAGCGATCACCGAGTGCGTGGTGATGGCGCGGACCGACGAATCAGGTGCCGCTTATCTCGCTGCGTATGTCGTGGCGAGTCAGGCGTGGACGGCGGCTGAGCTACGTCAACATCTGGGAGTGACGTTGCCGGAGTACATGGTGCCTTCATATTTCGTAGAGTTGGACAAATTCCCGCTCACGTCAAACGGCAAGGTGAACCGCAAGGCGTTGCCGGTGCCGGAGAAAGTGTCTACGGCCAATTATGTTCCTCCGACCAACCGAATTGAAGAAGCGTTGGTTGGCATTTATCAAGAAGTCTTGGGTGTGGAGCGAGTTGGTATCGAAGATCATTTCTTCGAGTTGGGCGGCCATTCGATCAAAGCCATGATGCTGACTTCGCGCATCCTGAAAGAGTTGGACGCGGATGTTCCGTTGCGGGAAGTGTTTGCCCGAGATACGGTCAAAGAGTTGGCCGCTTATATCAAAAAAGCGAAAAGCACCTCGTTTGCGGCGATTGAGAAAGCGGATGAGATGGAGTATTACCCCGTGTCTTCGGCGCAAAAGCGCTTGTATGTGGTAGAGCAACTGGAAGAAGGCGGCATTGGGTACAACATTCCGATGACCTTGGAACTCACCGGGAAGCTCAATCGGGAGAAATTGGAACACGCGGTAAGACAATTGGCCGCACGCCACGAATCGTTCCGCACCTCTTTCCACATGCGGGATGGCGAATTGATGCAAAAAATCCATTCGGATGTCACGTTGCAAGTGGATTGGGTGACGGCGGAAGATGAATCAGAAGTGCAAGCGTTGATTGATGCGCGCATTCGCCCATTTGATCTGAGCCAGGCGCCATTGTGCCGCATCGCGGTGATTCAGGTCGAGGAAGAGCGCCACATCATGTTGATGGATATGCACCACATCATTTCCGATGGCGTCTCTACTGAAATTCTCTATCGCGAACTGGTTCACTTGTACCATGACAAAACATTGCCGGTGCAAAAGATCCAATACAAAGATTATGCAGTGTGGCAACAGTCGCTCCTGCAATCAGAAGAGTGGAACAAGCAAGAAGCGTTCTGGTTGCAAGAATTCCAGGATTCCGTGCCGACCTTGGAGTTGAAGACGGACTTCCCGCGGCCTGCGGTACAACAGCTGACCGGAAAGCTGCTCACCTTTGCGGCCGATCCGGACCTCAAGGAAAAATTGCAGTCCTTCGTGGCTGAAGAAAAAAGCACACTGTATATCGTGTTGCTGTCAGTCTACAATGTGTTGCTGGCAAAGTACACAGGCCAAGAAGATATCGTGGTGGGCGCTCCGATCACGGGCCGTTCTCATGCCGATCTGGAATCAGTTGTCGGGATGTTTGTCAACATGTTGGCCCTGCGCAATTTTCCAAAACAAGACCAATCCTTCACCGAGTTTGCAGCTGATGTAAAAAAGCGGGTGCTGACTGCCTTTGAACACGGTGATTATCCATTTGAAGAATTGGTTGAAAAATTGCAAGAGCAACGAGATTTGAGCCGTCATCCGATCTTTGACACGACCTTCACGATCCAAAGCTTTGAAGCGGCTCAAAGCCAAGATGACACCCTCCGGTTCGAGGCGTATGAGACGGATTGGAATACCGCTAAATTCGATATGAGCTGGACATTTGACGAAACCGATTGGAGCCTTTCCGTCGAATACGCAACCCATCTGTTTAAGCCGGAAACGATTAAACGCATGGTTGGCCATTATTTCCATTTGCTCAAACAAATCATTGACAATAAG
Organism: Laceyella sediminis; assembly: GCF_003003125.1. Lineage (GTDB taxonomy): Bacteria > Bacillota > Bacilli > Thermoactinomycetales > Thermoactinomycetaceae > Laceyella > Laceyella tengchongensis. Next base: position 84,399 of record NZ_PVTZ01000008.1, on the reverse strand, counting down.
ACGGTGAAATTGTCTGAGTTGGAGTTGGTGACCGAAGAAGAAAAACAACAATTGCTGGTCGAGTTCAACGCAACGGAAGGAGCAGATCCGACCGAGCAGCATGTTGTTGCGTTGTTTGAAGAACAGGCGCAACGGAACCCTGATCATCCCGCAGTGGTGCATCAAGGTCAGTCAGTTACTTACCGCGAGCTGAATGACCGGGCCAATCAATTGGCGCGCCGTTTGCGTCAACAGGGTGTGGGCAAAGAACAGATTGTTGCTCTCATGTTCCAACCCTCGGTTGAGATGCTGGTGGGGATTTGGGGCGTGTTGAAAGCAGGCGCAGCATATTTGCCGATCGACCCCAATTATCCGGCTGAGCGCGTCCGGTATATGCTCGATGACAGCCGCACGAACTTATTGCTCACGCATTGTTCGGTTCAATTGCAAGTGGAATGGGACGGGGATGTATGGCTGATCGATGACACCTCTTTCCGTCAAGGAGAGACAACCAACCTGGGCACTCAGACAAAAGCGGACGATCTGGCTTATGTGATCTACACGTCGGGGTCCACAGGTCAGCCCAAAGGGGTGATGGTGGAGCATCGGGCACTGATGAACTTGTGCCTGTGGCATGTGGAGCGCTTCAACCTGACGGCGGACGACCGCAGCGCCAAATACGCGGGCTTCGGATTTGACGCTTCTGTGTGGGAGATTTTCCCGACGCTGGTGGCGGGCGCAACACTGTATATGGTGGAAGAAGATGTTCGTTACGACGTAGTTGCATTAAATGCGTTTTTCCAAGAGCAGGGCATCACGATCAGCTTCTTGCCGACTCAATTTGCTGAGCAGTTCATGAAATTGCCCAATCAAACGCTCAAAACCTTGTTGATCGGTGGTGATCGCGCTCAACACATCGTTCCGCAATCGTATGAAGTGGTCAATAACTACGGCCCCACTGAAAACGCTGTTGTTGCCACCAGCGGCCGGATTGATGAAAACGCCGATGTGATCACGATCGGAAAACCGATCACCAACAATCGTGTGTACATCTTAAATGAACACCATCAGTTGCAACCGATCGGTGTGCCTGGGGAACTCTGCTTGAGCGGTCAAAGTTTGGCTAGAGGTTATCTGCACCGCCCTGATCTGACTCAGGAACGGTTTGTGGACAATCCGTTTGAGCCGGGACAAAAAATGTACAAGACAGGGGATTTGGTGCGGTGGTTGCCGGACGGTACCATTGAATTTTTGGGGCGGATCGATGATCAAGTCAAAATTCGCGGCTTCCGCATCGAGATCGGGGAAATCACCAGCCGTCTGATGGCGCATTCTGCAGTGAAAGAAGCGGTAGTAGTGGCTCACACGGATGAGCAGGAGACGGCGCTTTGTGCCTATGTCGTAACCGACGGCGAATGGACATACGCAGACATGAGACAGCACCTTGCTCAGACCTTGCCGGATTACATGATTCCTGCGCACTTGGTGACCCTGCCGGCCCTGCCGATGACAGCCAACGGCAAAGTGGATAAGAAAGCTTTGCCCAAGCCAGATCGTACAGCGGGCTCCGACCGGGAGTATGTGGCGCCGCAGACGGATCTGGAGCGCGAGCTGGCCTTGATGTGGCAAGAGGTCTTGAATGTAGACCGTGTGAGTGTTCTTGACCACTTCTTTGAATTGGGCGGCCATTCGCTGAAGGCCATGGCCTTGGTGTCGCAAATTCAAAAGAAATGCGATGTGCACCTGTCTCTGCGCGATATTTTCAGCCATCCGACGGTGAAAGAGTTGGCGGCTTTGATCGAGCAGGCGGATACCCGCAAATATGCTGAGATCAACCCGGTTGAGAAGCGCGATTATTATCCTGTCTCCTCGGCACAGAAACGAATTTATGTCACGCAACAGTTGGAAGAAGGCGGAATCAGTTACAACATGCCGATGGTGTTGCGCGTGGAAGGGCAGCTTGATCCGGCTCGCTTGACAGAAGCTGGCACCCGGTTGATCGCCCGCCATGAGTCCTTGCGCACATCGTTTGGTTTTGTGAACGGAGAATTGGTGCAATGGATTCATCCACACGTGGACTTTGCCGTGACTCAGCAGAAAATCACCGATGAATCAGAACTGGATACCCTCCTCTCCTCTTTGATCCAGCCGTTTGATTTGGCGAAAGCGCCATTGTTCCGGATGGCATTGGTCGAAGTGGAAGAAGATTTGCAGTACCTGGTTATAGACATGCACCACATTATTTCGGACGGCGTCTCTGTGAACCTGATGCTTAAAGAACTGTCCAGCTTCTATGATGGGGCTGACTTGCCTCCGCTCCGCATTCACTATAAAGATTTCGCGGTGTGGCAAAATGGGCACAGAGAAACAGAGCAATGGCAAGCGAAAGAAGCGTATTGGCTGAAAGAGATGGGCGGGGAACTGCCGATGCTGGAATTGCCGACAGACAAACCGCGTCCGCCGGTGCAACAGTTCGACGGAGATTACTTCACCATGCCAATTGACACCGCGTTGATGCAAAAGTTGGATCGTTTCTTGATCGAGAACAATGTGACTTTGCATATGGCGTTGATGGCAACCTATCATGTGCTTCTGTCCAAATACGCAGGACAAGAAGATATCATCGTCGGTTTCCCGGTGGCCGGCCGCGACCATCCCGACTTGGAGCAAATGGTGGGCATGTTTGTCAACACCTTGGCGATCCGCACCCAGCCGCAGCCGGAAAAAACGTTTTCCGCCTTTTTGGCCGATGTGAAGGAACGCATGCTCAAAGCGCTGGAAAATGGCGATTATCCGTTTGAAGAATTGGTCGATCAACTGGACGCACACCGCGACTTGAGCCGCCATCCGCTGTTTGACACGATGTTTGCCGTGCAAAACATGGAGATGTCTGACATGCGGTTGTCTGGTCTCCCACTGACGCCTTATGAATGGGAATGGAATAAAATCAAATTCGACTTGAGCTGGACGGTGGAGAAAGATGATGCCACACAGTTGACCATCGGCTACAGCACGCATTTGTTCGAGCACGCGACGATCGCTCGCATGGCTGGCCACTTTGTCCGCCTGTTGGAGCAAATCGTGGAGAACCCGGATTGCCGTCTGGCCGATTTGCAACTGGTGACAGCAGAAGAACAGGAACAACTGCTGGTCGCATTTAATGACTCTGAAGTGGAGTTCCCGGCAGATCAAACCATTCACTCCCTGTGGGCGGAGCAAGTAGCTCGCACCCCAGACAAGCCGGCGGTGGTATTTGGCCAAGAACAACTCACTTACCGGGAATTGGACATCCGCTCCAATCAGTTGGCAAGATTGTTGCGCGGCAAAGGTGCCGAACGTAACCAGATCATCGCCTTGATGATGCCTCCTTCCTTAGAAATGATCGTCGGCATGCTGGGCGTTCTCAAAGCCGGTGCAGCTTATCTTCCGGTCGATCCCCATTACCCGCAACACCGGATTGAGCATATGCTGTCTGACAGCGAAGCCGCCTTGTTGCTCACATTGGGTGAACCGACTGTACCTGAAGCTTATGCAGGAGAAACCATCCGTGTTGAAGAGATCCCGTGGACCGAACTCGATGGCGATGCGGTGGATAATGGCAACGATTCAAGTGATCTCGCCTATATGATCTATACCTCGGGTTCAACCGGAAAACCGAAAGGGGTCATGATTGAACACCGTTCCGTCTGCAACTTGCAGTTGGTGGCCCATGCGCTTGACATCACGGAAGATAGCCGCGTCCTGCAATTCGCTTCCTTCAGCTTTGACGCGTCTGTATGGGAAATCTTCCCGTCCTTGCTCCATGGTGCAACGGTGGTGATGGAGGAGAAAGAGAAACTCTTCTACGACTTCGCCGGTTGGTTAAGAGCCCAAGAGATCACAACCATGACCTTGCCGCCCACGGTGCTGAAGTCATTGTCGCCAGAAAACTTGCCGGCCTTGCGCACCGTCGTAACCGCGGGAGAAGCTTGTCCACAAGATTTGATCAAAGTTTGGAGTAAAGACTTTACCTTCATCAATGCTTACGGCCCGACGGAAACCACGGTTTGCGCCACATTGGCTAAGCTTTCACCGCAGATGAGCAAACCGCCGATCGGAAAGCCGATTGCGAACCAAAAAGTCTATATCGTCAATGAACACAACCATCTCCAACCGATCGGTGTGCCTGGAGAGTTGTGCGTCAGCGGAGCCGGTCTGGCACGAGGTTACTGGAACCGTCCGGATCTCACCGCAGAAAAATTCGTCGACAATCCGTTTGTACCGGGTGAGAAGATGTACCGAACCGGCGATTTGGCAAGATGGCTGCCAGATGGCAACATCGAGTATCTCGGACGGATCGACGAACAAGTGAAAGTGCGCGGCTTCCGGATTGAGACCGGGGAAATTGAAGCGAAGTTGCTGGAGCATCCCGCCGTCAACGAAGCGGTCGTGATCACGCGGGAGATGAACGGAGAAATGGTGCTGTGCGGGTATGTCATTGCCCAAAGTACAGTGGGTGACGCAGACTTGCGCGCGCATTTGGCGACGGAGTTGCCTGACTATATGATCCCGTCATATCTCACTCAGTTGGATCAGTTCCCGCTCACGCCCAATGGCAAAGTGGACAAAAAAGCTTTGCCGGAGCCAGAGGGCGCTCAAACAGGTGACACCTACGAGGCCCCGGCAACCGAAGTAGAGAAACGATTGTCCCAGATATATGAAGAAGTGCTCAACGTGGAGCCTGTCGGCGCGCTGGACCATTTCTTCAAGTTGGGCGGTAACTCGCTCAAAGCGATGCTGTTGACAGCGCGAATTCATCAAGAATTGGGTGTGCAAATCTCCTTGCGCGAGGTATTCTCTCGCCCCGTCCTGCGCGATCTAGCGCACTTGATCGGCCAAGCGGAACAAACGGGCTTCGAGGAGATCCGCCCCGTGGAAGAACGCGACTACTATCCGGTTTCTTCGGCACAAAGACGCTTGTACGTCACTCAGCAATTTGAAAATGTGCATGTCGGCTACAATATGCCGCTCATCTCGGAGATCAAAGGAAATCTGTCCATCGCGCACCTGGAGAGCGCATTCGCCCAGCTAGTTCAGCGGCACGAATCCCTCCGTACTTCGTTCCACTTCCATGATGGGGAATTGGTGCAAAAGATCGCTCCGACCGTACCTTGCCAGATTGAGCGATTACATGCCACCCACCTGGAGGAAGCGAAGCGCATGGCCGAGTCGTGCATCCGGCCGTTTGACCTGAGTCAAGCCCCGCTGGCGCGCATGACATTGATTTCGTTGGCTGAGGATCATCACATCTTGGTGTTTGACATGCATCACATTATTTCTGACGGCATGTCGATGGATATCTTGATGCATGATTTGATGAGCTTGTACCAACAAAAACCGTTGTCAGCGCTCAAGGTTCAGTACAAAGATTACGCCGTATGGCAAGAGCGCTATATGCAAACGGAGCAGTGGAAGCAAGATGAGGCTTATTGGGTGAACCAATTCTCCGGTGCTCTGCCGGTGTTGGAATTGCCCACCGACTATCCGCGTCCAAACGTGATGCGCTTTGATGGAAACCAAGTGGGCTTCCAACTGGATGCTGCGTTAACCAGCCAGGTGAAGCAATTCGCGTTTGAGCGGCAAGTCACGTTGCACATGGTTTTGATGGCCGCTTATCAGTTGCTCTTGTCCAAGTACTCAGGGCAGGACGACCTGATTGTGGGTTCCCCTGTTGCGGGACGGCCGCATCCGGATCTGCAATCGGTAGTGGGGATGTTTGTCAATACCCTTGCTATCCGCAACCGCCTGCAACCGGAGCAAACGGTTGAGTCTTTGATCGACGCCGTCAAACAGCAGGTGTTAGAAGCATACGAGCATGCGGAATATCCCTTGGAAGAGCTGTTGGAACGGTTGGATGTGCAGCGCGATCTCAGTCGTCAGCCATTGTTTGATACCCTGCTCACCGTGCAGAACATCGACATGGGCGAGCTGGAGTTGCCCGGCCTTCGCATCGAGCCCGTCGATATGGATTGGAAAGCAGCTAAGTTTGATATGAACTGGGTGTTTGTCGAAGCAGATCAGTTAGAATTGACGGTAGAATACAGCACCCACCTCTTCAAACAAGAAACGATCGAGCGAATGGTTCGCCATTTTACTCATCTGTTGGCACAAGTGGTAAATCAACCGTCTGCGCGGTTGGCCGACCTAGAGCTGTGCACGGAAGAGGAGAAACGGCAAATCTTGTTCGACTTTAACCAAACGCAAGCGGAATTCCCCCGCGAAGCGACTGTGCATCAACTGTTTGAACAACAAGTGGCCCAAACGCCTGAGCGCATCTGCTTGGAGTGGGAGAACCGCACCATGACGTATGCGGAAGTAAACAGACGGGCAAACCAATGGGCTCGCGTATTGCGCGCCAACGGCTTGCAACCCAACCAACGGGTGGGGGTTATCGCCGATCGCTCCTTCAATCAGATTATCGCCCTGCTGTCCATTCTCAAGGCAGGCGGCGCGTATGTTCCGATTGATCCCACCTATCCCGTGGAGCGCATCCAATATATGTTGTCTGACAGTGATGTGCGGCTCTTGTTGATGCAACCTGATTTGAGTGTGCCGCAAGGATATGATGGAGACGTGATTTTCATCAACCAATCCTTGGGCTTGGATGAAGAGGATACCAACTTGACCAACGTGAACACGGCGGATGATTTGGCTTACATCATCTATACGTCTGGTTCTACCGGTAAGCCGAAAGGAACGCTGACCATTCACCGCAACATCGTCAGAACGATTGTCAATAACGGATATATTGAAGTTGGGGAAGAGGACACCTTGATGCAACTCTCCAACTACGCTTTTGACGGGTCAACCTTTGACATTTACAACGCTTTGTTAAACGGAGCGAAGTTGATTCTGGTGCCAAAAGAGTTGCTTATGTCGCTGGAAGATCTGACAAAACTCATCCGGGAGCGGGAGGTTACCATCAGCTTCATGACCACGGCTCTCTTCAACACCTTGGTCGAGTTTGATCTCTCCTGCTTTGACAAGATGAAGAAGATTGTCTTTGGCGGTGAAAAAGCATCGCTGGCCCATGTGAAAAAAGCGGTTGCCTATCTGGGCGACGGTCGGTTGATCAATGGTTACGGCCCCACAGAAACCACGGTTTTTGCTACGACGCACGCCATCACGCAAGAGGTAGCGACGACGAACCGGGTGCCGATCGGCAAACCGTTGAACAACACCACCGTGTATGTGCTGAACGAGCGGAACCAATTGCAACCAATCGGGGTTCCGGGAGAACTTTGCGTCGCTGGAGACGGTGTGGCTCTAGGGTACTTAAACAATCAGAAACTTACTGAGGAACGGTTTGTACCCAATCCGTTTAAAGAAGGAGATCGGATGTACCGCACCGGAGACTTGGTTCGGTGGTTGCCGGATGGCAGCATTGATTATATCGACCGGATTGACCAGCAAGTGAAGATTCGCGGACACCGCATCGAATTGGGAGAGATTGAGAGCAAGTTGCTTGAACATCCCGGCGTCAAAGAAGCGGTTGTGCTGGCGCTGGAAGAAGAATCCGGCCAAAACCCATCCTTCCTGTGCGCGTATGTCGTTTGCGAAGAGCAGGAAGAAGCGGCTGACCTGCACCGTCACTTGGAGCAGTCGTTGCCCGATTACATGGTTCCATCGCATTACATCCAACTTGATGAGTTGCCGCTGACATCAAACGGCAAATTGGATAAGCGCGCGCTGCCTCGCCCGGAAGCGAACGCTGATGCAGGTGTGGAATATGTGGCTCCGACAACCGCCACAGAGAAGTTGCTGGCCGAAATATGGCAAGATGTCCTCAAGCGTGAGCGTGTTGGCATCCATGACAATTTCTTCACCTTGGGCGGGGATTCAATCAAGGCTATTCAGATTGCTGCCCGCGCCAGCCAACAGCAATATCGCTTGCAGATCAGTGATTTGCTCAAGCATCCGACGATTGCGTCTTTGGCTCCATATGTGTCAGTCAAGGGCGAAAACATGGAAAATCATGTGGTGGAAGGGCCAGTACCCGTCACACCGGTGCAACAATGGATCTTCGGTTTGTCCGACGTTCCGGAACATTGGAACATGGCTGTGGTGTTGCACCGTCCGGAATGCTGGGATGCGGATGCCTTGCGCAAAGTATGGAGAAAGCTCGTTCAACACCATGATGCATTGCGCATGAGTTATTCCTTCCAAGATGGACAGTGGACGCAATTCAACCGAGGTTATGATGAGCAAGAGGCAGATGCTTATTTCACTGTGGAAGAGTTCAACCTGATGGACGAATCAGAGGAAGTGGATGTTGCCACAGTGATTGAGCGGGAGGCCAATCGCATGCACGAAAGCTTGTCGCTCACCGATGGGCCACTCGTCCGGTGCGGGGTGTTCTACACCCATGACGGTGACTATCTGCTGATCATCATTCACCACTTGGTGGTTGATGCGGTCTCCTGGCGCATCCTGTCGGAAGACTTATACTCTGCTTATGAGCAGGTGTTGCAAGAAAAAGAGATTAGGCTACCCGATAAAACCACCTCCTTTAAAACATGGAGCGAATCGTTGCGCGACTATGCCAACAGTGACGCCTTCATGCAAGCCGAATGGCCGTATTGGCAACAGGTGGTGGCACAGGAAGTGGCCCCGCTGCCTGTCGATATGGAAAGTGACGGCAAATATCTGATTCGGGATGTAGGCGTTGCGGAGATCACCTTCTCCAAGGAAGAAACCAAGGCGCTGTTGACAGAGGTGCATGATGCTTATCAGACGGAGATCAATGACATCTTGTTGACCGCGTTGTCACTGACAGTCAAAGAATGGACGGGTGAGCCCGTGGCCGTTCACATGGAAGGGCACGGTCGGGAAGAGATTGCTGAACACGTGGATGTGACTCGCACGGTCGGTTGGTTCACTTCCATCTATCCCGTGGTATTCGATCTGACCGCGTTGGATGTCGCTAAAGCTATCCAAGAAGTGAAAGCGACGATTCGGTCCGTACCTAACAGAGGGATCGGCTATAGCTTGTTGCGGTATATGCTTGAACCGAGCAAGAGAGAAGCGCTTTCCTTTGTCCTGAAGCCGGAGATCAACTTCAACTATCAAGGGCAATTTGTGCAGGATGTAGAGGCGGGAGAAACAGAGTTGATGTCCGTTTCTGTCGGACAAGGGGTTAGTCCGCTCAACCAATGGCCGTTTAAGCTGGATTTCAACGGGTTGGTTGAAGAGGGTCAATTGCTGATTTCGGTTCGTTATCCCAAAACGGTGTATCATCACAGCACCGTGGAAGGTCTGGTGCAACGTTATCAGGAGCATTTGCGCAACATCATCGCGCATTGCCTGAAGAAACGTGCGGAACAGAAAGGACAACGAGTATAAGGTAGTGCGGCGATTGCCTTGGCAATCGCCGCTTTTTTTATGCAAAGGTGTTGGAATTGGGTGTTTTTTACCTTCTTTATTTTTCCAATTTGATTCTGCCTTCCGTATTGATGGTCAACTTGCTTGACCCACCACCGCCATTCAGTGCGCCCTCCATGGTGAAAACTCCTTCATTATCTTTCACCGCTGGAGCGGAAAAGCTGGAAGAGATCCCTTGATCGGAGCGGAGGTTTACATGGACGGCTTCGGTGCCTACATTTACTTTGACGTCACCAAAGCTGGAACGGATTTGGCTGTTACCAATGATGCCATTGGCTACGGAGACGTTGACTGCACCGGAAGAGGAGCTGATGGAGAACGGTGCATCAATTTGTTGCAAGTTGAAGTTGCCATGTGCTGTTTTTCCGGTCAGTTGATTACCTTTGAATCCATTAAGTTTAAAGTCGCCTTCGTTGGTGTTTAAGTCTAACTCAGCTGCTTCCAAGTTCTCGGCGGTAAAGTTGGCGTTTTGCGAATGCAGTTTGATGGATTGATAAGATTTTTTCGGCACATAGATGTGAAGGGTGGGGGTGGTGGTGTTAAGGCCAAATACGGAAGGGCCGGCACCCATTTTTACTTGCAAGGTATCACCACTCACGTTTGCATCTAACTTGGTATCATTGTCTACATTAGTCAGCAAAACCTTGATCTCATTGCTATCAGAGTGATGGAGTTGTACGCCAATCTCTTTGGAATAAATGTCAAGCACGGAAACATTGTCGGCGAGAAAACTTTTTTGAACTTGTCCCTTTTTCGAAGTATCAATGGCACCAGCGTCTAACTTGATGTTGCTGTTGGAATTGGAGTTGTTGGTGTCGAAGTCCGGATCATCTAAATCCAAAGAACATCCTGACATGACGGTCAATGAAAGTACCAAGCCTGCGATCAATGAAGTTTTTCTCATGTTTACATCCTCCTAATCATTTTGTGTATTTGGTTTGTTTGAATTGTGGATCATGTATATCATCATCTTCCAACGAGGTGAAAATTGGAAGGGATTTTAAGCATTCGCTTGTTTTTTCTTCAAGAACAAGGCGGTTGCAAGCAGTACCACTGTGCATAAGAAATAGAACCAGGTCAATTTGGACGTCAGATGCAGTCCGTAAAAATCAAGTGCTGATTCGTATTGCATCGGTCCCATATACCACAATAGCAGGTAAATAACCTCAAATACTTTCTTGGTCCCGCTGATTACGCCAGATAGTAAGGCGAGCGTTGGCACAAAGCACATTCCCACCACCCAGGAGAGCAGAAAGTCCCAATCGCCAGCCATGATCGTATTTAGCGTGACGCCGATTCCTAGGGCAAAGGTGGCTAACAATCCGGCGATCCAGATGGAGAGGGTTTGGAGCAAAGGTGGGCCGCTGGATGTAACCAGCGCTGTCATACGGTAGCGCTTTTCGCGAGTGGCCATTTGCGACCACAGCGCGATGGGCCAAACCAGCAACAATCCCATCCAATCTTTCAGTTCGTTGTATGGCAGAAACAGGCTTCCTGCGATCAACAGCAGGGTGACAATGTACCACCAGCGTGGAAAATCTTTTGATATGAGCTTGAGTTCCACACGAATATGGGGAATCAATTCATACCGTTTTTCTCCTTGCAATGGGCTCAGCGCCATGGTTCCCGGAGTGAGCTCCTGTTGTAGCAAGGGTTTGACCGCCGGGTTCCCCGGTTTGCTCTCAGCGGGAGCGTGGCGATTCAGCAATGAATTGCGGCGAAAGATCAGAAGGGCTACCGCGAACAGCCCAATCGCCCAGATGAACCAAGTCAGGCGGGATTGGATGATGTCGGGAGTCCAAGTGATCCCGTCCCAGACAAAGGTTTGCAACTTCCCGATTTCGTTGTATCCAAAGCCGAAACTTTCGTCAGCCAGCGGAACGTGCTGTTTGGCATCGGCGATGATGGCAGAGAATATGAATTGCACTCCCATCACATCGGCCCAAGTGTATTTTTCCAGACTAAACGCGCCGAGAGCGGCCCAAAGGAAGAAGTAAATAAAATTGCCCAATGCTCCCTTCAATCCAGGAATGACGTCAAAGAGGATCGTCAAGGCGGCCAGTACTGCGAATGAAGGGACGATCACGAACAGAAACGGCGCGAAATAATCCCATACATTGATGATGACGCTCTCCCGCCGCACCAGTTGCATCACCATGAATGCGAAGATGAGTGCCAAGTGCATCATCAGCAGGAGCAGCCAATTGCTAAGCGCTTTGGTGAACAGATATTGTCCATTTCGATAGGGAGAAGGGACAATCAATGTGCCGATGTTCAATTGCCGGTCTGTGGAAATGTTGCTTCTCAGCAGATAAAAGCCGAACAACCACAACAGTGTGGCAGAGGCCACGGTGGCCATCGCGCTCAACCAAGCGGAATTGTAAATCCCGCGCACGCCGCCGGTGTGTAGAATCGTATACCCGGCATCGCTGGTCGGCACTAGCGCGTATCCCATGAAGATGATCAGCGCGAGGGTGATCATAAATGGGTAACTGCGGATTTGCCGCAACATTTCAGTGCGAATAATGGTGAAAGTGTTCATGGCTTTCCCCCCTTTCTTTAGTTCATGGTGTAATAGAGATAAACATCTTCAAGCGAGGCCGGGACATTTTCGGCGTCTGGGGCCGGCGGCTCATCGGAAACCACGCGAACCAATAGTCCGTCGCTACGATGGACGGCATGGCTGACGATGAAGTTTTTCTGGAGCGAATCGAGCTCTTCTGCCGGGATGACGCACTCCCACACCTTGTAGGCCAGCATTTCCAAGAGCGTTTCCGGTTTGGCGTTGGCGATCAGCGATCCCTGACGGATCAGGATGATCTGGTTAGCGATCGTTTCCACATCGGAGACAATATGGGTCGACAAGATGATGATGCGGTCTTTTCCAATCTGGGAAAGCAAGTTTCTGAACCGGATTCTTTCCGTTGGGTCCAGCCCTACGGTGGGTTCGTCCACAATCAGCAATTGGGGGTCGTTCAACAACGCCTGCGCAATGCCGACACGTTGCTTCATCCCGCCCGAATAACCGCCGATCATGCGCTTGGCATCATTGGTCAGGTTTAACAGCTCCAACAACTCATCGATGCGTTTGCGCGCTTGCTTCATAGGCAACCCTTTGATGGCGGCCATATATTCTAAAAACTCAATGGCGTTTAAATTAGGATAAACGCCGAAGTCCTGTGGCAAATAGCCGAGTTCTGACCGCAGAGCCAACGGGTGCTTAACGATGTCGACTCCGTTCCAAGTGACAGTGCCTTCAGTGGGTTGGTCAATGGTGGCCAAAATCTTCATCATGGTTGACTTGCCGGCACCATTGGGACCTAAAAATCCCCAGACCCCTTTGTCCAGCTCTAGGTTCAGTTGATGAAGGGCCCGTTTTTTGCCGTAATGTTTACTCACATCTTTGATGGTCAAATTCATGTATCATTCGCCTTTCAAATAAGTGATTGGTTATAGCATAAGAAATGAAAGTAAAAAGAAAGTAAAATCAAAGCAAAAGGTTGACAAAATAAAAACCAAGCAGGTAAAACTCTGCTTGGCTGAGTGGGTTAAGTGCTGGCCAAATGGCGAGGAAGGGAAATGGTTACGGTTGTCCCTTTGTTTAATTGACTGTGGACGTCAATCGTTCCTTTGTGCACAGAAATCAGCTGTTTGACGATGGACATGCCTAAGCCCGTCCCTTCCGCCGGCGCGTCGGTGGGAGTGCCTCGGTAATATTTGACGAAGAGGTTATCCACCGTTTCTTTGTCCATGCCTTTGCCATTATCTTGGATCACGATCTGTACCTGGCTGCTCACGAGGATCGACACTTGAATGGTTGTTCCCGGCGGATTGTGGATGATGGCGTTCATCATCAAATTTTGCAGGGCCCGTTTGAAGAGTTTTTCGTCGATTTCCGTTTCTGCGCGTTCGTGATAGGTATAAAATTCAATCTGATCATCTTTGGCCCTGGGGTCGTTGGCCGCATCGGCGACCACCCGGCGCACAAACTCGATGATGTCCACCTTTTTCAAATTCAGAGGAATTTTGTTTTCATCCAGTTGCAAGGACAGATTGAGATCTTGGATCAATTCTTGCAAATGGATTGATTTGGCGTGGATTTCTTTCAAGAATTGCTCTTTTTCCTCTTCTGTCCATTGGTAATGCGGCGACAGTAACATGGTCGAATAACCGTTGATGTAGGTGAGCGGCGTTTTTAAATCATGGGAGATGCCAGCGATCCATTCTTTTTTTAACTCATCTAATTGTTGTTTTTTCAATTCATTTTCTTGCAGGGTGTTTGTTAGCGTCCACACATTGAGCAACACATCCTGATAGAGTTGGTAAGGTTTTTTCATCTGATGGTTATGGGGTTGATAACTGCGCTGAATTTTGTCAGGAACTGAGTAGTCCCCTTCCGCCAACTGACGGATCCAGCTGATCAGGTGGCGGAGAGGCCGTCCCAGGTACCAACCATAACTGATCGCGAACACCACAAACACGATAATGCCGAACAGGGGCGCTTGGTTGAAGTTCTTATTGGATTCCGGGACGATTTCTTCGATGAACATCATTGACAATCCCAACAGGAACAACATCAAGAGCAAACTTAAGACGAAGTGCAGAGCGATGCGAAAGCTCATTTTCATGGACGTTCACCTGCCTTGGGGGGAACAAATTTATAACCGATGCCTCGTAAGTTCACGATGAATCGGGGATTTTTGGGGTCGGGTTCAATTTTTTTACGCAATTTGGATACGTGGACGGCCACCGTTTTTTCGTCCCCCATCAACATGGAGTCCCATACTTGCTCATACAACTGGCTGGTTGTGAAAATCTGATTGGGATGTTCGCACAGAAAGATCATCAGGTCATATTCTTTCGCTGTGCAACGGACTTCTTTACCATTAACAAACAACTGTCCCGTCTCTTTATTGACTGAAAAAGAACCGAAATCCCATTTGGTCGGCTTGGCTTGCATCGATTTTTTGAGGATGCTGTTTCGGCGCAGATGGGCGTTGATGCGGGCGACTACTTCCAAAGGATTGAAGGGTTTGGTGATATAGTCGTCGCCACCGATCCCCAAGCCGGTCAACTTATCTAAATCGCTGGAGCGCGCCGACAGAAACAGAATCGGTGCTTCGGTCACATTGCGTAATTTTCGACACAAGTCAAAGCCGTCGGAATCAGGTAGCATCACATCTAGCACGATGATGTCAAATGGGGTCGTCTCCACGGCTTGTAAGGCTTCTTTGCTTGACGTGGCTTTCACGATCGAGTGAAACCCTTCTTTCAGCAAGATTTTTTCCAACATATTAAGAATGCCAACTTCATCATCTATTAAAAGAATTTTTTCTGTGCGCATCCATTCACCCTCACTTTGCATATCATTCTCCACCGTTCATTATAATTGTTTGGCGAACCCATGTCTTAAGTCTATGATAAAATTCGACAAATCGGCTACAGGTTACAAAGATCGGGTGAGTGAGAAAATGGTCATGTGAAGGATGGGTAATCCAGAGAAATATGAGCTGTTTTCGGCTGGATAAACATGCATGTTGGCATGATGACACAAAAGGAGGACAATTAAAAAAGCATAAAAATAAATACGATAAAACGAAATCGCCATGTAGAGGATGAGCAAGAATAGACACGGTCTAGGGATTGATCCTTGTGAGGTAACGTGAGACGATTAAAAAATATAGAAGACTTACGTAAACGAAGGAGAACACCATGACCGAACAACAACTGTTAGAAAAATACACTGGGATTGTGCAATTTCAAGTTAGCTTTTACAACAATGAAGGCGAAGAGATACTGGAGCATTTAGCGCCATTGGTGGATATACCATTTGACAAACAAGCTTATATAGAGGCTAAAGGCAGACAGAAATCTTCCATCTATCTCATGCGGAGTCAAACTGACGCCCGATGTTTGGTTTTGGTTGAATTCATGACATATACTCACACGCTCATCGTCCGGTGCAAAGAAGAAGTGGGAGCGGCGGTTCGAGAATTGCTATGCCGGGATGAGAATAAAAAGATCGAAAACACGTTGATCAAGCATAGTATGATGAATGCAATCGTACGCCGGTACGGACTGAATATCGATATCGTCGATGAGTTTGATCTGTGGAACTCTGTGTTTAAGGACCGCAGGTTCTGGTGGGAGTATGTCCATTTCAATGCGTACGGGTTATATGATGATGACAATAGCATTTATCCCGAGCTGGTCGATCCCATTCGTTTTCCTATCACAGAGGATGCGGGATTGATGGTATGGATCGGAGACGACATTGACATGTCCTCACTCCACCTGTTTCACCCCTCTTTAGCCAATTCTTTTGAATTGGGATGGGATGACTTGGGTAGATGGCATCCGCATGCACTCAGATGGGAAGAGTTTGAAAAGCTGTACCTCTTTCTCACCCTGCGGCATCCCGAGCAGTTTGTTGTGCCATTTTTGCTAATGCTTCGGTTCGCGGTGGTGACGCGACATGAGGATGCCAAGGCGATTGCCCGCAAAGTGAAAGCAGCATGGCGTTCATTGGGGCTGTTTTCTGAGGAGGAAATCGAACAATTCGATCGGATGGTTTGGTTCAAACCGCATTTTGAATGGACGCAAGATCCGGTTCATGGATGGTATCACGCATGCGATTCGCCTTTTGATGTGTATTCGATGCGGCATGTGTGCACTGATGAGTTTCCATTTCAAGCGTTGGCGGAGGTAATGCAAGCCATTGACTGGCAGATGGACGAGGCGTCCTGGAAAGAAGCAATGGCGAAATGGGATGCGTTGGTGGAGACCTATTCAATAGACGATGATGAACATTGGTTGGAACGGCGGCAAGGGGAATGCTGAGAGAGAATGCCGTTACTGGATAGCTGTCTACATCCGTTCCTGCTTTGAGGTTGAGGCACAGCGCGGATGCCTGAGTGCTCCGAAAAAATGAGCTCACATCGAAGGCGTCAACCTGCCACTAGCCATGTGTGTGACATCGGTTGACGCCTTTTCTCTTACGAGCAATTGACACCACAGAATTGGTATAGACAATCCTACCAATATAAGATACATTATAAATATATAGAATATTCTATTAATATTGAATGAGGAGGTTGAGATGATGCGTGCTTGGAAAAAAATTGCGTTGCGGTTAGGTCTGTTGGTCATGGGTTGTGGGTTGAGCGTGGCGGCGTTTGCCGAAGGCGCTTTTGCCCATGGTTATATCCAGTCTCCCGCCAGCCGTACTTATCTGTGCCAACAAAAGCAAAACACGAATTGCGGTCAAATTCAGTGGGAACCGCAAAGCGTGGAAGGGGTAGGATCATTTCCACAATCAGGTCCGCCTGACGGACAGATTACAGGGGGCGGACGTTATCCGGAGTTGTACGAGCAAACGTCGACTCGTTGGGCCAAAGTGACTCTGCGCGGGGGGAGCAATTCGTTTACCTGGTATCTGACTGCGCCGCATAGCACGAGAGAGTGGAAGTATTACATCACCAAGAAGGGATGGAATCCGGACAAGCCGATTGCTCGGGCCGATCTGGAATTGTTTTGTTATGTCTATGACGGGGGGAAACGACCGCCAAACACCGTAACCCACCAATGCAACGTGCCGACCGACCGCAGTGGGTACCATGTGATTTTGGGCGTATGGGAAATTGCCGACACCGGCAATGCGTTTTATCAGGCTGTCGATGTAAACCTGGTTAACAGCAAGGTTACCCATGCTTCATGGTTATTGGAGAGATCACGCATAGTAAATGCCCTATCTCAGCAAAAGAATGGTTAAGAAGTTTTTCACCCCTGTCCCCACGGGGGTTTACTGATCCAACCTCACAGGTATTCAGCCCATGCCATCCAAACGCAACGGGTGGCATGGGCCGTTTTTTATTGGAGATTTTTTTGTCGAGGTTTGAAAAAAGGCGTCATAACACAATTTCGCAAGTGATAAATATTATTATGCGGGAAAGGGGGGAAATGGAGAAACGAACATGAAGCAATGAATTGCAAGGGGAGTGTGAATGTGATGAAAAAGAAATGGAAATCCATGATTCTGGCGATCGTGTTTGTGTTGGCTGTTACCTTGGGGAGCGTGTCAGTTAGTCCTGTTGAAGCCAGAACGGTGGTTCCGCTGGAATATGATTTGAGCCATGTCCAATATCAGATTGTGGATACCGATGGAAAGACGTACAATTACAAAACCAGAGCGGCGTATGAAATCGCCGAAAAGAAGTTCAAACAAAAATGGGCCGTCCAGCAAGAGGGGATAAAGGCACAAGCTTCTGATTATGCGACCGAATCGTTCCAACATTCCGGCTTCCGTGGTTGGAAATACACGACACCAGTGGGATATTATACGAACTTCAACAACAGCTCTTACAATGATGAAGTTTCATCACTCAAAACAGCCAGAAAAAGTTCGGGAACACGGGTTTGTTTTCACAAAAATGGGGGCGAACCTTGCAAAACGTTTGGGCCTGGACTTGATATTAGATATGTTGGTGATGGCTGGAATGACCAAATTTCTTATATTAACGTATATCGTTAGGCTATTTCCCGCCCTTTGGGTGGGTTTTTTGTTTGTGGGAGGCGGATCTCGTCAGCTTGATTTGCTTAACAGGCGTGCTTGAGGCTTGGGGCGGTTGCAAGACCTGCTTGGAAAAGGGAGGGTAGAATGTTGCATTTCGCAATGGCGGGGTATAGAGGTGGAAAGTGATGAGGCGTTGGGGTCCTGGATTGTACAAGGAGTGGATTTGTCCATAATCGCAATAAAGGAATTCCCCCGCTTGTTTTCGTTGTTCCCGCTCGGGGGCGGTATCCGACGGGGTGGCGTAGATTCGGTTCACCACTGAGCCGGAGACAACATACAAGCAACAAATCGAATCGCCGTGATCATGGATCGGCGTTTCTGTGTATCCAGGCAAATGGATGACGATCGCTTCTACAGACTTGGAACGGTAGATGACGTTTCGGCCGTAGTGAAGAGGGGGAGCGGGAGCAGGGATGTGCGCGCTTATGCGCTCCAACGTGCATTCGGCCTGTTCAATCGCCTGTTTTAATGCGGTGAAATCAAGGTTCGGGCGGTTGCGCAGGGACATGGCGATGCATTCGATCATATTCATGCAATCTCCTCCTGTGTGATAAAAGAATGTCGTCCATCATGAGTAACTTACTCGAGATTCAAAAGGGAACAAGATTGGTGGGCTGTCTTGTGTAATGATGCTATCATTCCGCAGCCCGGGGAAGTGCGTGGCATGTGATGATGCCGTGGGCATGGAGGTGTGTGCGATGCTTGGACTGTTAGTTATATTATACCATTTGGCAATAGAATAAATCTTCTTTATGTAGCAAGAGGCAAGCCATTTGTTTGCTGTGTCGCTGATACATCTGCCAGTGGCCTCACGATTGCGGCCGGCATGCGTTTTTCTTGAGAGGATTGATTGTTGATTAACGAAATTACCCTTTTGTTAACCAATAGAGGGATGATTTTTATGTATTAATATTGATTGATAAGAAATGGTTGATAGCAAAGGTCGGGAGCCAGTCCGAAAGCGGGTGCGCCAATCTCTTTTCCTGCCTCCTTGAGCTTGAGGAGAAGAGGTAATTTTCATAAAAATTTATCATATCGATAACCAATCATTAATATTTATAATATTTTGGGTGTTCATTAGCTGTTTTTTGTATAATTGCATTTAAGATGGTAAATTAATCAGTTCTTTTTAGCATCAACATGGTATAATACATGATGATGTGTTACTGAATGAAACAAATGTCTTTTGGGGGAGGACGAAATGGGATGGCAGAACAACATTTGAAGAAAGATATCGGCTTTATGGTGGCGTTGTCGATCGTGATAGGGACGGTGATCGGATCGGGCGTCTTCATGAAGCCGGGCGTTGTGCTCGGTCAAACCAGCGATTCCACGATGGGATTGTTGGCTTGGCTGATCGGGGGAGTGATCACCCTGGCAGGAGGATTGACCATTGCAGAGATTGGGGCGCAAATTCCCAAGACCGGCGGTTTGAATGTCTATCTGGAAGAGACATATGGCGAACGTTGGGGGTTTTTGTGTGGATGGATGCAAACCGTCATTTACGGGCCCGCTGTCATTGGCGCCTTGGGGCTGTACCTAGGAAGCCTTATTGTTCACCTGTTTGGCATGGATCATAGCTGGTCGACCTTGATTGGTGTTGGGTTTGTGATCTTTTTGGCGTTGGTGAACATGATCGGCACCAAATACGGTGGTCAGGTGCAGTTGGTGTCAACGATTGCTAAATTATTGCCCATCGCTATGATCATTGTGTTTGGCTTGTGGAAAGGGGAAGCAACCATTTTTGGCGTTTCTGGGTCTTCCTCGATGGAGATCAGTTTTGGGGCCGCGGTTGTCGCTACCTTGTTCGCTTATGACGGGTGGATCATGGTCGCGTCAGTGGCCGGTGAAATGAAAAATCCCGCCAAGATGTTGCCGCGGGCGATCATTTTTGGGATTTCAGCGGTGACGCTGGTTTATCTGTTGGTCAACCTTGCGATGTTGCACATCCTGCCAGCAGGAGAAATCGTGAAGCTTGGGGAGAATGCGGCAAGCACTGCCGCTACGTTGCTGTTTGGAGACGTGGGTGGGAAGTTGATTCAAATCGGTATTATTATTTCTATTTTCGGCTGTCTCAACGGCAAAATTCTCACATTCCCCCGCATCCCGTTTTCAATGGCAGAACGGGGCCAATTGCCGGGTTCCCGTTATTTGAAACAAGTTCACTCCACGTGGAAAACACCCGTGATGTCCATCTTGTCCCAAGTTGTCTTGGCTATTGCCATGATGCTGTTGGCTGATCCGAACCAATTGTCGGACATTGCTGTGTTTGCGACGTTCCTGTTTTATTTGATGGCTTTTGTCGCTGTATTTATCCTGCGCAAGCGCAAAGGGAACGCTGAGCTTCCGTACCGCGTGCCCTTGTATCCGTTTGTGCCGATAGTGGCAATCGTCGGGGCGCTGTTTGTGATTGTCAGTGCGCTGACGAATGACGTGGTGGGCAGTTTGTCTGTTGTAGGGATTACCCTAGTTGGATTGCCGATCTATTGGCTCATTCGCCGTTATCGGACGGTGAAGAGTGGGCAGGTTGCTTGAGTAAGCAGATAAAGGGATGGGATTGTCCGTTCGTTGGACAATCCCTTTTTTTGTATGTTGAAGTCAGCGCCTCTATTGTTGTTTAATTAATTTGTCAATTCCTTTATTATTAACAAAAGACCAAAGTTTGGTTGTAAATTTATCAGTTTTTTGCAACAAACTCTTTACTTTATTAGTGTAAATGAATAAAATCGAATATATTCAATCGTCGGCATAATTATACTCTTAATAAAAATGGGGGAAATCATGAGGAAAAAGAGTTTGTTCATCGCGTCAGTTGTTTCGTTGTCTCTGTTGTTATTGACCGCGTGTAGTATTCCGTGGTTGGAATCAAACGAAGCCATTCCGGAAAACAAGATTTTGCGCATCATGGAGAGCAATCAAATCTCCAACTTGGACAGTGCCAAGTATGTGGACATCGTTTCATGGAACATTTTGTATAACGTGAATGAAGGATTGACGCGGTTAGGGCCGAACAACCGGCTCGTCAATGGTATGGCAGAATCAGTGGAAGTGAGTCCTGACAAAAAAACCTACACCTTCAAACTGCGCGATGACGCGGAGTGGAGTGATGAAGAGCCAGTCACTGCCCATGATTTCGAATATGCATGGAAACGGGCGCTTGATCCCCGGATTAAATCGGAATACGCATATATCTTATATCCGATTATGGGCGCAGAAGAATATAACAAGGGAAGAGGTTCCGCGAATCAAGTCAAAGTGAAAGCGATTGATGACCATACGTTGGAAGTGCGCTTGAAGCAACCAGAGCATGAATTTCTGAGCTTGACCACGCAATCCACCTATTTCCCGCAACGAAAAGACATTGTTGAAAAATATGGAGAGGAATATGCCAAATCTCCCGACAAGATGGTTTATAACGGGCCGTTCATCATTGATTCGGTTACACCTACCCAAGTACGGTTGTTGAAAAACGAGAGGTATTGGGACAAAGACACGGTTCAGCTTGGACAAGTCGATGTGCAGGTGCAAGCGGATACATCAAAGCGCATCAATTTTTATAATTCTGGAAAAGCGGACATCACCAAAATTGATTCCGAATTTGTCTACGCATTCAAGCAAACGACAGATTACACCAGTTTGGAATTGGCCTCCTCACAATATCTGTTGATGAACCAAAGCAAACCGTTTTTTAAAAATCCCAATATTCGGCGTGCGATCAGCTTGGCCATCGATCGTAATGAGCTTGTAGACAGGGTGTTGAAAGACGGATCAAAACCAGCGGGAGCGCTAATTCCGCCAGCGCTGTCAGTAGAGGGGCAATCATTCCGCCAACGGGCTGGTGGCGAAGTCGTTGGCCACAACCCGAGCTTGGCGCAGACGTACTTCAACAAGGGGTTACGGGAACTGGGGTTAACCCGGCCCCCGGAGTCGATTGTGATGCTCAGCTTCAACGACCAACGAAGTTATGTGGCGTTATCAATCAAAGAGCAACTCAAGGCTAAATTGGGGCTGGAGATCAAATTGAACACTCTCCCGCGTAAAACCAAAGTGGATCACGAATTGAAAGGTGAATTTGACATGACCATGTCCAGCTGGTTTGCCGACTACAGTGATCCCATCGGTTTCTTGGAAATATGGACCGCAAATTCCGGATTGAATTACATGAAATTTAACAATGCGGCCTATGATCGGTTGATCAAACAAGCCAAAGCGGCAGCATCGCACAATAAGAAAACCTCCTTGATGATTCAGGCGGAGAAACTATTGGTCGGAACAGGTGAGGGCCAACAGGCGGCGCTTGTGCCCTTGTATTATGAGACGAATTCGTTTTTGCAAAAGCCATATGTGAAGGGGTTGCATCGCCATCCGTATGGAGCCGAATATGACCTCAAATGGGCTTCGGTCGACGGGAAACAGTGAAGCGGGCAGGGGTGCGGCTACTCAGAGGAGAAGCCGCACCTTTTTTATGAAGGATGTGATCGGTGACGAGAGTGATTCGTGCGTGTTTGATAAAGAGATAAATAGAAAAGATTTTTCCGCTGTTTCTATCCACCCACTTGATTTGCGTGACATACCCTAATATTTTTGAAAAGAGGGAATGTTCCATGCAGAGTCAGAAGCATTGCCCACACCAGCATCACGATCGGACAGGAGGCGGAAGTAGTGAAGAAATTATTCACAAATTTAACTTTTCAAGTGCTAAGTGCAATCACCATCGGGATCATCCTTGGCGCCGTCGCACCAAACACGGCCAATTACCTGAAGCCGCTCAGCGATATCTTTATCAACATGGTTAAGATGGTGATCGCGCCGATTATCTTTTTTACGATTGTGCTCGGCATTGCCAAAATGGGCGACATGAAGAAAGTGGGAAGGGTCGGAGGAAAAGCGCTAATCTACTTTGAAATCGTGACCACGTTTGCGTTGATTATCGGCCTGGTGGTCGCCAATGTGGTCGAGCCGGGTGAGGGAGTGCCCCTTAACAGCTCACAATACAAAAAAGAAGTGGACGGATACGTTCATGAAGGCGAGAAAATGGATATGGTGGACTTCTTGATCCATATCGTTCCCTCCAATGTGGTAGATTCGTTCGCAAAAGGGGACATTCTTCAGGTCGTCTTTTTCGCTGTCCTGTTCGGCTTCGCTTTGGCTTCCCTCGGGCAGGCAAACCAGCTGGTGATTGACGTGTTCGAGCGGATCAGTCAAGCTTTTTTCAAACTCGTCAACATGGTGATGCGGGTGGCGCCGCTTGGGGCGCTTGGAGCGATCTCATACACGATTGGTCATTACGGCTTATCTTCGCTCATCCCGTTGGGGAAATTGATGTTGGCCGTCTATCTGACCATGATTTTCTTTGTGTTTGTCATACTTAATCTGATTTGTAAGATATATGGATTCAGTTTGTGGAAGTATTTGAAATTCATCAAAGAGGAAATATTGATCGTTTTGGGCACATCTTCATCGGAATCCGTTTTGCCGCGGATGATGCATAAAATGGAGGCGTATGGGTGCTCCCGATCAGTGGTTGGGTTAGTACTTCCCACCGGATATTCGTTTAACCTGGACGGCACTTCGATTTATTTGACCATGGCCGTTGTCTTTTTGGCGCAGGTGAGCGGGGTGGACTTGAGTCTGACGCAAGAATTGACAGTCATCGCCATTCTCATGTTGACGTCCAAGGGGGCAGCCACAGTGACCGGTGGAGGCTTCATTGTGTTGGCGTCCACATTGGGGGCGATGCAGGTCATACCGATGGAGGGGCTGACGTTGTTGTTGGGTGTGGACCGCTTCATGTCTGAAGCCCGTGCGCTTGTCAATATGATCGGAAACGGGATCGCCACCATCGTTGTGGCCAAAAGCGAACAGGAATTTGATGCGGCCAAACAGCTAGAAGCGGAGCAGAATGCGGTTGCGTCTTAGGGTGCGTGCAACTTCCAGCGGACACGGGCGATTTGCCGCTTGCTTATGAAAGAAATTTCAATTAAAATGGATAGTGCGACAATACTGATCAACGACAAGGAGGTGAGGGTTCATGAGCTACGCATGGCAGAATTGGCTGGGTTGGTTGGTGGTGGAAATTACTGCCATTACCCATGGTTTGGCTGAAAATGGGATACGTGTGCCCTTTTTTAGCCAAATACCAGCAATTCAAGCGTAGCATCAGAACCCCACTATTCTCAACATAGATGTGAGAAAGCCATCAGCGGGTGTGTATGCTGATGGCTTTTTTGCGTCCAAAAAGGAGTGTTTGTCGATGATCGTATGCGCATGTCATCAATTGAAAAAAATGTTGGGTGCCACATGGGTACTAAAACAAATAGATGGTGAAATACATGAACGCGCTCGCATTGGCTTGGTTGGTGCCAACGGGAGCGGGAAGACCACCCTATTGAAATGTTTGGCAGGGATTGAGCGGCCAGATGAAGGAGAAGTCTTCATTCGCAAGCAAGCGAAAGTGGGCTATCTGGCACAATTGCCAGAGACGGATGAGAAGACCACGGTGGAGGACGTGTTGCGGCAACCGTTTGCCAAACTGACTGCCATGGAGCGTAAAATGAATGAATTATCGTTGCAAATGGGTGAAACGGACTCTCCCCAAAAATTAGAACGCTTGCTCAGCCAATGGGATGTGTTGCGCGAACGCTTTGAACAAGAAGGCGGGTACCAGATCGACTCGCTCATTACCCAGGTAGCTACTGGATTGGGTGTGCCCAAAGAGATGTGGAATCTGCCATTTCACAAGTTGAGCGGTGGAGAAAAGACGAAAGTTGGTTTGGCTACATTGCTACTGTCCCGGCCGGACTGCTTGCTGCTTGATGAACCGACCAATCATTTGGATTTGCCGTCGGTGGAATGGTTGGAAAACTATCTTGAAAAATATCAAGGCGCCGTGTTGCTCGTCTCTCATGACCGTTACTTTCTTGATCGGGTGACTAATGAGACATGGGATTTGGAAGATGGAGAGATTCATATATATCCCGGTAATTACTCCCGTTTCACCAAACTGAAGGAAGAACGCCTGCTGGCTGAATTCAAACAGTATCAAGAGCAGGAGAAGAAAATCAAAAAAATGAAAGAAACCATTAAACGGCTGAAAGAATGGGCCAACCGCGCCAATCCTCCCAATGCAGGCATGCATCGGCGCGCCAAAAGCATGGAAAAAGCGCTGGAGCGGATGGAGAAGGTGAAAAAGCCTGTCTTGGAGCGGAGGAAAATGCGTTTGCAATTTGATTTTGCCAAGCGGAGCGGCAAAGATGTGATCGTCGCCGAAAATATTGGCAAGTTGTATGGTGACCGCTTGCTGTTCGCAGGGTGCGGGATGTTGGTACGTTTCGGGGAGAGATGTGCCATTGTCGGAGCGAACGGAACAGGCAAATCCACGTTGCTGCGCATCATCCTGGGCCGGGAGCAGGCGGACGATGGCTGGGTGCGGTTGGGTGACAGCGTGAAAGTGGGCTATCTTTCCCAGGCGGGCTATGAAGGCGATCCGGAGCAAACGGTAATCAACGCCTTCAGAGAGGAAGTCGCGGTGACAGAAGGGGAGGCCCGCCATTTGTTGGCCCGGTTCCTTTTTTACGGCCACTCTGTCTTCCGCAAAGTGGGCGACTTGAGCGGTGGGGAGCGGATGCGGTTGCGGTTGGCGCAGTTGATGCATCAGGACATCAATTTGTTGGTTATGGATGAGCCGACGAATCACTTGGACATCGACTCGCGGGAAGTGCTTGAAGAAGCATTGGCGGAATTTCCCGGCACCATCCTCGCCGTTTCCCATGACCGCTATTTCTTAAACCGTTTGTTCGGCACCATTTATTGGCTGGAGAATCAGCAACTTCACCGCTACGATGGTGATTATGATTGGGCCAAAAACAAACGCTTAGAGGGCGGCCCATCGCAGGCGTGACTTCTTCGGCACAAAGTGCCTTTTGATGAAAAAAGGCTCCTTTTTATGTTTCGATGAGTTGGAGCAGTTCACACCGATTCCTGCTTCAGGTATCTTTAAAAGAGAACGCGGAAACAAATGAGGGGGTATAGGAAATGGACACGACTCGCAACATTTATTGCGTGGGTCGCAATTACCGTCTGCATGCGGCCGAGCTTGGCAATGCGGTGCCCTCGTCGCTGATGGTCTTCTCCAAGCCGACCCATGCGCTAGCGCTTGCCGATGGACGGGCCATCAGACTGCCTGTGGGTCAAGGGCAGGTGCACTATGAAGCGGAGTTGGTCATCCGAATCGGCAAACCGTATCAAAAAGGGCTATCAGTTGATGAATTGATTGACGCTTTTGCGCTTGGTATCGATTTTACGTTGCGTGATTTGCAAGAAGATTTAAAACGGAAAGGTCATCCGTGGCTTCAGGCCAAAGGATTTCCCAACTCAGCCCTGGTCACCAAGTTTTACCCCTTCCCGGGTGTAGAGACCTGTGCTGACACGGATTTCGCCCTTGCCAAAAATGGGGTTGAGGTGCAACGTGGCAACATTCAGGATATGGTGTTCGATTTGCAGACGATCGTCGATTTTTGCGGAAATCATTTGGGACTGGGAGCAGGGGATATCATTTATACTGGCACGCCGGCTGGCGTCGGTGAAGTGAATGCGGGTGACCGGTTGCAGTTGTTGTGGGGAGAGGACGTGCTCGGGGAGTGTGTGATTGCTGGCACTGATCAGTAAACCGGCGGTCATGCTTGGTGCGGTTTATAATTGAGCGGTGATGATAAATCTGTAAGTTTTAGAGAGAGATAAGCTCATTCTAGCTTTACGTATATGTATAGCGTAACTACATATGTTAATAAAACAGGCGTAGGGTATGATTATATTGTGATAACAGCCCCATCTCCTGAATGCTAGTCTTGAAGGATCGGATATCATTTACTCTTAAAAATAAGTAGTACGTAGCCGTATTCCTATTGGTATACGGCTTTTTAAGTTGCGAAACGTCGCGAAACACAGAGAATCGTATCCCCCGCTTTGCCATCATGGTCATGGCAGGGTTGATAACATTCTTTTTATCGGCAAGGAGTAAGGCCCACGAATTGAAACCATTCCCAAAACGCTTTCCGTTCCGCGGCGCTGACTGGAAAGTTGGTTCCTTTGGGGTTGCGCAGGATGGACAGATTGGCGAATTCAGGATCTTGCGACAAATGCTTGCGCAAAACGGGTTGGTTCAGCACATAGTCAAACCGGACATGACACTTCACTCCGCCGAATCGATCATACTCATGAATGGTGAAGGGATCGCTCATCACCCTTCCAATCACGTAGCATCCCGCGTTGGGTTGCGTTTTCCAGAAATAGATTTCATCTCCTTGCTTGATTCGTTGACGATGCTGATTGACGCTCCAAGTGTCGGGTTCGCCGGGGCGGGAGTCCCGCTGCTTGAGATGTTGCATCAAATCAAAGCCAAGCTTGGGGTTGTATTGAAAGATCCATGCCGTAATGTTCTGTTCCACCATTTTGAATGGTCCCTCCAAGAACTGCGTTTCTTCTATGATAAACCAGTGGGGAAACATTTCCCGGGGAATGGACAACACGACCCATAAAGTGTGGTAGAATGGGGGCAGTTCTTTGAATACATACCAATAGGAGTGTGTTTTATTATGCCGATAGGCCAACCTGATTATGTTAACCAACTGTTGATCCCCTTGGGAGCGGACTTGTTGCTGTTCATCCTCAAAGGGGTGGTTGTTTTGCTGTTGGCGGGCTTTTTTATGAAAAAGTATGTTGCCCCTTTGTTCAAAAAAGAGACCAAAGCGGTTGAAGAGCCAAGTGCGCCGGTGGCAACATCAGAGCAACAATCATAGGTGAAAACAAGCGGCCCGCCTGTATGGCGGGCCGCTTTACGCTTAGTTGTTGGCAAGCGGTGGTTCCTTTACCTTTTCACGAATTTGACGGCATCAGCGATGACATAACCGGTGCCTGTCGTCCAGCGCGACACGGCAATACGGTTGGCGTCACCCGCTGCAAAGTTGAAGGTTCCTAGATGGTTCCAGACACCTCCGCTGGAGCGTTGGGAAACGTGGACGGTCTGGCTACCGTTGGTGGTGTTGATCACATAAGGTGTCCGGTCATTGTAGATGGAGCCTGACGGCCACCAAGCATATACATCATAACTTCCAGAGGTGGGGAGGTTTACTTTGTACCATGCTGCGTCACTGATCGTTTCAGGCTTGGCATAGCGATAATCGGCTCCGTATTTTTGGGCATTGGTCGTGCCTATCGCCCAATTGGCGCTGGCAGTGAAGCGGTTCGAAGTGGCGTTATCAGTGACCAAATCGGCACCGCCGCCCGACTGATTGACTAAGCTCATGTAATAGTTCCAATCCCAATTGGGGCCGGGGTCGGTGTGGGTGGCGCCTGGAACTTGGTTATGGCCAATAATGTGACTGCGGTCTTTGGGAATCCCGTACCTGTCGCACAACCAGCGGGTCAGCTTGGCAGAGGCGCGGTACATGGCATCAGTGTACCAGGCTGGATCATTTACATACCCTTCATGCTCTATCCCTACGGAGTGGACATTGTAATCCCAGTTGCCAGCATGCCAAGCGATGTCTTTGTTCTGCACCATTTGGGTCACTTGTCCATCACTGGAGCGGATGACATAATGCGCGCTTACTTGGGCAGAGGGATTTTGAAACCAACTGATCGTACCATTATAAGAGCCTTGCGTGGTGTGGATGATCACGTAGTTGATGGCATTGCCGTCGGATTCCCTGTTGGCGGCAGTATAGTTGGCACTGGATGCCGCTACCCAGCGCGCTTCGGGATAATCGGGTGTGGCTTGGCCGGACGGATCGCGAGGTTCACCGTATTCCCCGCGGTTGGGTGTGACCGGCGTGGGTTTTAATCGCACCTCTTGGCCGTTGATAACGCGGGAGACGCCGCGGTTGATCAGAGCATATACATCATCGGCATACCATGCTTTGGTTTGGTGGCTGGATAGTCCGCTGTATTCCGCTACGACTGTGTACCAATCGGCCAGCTTCTTCGGTACGTGTCCCTGGTTTTGTTCTTTGGCGATTTGCCGCAACACGGCTGCCGCGCCACGGATGTTAGCCTGGATGTCCCGGGTCAGCACTTGTTTATCTATGCCTAGCAATCGGCTGGCTTGTACCAATGAGTCATTGGTGGGGTTTTCGGCCAAATGCATAATGCCGTATCCGTTGAGCTGGCTGGGTTGGCCCTGATGATCCATCCATCTTGTCTCGGCATAGCCAATCGCCAACAACACTTCAACGGGCACCTCAAACTCTGCGGCGGCCATCTCGAAGACGTGGGACAAAGACGGCTGTTCCTCGGCTGCAACGGGCGGTGGAGCTGAGAAAGGCAGAGTGAGCAGACAGCAAATGGCTAACCAAGAGAGCAAACGCTTTCTCAAATGAAGACGCCTCCTTTACAAATAGATAGATTGGGTGTGTAGGAGTTTAGTACGAACGGTTGCATGAAAAAGAAGAGATCATTTTTGTAAATATGACAGGATAACTAATGTTATTATAAATAATAATATTCTGATAGTAAATAATATTATGTTTTGTGTCTGGTCGTGCGGGATACATAAAAATTGGCCGGGAGGGGACAGGTGATTTGTCCTCCCGGCCAAAGGGATTTGGGTGACATTATCTTTCAACAAGAAGATCCCAATTTGGTTCGTCATCGGAAGAAGATTGATTGTAGATAAGCGAGTTGGCCGATTCCTGTTTCTTTTCGTGGCCCATCGACAGGATCTCTTCATCTGAGGCGTCCCATGCTGGTCGCGGTTCTCGGTTCATGATTCTCACCTTCTTTCTCGATGGATGCCGACGGTTATCAGTAAGGAGTTCCATCCCGCTGTAAGGAGTTGATTCGCTCCAAACAGGTACGATAACGTTTATAGCCATTGGCGTCACCGTATGGTTCAGACAGAGGATGGAACAGAGGAAAAAGATCCACTTGCTGAATGATCATCGTCGGTCTTACTTTGGTCATTTTTTTTAATATGGATGGATAATTTCTTCCTCATGCGAGAGGGATTAAAAAGCTGGTTCAGTGCACATGGTTTTGTTAAACTGTAATTGGATGGTTCTGAAAATAAAGAATAATTCCGTTCGTGTTTGGGTTTCCCGCTTCAAGCTCCTGACTAAATAGATGAGGGAGAGATGGTTTGGTGAATCAGAAGAGCGTCTGGTCCGGGCTTTTGTGTATCGGCGGAGCCCACTTGGACCGCAAGGCGATGAGTCAAACCACCGTCAGATTGGGCTCTTCCAATCCGGCGGTAACGATTGAAACATGTGGCGGCGTGGCCCGCAATGTGGCAGAAGCGGTGGCGAGGTTGGGGGAGCGCGTTTCTTTGGTTTCCCGTGTGGGCCGAGATCGCATCGGCGAAAGGGTGATCATGGGTACAAAACGGGCGGGGGTAGATGTCCAGTATGTGGACATTAGTCCTACTGCCCGGACGGGTACTTATACGGCGCTGATCGATGCCAATGGGGAACTGGTTGTCTCGTTCGCCGACACGATGATATATGAAGAAATGACCGTTGCTTGGATTGAGCCGCGTTGGCCGTTGATCGCTTCGGCCGCTTTGGTGTTTCTCGACACGAATCTTCCTGAACAGACGCTTCAGTATGTGATCGGGCGTTGTCGGCGAGAACAGATTCCGGTGTGCGTCAATTTGGTTTCCGCCGTCAAAGCTCCCAAAGTCAAAGCGCATTTGGAAGGGTTAGAGATGCTCTTTTGCAACATTGAAGAAGCGGAAGCATTGACTGGCAAGCCCATCGGCTCTCCAGCAGAAGCGGAAACGGTGGCCAACTCTTTGCTGGAAAAAGGCGTAAAGCAGGTATTTCTCACATTGGGCGGACAGGGGGTCATCTGCGCGTCGGCGACGGAATGGTTGCGGTGGCCTGCGACGGCTGCCGCTGTGGTGGATGCGACTGGGGCCGGGGATGCCTTTGTGGCTGGCGTACTGGTTCAATGGATGCGGGGGACAGTAGGTGCAGAAGCGGTTCGATTTGGATTGGCTATGGCGCAACTCACGGTGCAAACCGTCGATAATGTGGCTTGCGATTTGAGTTTTGAACGGATTCAGCAGCAGTTAAGAGGGGAGAGCGCATGAGAGAAGAGATGTGGCACCTGTCTGCGAAAGTAAAACGGGCATTGGATGGAGGCAAGCCCGTCGTCGCTTTGGAAAGTACCATCATTTCCCATGGCATGCCTTATCCGCACAACTTGTCCACGGCCCAGGAAGTGGAACAGATCATACGCGAGCAAGGTGCTGTTCCGGCGACGATCGCAATTTTTAACCATAAGGTGAGAATAGGATTGGACGCCGAAGAACTGGCGTTTTTGGCCACGCACAAACAGGTGGAAAAAGTGAGCCGCCGTGATCTTCCCTATGTGCTGGCGATGGGAAAGGTTGGCGCGACCACGGTAGCGGCGACCATGATCTGCGCGGCGGCGGTCGGCATTCGCGTCTTTGCCACCGGCGGGATCGGCGGAGTGCATCGGGAAGGGGAACAGACGATGGACATTTCCGCTGATTTGACCGAACTGGCGCGCACTCGGGTAGCTGTGGTCAGCGCCGGCGTCAAGTCGATTTTGGATATTGGGCGGACGTTGGAGGTATTGGAAACAAACGGTGTTCCGGTCATCGGTTATCAAACAGACGCCTTTCCTTCCTTTTATGCTCGCGATAGCGGATACGGCGTGGATTGCCGCGTCGACGCGCCCGAGGATGTCGCCCAGATCATGCGCGCCAAATGGGATATGGGGTTGGATGGGGGATTAGTGGTCGCCAATCCGGTACCGTCGGAAGCTGCTTTAGATTTTGATAAGATGGAAGCGATCATTTGCAGTGCACTCAAGGAAGCGAAGCAGGAGGGGATCACTGGAAAGCGAATCACCCCTTTTTTGTTGGATCGGATCAAAGCGTTGTCGGGAGGCGAAAGCTTGGCGGCCAATGTCGCGCTGGTGAAACACAATGCCCGAGTCGCTGCACAGATCGCGGTGGCTTATCATGCGTTGATCAGTTAATTAGGGCGTGTCTGATGAATAGGCCAACGGCTCCAAAACCATTTTCTCATTCGCTTCACGCGTGGCGAGGCGCTTCTCGAGAAAAGGTTTTTCCGCCGCTTCTTACCCACCAACTTGATTTGCCAGACACACCCTAGTGCAAGGAGAGCCCGCTTCAGGCCCATCGTGCCGGAAGGGGCTTGTTTTATTGCGGGGTCCGATTAATGGAGACGCGGATTGACCACAATGTGGGGTAAGGAGGTGATGGCATGCGCAAGCAGTATTGGGGCGCATTTCTTTTTGGCGTCGGTGTGACGGGGATGTTGGACGGCATCATTTTTCATCAATTGTTGCAGTGGCACAGTATGGTCATGTACCATGCCAAACCCGACCAAGTGGTGAGTGACGGCTGGTTCCATTTGGCCATCACATTTGTGTGGTTTGCGGCCACGGTATTGATTTCACGGAGCGATCCGCTCATAACGCTAAGAGAACGGCGACGCTTTTGGGGATATTTTTTGCTGGGCGGGGGGTTGTTCAATTTGCTAGAAGGGGTCATCAACCATCATTTATTGGGTGTACACCACGTTCATGAGTATGTGCCCAACCCGCTTGGCTACGATTTGTTGTTTGACGCAGGGGCGTTGGTGATGATTGGCTGGGGTTGGTTGCTTGTGCGCAAGGGCGCAGAGAGATAGAACGTCATCAAGCCAATTCATGCCGATCCAAGCTAAGTATCAGTGGTGCGGCCAAGGTTCATTTATGCACAGATGGATCATACGACTTTGCCTTATCCAATAGATGGATAACATCCGCCTAGGACTGGGTAAGCTAACCCCATCAGCCATTATGATAGGAGGAAATCACCGTGGAGAATAAGAAGAAACAGAATGACCTGGCACAAGAAGACACGGAGTTTGCAGAAGAGGTTGGATTTGACGACAAACAACAAAACGTCTCTGCCGCCATTTATGAAGCGCACAGTCAAATCGGCGAATCGAAAGTGAAGCGACAAGGTGAATAAACGCGTACCATCGGCCCCCAAAGGGGCTTTTTTGATGGAAAGGTTTTCACTGATAAGCGGCGAAAAACGGAGGAATATCACTCATGCGGCATGCGGATACTGAAATTATCATTTGCAATGCGAGAGGTCGGGTGAAATGGAAAAAGTCGGAGTAGCGTTGAGTGGCGGAGGCATCACCAGTTGTGCCCATGTCGGGGTGTTGAAAGCGTTGGAGGAGCACGGCATCCAAATTCATGCCTTGGCCGGGACGAGTTCGGGGGCGATGGTTGCAGCTTTGTATGGTTACGGATTGTCGGTGGATGAACTGACAGCCTTCGTGCCCGCCTTTACGCGCGATGTGCTCGACGTAGATTACAAAGCGCTGATATTCAAACTGTTGCGTGGCGACTTTTCCCTCCCGGGTCTGTTTAAAGGCGAACGGCTTCACCAATTGATCGCCCACAAAACGAATCACGCGCATATGCGGGAGATGCGATTGCCAGTCGCCCTGGTGGCGGCCGATTTAAAATCAGGCAAAAAGGTGATCTTCACTTCTCACACCATGCGGCCACCTTGCCCCGATTCAGAAGTGGTGACGGACATTCCCATTGCTGTAGCTGTCCAAGCCAGTTGCTCCATCCCTTTGCTGTTTAAGCCGGTCGAATACGGCAACCGAGTGTTTATCGATGGAGGCGTGATTGACAACTGTCCGGTCTCTGCCTTGCATGCGATGGGAGCAGAGCGGGTCATCGCGATTAATATGGTGTCGGCCGCAGCGGTTGATACCCCTTTCCCGTCCTGCATATCGGTGTTGAAACGGGCGGTGAGCATCGGGTTGGCCCATCAAATCAAGCATGTGACCGGGCAAGCGGATCTGGTGTTGCAACCGGAAGCTAACGCTGTGGGCATGTTTGATTTTGACAAGGCGTTTCACTGCCTGCAATTGGGATATGAGCATGCTTTGCGGCAAATGGGCCAGATCAAGCAGATATTGCAACCGCGCCTAGTGGACGATCCAGTGTGAAGAAAGGGTCTAACGGATGCCAAGTGGCAGAGGAAGCGCCTTGATTTCTGGTGCAATTACGTGAACGATTTGTTACATCTCATCGCAATGCGTTTCTCTCGTAAGTAGGTAGGGAAAGCGTACCATGGAGATAAAATGCGCAAGCTTGAAAGGGGACCCATGATGGACCGACACGCGTTATCGATTGATCCGGCCGTTGTTGAACATCTCGGCGCAATGATTGTGGTAGGGAACATGGACCAGCACCACCGCTTGTTGGGAGAAGGATTGAGCGGCAAGGTGTATGAATTTGAACAGTATGCGGTCAAAGTGTTCAAGGCCGATCCCAGCGAGAAGGGGGATGCGGTGTTATTGGCCGAGCTGCAAGAGCATCCCGCTTTTCCCACGCTCCACTATAAAGAGGACAAGTTTATGATTGTGGACAAGGTGAGTGGATATACATTGGGACAAGCCCTGAAAGCGGGCGAAAAATTGACCGAACGGCAGTTTAGCCAGATTGAAGAAGCGATTGAACGGTGTTACGGCCAAGGGATCATACCAGATGACTTGCACTTGAATAACATCATGATCGATCAGGATGGGCAGGTCAAAATCGTGGATGTGGGCCGTTTCTTCCACACCGATCACCCCGCCGCTCACAAAGGGGAATTGGCTGAAGACTTGGAAGCCCTAAAATATCACTGTGGATTGTTTGGCTTTTTCTCCTCATCAAATTGGAAACGGAAGCGCCGATACTACTCTTCTTCCGACTATCGCCGTCACCGACATCATCACAGCTACTCTTCCTCACACCGTCGCCATTACTCTTCCTCCGATTGGCATATTCGCCGTCGCAAACGGTATTCGTCCTAAGTTTGTGCTCCCACAAGGGGGCATTTTTTATTGAGTGAGGAATTATTGTAAGTTAAAATGTATGTTCAACGGTACGTTGTCCAAGGTGCCGAAAAAGAGAGAATAGGGTGGTTTAGTTGAGTGGGAGCAGAGTTCAGGCTGGCCGGAACGAGGATATTCTCAGACGGGAATTGACAGGCCGGCAATTGATGATGATCGGGCTGGGAAGCGCTATCGGCACCGGTTTGTTCATGGGATCGAGTTTGTCGATTCATTATGCGGGGCCGGCAGTGATTCTCAGCTATCTGGGCACCGCGTTGATCGTGGTGATGATGGTTTATTGTCTGGCGAACATGTCCATGGTTCACCCTACCGCAGGCTCATTCGGAGTTCATGCTGAGCTGGTGTTGGGGCCATGGTTTGGCTATCTTGTTCGATATACGTATTGGGCAGCCAACGCCATTACCATCGGCGGGGAAGCTACTGCCGTAGGCCTTTATATGAAGATGTGGTTTCCTGGCGTGCCGACATGGATTTGGGTTGTAGTCTTTGCACTTATCATATTCATGGTCAACGCCATGTCGGTGAAAAGCTTCGGCTTGTTCGAATATTGGTTTTCCACTGTCAAGGTGTTGGCGATCATTGGCTTTATCATTCTCGGGGGCAGTCTCATTTTGGGAGACCCGGCACAGAGCTTGAGCCATTTGCGGGCACAGGGAGGCTTTATGCCTCATGGATGGTCCGGAGTCTGGATGGGGATCGTGATGGCTACATTCAGTTTCATGGGAACGGAGATTGTGGCGGTAACCGCGGGTGAGGCTAAACACCCCAAACAAGTGTTGAAGCAATCGATGAAATGGATGGTCATTCGCCTCATTCTCTTCTATGTTTTGGCAATGGCGGTGATGTTGGCAGTGGTGCCATGGAATCAAGTGGGAGGGGATGCGGTCCATCAGAGTCCGTTTGTCAAGGTGCTCTCCCTTTTGGAGATTCCGTATGCGGCGGGGATAATGAACTTCATCATCCTGACGGCGGCGCTGTCCACCATGAACGCCAATCTTTACGCTTGCACGCGTATGATGTTTTCCTTAGCGCAAAGCGGCTTTGCGCCACGCGCATGGGGGAAGGTTACTAAGCGAGGGGTTCCCCTGCAAGCGTTGCTCGTCTCTTCGTTTGGTTTGGGAATTGCGGT
This sequence comes from Laceyella sediminis, assembly GCF_003003125.1. Classification (GTDB taxonomy): domain Bacteria; phylum Bacillota; class Bacilli; order Thermoactinomycetales; family Thermoactinomycetaceae; genus Laceyella; species Laceyella tengchongensis. Next base: position 48,398 of record NZ_PVTZ01000008.1, on the reverse strand, counting down.
GTTGCTCAACATGCTGACGCCAACTGCGTACAGCACGATGTTTGGTATTTCGATTTTTGGCGGCATTTTCACCTGGCTCATCATATTTATAACTTATTTTTGCTACCGGCGGCAGGCGGAAGACAAGCTGTCGTTGATCGCTTTGTTTGGGGCGGGCGCGCTGGTGTCCATCTTGCTGACCATGTTGTTAGATGAGAAGTGGATGTACGCGATTATCACCGGTTTGGTGTGGGTGACTTTGTTGAGTGTAGCCTACGGATGGATGAACATCAGAAAAAGGAAACAAGAACAAGCGCCTTCTTAAAAGAGGCGCTTGTTTGTATGTCTTGGCTGACTAGGGTGTGTCTGGCAAATCAAGTTGGTGGGGAAGAAGCGGCGGAAAAACCTTTTCTCGAGGAGCGCCGATGCACAAGTGAAGCGAATGAGAAAATGGTTTTGGAGCCGCTGGCCTATTCATCAGACACGCCCTTGGGTGCCTGTTACACCTTCGCTCTACCGCTTATGTAGATGCTAGCCGTCGTCAGCCCAAGGACATGAATTCTTCCACGGAATGGGAGATTTCGCGCACCAAGGCGTCCAGAAGTGCTTTGCCCTTTGCCGAGGTGGCCCGGGAAGGGAATCCGATCGTTCCGGTTGGGGTAAACGCCTTCATTCCTACTACTTCTAACAGAGGTCGCCGCGGCGTATCCACGTCGATCAACTTGTCCGTTTTGACTACACCATCGGCAAACAAGTGCATAAGTATAGATGTTTCTGCCTCGCCGGCGTGCATGTCTTGGCTCAGGCTGACAGAGATGCCTGCCTGCTGGTAAGCGCGCTCCCAATGCAAGCGCTTGGGGGCCAGCATGACCCGATGTCCGTGTGCGTTTAATTCCTGCGCAATATTGTGGAGGAGGGCATTGCCGCCGTGTCCATTGACTATCACGCAGCGCGAGATGCCCGACTGTTCCAGTGAGTGAATGACATCCTGCATGACAGCGGTGATGGTGGTCACCCGTAGGGAAACCGAGCCGGGAAATCCGCTGTGTTCAAATGAGGCTGAATAAGGGAGGGCTGGCACCACATAAGCGGGGGCGAACCGTTCCGCCAACCGTTGTGCAACGATGGCAGCGATAATCGTATCGGTGTGAATCGGCAGATGGGTACCGTGCTGTTCAGTGGAACCGATAGGAAAAAAAGCCAACTTCATATTGGCACATTCATCCCAGGAAGGGAACGGATTCATATGATCACCTGCGCTCTCAAGATTTGTACTTGCATTGTATCACACTCGGGAAACTAGGTGGCGGTGGGTAAGCCTTTTCATTTCGCCTGCCATCGTTGCCTGTTGCCGTAATGGAAGAGAATTTGTCACGGAATTGAGATATTGACATCTCCTATCAGGAACTATACATTTGATTTAAACGCATGTTTAGAAATAGGGTGTCATAAGCCGCAATTGAAACGGCATTCCAATCACATTCCTCAGCTTCACAGGAGGGCTGGCCGGGCTCTTGTCTGTGCAGAGCACTTGTTGTGCATTCGGGTCTCGTTTGCACAAACAGAGCGTTTGGAGTATGTGTATGTGAAATTTCTCACATGCGATGGGGTACAACTGTAAAATGAACCCCTTTTATGACAAGATCTGGTTTTACCATTGGAACTGCTGTGGCAAACTGTTTACCAACGAAGGATGAGAAGAGAAAAGAGGTTTATCCAATGAAATCTTCATTCAATGATACGTTTTTGCGGGCTTGCCGCAAGGAACCGACCCCGTATGTTCCGGTCTGGTATATGAGGCAGGCGGGGCGCTATCAGCCAGAGTATCGGAAAATCAGGGAGAAATACAGCTTTTTTGAAATGAATTACATACCGGAAGTGTGTGCGGAAGTAACGAAGTTGCCCGTTGATCAATTGGGTGTAGATGCAGCCATTTTGTTTGCTGACATTGTTACCCCGTTGAAGCCGATTGGTGTTGATGTTGAGATCCGTTCCGGTATCGGTCCGGTCATTGCCAATCCGATTCGCACCACAGCCGACGTTCGCCGCTTGGGAGAATTGGATCCGGTTTCAGACATTCCTTTTATTACGGATGCTGTGAAAATCTTGGCCAATGAGCTTCGCGTCCCCCTGATTGGATTTGCGGGAGCGCCGTTTACCCTGGCCAGTTACATGATTGAAGGCGGCCCATCAAAGAATTATTACAAAACGAAAGCGATGATGTTCACCGCGCCAGAGACCTGGGCGTTGCTGATGGAGAAGTTGGCGGATATGACCATCACATACCTGCGCGCGCAGATCGCAGCTGGAGCCAAAGCGGTTCAGGTATTTGACTCCTGGGTCGGGGCTGTGAGCGAAGCCGACTACCGTGAATTCATTTTCCCGACGATGCACCGGATTTTCTCCAGCCTCAAAGATACTGGCGTACCGCTTATCTACTTTGGCGTGGGCACGGGTCATTTGTTGCGAGCGTTCAATGAGTTGCCAGTAGATGTGCTTGGCTTGGATTGGCGCGTCACCATCACTCAGGCGCGAACCGAATACGGAGTGGACAAGGCGCTGCAAGGGAATCTGGAGCCTGCCTTGCTTTTGGCTCCATGGGAGACATTGGAGAAAAAGGCCAAACAAGTGTTGGATGAAGGAACGGAACAGCCGGGTTACATCTTTAACCTGGGGCATGGCATCTTCCCGCAATGCAGTGTGGAAACGATGCAGAAATTGACGGCATTGGTGCATAGCTATTCACGCAAAAACGGGGAGATGATCGTGTGAAACGGAAAAAAATCGGAGTGCTCCTGATGGCTTATGGCACACCGCGGAGCAAGTCGGAGATTGAACCGTACTATACGCATATCCGCAGGGGAAAAAAGCCGCCTCAAGCCTTGTTGGATGAACTGACTGAGCGGTATGAAGCGGTTGGCGAGATCAATCAATTCGCCAAAATCACTGAAGCGCAAGTGGAGAAAGTTGTCGCTGATCTGAACCAGCATTTTCCGGAAGTGGAGTTTCACGGCTATCTGGGCCTGAAACACATTTCTCCGTTTATTGAAGAGGCGGTGGAGCAGATGGCCCACGACGGGATTGAAGAAGCCATCAGCCTGGTGTTGGCGCCGCATTATTCCACCTACAGTGTGAAAAGCTACAACAGTCGGGCCGCAGACAAGGCGGAAGCGCTTGGAATCAAGCTTCATAGCATCGACAGTTGGCATGATGAACCCGCATACGTGGAGTACTGGTCAGATCAGTTGCGGGAGCTGTTCGCTTCGATGCCGGCAGAAGAAAAAGAACGTTCTGTGGTGATTTTTTCGGCACATAGTTTGCCGGAGAAAATCTTGGCCCTGGGTGATCCATATCCCCGCCAATTGCAGGAAACGGCGAAATTGATCGCTGAGCGGGTGGACATCCCTCACTACCGGATGGGGTGGCAAAGCGCGGGACGTACACCAGAGCCTTGGCTTGGCCCCGATGTGCAGGATTTGACACGCGAGTTGCACGACAAGGAAGGCTTTACTTCCTTTATCTATTGTCCTATCGGATTTGTGGCCGAGCACCTCGAAGTATTGTATGACAATGACATTGAGTGCAAAGCGGTGACTGACGAGTTGGGAGCGAACTATTACCGGCCGCCGATGCCGAACGCCCGACCGGAATTCATCGCTTGTTTGAGCGGAATTTTGAGCAAGGAACTCATTCGCAAAGGAGCCATCTGAGAAGCCATGAGTCGACCAAAGCATCATGTCGCCATCGTGGGGGGCGGCATCACCGGCTTAACCGTTGCTTATTACTTGCATCGGGAAATAGAAGCGAAGCGGCTGCCAATGAAATTTACGCTGATTGAGTCTAGTTCCCGATTAGGTGGGAAAATTGACACCATAAGGCGTGACGGCTATGTCATCGAAAAAGGGCCGGACTCCTTTTTGGAGCGGAAACGCCACGCCACCCAGCTGGCCATGGATCTAGGATTGGAAGGCGAATTGGTCAACAATGAAACGGGACAGGCTTTTATCTATCATGAACGCGATTTGCACCCCATTCCTGAAGGGTCTGTCATGGGGATGCCAACGAAGATCGAGCCATTTCTGCAATCGGGCTTATTGTCCGTGTCAGGCAAGGCGCGGGCCTTGGAAGATTTGCTTCTGCCCCCGGAAGAGATGCCCGGCGACCTGTCTGTCGGCGACTTTTTCCGCCGGCGTTTTGGTGATGAGATGGTGGACCGGGTAATTGAACCTCTGATCTCCGGCGTGTACGGAAATCCGATCGACCATCTCAGTTTGTTGGCCACTTTTCCGCAGTATCACCGGCTCTTGATGGAGCACGGGAGCCTGATCAAAGCGATGCGCAACACCCGCACGCCCCGCACCTCCAAAAGAAAAAAGGGCATGTTTCAAACGCTCCGGAGCGGGCTTGGTACGCTAGTCGAACGAATCGAGGCCTCCCTGCCGGCTGCTTGTGTGCGAAAGAACACGGAAATCATCCACTTTACTAAGCTGGATGAGGGATATCGGTTGGCATTGAGCGATGGGGGTACCATCGAGGCCAGCCACGTGGTGTTCACCACACCACATCCGGTGACGCGGCGCCTGTTGCGCCCTTATCTTGACTTGCCACCGATTGACATGTCTGAACCCACCTCGGTGGCCACAGTTGCGCTCGCGTTTCCCAAAGAACAAGTGCGCGTCTCTGTTCAAGGCACTGGCTTTATCGTGCCCCGTCAGGCGGACTTGTCTATTACGGCCTGCACTTGGCTTCACCAAAAATGGCCCCATACCACGCCGGAAGGGAAAGCCTTGCTCCGCTGTTTTGTCGGCCGGCCCCAAACCGACGAAATCGTCCACCGCTCCGATGAGGAAATCATCCAAACGGTGCTTGCTGATTTGCGCCGGATTCGGGCGATGGATATCAGCGGTGAACCGGAGTTCACTTTTGTCCACCGCTTTACAGCATCCCGGCCACCATACGAAGTGGGACACCCTTATTGGGTGGAGCGCACCATGGGCCAAGTGCGAGAGGCGTTGCCCAATGTCTTGCTGTCCGGTTCCTTCTACAGAGGCGTCGGCTTGCCGGATTGCATTCAGCAAGGCAAAGAGGTTGTCGCTGAGCTCGTCGATGGCATCGTCACATCGGAAGCGACTGACTGTCAAACATTTATTTCGCTATATTAGATCGACAGGGAAAGTACTGGCCTTGCCGAAAGAACGCCCCCTTCTGTGCCAAGTCGTTTGGCAGGAGGGGGTGTTTTTCTTGTCCAATTTTTAGCTTGGGTTGTTTTAAGTGGGAAGATGATGTCATCCGATTTAAGCGGATAAAAGAAACCCCCGCATCCCAATGGTTTTGGGACACGGGGGTTTTTTATGCCCGCCGCGCGAAGTCGACAAAGCGAAATTTGTCGGGGCGGTGGCGGGATTCGGAATACTGGAACAAGGTGTTATCCTCCAAGTGCACATAGTTACGCACGACGGCGATCATGGGGTATTGCTTGTGATCAAGCCAGGTTTGGTCTTCTTCGGTGATGCTCTCAATGGTGATAAATTTTTTGGCGAAGCTGATGCCCACCGTCAGCGTTTGATCCAAGTATTCATAGATGGAGTCTTCGCAAATCTCCACGGTAAGCGGTGGGATAAAGCTTCGAAAATAGTCTTTGTCGAGGATGATTTTCTCCCCATCGATCTCGCGCACCCGAATTACTTCCCAGACCTCTTCGGTGCGAGAAATGTTTAATTGCGTGGCGATATAAGGGGACGGCCTGCCCCGTCTGAGCGAAATCACTTTCGTTGTTGCTTTTTTCCGCATCCGTTTGGTCAGTTCTTTGAAGCTGACCAATCCCGAGACGGGGAAATTGAATTTGTTGACATGTAGGACAAAAGAGCCTTTGCCTTTGATTTTATGGATATATCCATGCTGCGAGAGGAGGTGTAGGGCCTTGCGCACCGTTTCCCGCGAGGTGCCGTACTGCACGGCCAACTCGTTTTCTGACGGGAGTTTGCTGTCGGGCGGCAAGGTACCCTGTTCGATTTGATTGACCAAATCATGATAGATTGAAAGATAAATATTATCCAACACAGGCTCTTCCTCTCAATTGGCAGTGAGTCGATAGACGATTGATTCATATGGCCGCAAAGGCAACTGTTCCCCAAAGGCGGCGGAATCTGGATAGTTGGAGAGCAGAATTTCCCTCGTCCATCCTTGGACAGAAGTGAGCACCTCCTCCGGCACGGTGTAAGAAAGCGCCCGCCCGCCGAACAGATTGACCACGAATAGCTTTTCATTGTCACCATGGCGCAAGTACGCATAGACTTCAGGATGGTCGATGTCGACGCATTCATATGTGCCGGTGGTAACAATGTCCAGCTCTTTGCGCAAACGAATCAATTTCTTGTAATGATAAAAGATCGAGTCGGGGTCTGCAAGCGCCTGTTCGGCATTGATTTCTTGGTAGTTGGGCGCGACCTTGATCCATGGCGTCCCTGTCGTGAAACCGGCATGTTCCGTTGCGTCCCATTGCATGGGCGTGCGGGAATTGTCCCGTGATTTCTGGCGAATGATTTTCAGCACTTCCGCTTCGGAATAGCCCCGATCCCGCAGGATGGACACCATGTTGTGCGTTTCCACATCGCGATAATCTGCGAAAGAAGTGAAGTCGGGATTCGTCATGCCCAATTCTTCACCCTGGTAGATGAAGGGGGTGCCTTGCATCAGATGGAGTGCGGTGGCCAGCATTTTGGCTGAGGCCACACGGTGGGTTTGATCATCGCCATAACGAGAGACGATGCGCGGTTGATCATGGTTGCACCAGAACAGGGCGTTCCAGCCGCCGCCTTTGGCCATGCTCGTTTGCCAATCCGCTAAAATCCGCTTCAAAGCCAGAAAGTCCATCTCACCAACGGCCCATTTCTCACCACCCGGATAATCTACTTTCAAATGATGGAAGTTGAACGTCATATTTAGTTCGCCGTTGTCCGGATGGGTATAACGGATGCAATGGGGGATGGATGTGGAAGACATTTCCCCTACAGTCATCATGTCGTAGTGGACAAACACTTCCCGGTTCATCTCCGCGAGATACTCGTGAATCCGGGGCCCATCGGTGTAAAAACGGCGCCCGTCACCCGGGGGGACAGAGCCGTCGTCATCCGGGAAACGCTGATCTTTGGACAACAGGTTGATGACGTCAAGCCGAAAGCCGTCTACGCCTTTGTCCAACCACCATTTCATCATTTTGTGGATGCGGCGGCGCAACTCCGGGTTTTCCCAATTGAGGTCGGCCTGTGTCACATCAAACAGGTGCAAATAATATTGCCCAGTCGCATGGTCACGCTGCCAAGCAGAGCCGCCAAATTTGGATTGCCAATTGTTGGGTTGGTCGCGCCAGATGTAGAAGTCCCGGTAAGGGTTGTCCAATGAAGCGCGAGCCTCTTGGAACCATGGGTGTGCAGTGGAAGTGTGGTTAACCACCATGTCCAAGATGATTTTCATATCGCGGGCGTGAGCCTCTGCCAACAACGCTTCAAAATCATCCATGGTTCCTAGATCCTCATGGATCTGATAATAATCGCTGATGTCGTAGCCGTTGTCCCGCAAAGGCGAGCGGTAAATGGGAGTCAACCATATCACATCGACGCCAAGGTTTTTCAGATAATCTAGCTTTTCCATGACGCCACGCAGGTCGCCCACACCATCGCCAGTGGAGTCTTTGAAACTGCGGGGGTAAATTTGGTAGACAACGGCTTTACGCCACCATTCGTTCATGATATCACCTGTTTCATTGCATGATTTCTTCGATTTCTGCTTTGATGATAGAAGATTTAGTACCGAAGACGGCTTGAATGCCATCGTTCACCTTCAGCACACCCGATGCGCCCAACCGTTTCAACGCTTCCTCGTCGACTTTGGAGAGATCGTGGACACCGACGCGCAACCGGGTGATGCAAGCATCTAATTGACGGATATTCTCTTGTCCACCCAATGCGGCGAGAATCTGGGAAGCGCGTGAGCTTTCCGCCTCGGCGTTGGGTTGTTCAATACAAGATGTCGTCTGTTGTTTGGCACGATAGTCCTCTTTAGTGTACAGCTTGGTTTCTTCCCCGTCATCTTCCCGACCGGGCGTTTTCAAGTCCCACTTCAGAATGAGCCATTTGAACACAAAGTAATAAATGACTGCAAACACGAGCCCCAGCCCGATGGTGACCAGCCAAGCGTTAGAGTGATTTGGCAGGCTGTTGAACAGGATAAAGTCGATCAAACCAGAACCGCCCGCAAAGCCAGCGTGCATGCCAAGCGCATTCATGAGGCCGAATGCCAGCGCTGTCAATACGGTGTGCGCGGCATACAGGACGGGTGCAACAAACAGGAATGTAAATTCCAGCGGTTCGGTGATGCCGGTCAACAGAGCGGTGATGGCTGCCGCAGCCAAAAGTGACTTGGCTTTGCCTTTTTTCTCTGTCTTGGAAACTTGGTACATGGCCAGGGCAGCTGCGGGCAAACCAAACATGACGGGAATGAATTTACCAGCAATATAAGTACCACCAGTGATGGAAATGCTGGCGTCTTTCAATTTGTCGATCACTTGAGCGATATACACGTTTTGGTCCCCAACGACGCGGGCGCCGTCCAAAGTGGTGTAAGCGCCGCCGATGTCCGTGAACAGCAGGGGAGTGTTGTAAATGTGGTGGAGCCCAAATGGAATCAACAGTTTTTCTAGCCCCCCGTACAGACCGACGACTAACGGATTGGTGTGGTTGGCGATGAAGTCACCTGTTGCCAACACCCCAAGACTGATTTGCGGCCAAGCGAAGAACAAAATGACAGCGGTTACAATTCCGCCGAAAGAAGCGACGATGGGTACCAGCCGTTCACCGCTGAAAAGAGAGATGGCGTCAGGCAGTTGCACCTTATGAAAGCGGTTGTATAAATAAGCAGTCAAAAACCCGATCAAGATGCCACCAAACACCCCGGTTTGCAAGGTGGGAATGCCCAATTCGGTGCCCAGCATCCGTTCATTCAGCTTGACGCCTGTGATATCGATCAAGGCCCCGATGGTGGTGTGCATGATGAAAAAGGCGATAAGTGCGGAAAAGCCAGCCATGCCGCGATTGGTCCAAGTGATAGCGATGGCGATGGCAAACAGAACGGGCAAATTGTTAAAGACCGCTTGTCCGGCGCGTTGCATCAGTTCTCCGACAACTTGCCAAGCATCGCCTGCCAAGAAGGGGAGAAGTTGTTGCACATTGGGATTGAGGATGACGCCGCCCAGTCCCATCAAGATCGAGACAAGGGGGAGGATAAGCACGACAGCCATCATTGCGCGGCCGATCCGTTGGAAGAAATCAAAAGTAAGTGTGCGCTGCATGCAGGATTCGCCTCCTGTTGTTTAAGATTTTTTACGTGCTTGTCGCATCCTTTCGCATTGGCAAAGGAGGCGAGTAATGGAGATGGCCCTTTTAGGCGCATGGGACATGAAAAAGGGTTTTGCACCATGGTACGGCAACGAGAATCTGGAGAAGGTTTTGAATAATTAGACAATCGCTCGTTTGCCGGCGGTGTATAGATGGGCTTGGTTAGGTGACAACATGTCCTGGAGCTTTGGCTCCTCCAGAGGTTGCCTCCAAGCTGTAACCTGTATATACAGGTTGATTTCATTTTAGACCTGTATATACAAGAATGTCAATATGAAATGAAAAGGATGACAGCACGATGGGTCGGTTTAAGTGGCATGATGGTTCCTGTGAACGGGTATAAAAAGGTAAAAGGAACAGGCGGCGGACTCGGTGCTGATCTGTTCCTTCTATACATTGGTGAAAGCCCCCTGCGACGCCTGTCCAGTGGTCGCAGGGAGGAGGTGCACCAGCACCAAACTCCGGCACAGGGTTAATCCGTCTCTTTCCGGTGCGCCGCTTGCAGATGAACGACCAGTTCAGCTAACAAGTCGATGAGTTGCTGGCTGTTTTCCTCGCCCATGGTGGAGAGGGCGATGGCGATGGGGTTTTGTTCGATATGCTGATGCATGTGCTGAATCAACCGCTGGCCTTTGTCGGTGGTTTCGACATGCTTTTTACGCCGATCTTGTTTGTCAGTCAGCCGTCTTACCAATTGGTGGCGTTCCAATGTGTCAATGATGGGGATGAGAGTGGGAGGCTCGATGGAAAAGACTTCCCCTAAGCGTTTGATGGTGAGCGGTTGCTTGCTGAGCTGCACCAATACGGCAAATTGGCGTGCCGTGATGGGAACATCGTGGCGCATCAACTGCCGTTCCAAAAGATCTTTGCTCAGGCGGATAAGGGTGGAAAGATTTGTGCGAAACGATTCTGTCATGGCGACTAGTTTTTCTTTATCCAAACTTTAACACTTCCTTCGTCTGATTTTGGCAAGCGGGATAAATGGCGAAAAGGGCAAAAAGGGCTGCTGGTCGTTCGCCTCTTTATTTTAACCGATTCAGGGGGAGAAGGGACGGCCGGCAATCACGTGGAGGCGCCGGTGGAAAGAAGGTCGGACAAGGGGGGAGTTTTTGTTACAACGCGCAGGAAACAAGGAGAGAATTTTCGTTTCTTATTTACAGATTTTTTAGTCTTTTGATAAAATAAAATTAATTACAAACAGAGCTAGTTTGCCGCTGGTCGATCCTGTTTGAGAAAGTCAGCGGTTAAAATCACAAGCAAAAAGGGAAAAGAACTCATTCTATATTATAAAATGACATTGCATCATGCCGGATAAGAAGGGAGGCAGGGGGATGGAGAGAAATTTTTGGGGCAGAGACAACGAGAAATGCCCGCGTTGCGGTTCAAAGATGGTGTCACAAACGGAAAATGACGAATATTTGTGCGATGATTGCGGATACCGCTGGGTAGAGGATTGATAAGTGAACCAAGCTTCTCCTTAGGATTGCGTCGGGAGAAGCTTTTTTTGTGCATTGAATTTGCATAAATTTTATGCATGTGGGGAACAAGAGTGTGGTATAGTGGAGTGTAGTTTACTTATTTTCTTTTATTAGAAAGTGTGGTCGCTATCAAGAAACAACAAGGTCAAGTCGATTTAGATCGAATCGAAGAAAAAAGTAAGAACCCCATGGTAAAAAAATATGGGATTACTTGGACTTTGTATAAGTGTGAGACATGTAAGTTCCTTGCGCCAACTGAAAAAAGCTACCGATGCAACTTCCAGCCGGGACGTCATTACCCGACTTGGGATGCTTGTGGGCTATATCGACCACAACCGCAGGAGCCTACCGAATGAGGTGGGCTCTTGCGGCGTTGGCACATCCGGTGATATTAGTCTGAATTTTATGAATTGAATTAGCGTGCATTTACGCGAAGAATGATCGGCATTCGCGCAGACTGGGCCGCCAGATGTCGCATAAGATAAGACGAAGTGCTTGAAAAGGCCTGACCGGCCTCATCTTGAAATCACGAACAGGAGGGAAGAGATGGGGAAGTTGATCGCACTGGATGACGGGCATGTGCGCTCGTAAGGGCTTTTAAGGAATCTGCTTTGGCACGCAGTCGGTCAAAGGCGCGACAGACCGATCGCCGACAGCTCACCTAAACGGGAAACCGGGAGGGGACAATAGCATGCTGTAGAAGCCATAAGTTGGTTTGCCGCCAAACCACAACTGAATGGCGAGGCGAAATGCTGTGAACGAGGATGAAGGCTAGACTGCTTGAATGACAGCCCGAGCGGGGTCATCATCCCCCCGACGCTTAAGGCGGCTCGCGCGTCGGATGCCCGTTTGCCGCTATGGTGACGGAGTTCCCGTAGTAGTCCCGGTCAATGAGGATGCATTGGTATTGGAATTGTTTCGGATGCTGTTGGAAGCGATCTATGAGCCGCATTTTTCGCTTTCTTCCCATGGATTCCGTCCCCACAGAAGTTGCCACACCTCACTGCTGCAAATAAAAAGAGAGTTTACGAAAGCCGACTGGCTCATCAAGACGACTTTTACTTTAAGATGAATCCGGGAAATCAACCGCACCTATAGCGTATGAGAGCAAAATCACAGAAGCCGTTTCAAATGCTGTTCGCAAACAGGCTAAGAAAATCATCGTGGAGCAACGGGATGATCAGTGAAAAAAGCCCCCCGCGCGGCGAGGGGGCTTGTCACAAGTGAAAGCGATTAAGTTTTTCTTTGGAGATGTATACGCGTTTGGGGACGAGTTGGGCGTTTCTTTTGAACAGCTCCGAGCAACCGTAGGGGTGGCTCATCAAAAAAACAACGCGTGCGCTCACCGCTTTGAAGAGGCGATGAATCAGATGCTGAATGTCGGCCACTTCAAACCCCAACCGATGTGCTCCGCGATAGAGGAAGGTGGTTCCCAACACCACCTGGATCTGGGCGGCTTTGGGGTGCTGGTTGATGTATCGGGTCAATTGAGGGAGGGATGAGCGGACGTTTTTGGTCAGAATAGCGGCCCAGCTCATCGGGTGGCGTGGCGATTGCCTGAGCAGTTGGGCGAGGTAGGCATTGTGGAAGTGCAGTTGGACGTACCAATCTCCGGCTTTGAGTGTGTATCCGTCTGATGTGGTGATTTCCTCGCCCCGGTAACGTTTGATAACAACACGAAAGATATTACGTTTCCTTTTGTCTACATAACGGAGTCGGGTAACCAAATAATACACACGGTCCCAGATCATCCATAAAGAAAGGAGGAGTCGATGGAGCATGGGATCACCTGTTTTCGAAAGTGAGAAAGATTTTAACCATCTTCTGGATGAGAAATAACGAAGGCCCGTAAAACAGGCTCTAATTGTAAAAACGTTTTTCCGTTGGCATGCAGCTTTTAAAATAATGTATTGGTTGAAACACAATCTTCACCTATTTTAACCCGCGGCGGGTGCAAATATTTTTCAACGGGACAACCTTTTCCAGTCTTAATCAGTATTGAGCGTTTTTTTGCAGAAATATAATGATTTCCTATTCCCACTTTTCCACAGCCAAGCTATAATGAGTGAGGTTTGTTGGAATGGGAAGGAGGAACCATATTGTCAGTGTCATGGGAGATTTTAAACGTGGTGGGTATTTCCGCTTTTGCGATCAGTGGTGCCATCATCGCAATGGAAGAAAAGTATGACCTATTTGGTGCTTATGTCTTAGGTCTGGTTACTGCGTTTGGGGGTGGCGTCATCCGCAACGCGTTGATTGGTTTGCCGACGGATGTGCTGTGGAAGCAAGAATTGATGATCTATGTGGCGTTGGTTGCCATCACGCTGGTGTTGTTTTGTCCCGCAAAGTGGTTTCAATACTGCAAAAAATGGCTTAATTTCTTTGACGCGATCGGGTTGGCCGCTTTTTCGGTCCAGGGAGCTTTGTATGCTTCGGGTAAAGGATTGCCGTTGGTCGCGGTGATTTTCGCTGCGGTGATGACTGGGATTGGCGGAGGCATGATCCGCGATTTGCTGGCTGGTAGAAAACCGCTCGTTTTGCAAAAAGAGATATACGCGTTATGGTCTGTCATCACCGGGGTCGTCATCGGTCTTCATTGGTTGGAAGATGGTTGGCAATTGTTGGCGCTGTGCGTGTTAGTAGTTGCCTTGCGCATGGTTTCAACCATTTACGGGTGGCACTTGCCACGGATTGTCCAAAGAAAAATGGGTTAGTTGGTCGGATGTGCCAACTGACTCATTTTTTGTTTTATTGGGGTTCTGTCCGCTATCCCGTCTCTTTTTACAGGTCTTGCCCAAGCCGAAGAAAAAGATCGGTTGATTTGGTAGGAATTTCAAATGGTTATGTGTAATTATTCTGAGTATGTGATTGGAAGAATTTATGTAAAAAATTGTAAGTTGATGAAAGGAGGTGGCGGAAATCGTCAATTGGAGGCGACGAGATACGAAGGTGGAGCAAATGTGAAATGAGGAATGCTTCCGTGTTGATAGAGTCCTGGCTATACATAATGTGAAGTTTTCCTTCTTAATCGAAGAACCCAGTTAATAAGGAGAGTGGTGAAAGTGATCAAGAAATCAGCCATGGAGTCGGAGGGCAACCAACCATCGACTGACGTCAAAGCTTCGAACAACCCTCCAGGCGGTTCCACCATTCAGATTCGCACCGTGGTGAGGCGTATCGCGAAAACGATGGCCAAAGAAGCGCAAGCGGGGCCGCTACATCATGATGACACGCCGGTGAAATTGGCGTCGGGGAAAACGGGGGTTGTGGAAACGGCTGAGAGCCAACGCTTGTCGAAACCGGTCCCCGCAAAAGAAAAGATTTCTGCCGTATCAAAAAAAGGGCAGAGAGAAAGCCGCGTAACAGGCTCTGTGATAACCCTCCCGCCTGAAACGTATCGGCGAGTTTCTCCCCGAAGGAATGCAAGGCCTTTATTGCCATGGAAAGTGGTCGGGCTCGTTGCTGGATGTTTGTTGCTGATTGGTGTTGGCGTGTACGCCGTTCATACGGTCGGAGCTGACTCCGCGCCAGTGAAGCAAAAGGATGAGCAAGACGCGCGGCATTTCTTTGTTACGGGAGACGATTCCTTGTCCAAAGGGAAATGGATCGGCTGGAAATGGAAACAAGATCCCGCATACGCTTATCCGGCAAATGAATTGCCTGCGCTACCTGCGGATAAACAAGTGTCCAGTTTGGCCGTGGCCAATCGCGGCGCGCAATCCGGCAGCCCTGTTGTTAATCCGCATGATCGAAGGGTGAAAGATGAAGGTCGGATTCAGCGTCCTCAACAACGGCCCCCTGCCCGAGGGACGGAACCGCAAGCGCCTCCCCGTACCCAACCTCATGATGATAATCAGAAGGTAATCGATTTGCCGCCTGTGCTACAACCGGACAATCAGAACAATCAGAGCGGCAAAGAAGCGGAACCAAAAGTGCCGAAGCAAAAGGAACAAAAAAAGCCTCCCAAAGTGGATCGGGATGACGGAGGACTGTTTGATGTATTTGACGGGTTGTTTGACCTCGTGTTCAATATAGGTACGGTTTTTGGTGATGGTGTAAAAGCAGATAGTTGATGTGTAAAATGGCGGATCCAAGTTAAATTAACAGAATAATATGTGTTTTCGGTATGCCTTGGGGGAACCCAAGGCTATTTCATTTGAGAGAAAAACCAAAGAAAAAGCCCTTGTGAACAAGGGCTTAGAGGGATTAGTTCAAAAAGAAATTGGTGATTTTTTGTAATGTCGATGGGGCATCTGTTTTGGTTGATACTGACACACTTTGCCATGCGGACGGTGTAGCAAAGGGGATGGAAATCCGCATTACCTTGTTGCTGTCGCCGCTAAGTGTGGTCATGTAAAAATAACTGTCTTGCCGCTTTTCTTTCTCATTGACCGTATAGAGGATTTTGCGGCCGTCTTCAGACCAAATCGCACTGGTAACCGCCTTGTTGTTGCCTGCGGTAATGTTTTTGGGCTGGCTGCCGTCCGCATTCATCACATATGCGTCCGATTGCCCCGCTTTGGTTGAACCATACAAAATTTTGCGACCGTCTGGAGAGAAATGAGGACTGTATTCCGAAGTTTCGCCGCCTCCCAATCCGGTCAGTTGCTTCAGATTGCTACCATCGGCATGCATGGAATAGATATGGGTGAAACCGGACTGGTCAGAAGAATGGAAGACGATCTTGGCACCGTCCGGGGACCAATCGGGTTCAGCATGGCGCACTCCTTCAGCGACGTGGGTGAGGGCTTTGACTTTTTTGCTAGCCACGTCAACGAGATAAAGGTTGCCGTCGCTTTTGGCAAACACGATTTTCTTGCCGTCCGGAGACCAGCGCGGAGATGTGTCATAATTGGGAAAATAGCTGTTAGTTAGGCGCACTTGGTTTTTGCCGTCGGCATCAGCGATGTGCAAGCTGTCGTTTTTGACAAATGCCAATTTGGTTCCGTCTGGGGACAAGTCGGCGTTAGTTCCCGACGCCACTTTCCGCATGGACAGTGTATCAAGGTCATACCGGTATATAGTTTGGCTATTGAGCGGGCCGCCGTTGAAATAGATGGATTTGGTGTTTTGGGCAGCATGGGCGGGAACAAGCAAGGACGCGGTGACAAGCGCCGCGCTAATCAAGCCGAGCGTTTTTTTCACTAGGATTCCTCCTTTCAGTGAGTTGGTTATAGATTTTATTATATCTGATTTGACTGAAATCAACTATTTTCTTTTGAAATAGCCATATATTTTTCATAGAGGGACTTACAATGTCACATACCGTTTTAAACCTTACAATCGGGTATCTTTTTGTCTTTGACAAGCCAACGATTGATTGATTTAAGAAAGCGAATCGGCTAGACTGGACAAAGGAATCGCACACATAAAAGGGGGAACGTGTGTTTCGCACGGCATGATGATGAAAACGTTTTGGATTCAAGGGCTCGACAAAGCCTTTTATCGTGATATAGAGTTGATTGCTCAGTTATTTTTTGAAGAAGTGTCGTTGCTAGAGAATGAAGCGGACGCACAAATGCAACTGCATTTCACCGTGCATGAAAGTAATCCGGTGCATGCCCGTGTCCTTATGCGGGACGTGGCGAGCGGAGAGACATGGCAGGCAGAACACCGGCGCGATGTGAAAGGGGCCTTGGAGGGGAAGGCGTACTGCAAAAAGGTGAAACAAGCGGTCAACTATGTCTTGTTGCAAGTGTTGGAAGAGGCCACAGGAGTGCGGCAACCGTGGGGAATCCTAACAGGCGTTCGGCCCACCAAACTGTTGCATTCGATGCTACTTGACGGTATGAGCGTGGAGCAAGCGGTGAGAGTGTTGCAGACCGATTATTTGATCCATCAGGAGAAAACGGACATCTTGACGGAGATCGTCGCCCGGCAGCTGACCGTGTTGCCTGACCTGTATGAATTGGACAAAGAAGTGAGTTTGTATATCGGCATTCCTTTTTGCCCGACCAAATGTGCGTATTGTACGTTCCCAGCTTACGCCATTCAAGGGCGTAACGGTTCGGTAGAAGGATTTTTGCAGGGTTTGCATGAAGAAATTGCGCAAGTAGGCGCCTGGCTGGAAAAACGGGGCTTGCCAGTGACGACCATTTACTTCGGCGGTGGAACGCCGACTTCGATCACTGCGGAGCAGATGGATGAATTGTTCATGGCGCTAAAGCGGTCGGTTCCCTCCTTTGACCAGGTTCGGGAACTAACTGTCGAAGCCGGGCGGCCTGACACACTTGATCCGGAGAAGTTGGACTTGATGAAACGGTGGAATGTGGATCGGATCAGCATTAATCCGCAAAGTTTCAAAGAAGAAACTTTGAAGCTGATCGGCCGCCACCATACAGTGAAAGAAACACTGGAAAAGTACCAGTTGGCGCGTGACATGGGCTTGACCAACATCAACATGGATTTGATCATCGGTTTGCCGAATGAGGGGCTGGACAACTTTCAGGAGACGCTAGATATGATGGCCGAGTTGCGCCCTGAATCGTTGACAGTGCATACCCTCTCGTTCAAGCGTGGTTCGGTCATGACCCAAAACAAAGAGAAATACCGTGTCGCCGACCGAGGTGAAACAGGGGAAATGGTACGGATGGCTCGAGATTGGGCCGCAGGAATGGGCTATGTCCCTTATTATCTGTACCGGCAAAAAAACATTCTCGGCAATCAGGAGAATGTGGGTTACGCCTTCCCTGGTTTGGAAAGTTTGTACAACATCATTATCATGGAAGAGCGCCAAACCATTATCGGGCTTGGTTGCGGGGCGGTGAGCAAGTTGGTGTCGCCAGGTGATGGTAAAATCAAGCGTTTGCCCAACCCCAAGGAACCCAAAGCGTATATTGACACTTATCAACGTCATATCGAAGAAAAATTGAAGCTGTTGGATGAGACGTATGGGTTTGCGCTGAATAAAGGATGAAACGACAAAACACCCCGTGTGCGGTATTGTGCACGGGGTGTTTTGCATTCACTCTCAATCGACATCTGCCGGCTCCTGTGCTTCATCGCCATGAACGAACTCTTCCGAGCTTTTCACTTCAACATAGTCGTTGGATTCGTAATTAGCATGGGCGGCTGAGCAGGCGAGCGGCTCTGCCGATGCATCCGTGTCGGTCAAGCTTTCCTCTTTGACTAAGTTTTCCTCTTCGGATAAGGTTTCTGCTACGGTCAAGTTTTCCACTTCGGCCAAGGGTGTCGGTGCAGGTGGGTGCTCTCTTTCCTGCTCGATATCCGCATCTGTTGCCGTCTCTTTCTCTATGGGAAGCACGATGTTAACATCGGCCTTTTGTTTCAATTGCTCGGCGCTTTTGATTGGGAATTGCAATGGTGATATGGCTTGATCCAATTGCGAAGCGATCCAGAAGAACGTTCCGCTGATCGCTTGTGGTTCTTCCCTCATCCGTTGGATGCGGATGGTAAACTCCTGCTCATCACAGTGGTGCAGAGAGGCGAAACAGCCGGGATGATTCGTCATCGCCACCACAATGTAGGCGCCCATAGGTTCAGCCACTGAAACGGTGACGAACGTATGATCAGCATGCGCTGGAAGCTGGAAGGCGGCAAGTCCGGATGTTTGTACAGGGTGTTGCTCAGCTAGGAGCGGTTGGAAATTCAACTTCTCCAATCCGATGGAACCATCGGCCAGTTTTTCCCCAGTGATGGCGCGATCGACAATTTTGTCTTCGGTGATGGAGAAGTCCTTGATTTTGTCTTCCGTCACGGCAAAGTCCTTGATTTTGTCTTCCGTGATGGTAAAATCCTTGATCTTGTCGGTTGTGACCGCTTGCGAGCCGATTTTATCTTCCGTGACCGCTAGGTCAACGATTTTGTCGGTGGTGACGACTTGATCTTGCAACTTTATCGTAGTGATGGCGCCATCTTTGATTTTTTCAGCGGATACCGCTTGATCCTGCAACTTTTCCGTCGTGACTGCTGCATCTTTGATTTTATCGGTAGCAACCGCTTGATGGCGAATTTTGTCTTCCGTCACCGCGAAGTCTCTGATTTTGTCTTCTGTCACTGCCAAATCTCTGATTTTTTCTTTGGTTATGGCTTGGTCTCTGATTTTGTCCTTGGTGATGGTTTGATCTTTGATTTTGTCTTTGGATACGGCCTGGTCCCCAATTTTTTCTTCGGTCACGGCCTTTTCTGCCAAATGTTCGGCGAAGATCAGCCCGGGGACCAGATGGGTGTGACAGATGCTTTGTTCTTGGATGTGCTCCGCGCTAACGCTCGCAGCTGTCAGATGCTCCGTTTGGATAGCCTGTTCAGCCAGATGGGCGGATTGGATTTGCGATGGTGCAATATGGTCGGCCAACACGACCGCTTCACCCAGATGCTCGGATTGAATTGCTTGCTGGGACAGATGTTCGGATGCGATACATTCTTTCTGCAGATGATGGCCGTGAATTTGCTCATCAGCCAGATGAGAGGAGT
The DNA here is from genome assembly GCF_003003125.1 of Laceyella sediminis. GTDB lineage: Bacteria > Bacillota > Bacilli > Thermoactinomycetales > Thermoactinomycetaceae > Laceyella > Laceyella tengchongensis. Next base: position 29,116 of record NZ_PVTZ01000008.1, on the reverse strand, counting down.
GGATGCATTGTTCTGATAAGTGATCGGCGTTGATGGCGTTGGGAGAGATTTTGTCGCCGGTTACTGCGCCCTGGCCAAGGTGATCCGTCAACACGGCCGCTTGCGCGAGATGCGCGGCGTGAATTTGTTGTTCTTCGATATGGGGAGACAACACCGATGCCGGCTTGATGTGTTCGCTTTGCACAGCGTGCGGTGCAATTTTCCCAGCAGTGACGGCTTGATCGTGCAAATGCTCGGTTTCGATTTGCTCCTTTTGCAGATGAGACCCATTAATCGCTTCAGGAGTCAAGTGTTCCTCGTAGATGGATTGCGGTGCGATTTTTTCTCCAGTGACGGCCTGATCGTGCAAATGCTCGGTTTCGATCTGCTTCGTTTGGAGATGGGAACCTCTGATCGCTCGAGGAGCAACATGTTCCCCGTAGATGGATTGCGGCGCGATTTTTCTTGCAGTGACTGCTTCATCGCGCAAATGTCCGGTCTCGATCTGATTCGCTTGGAGATGTGTACCGCTGATCGCTTGGGAGGTCAGGTGTTCTCCGTGGATGGACTGTGGCGCAATTTTTTTCGCAGTAACTGCTTGCTCGCGCAAATGCTCAGTATCGATCTGGTCCGCTTGGAGATGGGAGCCACTGATCGCTCGAGGAGCCAAATGTTCTTCATGGATGGACTGCGGTGCGATTTTATTTGCAGTAACAGCTTGCTCGCGCAAGTGCCCGGTTTCGATCTGGTCCGCTTGGAGATGGGAACCGTTGATTGCTTGAGGAGTCAGATGTTCCCCATAGATGGATTGCGGTGCGACTTTCTCCGCAGTGACGGCGTTGGCCTTAATGTGTTGTTCCCCGATCTGACCGTTTAGGATATGGGAGCTGCGCACGATTTGTTCTGACAGATGTTCTGACCGAATCGCTTGCGGCGCAATGTTGGTTGCAGTCACGGAAAATTCGGATAGATGTTCGTTGCTCACCGAATCAGGGGCAAGATGGTCGCCAGTGACAGCTTGTGGTGCGATATGCTGGCTTTCCACTGCTGCATCTGCCAATTTGCGGGCGGTGACGGATTCGTTCATCAGGTGTTCGGTTTTGATTTGATCATGATCGATGTGTTGGCTGAGAATCACTTTATCATCCAGATGTGAGCTGTTAATGTTGCGCGAGGCGATTTTGTTAGCTGTGATGGCATGGTCAGCCAGTTTGTTTGATGAAATGCAATAATCGATGATTTTTTCTGCGGAGATCGATTCGGGCGCCAATTTGGCCGTCGTAATAGAATGGTCGACCAACTTGGAGCCAGAGATGGAATTGTTGGCAATGTGTTGTTCGCTGATGCTCGCATCTTTGATGTGCGTTTTGCCGATGCAGTGCTCTTGAATGTGCCCTTCTCCGATGATGTTTGGAGCCAAGTGCTTGGACTGGATGGTTTGCTCTTGAATAGAAGCGGAGCGGATGCTGCCGGGCGCGATTTTGTTCCCGGTGACGGCGTGCTCAGCAATGTGTTCTTCTTTGATCACATGGGGGGACAAATGAATGCCTTCGATGATATGATGTTGCAAATGATGGCTGTGAATAGATGCAGCGGCCAGTTTTTCTTCCGTGATCATGTGGTCTTGCAGATGCCGGGACTCAATTGCCCGATCGACCAGATGGCGACCGTGGATGGCGGAGGAGATGATTTTTTCGCTGGTAATGGATTCATTGGCCAATTTGTCCTTGGTGATGGCCCCTTTTTGGATCTTGTCGGCGGAGACTGAGTCATCAGCCAGCTTGGCACTGTTGATGATGCCATTTGCCAAATGGTTGGTGTGGATCGAACCGTTTTTTATTTTATTGCCGCAAATCGCTTGATCAGCTAAGTGCTCGTTTTGGATGTGGCCGATCGCCAAATGTTTGCCAAGGACGGAATGGTCTTTCAATTTGGTTTCACCGATGCTGCGATCAGACAATTTGCTTCCGGGAATCTCATTTTCCCTGATGTGTTTGGCAAGAATCGTTTCCCTTTTGATTTTGTCACTGCCGATGATGTCATCATCCAGGTGGTATTCTTTAATCGTTTTTTTGGCGATTTTGGCCGATGTCACCGCTTCGGCGGCCAGTTTGGGCTCTGTTACCGCTTCTTGGTCCAGATGTTCTGCCCGGATGGCGCTGTTTTTGATTTTTTTCCCGTCCAGCGATTGATTGGCGATTTTCTCAGCGGTGACCGCCCCGTCGGTCAAGTCGGCGGTATAGATGAACGCTTCGTTGATTCCGTGGGGGTTCCGGGCTTTTCTCACTTCAGATACCGTTTTGGCAGGGGGCGTTTCGGTTTCGGTGTGGCTTACCGCCGGTTCTTTTGACGGGGGTGCCTCCGATGCCGCGGGTTGGTTATGTGAAGCGGTATAGGTCCATTTTTTCTTGAAATTAGGTGTTTCATTGTCAAGTAGCCACAGCTCATCCAGAACCCTTTCATCCGCTAACGGATCTTTTTTCGTTTTCTTTTTAGATGACGGAATAATCTTTTTCTTCTTCAATTTTCTAACCCCTTTCCCTAGGCCATTGCAACTCTTTGATAGGTATATTCACTAACCTTGCGAATGGAGCATGTCATCCTGTATTTTGGAAAAGGTGAGAAAAGGGGAGTTATCCCGCCTAGTTGGCGTCAAACAAAAAAAGGGGCGCGTTTGCCCCTGTTACAGCAAGTTGGAGACGGAGTTTCCGGAGCTTCTGTTGAATGCTTGCGCATCACCCAAGTTGATCGGCACTTGGATGTTGACGTTGGCGAGGCCCGCGCTTTGCGCGCCTGTACGTGCCACGTTGCTCACCCGTGCTCTGGTGCTGCTGACTGCGCGACGGCGTCTTTTCTGGTGGATGAACACCACACAGTGTTTTTTAGGGCAACCCATTCGGATTCACCTCCTTTCAGTTGAATGGGGGAATTGGATATGTACGGGGGGAGGAGCTCCCCCCTATGCTGGTTGGCGTTACAGCAAGTTGGAGACGGAGTTTCCGGAGCTTCTGTTGAATGCTTGAGCATCTCCCAGGTTGATCGGCACTTGAACGTTCAGGTTGATCAATCCGGCGCTTTGTGCACCTGTGCGCGCCACGTTGTTCACCCTTGCTCTTGCGCCACCCACAGCGCGACGACGTCTGTGTTTTTTAATGACGATAAGACAGTTCTTTTTTCTGCAGCAACCCATTGTCTTTCACTCCTTTTTAATTATTTTTGTTCAGGATTTGAATCATTTTGCCCTTGCGGCGGGGTCGGAATTTGCTTTTCAATGATATTCACCAGGTTGGGGGCCACTTGTTGCAGAATGGAAGCGGCTGCACCATTAGCTGCCCCTCCGCCGGTGATCAAGCCAATCAGCTGTTCGAGGATACCCAGCAAGCTGCCGACGACGCCAGTCAGGATGCCAGTCGCGCCTGTGACGACACCTGCCACCGCGGTGATAGCTTGAACGGGAAGCCCGAGAATGAACGTGATTAACTCAGAAACTTGTTGTGCTTTCAATTGTTGCGCTGCTGGGAGTTTGTTGTTTGCTTCTTCGATTAAGGAGCGGATCGCCTCCAATTGTTCCGGGGTGTAGGAATGGTTGCTCATCATGTTTCACCTCCTTTCAAGGCTGAGAAACGTGATTGGGGATGAGTTAGAGGGCATTGGTGGTTGAGTTTTGATTGCTGTTGTTTAAGGTGGTTGCATCGCCGGTGTTGACAGGCACCTGAACGATGATGTTGATTAGTCCGCTCACCGCCCCGATGTTGGCTGAGTTGTTCACATTGCTGGAGGTAGAAGCCGCTGGCCGGGACAGTCTACGCCGTCGTCGGCGACGCCGGCGGGTTTCGAAGGGGAGTGCGCCGTAATGCAGGAGAAACCATCGGCATCGCCTGCAAAGCAATGGTCTTTTGCGTTTTTTGCGGCGGTTGCTTGAAATGTAGACCAGCTTGTAGACTTCCATCGCTCTTTCACTCCTTTCTCTTTGTTGATTTCAACTTCTCTTTACGCAATGCTTGCTTCACCGCATCTTTTGTACCGGGTTTTATGATTTCCGCCAAAGCCATCAATTGTTGTAACTTAGCGGGAACTTTGTCATTTTCCAAGCTGTTGATCAGCAGATCGTAAACTTTTAATTTGATCATTTTCTCCAGCCCGACGGTGACTTGATCCAAGGTTTTCTTATCTGATGTCAAATGCTGGCACCTCCCTGATGGCTGTGCTATTAATTTCTGGTGTTAATACAATATATTCTTTGTTTACGTAATGGTGATTGAGTTTTGAAAAATAGTTTGCTATCTTGATAGCGTGATGTTTCGCGAAATAAACTTAGAGACAGAAGGTAAAAAGTAAAATTATTAGAATATTGTGATATAATTTAATCAGAACATACGTTTAAGCGAGATGGAGGTGTGCAGATGATTTTAACCAAAGGATTGATTCGTTCTGCACAAAACTTTTCTGATCGATTGGCGGTTGTGGACGGAAAAGTTGCCTACACCTATCGTGCGTTTTCCGATAGAGTCAGCCAGTTGCAGCAAGCATTGAAGCAGGAAGGGATTGAGAAAGGGGATCGGGTGGCGATTCTCATGTTCAATGATTTTCGTTATCTAGAATTATTTTATGCGGTCACTGCGATCGGAGCGATAGCCGTTCCGCTCAATTATCGGTTGACGGCAGCGGAAATAGTTGAGCAGTTGCGAGATTCCAGTCCGAAAGCTCTCTTTTTTCATCAGGAATTCGCCCCCATCGTCGCCGGGATGGTGATGCGTGTCCTGTCGGTGCGTTTGTTTGTGAGAGTTGAAGGGGAGCGCAATGAAGAGGAGACCGGGTTCATGATCGATTATGAAGAGTTTCTACGACCGCATTCCCCTCAGCCGCTCGCTTATGGTGAGGTGATCGAAGATGATGTGGCGGGGATATTTTACACAGGGGGCACGACCGGGCGATCCAAAGGGGTGATGCTGACGCACCGTAATTTGGTGAGCAATGCTTACCATGCGGCGCTCGCGTTTTGCTTTGACCGTTACACCCGTTATGTCCACGCGGCGCCTATGTTCCATCTCGCTGACGGAGCTTGCACGTTTGCTTTAACTTTGGTCGGAGGAACACACCAAATCCTTCGTACTTTTCAGCCGGATATGTTCTTAGATTGGGTGGAGCAGGCTCAGCCGACTACGACGTTACTGGTGCCTACCATGGTCAACCGCCTGATCAATCACCCAGATGTGGAGAAGCGCAATTGCTCTTCGTTGCGACAATTACTCTATGGCGGTTCGGCAATGCCGGTGGAAGTGTTGAAGAAAGCGCGGGAAGTGTGGCCACATCTTTCTTTCATGCAGGCGTACGGAATGTCGGAAGCCGCACCAGTGGTGACGGTGTTGCCGCCGGAAGATCATCAGGTGGAGGAACGCCTCGCTTCATGTGGGCAAGTTGTAACGGGGGTAGAGGCGAAAATCATCGATGACCACGGCGGCGAGGTAGGAGTGAGAGAGGTCGGGGAGTTAATCGTGCGCGGGCCCAATGTGATGAAAGGGTATTGGAACAGCCCTGAAGAAACGGACCTTGTGCTGAAGGGTGGTTGGTATCATACGGGGGATATGGTTTATCGGGATGAACAGCATTACCTTTATGTCGTCGACCGTAAAAAGGATATGATTGTGACCGGTGGAGAGAATGTTTACTCAATTGAAGTGGAGCAGGTGCTTTACCAGCATCCGGCCGTGTTGGAAGCGGCGGTGATCGGGGTACCCGACCCCGTTTGGGTGGAAGCGGTGAAGGCGTTGGTGGTTAAACGCGCGGATCAGGAAGTGGATACGCAGACATTGTTGGATTTCTGCCGCGAGCGGTTGGCTGGTTTCAAAGTGCCCAAAAGCTTGAAGTTCGTCGAAGAGTTGCCCAAGAATGCAGCGGGGAAAATATTAAAACGCACTTTGCGGGAGCAATATAGCCAACCGGCTGACTGAACCTGACGGCGGATCGCACGGCCCACTCGGCCATGCGGTCCATTTTTATTGATAAATTCGTTGTCTAGGGTGTATATGTATCAAGTTCAGTTCGTGGAGAGAGCGGCGGAAAAAAATCCGGTTGAGCCTCGCCACGCGTGAAGCCAATGATCTGGCCCATTCACCAGACATGCCCTAGGTCTCTCGCTTTTTCTTGGCAAAGGTTACGCTTAGGCGAACGAGTCGGGATATTCCTCCATGAAAGCTTGGATGATGCGGGGGTATTCATCGTCAGCGATTTCCTCGATCTGTTCATCCCGCACCTCGAAAAAGTAAACATCGGTTTGTGGTCGTTCTGGGTGGACATACATGGCCATCAAGCGTCCGCCATAATCAAGGGTCGCCGCAAGGATGGCGAGAAAGGCTTCCTCGTCGGTTTCCAAGCGTTGAAAAAAAATCGGCTCCACTTCTTGTAGAACCATTTCGGCATAGGTGTCGCCTGGATATCGCAAAACCAGAGAGGATTCGGTTTCGTCATCGACAATGTACAAATCCCGTTTGTGTTCCTTTTTCCACAAAAGTAAGAGGTGCTTCACATGGCGATGGATGAACACATATTGGTGCGGTGTTTGAAAGCGGATATTCATGCGCGTTCCTCCATGGAGAAATTCTTTTTGGGAAGCTCGGTTTGGTGGGTTAGGGTTTGGAACCGAACCTGTACCGGTTGAGTCATTATGTGGAGATCCGTCCAGAAATGACAAGACATGATCTTCCTCCTTCATCGCGATGGGTTTCAATCAATGACATTATAGCAAAAGGGAGCGAGTCGCAGTTGGATTTTCATTTATATAGACAAGTTTGTAAAACAAACAAACTGTCCCAGTAGTGGGAATGCACTGTTTTGCCCAACTGCTCATACCATGTGATAACGAAACTGAAGGATGGGATGAGCGATGACCACCATTCGCAAAAATGTAGCGGATTTGAGCAAACAGGAAAAGCGCAGGTTTGTCCGGGCTTTGTTGATTTTAAAACAAAAACCGGGTCGCATTTCCCCCAGATGGGGTCGGTATGATGATTATGTGTATATCCATTTAAAGTCGATGGAAAACATGACGGCTGTTTATCCAGGATGGGCACACAGCGGGCCGGCGTTTCTCCCATGGCACCGCTATTTGCTGTACCAGTTAGAAAAGGATTTACAAGAGATCGACCCGTCTGTGAGCATTCCGTATTGGGATTGGACCGCACAACGACGCCCAGATGATCCGCGGGGGCCGTGGACGGACGATTTTATGGGAGGAACTGGAGACCCGCGGTTGAACTATCGTGTGACCACGGGGCCATTTGCCTATCCGCGGTGGAAGTTGATCTTGTTTGACCATGGTGAACCGCGGTTGCCTTATTTGCGTCGGCAATTGGGAGTGGGTTCGGGCGGGCGGTCGATTTCCCTCCCCACTGCCGCAGAGGTGAAGCGTTGCTTGCGTGAAACGCCATATTACGTTCCCCCGTGGCGAGCGAAGCTGAATTTGCTAAGACCTGATAGTCCAGCCGTCCGACCCAGCTTTTGCAATCGCTTGGAGGGGTGGTACGGGAAAGGGAACATTCACAACATCGTCCACCGTTGGATAGGCGGGGCTGCACGAGGGTCCATGGCATGGATGAGTGCGCCCAATGATCCGATTTTTTGGTTGCATCACGCCACGATTGACCGTTTGTGGGCTATATGGCAAGCTAGCCATCCTAAAGAAAGATATCAACCGGCGGGGACTGATGGGGAGCGCGGGCCGCGCGGGCACAACCTGCATGATGCGATGGAGCCTTGGAAGTCCATGGGGCGGAAAGTGACGCCAGCGATGGTGTTGGATATGGAGAAATTGGGGTATCGCTATCAATAGAGGAAAAAGCCAAAATGCCGCGCCCGGTTGAGCGTGGACATTTTGGCTTTTTTGTGGTTAAGATGGCACGACAGTGATGTAGCCGATCATCGGCCCTTCATGTTGCGGACTCAAATGGTCGTGGCAAATGATTTCAAACGTGCCCACCTTGTCGGGGATGAACTCAACCGTGGTCACTTCCCCTTTGGCCACCTCGCTGTTCACCTGGAAGGAGGGGATAGAGAAATGATGCTTTTTCCCATGGAAGCCATGGATGTGTAAGCGGATTTTTTCCCCTTTGACCACTGTGATGAACCCGGGGTCAAACCGATACACTTCCACTTCTTTGCCACCGTGGTTCGCTTCGTGCTCCACCGTGAACAAGTGGATGTCACGCGTAACTTGCTTTGCATTGGCGCGGGCGGTTGATTTGCCCGAAGCCGGGGTATCCTGATAAAAAAGAAAATCAGGGCGAAACAAGGCGATGCCAAGGAGGATTAGTCCGCCCGTAATAGAAAGAACGAGCCAACGGGTTGATGTGCCCATCATTTTCACCTCACTATCCCTGAGCCGGCGCCCAGGGTTTTCTAATTATTTCTTCTGATGGATGGTAATCCCTTTTTGTTCGGGGAAATAACACAGAGGAACGTTTCTGCCACTCGCAAATGTTGTGTTTTTTGCTATAATGACAGGTGGGATAAGCGGGAGGGACTACGCTCAATCTTCCTTCCCATTGTTCGAGATGCGCCCATTCTCTACATAGTGGAATGGTGAAGGAGGTTACGTCATGGAAAAGAAGTTCGTAGATACCAGCCATCAAGACAATGAATTTATTGATTTTATGGTTTCCGCCGGTGTCGTTACGGCTCTGTTTATGGGAATTTTTGTTGTAGCGACCGCGGTGCAATTGATGATGTAATTTTGTTGAAAGAGGGGGTTTCTGGCTGGAAATCCTCTCTTTTTATGATGGGGTCGGAGCTGTCGCAAAAGAGCGGCGGTTGGCAAAAAAACACGTGTGAGCTATACTTCAAGATGGGTTAAACGGGTGAAGTTTTTTCAGCCCGATTTCGGGGATCACCTTTTTGTAAGGGGATTCAAGGAAATCGGGGTGCTGATACATAGAATGGAGACGCGTTTGCCCATGATTGACCATGGATTGGAGGATCCGGGAATGAACGTTCATGAGTATCAAGGAAAGCAAATCCTGAAAAAATATGGTGTTGTGGTTCCGAACGGCCATGTTGCTTTCTCTCCGGAAGAGGCAGTAGAAGCGGCTGAGCGCCTGGGTGGAGACCTGTGGGTGGTTAAAGCTCAAATCCATGCAGGTGGCCGCGGCAAAGCGGGCGGTGTCAAATTGGCGCGCAGCTTGGATGAAGTGAAAGCGCACGCCACGGAATTGATCGGAAAGAAACTGGTGACGCACCAAACCGGCCCAGAAGGGAAAGAAGTTAAGCGTCTGTTGATTGAAGAAGGTTTGCCAATTGAGAAGGAATACTATGTGGGCGTGGTGATTGACCGCTCCACCCACCGCGTCGTGATGATGGCGTCGGAAGAAGGCGGCACCGAAATTGAGGAAGTGGCTGAAAAAAACCCGGAAAAAATCTTCAAAGAAGTGATTGATCCGGCTGTAGGTATGATGCCGTTCCAAGCAACCCGCTTGGCTTATAGCATCAATATCCCCAAAGACAAAATCAAGCAAGCCGTTAAGTTTATGCTCGCTCTGTACCAAGCATTCGTGGAGAACGATTGCTCCCTAGCGGAAATCAACCCGCTCATCACCACCACGGACGGCCGTGTGATGGCACTTGACGCCAAATTGAATTTTGACTCCAATGCGCTCTTCCGCCACAAAGATATTTTGGAAATGCGCGACTTGGATGAGGAAGATCCAAAAGAGATTGAAGCGTCGAAATACGATCTCAGTTATATCGCGCTCGATGGCAACATCGGTTGCATGGTCAATGGTGCGGGCTTGGCCATGGCCACCATGGATATCATCAAACATGTCGGCGGCGAACCGGCCAACTTCTTGGATGTGGGCGGCGGCGCTACGGAAGATAAAGTGCGCGAAGCGTTTAAGATCATTTTGTCCGACCCCAATGTAAAAGGCATTTTCGTCAATATTTTCGGTGGAATTATGAAGTGCGACGTCATCGCTAACGGTGTAGTTGGCGCGGCGAAACAAATCGGCTTGGATCGTCCATTGGTTGTCCGTTTGGAAGGAACCAACGTTGAATTGGGCAAGAAGATCTTGAATGAGTCCGGACTGGACATTGTGGCGGCTGACTCCATGGAAGACGGCGCGAAGAAAATTGTGGAACTGGTGAAATAAGGAAATATAGGGACGCCCGAGAAAGGTGGGTTTATAAAGTGAGCATTTTTGTGAACAAAGATACGAAAGTGATTACGCAAGGGATTACAGGAGCAACCGGCTTGTTCCATACCAAACAGGCGCTAGAGTACGGCACCAAAGTGGTGGGCGGGGTCACCCCGGGCAAAGGTGGCACCGAGGTTGAAGGTGTACCTGTATTCAACACGGTGAGAGAAGCGGTTGCGGCGACCGGAGCAAACGCTTCTGTCATTTACGTTCCGCCAGCGTTTGCTGCGGATTCGATCATGGAGGCCGTTGACGCTGAGTTGGATCTGGTTGTGTGCATCACAGAAGGGATTCCGGTACTGGACATGGTGAAAGTGAAACGGTATATGGAAGGCAAGAAGACACGCCTCATCGGGCCGAACTGTCCAGGTGTTATCACTCCCGGCGAGTGCAAAATCGGGATTATGCCAGGATACATCCACCAACCAGGTCACGTGGGCATCGTTTCGCGCAGTGGAACGCTGACCTACGAAGCGGTTCACCAATTATCCACCCGCGGTATCGGCCAGTCCACCGCTGTGGGCATCGGGGGCGACCCTGTCAACGGCACCGATTTCATCGATTGCTTGCGGGCATTTGAAGCTGATCCAGAGACCAAAGCGGTTGTGATGATCGGGGAAATCGGTGGCACAGCTGAAGAGGAAGCAGCTGAATGGATTAAAGCGAACATGACCAAACCGGTTGTTGGTTTCATCGGCGGTCAAACAGCACCTCCAGGAAAACGGATGGGCCATGCCGGCGCAATCATCTCTGGCGGCAAAGGTACCGCAGCCGAGAAAATTGCCACCCTGAAACGTTGCGGTGTGACAGTAGCGCCGACTCCGTCCGTTATTGGTGAAACATTGGTGAACGTATTGAAAGAACGAGGGTTGTTAGACGCTTGCACCACAGGTAAATAAACAACGATCCAAGGGAACCTCTCGCCGGGTTCCCTTATTTTTTTCCTGGAGGGGAAGTGACTTGTATGGAGAAACGTGAATGTTGTATCATACTGAGTCAAGTGGAAGGGATCGGTTGGCAGACGGTCGATCGGTTTATGCGGCTTGTAGGGAAACCAACGCACGTCAGCGTCGGCGAGATGTTAGATATATTGCGGGTGTTGGGCGTCGCCGAGCGGGTGGTCGACCGGGCCAAAGCCTGTGCCTATTTGCTGTCCCAGCAGGTAGAAGCGTGGGCAGCGGATGGGATCGAAGTCATCACTCGCTTTGATGAGGCATATCCTTTGTACCTGACGGAAATAGCGCAACCGCCGTGGGTATTATTCTGTAAGGGTGACCGTTCTTTGCTGGGGGAGCCGAGCGTGGCCGTGGTGGGAACTCGCAAGCCCACGCCTTACGGATTGCGGGTTACGCGCATGTTGGCGCAAGCGCTGGCCGAACAGGGACTCGTCGTCACCAGCGGGATGGCTAATGGCATCGACGGGGAAGCACACCGCGCCGTGTTAAAATCAACAGGGCGGACGATTGCTGTGCTGGGGGCGGGCATTGATGTGATCTATCCCAAGAATCATCGGACGTTGTATCAGGAATTGACCAGCCGGGGGCTTGTTGTTTCCGAAATGCCTCCAGGCACTCCGCCGCACCCGGGTTTATTTCCGCGGCGCAATCGCATCATTAGCGGATTGTCCCTGGGCACGCTGGTAGTGGAAGCTGCGGAGCGGTCAGGATCGTTGATCACTGCCGATTTTAGCATGGAACAAGGGCGGGAAGTATTCGCCGTGCCCGGCCCCATCACAACAACGCAAAGCCAGGGGACGCTAAAATTGATCCAACAGGGTGCCAAATGCGTGCGTTCGGTTGAAGATATATTGGAAGAAATTCCGTTTGTGGCGTATAATCAAGCCGTTCAACAAGATACGGTCACCGCTTCGGATTTGACGGAAGCGGAACAGTGGTTGCTGGAGCGAGTGGCGCCTGATCGGCCCGTGTCGATTGACCAGATCATGGGCTTGTCGGGGACGAAGTGGGAATTTGGTCAGATTCATCAGTCCCTGCTCAGTTTGGAACTGAAGGGCATGATTGCCTCCATGCCGGGAGGACAGTACATTCGCAAGTAGCTGTGACCGATGCGTGATTCTTTTCTCAGTTGAATAATGAACATCAAATTTGGTATTGTTACAAATACGAGTGTAAAAAACATCCGTAGAATACATGGCGATACTGTTGAGGGGAGGGCCATCTTATGGCCGATTCGCTGGTTATTGTCGAATCGCCCGCGAAAGCCAAAACCATTAAAAAATACTTAGGGAGCAAATACATTGTCAAGGCTTCGATGGGGCATGTGCGCGACTTGCCAAAGAGCCAAATGGGAGTCAATGTGGAAGATAAATTCACACCCAAGTACATTACCGTTCGGGGAAAAGGGGATGTCTTGAAAGAGTTGCGCCAGGCCAAAAAGAAAGTGAAGCGCGTGTATCTGGCCGCCGACCCCGACCGCGAAGGGGAAGCGATTGCCTGGCATTTGGCGCATATTCTCGACGTGCCACTCGATCAGGAATGCCGCGTGGTGTTTAACGAAATTACTAAACAAGCGGTGAAGGACGCTTTCAAACAGCCGCGAAAGATCAACATGGATTTAGTGAATGCGCAACAGGCGCGTCGCATCTTGGATCGGCTCGTTGGCTACGGGATCAGCCCGATTTTGTGGAAAAAGGTAAAAAAAGGGTTGAGCGCGGGGCGCGTGCAATCCGTTGCGGTCAAGTTAATCATGGACCGCGAGTTGGAGATTCGGCAATTCGTCCCTGAAGAATATTGGACGGTTACCGCCGTCTTGGCTAGTGGCGAAGATGAGGTGGAAGCGAAATTCCACGGTTACCACAATAAGAAAACAGAATTGAAGAGTGCGGAAGATGTAGATAAACTGCTTGCTGACATCAAAGGGAAGCGCTTTATCGTCGAGGAAATCAAGACGAGCGAACGCAAACGCAATCCCGCTCCCTCGTTTATCACCAGCACGTTGCAACAGGAAGCGGCGCGCAAATTGAACTTCCGCGCCCAAAAAACGATGGCCGTCGCACAGCAGTTGTATGAAGGGATCGATCTCGGCAAAGAGGGAACGGTCGGGTTGATCACTTATATGCGTACCGACTCTACCCGCATCTCAGAGACGGCCCAAGCTGAAGCGAAAGCCTACATCGAACAGACTTACGGCAAAGAATACTTACCCGCGTCCCCCCGCACGCACAAGAAAAAAGCAGGAGCGCAAGACGCTCATGAAGCGATCCGCCCGACATCCGTCCTGCGAAAGCCAGCGGATATCAAAGAGTATTTGTCGCGGGATCAGTTTCGCCTGTACAAACTGATCTGGGAGCGGTTTGTCGCTTCACAGATGGCAACGGCGGTTTTCGATTCGGTTACGGCCGATATCCGTGCGGGGGACGCTTTGTTCCGGGCCACGGGGTCGAAGCTGAAGTTTGCCGGATTTATGAAAGTTTATGTGGAGGGCAATGACGAGAATAAAAAGGAAGAAGATAAGTTGTTGCCGCCGCTTACTGAGGGGCAAACCCTCAAACGGAAAAGCATCGACCCCAAACAGCACTTTACCCAGCCGCCTCCGCGCTATTCCGAGGCGAGCTTGGTGAAAGAGCTGGAAGAGAAGGGCATCGGGCGCCCTAGCACCTATGCGCCCACGTTGGACACGATCCAGAAGCGTGGATATGTGTTTTTGAAAGAGAAACGGTTTGTCCCCTCTGAGCTGGGGGAGATTGTGATCCAATTGATAGGAGAATTCTTCCCAGAGATTTTGGATGTGAAATTTACGGCGAACATGGAAGATGACTTGGACCAAGTGGAAGAAGGCAAAGCGGACTGGATTCAAGTCCTTGACCACTTTTACCAGCCGTTTCAAAAACGGTTGCAGACGGCTGAAAAAGAGATGGCGGAAGTAGAACTAGAAGATGAAGTTTCCGATGAAGTTTGTGAGAAATGCGGCAGTCCGATGGTGTACAAATTTGGCCGCTTCGGCAAGTTTCTGGCTTGCTCCGCGTTTCCGGAATGCCGCAATACCAAAGCCATCGTCAAGTCGACCGGAGTGACGTGCCCGGAATGCAAGCAAGGTGAAGTGGTCGAACGCAAAAGCAAAAAGCAACGAACCTTTTATGGTTGCAACCGATACCCCGACTGTGAATTTGTTTCATGGGATGCTCCAGTCGCGCGCCCTTGCCCCAAGTGCAAAGGGATGATGGTAGAGAAAAAAGGGAAAAAGGGAACGGTGATTCGTTGCACCTCATGTGACTACAACGAAGAAACGAAGGACTAAGGAGAGAAGATAACCATGACACAACCAGTTGTGACCGTCGTTGGTGCTGGCCTTGCCGGCAGTGAAGCCGCATGGCAGTTGGCAGAACGGGGCGTGCGCGTCAAGCTGTACGAAATGCGGCCTGTCAAGATGACGCCGGCCCACCGCGGAGGGCAGTTTGCTGAGTTGGTGTGCAGCAATTCTCTGCGCGCCGCTACCTTGACCAACGCAGTCGGTATTCTGAAGGAAGAGATGCGCCGCTTGGATTCTTTGATCATGCGCGCTGCGGATAAACACGCCGTTCCGGCAGGAGGGGCGCTGGCGGTCGACCGGGAAGGCTTTTCGCAAGAGATCACCGACACTCTTCACAATCATCCGCTTGTGGAAGTAGTAAATGAAGAGCTGGAAACCATTCCAGATGGGCCGGTGGTAATCGCGACTGGGCCACTGACGTCGGCGTCGCTGTCCGCGCGGTTAAAGGAGCTGACGGGGGAAGAGTATCTGTATTTTTATGATGCCGCTGCTCCGATTGTAGAAAAAGAGAGCATCGATATGGAGAAGGTGTTTGTGGCGTCCCGCTATGACAAAGGGGAAGCAGCCTATTTGAATTGTCCGATGACCGAAGAGGAATTTGACCGCTTTTATGAAGCGCTTATCTCGGCTGAGACGGCCCCGTTGAAGGAATTTGAAAAAGAGATTTACTTCGAGGGGTGCATGCCGATTGAGGTGTTGGCCAAGCGGGGTAAGAAAACGCTGCTTTTCGGCACGATGAAACCAGTCGGATTGATCGATCCGCGAACGGGGAAACGGCCTTACGCCGTCGTCCAATTGCGCCAGGACAACAGTGCGGGTACCTTGTTCAACATCGTCGGTTTCCAAACCCATTTGAAGTGGGGACCGCAGAAAGAAGTGATTCAATTGATCCCCGGGTTGGAAAATGCCGAGATCGTCCGGTATGGCGTCATGCACCGCAATACATTCATCAATTCCCCCAAACTGTTGAAGCCGACGTACCAATTCCGCGACCGTGAAGACTTGTTTTTTGCGGGACAGATGACGGGAGTAGAAGGATATGTGGAATCGGCCGCCGCTGGTTTGATTGCGGGGATCAATGCCGCCCGGCTGGTGCAAGGGCGGGAATTGGCTGTGCCGCCTAAAACGACGGCTATCGGTAGCTTGGCTCATTATATCACCACAGCCGATCCCAAACATTTCCAACCGATGAATGCCAATTTTGGATTATTTGAGGAGTTACCTGTGCGGATTCGGGGTAAAAAAGAACGTGCGGAAAAATATGCGGAGCGGGCGCTGGAAGAAATTGCAGCGTTTGCTCGCCAGGTGGCCGATTGCTGATCACGGCCACTGGGGGGTAGCGGGAGGAGCGCAAGATTCGACAGGATTGGATGTTGCCAATGTCCTGTGGGTGAAAGATAAAGTGGCTGGAAGCCTGTAAGCTAGCTGATTGCCAAACGAAAGGAGGAGAGCGGGCAACCTGAAGCTTAGCAGGGGGTGTGACACCTTAAGCTCTCAGGGAGAGGCCCGCCGCCTTTCGTGTCATCGACTGAAAGGCACAGACATCAGCTTCGGGTATATTTGCCAGCCATCTTAAGCCCCCCCTTTCGAAAGGCTGTTCCTTCAAGCTGGATTGGCGCACGGATTATGTTGAATCTGACGTACCGAAGAGGAGGAAATCACGATATGGGTCAATTCCACGCCACCACGATTTTTGCGGTGAGGCATAAAGGAGAAGCCGCCATCGCTGGAGATGGGCAAGTGACTTTCGGCAATCAAATGATTATGAAGCACGGTGCTAAAAAAGTGCGCCGTTTGTATAAAGGGCAAGTGTTGGCCGGGTTCGCTGGTTCTGTTGCCGACGCCATCACCTTGTTTGAGAAATTTGAAGCCAAGCTGGAGGAGTTTCACGGCAATTTGGCCCGGGCCGCTGTCGAGCTAGCTAAAGAGTGGCGGACCGATAAAATGTTGCGCCAATTGGAGGCGATGATGATCGTGCTAAACCGAGAGCACTTGCTTCTCATCTCGGGGACGGGGGAAGTGATCGAACCCGATGACGAAGTGTTGGCCATCGGTTCGGGCGGGAGCTATGCTTTGTCCGCCGGGAGGGCGTTAAAACGGTACGCTCCTGATCTGACAGCACGGGAAATCGCATATGCCGCACTCAGCATCGCTAGTGAAGTGTGTGTCTTTACCAATGACCAAATCATTGTGGAGGAGATTTGACATGACGCAATTGAATCCCCAACAAAAATGGACTCCACGGCAAATTGTGGCGGAATTGGATAAATACATCGTGGGTCAGGATAAAGCGAAACGAGCGGTGGCCATCGCGCTTCGCAACCGTTACCGTCGTTCGCTCTTGCCTGATGACCTGAAAGAGGAAGTGGTGCCCAAAAACATTTTGATGATCGGCCCAACAGGTGTCGGGAAAACGGAGATTGCCCGCCGCTTGGCCAAGCTTGTTGGAGCGCCGTTTGTCAAATTGGAGGCGACCAAGTTCACCGAAGTGGGCTATGTAGGGCGCGATGTAGAATCTATGGTGCGCGATCTGGTTGAAACCGGCATTCGCATGGTAAAACAGGAGAAATTGGAAAGCGTCAAAGAGCAGGCGCGACAATTGGCGGATGAACGAATTGTCGAAATATTAGTACCAGAGAAAAAAACGGCGTCTTCCTTTAAAAATCCATTGGAGCTGCTTTTTCAGCAAAATAGCGGATCGTCTAGCCAGGCGCAAGATCCCAGTGAGCAAGCGCGCATCCGCAGTGAGCGGCAACAGATGAGAGAGAAACTGGCAAGGGGTGAACTGGAAGAGCAGACTATCGAAATCGAGGTCGAAGAGCAAGCCTCCATGATGGATATGTTCCAAGGCATGGGCATCGACCAGATGGGCATGAACATGCAAGAGATGTTGGGGCAATTTATGCCTAAGAAAAAGAAGCGTCGCCGCTTGAAAGTGAAAGATGCGCGCGAAGTGTTGATTCAACAGGAAGGCCAGAAATTAATCGACATGGACATGGTGACCCAAGACGCGATCGAGCGCGTAGAACAATCCGGCATCATCTTCCTTGATGAGATTGACAAAATCGCTGGCAAAGACCGGCACGGTCCGGATGTTTCCCGAGAAGGGGTTCAGCGGGACATTCTGCCTATCGTAGAAGGATCTACAGTGATGACCAAATACGGACCGGTCAAAACCGACCACATCTTGTTCATTGCTGCCGGGGCGTTCCACGTGTCCAAACCTTCCGATCTCATTCCCGAATTGCAAGGACGGTTCCCTATTCGGGTTGAACTGGATGACTTGACCGCCGACGACTTTGTTCGCATTCTGACTGAGCCGAAAAGCGCTTTGATCAAGCAATACACGGCTTTGTTAGAAACCGAAGGGATTCAGGTGACATTCACTCCTGAAGCCATTCAGGAATTGGCCCGCTTGGCCGCTGAAGTGAACCGTTCCACGGAAAACATCGGAGCGCGGCGGTTGCACACCATTCTGGAATGCCTCCTGGAAGAATTGTCGTTTGAGGCTCCTGAGATCAGAATGGGCGAAATTACGATTACGCCGCAATATGTCAAACAGCGCCTACAAGATATTGCCGAGGATCGCGATTTGAGTCAATACATTTTATAGAGAGGAGAATGAGGGCGATGCATCTCCTGTCTAAGTCGAGGCGAATCAATCGCTTGTTGCAACAGGCAGAGGGACGGGCGGTCAGCTTTATGGAGATGTCCCGCATCATGAGCGAGGTGATCGCATGCAACATCTATGTGATCAGCCGCAAAGGGAAAATATTGGGATGTGGAAGTCCTGTGTCGGGAACCGGAGTGGAGCTTGAAAATATGAATGCGGGTGAAAAGATTTCTGCCGAAATCAACGCCCGTTTGCTCGGATTTTCAGAAACGAACGCCAATATTGAGTCGCTGGGCGAGTTACATTTTGCCAACCCGGCGCCGCTTTCCCCTTATTTCACCATCGTTCCCATCCAGGGAGGGGGAGAGCGGCTGGGTACATTGTTGCTTGCGCGCCTGGGTAATCCGTTTGTCCATGATGATCTGGTGTTGGCGGAAGTGGCGGCGACCGTCGTCGGCATGGAGATTTTCCGCCAAAAAGCGGAGAAAGCGGCGGGAGACGCCCGGTGTCGGGCTATGGTGCAATTGGCAATCGACTCCTTGTCCTTCAGCGAACTTGAGGCGGTCGAGGAGATTTTTGAAGAGATGGACGGCAAAGAAGGATTGCTGGTTGCCAGCCGCATTGCGGATCGGGCTGGAATCACCCGCTCGGTTATCGTTAACGCTTTGCGCAAGCTGGAAAGCGCGGGTGTTATCGAATCCCGTTCGCTAGGCATGAAAGGGACGCACATCAAGATTTTAAATGACCATCTGTCGCCGGCATTGGAAAAACTACGCAGTTATTAACAAATCGCGATTACAACTTGCGTAGCCGAATAGGGATATGGTATATTCTTGAATGGTGCGAACACACACGTCGAGGTAGCGGGCAGGTGGTGCCGGTATGATCCCGGTTACTGTCCTCGATGACTTCGGCGGAGGATAAAAACCAAACTTAAGGAGGACTTACCCATATGGCAGTTGTATCCATGAAACAATTGTTGGAAGCTGGGGTACACTTCGGACACCAAACCCGTCGTTGGAACCCCAAAATGAGCAAGTACATCTTCACCGAACGTAACGGAATCTACATCATCGACCTGCAAAAAACCGTCAAAATGATGGAACAAGCGTACAACTTCGTACGCGAACTGTCTGCGAACGGTGGAAACGTCCTGTTCGTTGGTACCAAAAAACAAGCGCAAGAGGCAGTGAAAGAAGAAGCTGCGCGTTGCGATATGTTCTATGTGAACCACCGTTGGTTGGGTGGTACGCTCACCAACTTCCAAACCATCCGCAAACGCATTGAGCGCCTGCATGATTTGGAGCGTATGGAAGAAGACGGCACGTTTGATGTGCTTCCGAAAAAAGAAGTAATTCTTCTGAAGAAAGAGCAAGCCAAACTGGAGAAATTCCTGGGCGGCATCAAGCACATGAAAAAACTGCCTGACGCTCTCTTCGTGATCGACCCGCGCAAAGAGCGCATCGCGGTGGCCGAAGCTCGCAAGCTCAACATCCCAATCGTGGCGATTGTTGACACCAACTGCGATCCGGACGAAGTCGATTATGTCATCCCGGGTAACGATGATGCCATCCGTGCCGTTCGTCTGTTCACCGGCAAAATTGCTGATGCGATTTTGGAAGGTCGTCAAGGCGAGCAACAAAGCACAACTGCTTCTTAATGAGTGAAAGAGGGTGGCATGAAACAAATGCGTTTCTTGCCCACCCCTTTTTATACGCAAAAAACTTAAGGAGGACCTCACATGGCAATTACTGCGGCTATGGTAAAGGAACTGCGCGAAAAAACCGGCGCAGGCATGATGGATTGTAAAAAAGCACTCACCGAAACAGGTGGGGACATGAACAAAGCGATCGAGTACCTGCGTGAGAAAGGGATCGCCAAAGCCGAGAAAAAATCGGATCGCATTGCGGCTGAGGGGATTGTTGAATCCTACATACATGCTGGCGGACGGATCGGCGTGCTCGTTGAAGTAAACTGTGAGACCGATTTCGTTGCCAAAAACGAAGATTTCCGTCAATTTGTTAAAGATGTTGCGATGCAAATCGCCGCGATGAACCCAAAATATGTTCGTCGTGAAGAAATCCCACAAGAAGAGATCGAAAAAGAGCGTGAAATCCTCAGACAACAAGCCCTGCAAGAAGGCAAACCGGCTAACATCGTCGACAAAATGGTGGAAGGCCGCCTGACCAAACACTTCAAAGAAATCTGCTTGGTTGACCAAGCATTCGTGAAAGACTCCGACAAAACGATCGACCAAGTAACCAAAGAATTGATCGCCAGAATTGGAGAAAACATCAACATTCGCCGTTTCGTCCGCTTCGAGATGGGTGAAGGTCTTGAAAAACGCCAAGACAACTTCGTAGAAGAAGTAATGGCTCAAGTGAAGAAAGACTAAGGCAGTTATATAGGGGAACACGGCCAATGTGTTCCCCTTTTTTTAAGACAAGTTGCATATTGGTTGGAACGGAGGAACGTCATGAGTACTCCCAAGTACAAACGGGTTATCTTGAAGTTGAGCGGTGAAGCCTTGGCAGGAGGAATGGGCTACGGCATCGAATCTAATGTGATTCACTCTTTGGCCAAACAGATCAAAGAGGTTGTGGAACTTGGCGTGGAAGTGGCTGTCGTGGTTGGCGGCGGCAACATCTGGCGTGGGATTAAAGGGTCCGAGCGGGGCATTGACCGGGCCACGGCCGATTATATGGGGATGCTGGCTACAGTGATGAACTCCCTTGCATTGCAAGATGCGCTGGAGAGCATGGACGTCCCCACCCGTGTGCAATCTTCCATTGAAATGCGGCAAGTGGCCGAGCCTTACATCCGCCGGCGCGCAATTCGCCATTTGGAGAAAGGGCGTGTCGTGATTTTTGCAGCTGGAAACGGCAACCCATTCTTCTCTACGGACACCACCGCCGCTCTTCGGGCTGCCGAAATTGAGGCTGAAGTGATCTTGATGGCGAAAAACGGTGTGGACGGCGTCTACACAGCCGATCCCTCCAAAGATCCCAATGCGGAAAAATATGAATCGCTCACATACCTCGAGATCCTCAGCAAAGGGCTGAAGGTGATGGACTCCACTGCTTCCTCACTGTGCATGGACAACAATATTCCGCTGATTGTCTTCAACATCTCTGAAGAAGGCAATATTCGCCGCGTTCTATTAGGAGAACATATTGGAACATTGGTAAAGGGGAGCGTATAAGCATGAACCAGGTGAAAAACCAGGCGCAAGACAAAATGGACAAGGCCATCCAAGTGTTGAAGAAAGATTTGTTGACACTGCGCGCGGGACGGGCTAATCCTGCGATTCTGGATAAGGTGATGGTTGAATATTATGGTTCTGAGATGCCAATCAACCAAACCGCCAACATCTCGGCGCCGGACCCGCGCACGCTGTTGATCCAGCCTTGGGACAAATCCGTTCTGAACGAGATTGAGCGTGCGATCTTGAAATCGGAGTTGGGGTTGACCCCAACCAATGACGGGAGTGTCATTCGCATCACCATTCCGGCACTGACGGAAGAACGCCGAACCGAGTTGGTAAAAGTGGCGCGCAAAATGGGTGAAGAAGCGAAAATCGCCATCCGTAACGTTCGCCGGGATGCCAATGATGAGCTGAAAAAAATGGAGAAAAACGGAGACATTCCAGAAGACACTTCCCGTCGCGGCCAAGAAGAAATTCAAAAACTGACAGACCGTTTCATCAAAGAAGTGGACCAAGTGGTGGGAGACAAAGAGAAAGAAATCATGGAGATTTAACGTGGTTCAATAGAGCATGGTCTGGGTGGGAACCCCTTCGCTTTCGAGGGGGTTTTCTATCTACTTTAGCCTTGCTTGTCTGGGGCGTGTCTGATAAAGTCAGACGGCCGGGCGCCGTTTTCTTGACACGCCCTGGCGAGATGAGTTCTTGGTTCGGGGGAATGTTCTATGATCAAATCGCTGAAGCGCTTTGTAAGTGCAGAAAATCCAGATAAAGGCGCGAAAAGAACGAAAGAAGAACTGCTGGAATCCATCAAGTCTGCGCCCTTGCCGGAGCATGTCGCCATCATCACAGATGGAAACGGCCGATGGGCCAAAAAGCGCGGCCTTCCGCGGACAGCGGGCCATGCCCAAGGAATGAAGCGCGTGCGCGAAACCATCCGCGCCGCTGACGCGCTGGGAATCAAAGTGCTAACGTTCTATTCCTTTTCCACAGAGAATTGGAAACGTCCGCAAGACGAAGTGGAATACTTGATGAAATTGCCCATTGAATTTTTGAAGACCGACTTGAATGAATTGATCGAGCGCAACGTGAAAGTGCAGATGCTGGGCGAGAAAAGCAAAACTCCCTCGGCCACTCAGCAAGCCCTGTTGGCGTTTGAAGAGAAAACCAAAGATAATACGGGTCTTATCCTAAATTTTGCGATCAATTACGGTTCTCGGGATGAAATCCTTCAAGCTGTTCACCGGATTATAGATGACGTGCAAAATGGTCATATTGATAAAGAACAAGTGAATGAACAATTGATGAGTCAATATTTGTTGACTAAGGGATTGCCTGATCCCGACTTGGTGATTCGCACCAGCGGAGAAATCCGCGTCAGCAATTTCTTGTTGTGGCAATTGGCATATAGCGAACTGTTGTTTACGGATGTACTTTGGCCTGACTTTACCGATGAAATATTCTATGAAGCGATCGAAGACTTTCAACGTCGTTCGCGTCGGTTTGGAGCGGTGTAATAGACAGGGGAATAGTATATGAAGGAACGTATCATTACAGGTGTATTAGGGGCTGTGGGATTCTTGCTCATCGCCTATGCAGGCGGCTGGCTGTATACGGGTATGATGTTTTTGTTGGCCGTTCTCTCGTTTTTGGAATATGCCAAAATGAATCGGACTCCCCTCACCAGCTTGCAAACGCTCATCGGTGTCGGGATTGTTGCGCTGCTGTTTTTAAGCGGCTTGATGAAAGAGCATATGGTGCCCACAGCGGCTTTCTTGCAGGACCCCGCCCCCATGATGTGTGGCCTTGCCCTTTACATGGTTCTGATCGTTCTGAGCCGAAATCGGTTTGATCTCTTTCAGATGGCTTATCTGTTTGTCGGTGCCATATATATAGGGTATGGGTTTTCCTACATGATGCAGACGATTTGGAAACCGGACGGTTTGACATGGTCGCTGTTGGCGATCTTGGTAACGTGGGCCAATGATTCGGGAGCATATTTCATCGGCAAACGATGGGGTCAACGCAAATTGTGGCCGGACATTAGCCCCAATAAGACGATTGAAGGGTCGCTTGGCGGAGTGCTGTTTGGACTGGTGATGAGTCTAATCATTTGCATCGTGTCGGGGTTGGGCAACTTTGTGTTTGCAATTGGGATTGGTTTGCTGATCACGATCGTGGGGCAAGTGGGCGATTTGGTGGAGTCCGCTTGGAAACGAAGTGTAGGTGTGAAGGATTCCGGTACCATATTGCCTGGACATGGCGGTGTGTTGGATCGTTTCGATAGTCTCATTTTCACGTTTATCATCTTGTATCTGTTTCAGGTGGTGTAAAGGGGAGGAATAAAGATGCCGGAGAAGATAGCGATTCTCGGCTCGACGGGCTCAATTGGGACGAGTACGTTGGATGTGGTTGCAAAGCATCCGGAGGAATATCAAGTGGTTGCCCTAGCTGCCGGAACCAATGTCGATAAAATGATTGAGCAAGTAAAACAATTTCAACCATTGCTTGTCGCCATGCAATCGAAAGAGGCGGCCGAGCGAGTGGCGCGGGAAATCCCATCCCACATCAACGTGTTGTGGGGCGAGGAAGGCTTGATAGAAGTGGCCGCACATCAGGATGCGACGGTTGTTTTGTCGGCGTTGGTGGGCAGTGCGGGGTTAAGGCCTACCTTGGCCGCCATCCGGGCGAAGAAGAAACTGGCCTTGGCCAATAAAGAAACACTGGTGACGGCAGGTCATATCGTCACAGCCGAAGCCAAACGGAACAGTGTTCCCATTCTTCCCGTCGACAGCGAGCATTCCGCGATCTTTCAATGTTTGAACGGGGAACATTTTGAAGATGTTGTGCGGTTGTTGGTGACCGCCTCCGGTGGGTCCTTCCGGGATCGCACAAGGGAAGAGTTGAAAGACGTTACTGTGGAAATGGCGTTGAAACATCCGAACTGGGCCATGGGCGCCAAGGTCACCATCGATTCGGCAACGATGATGAACAAAGGCTTCGAAGTGATTGAAGCGCACTGGTTATTTGATCTGCCATATGAGAAAATAGATGTAATTCTTCATCCTCAAAGCATTATTCATTCCTTGGTCGAATTTCGCGATGGGGCGGTCATGGCTCAGCTCGGCACACCGGATATGAAAGTGCCTATCCAATACGCGCTGTCCTATCCGCGCCGGTTGCCGCTGATGACAGAGCGGTTGGACTTGCTGAAGCTGGCTCGGCTCGATTTCCGCCCAGCCGATTTCAACCGGTATCCGTGTTTGCGGATGGCTTATGAAGCGGGTAAAGCTGGCGGGACCATGACGACTGTTTTGAATGCGGCCAATGAAGTCGCTGTCGCCGCCTTCCTCAAAGGAAACTGTTCCTTCTTGATGATCGAAGAAGTGGTGGAGAGGGCGCTAAATGCGCACAATCCGGTTTCCTGTCCATCGCTGGAAGAAATTGATGAAGCCGACATGTGGGCACGGCAATTCGCTTCCGACATCATGCTGCACTCAGTGTAGATGGTTTGAGGCTGTTGATTACCGGATGGTGGTGAAAACCCATGCAACAAGTAATTGTGTTTATATTGGTGCTGAGTTTTTTGGTGTTTATCCATGAGTTGGGCCATTTTCTCTTCGCCAAGCGTGCAGGGATATTGGTCAGGGAGTTTGCGATCGGTTTTGGACCGAAGATTTTCGGTAAGATCCACGGGGAAACGATGTACTCGATTCGGGCCTTGCCGTTAGGCGGCTTTGTGCGCATGGCTGGCGAAGATGCCGAGTTGGTGGAGCTGAAAACGGGCACGCTTGTTTATGCTACGCAGACGGCAGACAAGCTGGATCATGTCTACCTTTACGAGCCTCCGCAACAAGATCAAGCGGTCGTGATGGGTCGCGTGGTGGAGGCTGACTTGGAGAAGGAGCTTTACATTTTGCTTGAAGATCAAGACGGCCGCGAGCACCACTATACACTGCATCCCCAGGCGATGATTCATTACGATCAGAAAAATGTGGTGCAGATCGCGCCCTTGGATCGTCAGTTCGGTTCTAAAACGACTGGACAAAAGGCGATGGCCATTTTTGCTGGCCCCTTGTTCAACATTGTATTGACGGTGATCCTCTTTACCGTGCTTACGTTGATGTCCGGAATCGAAGATCGGTTGCCGGTGGATGAAGTGGTGGCCAATTCGCCTGCAGCCAAAGCCGGTATCCAGGCGGGGGATTTGATCACAGCGGTTGATGGCAAAGAAGTTCGGAATATGGATCAATTGCGGTATGCGCTGATCGAGTCCAAAGGCCGGGAAGTGAAGGTGACCGTCAAGCGCGGTGAGCAGGTGAAGGAATTCGGGGTCACTCCTCAAAAAAATGGGGAGCTGTATCAAATTGGCGTGCAGTTTATCCACGATGAGATGAGACGGGAAGCTTCGTTCGGGGAAGCGATAGGTGCTGGATTTACCAAGACGTATGACTGGACGGTCATGATCGTGGACAGCCTTGGCAAATTAGTGACAGGCCAAATGTCCGTTGAAAGCCTCGGTGGTCCAGTCCAGATGGGCAACATCACTGGGAAGGCTGCTGAGAGCGGGATTGAACCGCTGATTCAGATTACCGCACTGTTGAGCTTGAACTTGGGAATCTTCAACCTACTTCCTATTCCGGCCCTAGATGGTAGCCGACTTGTTTTTATCGGTTTGGAGGCGATCCGTCGCCGGCCGATTGACCCCACGAAAGAAAGCATGGTGCATTTTGTCGGCTTTGCACTGTTGATGATGCTGATGATTTTCGTTACATACAACGACATCAGAAAGATCTTTTTTTCGTAGGTTTCAATTAAACCGAAGTTCATCTAAGATGGGCTTCGGTTTTTCTCATGTCGCGAGTTTGCATCCGATGCGTGCCGAGCCAATTAAGTTGGCTGATAAAGCGTTGGGAAACGATGTACCTGATGCCATTTGTCATGTGTGAAGCGAAGGGGAAATGAAACATCGGCTTTTATCTCTTCGCGATTTTTTGTATGATTATGAGTGATGTAGCGTAATGGAAAAAGAGAGGGATTGTTGTATGCGGCAAAAAAATGCGCTTATGCCGACTTTGCGTACGGTAAGTGAAGCGGAAATGATCAGCCATCAATTGATGTTGCGGGCGGGATATATCCGCCAATTGGCGGCGGGAATTTATACATATCTGCCATTGGGATATCGCGTCTTAAACAAAGTGTCGAACATCGTGCGGGAAGAGATGGATCGCATTGGAGCCCAAGAGTTGTTGCTCCCAGCACTCCATCCATCTGAACTGTGGCAAGAGACGGGTCGTTGGGACGCGTACGGTCCGGAACTGTTCAAAGTGAAAGACCGCCATGACCGGGAATTCGCGGCTGGGCCGACCCATGAGGAGGTTATTACCAATCTGTTGCGGGGAGAGATCAATTCCTACAAAAAACTGCCTATGTCCCTGTACCAGATCCAAACCAAATTCCGTGATGAGAAACGGCCTCGATCCGGCCTGTTGCGCGGGCGCGAGTTTTTGATGAAAGACGCCTATTCTTTCCATGCCGATCGGGAGTCGCTCGACAAAACGTATGAAGACATGTACCAAGCTTACCAAAACATCTTCACCCGATTGGGCCTTGACTTCCGTGCGGTAGAAGCGGATGCGGGGGCGATTGGTGGGAAAGGCACCCATGAATTCATGGTCTTGTCTGAAGCTGGCGAAGATACGATCGCGATGTGTGCTTCGTGCGACTATGCGGCTAACATTGAGATGGCGACCGTCGTCAGCGAAACGCAAGCAGAGGAGCGAGTGGCAGGCTCGGCCATTGAAAAGGTAGCCACCCCAGGAAAACGCTCGATTGAAGAAGTTGCGTCATTCTTGCAAGTGGGCCCGGAACGGTTGGTGAAAAGTCTGTTGTTCGTTGTTGATGGTGAGCCTGTGCTGGTTCTGGTTCGCGGTGACCATGAAGTGAATGATGTGAAAGTGAAAAACCTGTTGGAAGGCGCCGTGTGCGAATTGGCAGACGAGGAAACTGTTCGCCGAGTGGCTGGCGTTCCGAGCGGGTTTGTGGGGCCGGTCGGCTTGAAGGAACAGGTGAAGGTGCTGGCTGACCAAGCCGTCATGCAGTTGGGCAGCCTGATTGTGGGTGCCAATGAAGTAGACGCTCATCTGATGCACGTTCAGGTTGATCGTGACTTCACCGTCGATTTGGTGGGCGATCTGCGCAACATCCAAGAAGGAGACGTTTGCCCGCGTTGTGGCGGCGCGATCCACTTTAAGCGCGGAATTGAAGTGGGCCATGTCTTTAAACTAGGCACGCGCTACAGTGAAGCGATGAACGCCCGTTTCTTGGATGCAAATGGAAAGGAACAACCTTTCATCATGGGTTGTTATGGAATTGGTATTTCCCGTGTGGTGGCGTCAGTCATTGAACAGCACCATGATGAAAACGGCATTGTCTGGCCGGTTGCGGTGGCGCCGTTCACTGTACACCTGATTGCCGTCAATATGAAGAATGAAGAGCAGAGCAAGGTGGCCGAGAGCTTGTATGCGGAATTGAAGCAAGCGGGCATCGAAGTTCTGTTTGACGACCGTTTGGAGCGGGCGGGCGTGAAATTTAAAGATGCTGACTTGCTCGGCATTCCCGTCCGGATCACTGTGGGCGCCAAAGCGGGTGAGGGTCTCGCTGAGATCAAACTGCGCCGCTCGGGCGAGAGTAAGGAAGTGGCGGTTGCCGATCTGCTGAATGAATTGCCAGCTTGGATTAAGCGGGCTGACCAATAAGTTATATGAACGAACCCCCTTTCCCAAATCAATTTGGAGAAAGGGGGTTTTGTTGTGTGTGTGATCGTGTGTTAAACATTAAATAGGGTTCAAAGATAAACGGAAAAACCATGTTCAAAGACATGTTGCTGACTATTTTGCTTGATGCTTTAGATCAAGAGCCGTTTTAAAACCAATTATCGCTACAAAGTAAGACTTGTCCATCAAATAATACTTCCAAGTGTTGTTCATAACTAACTCAAATGATTACATACATTTTTTATTCCGTTCCATTGCATTCCTTTGGGTGCCATATCAATAGCTTGGGCGGATGTTGTGTTTTTTTGCGAAAATTTTGCACGCATTTCATAGGCGTTGATGATGTCCAATGAGGTAATTACCTGCTTTGATGTCTGACGTATGGTGTTGGCCAAGAAATGATGGATCATGCGGAGCAAATAGGAGTGTGCATTCATTGCTCCAAGTTTCTACCGAGGGATTCCTATCAAAATCGTTCCCCTCTGTATGAATGTGACATGTTCATTTATCACAAAGATTTAGCCTGAGGAGCGGGCATCAGCACTACGCATTTATTGGGGAAGATTGGATTGTGGCAGGCCAATACGAAAAGTTGGATACTTGTGATCTCGTAAGTTGTAGCCTATTTAATTAGCTTGTATCTGGTTCCGTGAAAGCGGCCTTTTGGTTATTCGTTAGCTTCTTCGTCTAATGAGTTTTTTATATTAGTAAGAGATTTTATTTATGTGCGTGATAGGCTTGACAACAGCAAAGTACTTGATAACACTGGCTTCTGAGGAGATGTGAGGTCGCTGTGAAAAGAAAGCTATATTTTTTCTAAAAAACTACTTGCAATGATTTTATAGGCGTGATATATTATTTCTTGTCGCCGCGATGCGGTGATCACAACGAAACGCACCTTGAAAATTAGATATGGAATAAAGCAACGAGGTTAAGAAGGAAAATCCTTCTTTGATCGTCGATGTTGCAATCACCGAGGAGATACCGAGCGGCATAGCGATATGCCGAATAAACCTAGTAGGTTAAGCTACTAAGGGCACACGGTGGATGCCTTGGCGCTAGGAGCCGATGAAGGACGGGACGAACTCCGATA
>NZ_PVTZ01000007.1 GCF_003003125.1 Laceyella sediminis | reverse complement strand
TGGCTATGCTGCTTTCGAGAGCAGGTAAGGGAGGTGGTTTTAAGTTTATATGGGTTGATATTCATCCATTAATTGTTTATATCCCTTTTATATACCAAAACCCTGCGATCAACAAAGTTGATTCGCAGGGTTTGTCAACATTCTCGTTTTTTATTTTCCAACTAGCATATTCAGTTTGCTTTTTAAGAAACTTATCCTACTATGTAAAAAAAGTAAGATTCATGTTATAAAAAAGCTGTTGGCTTTTTCACCAACGTTTTTTACCTCACTTCATTTCTTTGTTTAGCTTTTTAAGAATAGGGATGGCTAATAGTAAAGCGCGAATAAATAAAACTAAAGCAAATAGACTGATAGGAATCAATAATAAAGTACCTAAAGCAATAATTAAAGGAAAAAGCTCATTACCGCTTACTCCCATGGTGTAGCCTCCTTTAAATAGATAATTGTGACTAATTTATTTAAATTGGAACAACTCACACAAAATATATCATTACCTACGAATAATCGCAATAAATTGGGCATGACTTCTCGATTTAGTACCAATGGTCATCAAAGAGGGGACACATAATGAAAAAACTAGCTCTAAAGTGCGTGTGCTTCTTTTTATACCAATTAGTTTTATTTGTAACAGGTAACATCGTTGGTGTGTATGAACTTGATTTTTTAGGTATACTAACTATTTCTTCGATTGTGACAGCAATATATTTCGTTTGGAATTATATAAAATATAGGAGGTTGAACAAGTGATGGGCGATTAATTATTTATAAAGAGTGATGGTGATAAGTCTAGGGTATATGTCCAGATGAAGAAATAGAAGAACTAATGACTTATTTGACTGAACTAAAGCTTTTTGGGGATCAATTTATTTGGCGGAAAGAAGATCAATTTGAAACGAATCAAAAAGTTGATTTATGCTTTCAAAAAGTAAGTTTTAATGACGCAGGTGAAAAGTATATTGACCGGGAAGGATCTACTATAATCCATAGCCAAACAATAGATTTTTGGATAAGTGTATTTTTGGCTTTAGTAGGAGCAGGTACGGTTCTATTCGAACTATTCTACTTTATTTTTTATTAAGAATACATAACTTCTCAGGTCTCATCGAATAGTCTTGTTTTAGTGCGAAGTAGTACAAGTAAATGAGATGCGTCCAGCCCAATGGTTGGTGAGGGTATTTAAAGAAAATTCCCTCAATTGGGGGAGGTTTCTGTAGGGATTGTGAAAGGATATATATGCGTTCCTTCGTAATCCTCTCCCAGGTTTGACGATTTCAGATGTCTACATGGCAGATGAATGAACAGGTCAAAAGACAATTAATCCCTTATGTCTATCATTTTTTTAAGACTTAACAAATGATAAAATAAAATTCATAACCCAAGTCGGAAAGGTTGAACATACAGATGAGTTCCGTCATCAATCCTATTCAAATCGGGGTGTGCGGCTGGGGAGATCATGACCTCTATCCGCCAGGGACGCAGGCTAGGGAGAAGTTAGCGATCTATGCCGGGCATTTCCCGGTGGTAGAAGTGGACAGCACCTTTTATGCGATTGCGCCAGTGGAACGGATGGAGCGATGGGTGAATGAGACGCCGGAGAGTTTTCGATTTGTGGTGAAGGCGTATCGGGAGTTGACTGGGCACGGACGGTTGGAGAAGGCACCGGTGCGCCCTTGGCGGGAGCTGGTCGAGGATATGCGGGTATCGCTTGAACCGATGTTGCGCGCTGGCAAGCTGGAAGCGGTGCTGTTTCAATTTCCGCCGTGGTATGATTGTTCGCAAAAACATGTGAAGTATATCCGACGGGTGCGGGAAGCATTCCGGGATGTGCCGGTGGCGGTGGAATTCCGCAACCAAAGCTGGTTTTATCCTGACTTTCACGACAAAACCCTTCGGTTGTTGGAACAGGAGCAATGCATTCATGTCATTTGTGATGAACCCCAAGCGGGAGAAGGGTCGGTGCCCCTGGTGGTGGCAGCGACGGTGCCGGAGCAGGCGATTGTCCGTTTTCATGGGCGCAATGTTGCTGGTTGGAACAACACCGGCCAACCCAATTGGCGAGATGTTCGCTATGCTTACCGTTATGAGGAAGCTGAGCTGGCAGAGTGGGTAGGTTATGTGCGGCAATTGGAACAGAGGGTGAAGCGGATCACGTTGTTATTCAATAATAACTCTCAAGGGGATGCGGTCGACAGCGCCAATCTGATGATGCGGCTACTTGGAGTAGAGTTTGCGGGCTTGGCCCCGCGCCAGCTGGGTATTTTTTAAGCCGAGGGGGTAGACGGCCCCAGTGGGCTGTCGGCTGGGCGCGTCCGAAGAGTGCAGATGGGATGATGACGCAATATGGAATGGATGCTGTTGTTTGTGGTCGGTCTTCTAGCCGGCACATTGGGAAGTCTGGTCGGATTGGGCGGTGGCATCGTGATCGTGCCGGCGCTCATTTATCTGGCGGGGATTCATCCTGCTTTCCAAGGGATCACTCCGTCTGTGGCTGTAGGGACTTCCTTGTTGTTGATTGTCTTGACCGCGCTGAGTTCCACTTTGTCTTTTCTCAAGCA
Source organism: Laceyella sediminis (assembly GCF_003003125.1). GTDB lineage: Bacteria > Bacillota > Bacilli > Thermoactinomycetales > Thermoactinomycetaceae > Laceyella > Laceyella tengchongensis. Next base: position 189,268 of record NZ_PVTZ01000007.1, on the reverse strand, counting down.
GGGGCGGGTGGATGTGAAAAGCGGGTTTGTGTTTTTTTTGGCTTGCGGCCCGGGTGCGATGGTGGGCGCGTGGATAACCCGCCTGTTTCAATCTGACACGTTTTTCGCCGCTTTTGGCTGCTTGATGTTATTGGTATCCTGGTTGTTGCGCATCAAGGAGAAAGGGACGGCCCGACCCGTGCGGTTGGATGTGACCAAGACGTACACTGACCCGGCCGGAACGGTGTATGAGTACGGCTATCATCGGTTGACTGCTTTGGGTCTCTCTTTCCTGGTAGGCGTGATATCAGGGCTGTTTGGCATCGGAGGCGGTTCGCTGTTGGTGCCGATGATGATCATGTTATTTCGGTTTCCGCCGCATGTGGCTACCGCCACCTCCATGCTGATCATCTGCCTTTCCTCGATTGCAGCCAGCGTGATGCACGTTGTTCAAGGCAATATTCACTGGCTTTCGGCGTTGGTGCTGGCACCGGGGGCGTGGATGGGCGGCAGGGCCGGAGCTTGGATTTCGGCGAAGTTGAGCGGTCGCACCCTGTTGAATTTGTTGCGCATCGCGATTATTGTGACAGCCGTGCGCATGATCTTGGACGGGCTCAATTTGGTTTGAAGGAGGGGCGCGTGTGACGCGAGTCGATCGCATTCATTTATTACATACCAATGATTTGCACAGCCATCTGGATCAAACGTCCAAGATGGCGCCGTTGATCGAAGAGTTGCGCGCCCAGTGGCAAGCGCGAAATGAGTGGTCTTTGCTGTTGGACATCGGGGACCATATGGACCGGGTACGGATGGAAACAGAAGGGACCGATGGGCGGGTGAACGGCACCATCTTGGAACGGATGGGTTATGATTTCGTGACATTGGGCAACAATGAGTTGCTTACCTTTTCCCAAGATCAGCTGGCGGCGGTGTACCGGGATGCGCCGTATCAGGTGCTAAGCAGCAATGTGTACGAAGTGAAGCGTACGGGGCAACCGGCTTGGATTCGCCCTTGTTCCCATGTCACACTGGGTTCGGTACGGATCGGCATGTTGGCAGCGACCATTCCGTATCAAACTGTTTATGAGCTGATGGGTTGGGATGTGCGGGACCCTGTATCCACCTTGGCTGAGCATGTGCGCCGCTTGCGCGGGGAAGTGGACTTGATCGTGGTTCTGTCCCATCTGGGTTTGATGAATGATCGGATGCTGGCGAAGGAAGTGCCGGGGATCGACTTGATCATCGGGGCCCACACGCATCATTTGCTGGAAGAGTTGGAGCGGGTGGGAGAGACTTGGCTGGCGGGAGCGGGCAAACACGGACAGCACCTCGGCCATATCGAAATCGAGGTAGATATCGACGCAGGCCGTGTGCGTACGATCCGAGGACGGGTTTATCCGCTTGCCGGACGAGCTGAGGAGCGGGAGATGCAGGAGCTGATCGCCCATTATCGTGGAGAAGCCTTGGAAAACATGGCGCAACCGATTCACCAGTTGTCCCGCCCGCTGGGGGTGGACTGGTATGGAGAAAGCCCATTGCCCAATCTGTTGGCGGATGCGCTGTGCGACTGGGTTGGCGCCGAAGCTGCCTTGGTGAACAATGGCCAGCTTTTAGCAGAGATTCCTGCGGGCTCAGTGACCAGACAACAGTTACACGCGGTGTGCCCTCATCCCATCAATCCCGTGTTGATGACGATCGAGGGGAAAGAAATTCGCCGGACGCTGGAAGAGGCGTTGCTTGATGAGTTTGTGACCTTGCCGATTCGTGGCTTCGGCTTTCGGGGGAAAGTGTTGGGGACTGTCAGCGTATCGGGAATGGAAGTGTTTTATGACCCGGAGGCGCCGCCTTTTCAACGGATCAAGGAAATCAGGATAAACGGTTCCCGACTAGAGGAAGAGCAGCTAGTCCGTTTGGCCACGATTGACATGTTTACCTTTGGCATCGGATACATGGGTTTGAAAGAGGGAAAAGTACAAAAATATTATTTGCCAGAGTTCTTACGGGATTTGTTGGCGAAACAATTGCAGGCGCCCGCCGCCTTGGCGCGGTGCGAAGTTAAACGATGGCACCGGATATGAGAGGAAGATAATGGTTGCTTATGGTGTCCTCGAAATATGGTATGGACTCCGCTACAATAGGGATAAGGAGGATAGCCGCGATGAGTTTTGTGGATGAAGTTTACTCGTTGTACCGAGACCAGTTAAATGATGACGAAGATGATGCGGTGGCCATTGTGCTCAGCATCTTGGAAGAACAATCCCGGGAGCATGTGTTACAGATGATTGAGCAGATGACCGATGACGAAGTGGTTCAGATGGTCGGCGTTTACTTGGTGGAAATGTTAAAGATGAAAATGATGCAAGATGGGAAGCTCCCATCGTTTCGCGGGACACCGACTTCTTCGCAAGTACATTGATAACCTGGGCGTTTGGGCACTAATAAGCGGGCATACCCTATGGGGTGCCCGCTTTTTTGGTTTTGCCGCGATGTGATGGGTCTCACTTTTTTGGGTGTTGGCACATACCTTGATAAGGAATCATCTGGAGGAGGGAACCAAATGATTGCGATGAAACCGATTGAGGTGGATGGCCATACCGTGTTGGGGATCGAAGTGGCATTGCCGAAAACGACGCTCTTGGTTATCACCACGGAAAAGGGTTATATCATGTGCGGTGCACTGGATGTGGGGCTGTTGAATGAACGGTTGCGAGAGCGGGAGATTATCGCGGCGCGCGCGGAAGGAGTTCGCTCTTTGGAACAGCTGATGGACGCGCCATTGACCATGGTTACGCACACGGCCGAGGAACATGGCATCAGAGCGGGCATGACGGGGAGAGAAGCGTTGCTGAAAATGATCTGAAAAACAAAGCGCCTTTGGAGAAGAAACCGAAGGCGCTTGCATTTGTCCACAAGCGCCTATGAAGCCAAGGCAAATGTGGTTTACAAACCCAATTGTTGTTTGGCTGCGGCCATGTCGGCGGGGAATGGTGAAGTGAATCGCATCAGTTCGCCACTGAGTGGGTGAATGAAGGCCATCTCAGCGGAGTGTAGCGCTTGTCGTTTCATATGAGCGCACGATCCGCCGTAGAGCCGATCCCCGATCAAGGGGGCGCCGATATGGGCGAAATGAACCCGGATTTGGTGCGTGCGGCCAGTCTCCAATTCCACGCGGGCAAGGGTAGCCTGGTCATTGTGGTTTAACACGCGGTAATGGGTTACTGCGGGTTCACCGCGCTCCGTTACCTTCCGCCGCGTGGGGTGGTGCGGATCACGACCAATCGGGGCGACGATGGTGCCGTAAGCTTGTGGAATCGGGGCACTGCTGAGGGCGAGATAGATACGCTCCAGCTTTTTCTCGCGTAATTGACGATCCAACAGCTGATGCATGTAGGCGTTTTTGGCGATGAGGATCAGCCCGGAGGTGTCTCGGTCCAAACGATGGACAGGCCGGACGATTCCGCCCCCGCCCTGCTTTGTTAAGTGGTGTAAAATGCCGTGCACCAAGGTACCTCGATCAGAGGGGCGCACCGGATGGACGGCCACACCAGCCGGTTTGTCGACAACCATGAGATCGGCGTCTTCATAGATAAGCCCAAACGGCACCGGCTCCGGAGTCAGCTCCGATTGTTCTTGGGGGCGGACGGCGACTTTCAAGCGGTCCCCTGTTTTCACTTTTTTCTTAAGGTAGGGCGCGCGCCCATTGAGCAGAATGCCTTTGCTGCGTGTCAGGCGGTTTAGCATACGCCCAGAGATGAGAAGCGGACCTTTCAGCACTTCTTCAACCGTGCGATTGGCCCACGCTTCAGTAATGGTGTAGGTAATCCATTTGTTGTGGGAAGGTGATTGTTTCATTTGCTCGGCCATCTTTCCTATATATGAATATGATGTGGGGATGACTTGTCAGCTGTTCCCCAGTGTTTATTTTCTCCCACTCTGTTGATGGGTACAAGAAAAGCACTTCCCGTGAAGGAAGTGCTTGGATTGGTCATCCTTATCTTGCGTTTACGCGAATAACGTTGGCTGCTTGAGGACCACGATCGCCTTGAACGATATCGAATTCGATTGGCTCGCCTTCTTCAAGGGTTTTGAAGCCTTCGGTTTGGATAGCGGAGTAGTGAACGAATACGTCGCCACCATCTTCACGCTCGATGAATCCATAACCTTTTTCAGCATTAAACCATTTTACTTTACCCTTCATCTTTTGGGCCTCCTTACATTTAAGAAAAGCGGCAATTCAAAAGCGGTAATTCCTCAAGCACTTGGAACCTTTTGTTACTTTGAAACAAAGAGGCCGCAAGATGAAACTTGATTGAAGCACCCACTTTTAACGCTCAATCCAATCATATCATGATCAAACTGTTGATGCAAGGAAGATTGGCATGGGGGCCTCACTTGAGCAACTCTTGGTAGGGTGAAATGTCAATGTTGCGCTCTTTCAGTTTTTTTATCAAAAACTTGTGATCCCGTTTGGGAGTAGCAAGGATATAGCCGCGGATAATGTGATCCTGCGACAATTGCTTCGCTTCCTCTTTCACCACCAGCTCCCCGATTTTGCCGGCGATGGTTTGTTTGGCCACGTCGCGGAAGAGTTCGGGCACGGGAGAGACCAAATCATTAAGTAACGCCTTGTGCTCATCGGTCCACAAATGGAGTGTTTCCTTTATGTAGTATTCCTGCCAATCGAGAATCGACTTGCCGTCCGCTTTTGGCAACGCTTTAAGGAATTTGCGAAACATAAAGTACCCACCGATGGCCATCAAGCTGATCAATGCAATCCAAAAAAGAACATAAAACCATTGCAACCAAATGGGTCCCGTCATCCGTTACCACCTCGTTTCCTGCTTGTTTTCAACGATTCATTATATCGAAGGCAATCATACGGTGACAAGCTTGCAATGAAATAGAAAAGACCTCTCATCCGGGAGAGGTTCGCATTCGTTGAGATATAATGGATGTAGGATTAGAAGAACAAGTTCATGCCGTACAGGATGAGTGCCCAGCAGGGAATGCTGATCAAGGTGGCGTTGAATAATCCGACCGATGCGTTGTTCATACAGATCTCCTCCCGTGATGTCCATGCGATGAGTGGAACCGAAAACCGGATGCGGGTTGCCTAGGTGATTGACGATGACAGTGAAATTAACCGATCAATGCTTGCCAAGCGAAGTAGATCATTGCCCAGCAAGGAATGCTGATCAAGGTGGCGTTGAATAATCCGACCGATGCGTTGTTCATAAGGATCTCCTCCCGTGATGTCCATGTGATGAGTGGAACCGAAAACCGGATGCGGGTTGCCTAGGTGATTGACGATGATAGTGAAATTAACCGATCAATGTTTGCCAAGTGAAGTAGATCATTGCCCAGCAGGGAATGCTGATCAAGGTAGCGTTGAATAATCCGATCGATGCGTTGTTCATAAGGATCTCCTCCCGTGATGTTAATGTATATGTGAACCGAAAATCGAATCCGTTTTATTCGTAATACCGATGTATATATCAATGATTAACCAATCAGTGCTTGCCAAGTGAAGTAGATCATTGCCCAACAGGGAATGCTGATCAAAGTTGCGTTGAATAATCCGATCGATGCGTTGTTCATTACGTCGCACCTCCGTTTTGCTTATCTGTGATCATTATATAGGGCGGGTTGTCGGTTTGTCCCGGATTTTACGCAACTGTAAACCACATGTAATGTTGGGGTAACTTATGGTCAAAAAAAAGACGGAACCTTTACGCGAAATGGGGCAGAGATGCTTGGAACCACAGGGAAATCTGGAAGGGGCAGCTGGTTTGTAACAGTTTGTAACATAACCGAAAACTGAGTGGCACCTCCGAACGGATGATGCCTCGTGCGAGGTGTGAGGCGTATGTGTCATCAGTGTGTAACCTCAATGATAAAAACACTGATGCCGGGTAAAAAACGTACGGTTAGAATGGGTCTGGATAGTGTGAACAGAATGCAATATCAGATAAGATAGAGATAAGGTGATATACGGGCTTCTTGGCAGGCGCAACGTCCGAAGTGGCTGAGCAAGTGATAAGAGGAGGGGGACAAGGGTGAGTGACTTGTTTACAGCGAGTGAGCGGGATACGGTGCATCGAGTGATAAAGGCCCGGCGGGACATTCGCCATTTTTCAAGCCGACCGGTACCCGAAGAGGCGATGCACCGTATTTTGGAGGCGGCGCATCATGCCCCTTCCGTCGGTTTTATGCAACCTTGGAATTTCATCATGGTCACTTCAAGAGACATCCGCCGTCAGATCAAAGATTCGTTTGAGCGAACCAATCGCCAGCAGTTGGCGCAGTTGACGGAGAAGGAGCGGAAAGAGCTGTATCGGTCGTTGAAACTGGAAGGGATTATGGAGGCTCCGGTCAATGTGGCGGTGACTTGTGACCGACGCCGGGATGCGCCGTTTGTGTTGGGACGCGGGCCGATGCCGGAAACCGATTTGTACAGCACCTGCCTTGCTATTCAGAACATGTGGCTAGCGGCCCGGGTGGAAGGGATCGGCATCGGCTGGGTGAGCATTTTGGACAAGCCTTTTGTGGAAAAGTTGCTTCAACTTCCGGAAGGAGTGGAACTCGTTGCTTACCTGTGCGTCGGATATCCGGAGCGGTTCGGAGACAAGCCGATGCTGGAAGAGTTAGGTTGGAAAAAGCGATTGGCGTTGGGTGATTTGGTGTTTGAAAATGCCTGGGGGCAACGGTTGTCATCTTTTCAAACCACAGAGGAGGACTAGGCCGTGTCTGGCCAATATCAAGTGGATGGGAAAATGAAATGGTTTTGGAGCCGCTGGCCTATTCATCAGACACGCCCTAGTCACGGGTTCTGGCGCGATGGTGAAGTTGTCATCTTAGGGGCGCGCCGCTACAGGATTGGAATGGAATGACACTGAGCAAAGAGCGGTTATGGGGAGGGTTTTCATGTGGACTTGTTCATGAAATTTGTTGAGGAAAATGTAGATCGCTCACAAGACAGCAAAGTGGAGCGCATGATTTTGTTAAAAAAAGAATTAGATAAAGAATTCGCCCATTATTGCCGTAAACGGAACCTCAGTTTTAATGAGGGAATCATTCAACTGATGGAGCAGGCTTTGCAACATGAAAAACAGCAACGTAGCCAAGCGGCGCAGGAGAAAGAACCCAGCCCCGCCCGGTTTATGGATGATGCGTTGTAGGAAGCGGATCATCCCCGCCAGCAAAAAACGGTAAGCCAGCAACGAAACGTAGCTGGCTTTTCTAATGCAGTGGATGCACCAAGAGTACCTAATGTTGCAGATAAAAGGAAAAAATGCGGAAAGTCCCGGTCGCCGTAATCTACCGCTTGGCCGGGGCTTTTTGTATAATGAGCGAAAGGGGGAGGGACTGCGATGATTGTTAGAAAGAAAGGATACTACTATGTTTTCATTAAACAGCACGATCATGGTTTGCTCTCAGGTGAGTTGGCGGCGCAAATGACACAACCGATCCGCCCACTCGCCAAAACACTGTACGCCATCTCGCACCATGATTGGGGATGGGAGAGCTTAGACCAGTCGCCGCTGTGGAATGAAGAGACCAACGAGCCCTACTCTTTCGAAGATTACCCGATGCTACCCAAGCTAGAAGCGTACACGGATGGCATCGCCAAAGTAGTAGCGCATGATCCCTATGCGGGGTTCTTATGCAGCAAACATTACGCATCTTTTTTTACAAATATTGACGATCCGGTGGCCCGTAAGTTTCGTGAGCAAGAGTATAGCCGCCAAAACAAACTCCGCCCCCTGTTTACCGAAGAGGAAGAGGAGAATATCACGGCCAACTTCCGGTTGCTCCGTTTTTGCGACGATTTGTCGCTGGCTCTCTGTTTTAATGAACCGGGGGAAGAACCCAACCATCCATGGTTTAAAGATGGGATTTTGTATCAAGGAGAGCGATATCAATGGGTTTGGGAAGGGCGGTATCACCTACGACTTGTCCCCAATCTGTTCAAACAATCGTTTACGGTGGAAATTCCGTACCAGGTGTTTGATGGTTATCGCCGGTTGGTCGGACGGGACGTGTACCGTTTCACCGTGATGGTATAAGATGAAAAAATGGCGGTTCGGCAGAAGAAAGGAGAGGGTGGACACAGGTGCTGAAGTCGAAGCCGCTGTTGGGTTCCCAGATATTTGCCGTTTCGTGACAGTTTCCAATGTATTTTGTTTTTTCAAACATAATGGTCTACAATAGTGATAGAAGCTTTGCGCCAAAGGATCATGTAACAATGATCGTCGGTTTTAGGGGGAGTGTGGCAAGTCAGGCCGGCAAGGCAGTGGCAGATAGCCGGAGTTGAAACAGCCGGCTGTCTCGTGCATTACGGGTTGCCAGGCAAGCCCTCGTTTGTGACAAGGGACGGAGGAGAGGAAGCGGTTGGATGTTCTTGGATTTAATCATCTCACATTGCGCGTGAAGCAGTTGGCAAAGAGTTTGCCTTTTTATTGCGATGTGCTGGGGATGACCTTGGTTCATCGAGGAAGAACCGATGTGTATTTGAATTGGGGTGATGCTTGGATCTGCCTGCTGGAGAAACCGGAGGAAGCGGGGCCGCCACAGGGACTGGGCATGGATCATGTGGCGTTTTCCATTTCGGAAGAAGCATTTTTCGTGGCGGTGAACACACTGCGCGAGAAGGGGGTTCCCTTGGTGCGGGAGCCGATTGAACGTGGGGGCGGCTGGTCTGTGCAATTCACTGATCCGGATGGATTGGTGTTGGAGCTGTTCACTGGCGACCTTCAAAAGAGGATGAAACAATGGAAATGATAGCGGGATGACGCGATGGGGGAGGAACGATCTGTTGAAAATCGCGGTGACCGGAGCGACAGGCCTGATCGGCGGGGCAGTAGTGAAGCATTTGCGTAGCCAAGGGCATGAAGTGGTTCCGCTGGTTCGGACGGCGCTTTGCGAGGAGCCCCATATCTACTGGAATCCTTCGCACCGAGAGTTGGAAGCGGGCAAGCTGGAAGGCATGGACGCGGTCATCCACCTGGCCGGTGAAAGCATTGCCGGTTTGCGCTGGACCAGGGAGAAGAAGAAGCGCATCTTAAAAAGCAGGGTGCAAGGTACGCGCTTCCTGTGCCAAGCGTTAGCTGCAATGGCACGTCCCCCAAAGGTGTTGTTAAGTGCCTCGGCGATCGGCTACTACGGTGATCGCCCAGCCACTGAAGAAGTGGATGAAAATAGCCCAAAAGGAAGGGGCTTTTTGGCCGAGGTGGCGGAAGCATGGGAGGCGGCAGCAGAGGATGCACGAGCAAGTGGCATCCGGGTAGTGAACATGCGGATTGGCATGGTGCTTAGCAATCAAGGGGGAGCTTTCCCAAAAATGCTGTACCCTTTCAAATGGGGATTGGGTGGCAAGCTGGGCTCCGGAAGACAGCCAGTGAGCTGGGTATTGCTGGATGAAATTCCGCATGTGGTGTCGCATCTCTTGGAGAAGGAAGTGTGTGCGGGCCCCGTCAATGTGGTGAGCCCCGCCGCAGTCACCAACTGTGATTTTGCCAAGGCCGTGGCTGATGCGCTGGGCAAGCCAGCCAAGTTTCATGTGCCGGCACCCTTGGTCCGACTGGCATTGGGACAGATGGGGAAAGAGTTGTTACTTGGGGGATGTCGTGTTTTGCCGCGCGTCTTATTGCAAACCGGGTATGTATTCCGTTATCCGGAGTTGGCTCCGGCGCTTACCCATCTCTTAGGGCGCTGACAGGATGGGATCAGGGACGTAAATGGTGGTGAAAAGGATGGTAGCGGTGGTTATTCGCCCGGCCCGGGCTCATGAGGCGGCTTCCATCACAGAGCTGGCGCTTCGTTCAAAGGCTCATTGGGCTATGACGAAGCGTTTATGCGACAGGTGGCTGATGAGCTGACGGTGACGCCAGAAATGGTGCGTCAGTACGATGTGGTGGTGGCAGAGCGGGCGAGGCGCTTGCTTGGATTTTATATCATCCAGGGACGACCGCCTGTTGGAGAGTTGCAGGCTTTGTTTGTCGAACCGGCTGCGATGGGGAGACAAGTGGGCCGCATGTTGTTGGAACATGCGAAGAATGCTGCTCGTGCACACGGTTTCACTTGTTTGAAGGTAGATAGTGATCCCCATGCAGAAGGATTTTATTTGAAGATGGGCGCTGTCAAGATCGGGAAAGTTCCTTCGGGGGCGATTCCCGGACGGTTTTTGCCGATGCTGAAAATAGAAGTTTAGCCATTTTCCGGTTTATTCCCTTGTCTTATCGTATAAGAGGAGGCAAGGGAACAGGGCAGGGCTAGGATATTAATTATAATAATTTTTTTAATATTTGACAAAAACCGTATTTATAAGCAGATGTAAATGGTTTATTATGGTTATCGATGTAACGAAGAAAAAAGCGGATAAAGAAAAAAATGCAGGATATCATTTCGATCACGAAGGGAATAATCCTTGGTACAGATTTTACAAAATTGTGTTGAAAACGTGATGATTTGTGTAATATTATAGGAAAAAGAATGGGAGAACGACCGATATACTGGGGAGCCATGTCAAAATATTGTTAATTTGAGTAAAATGCGAAATGATACGGCAATTATTCCCGGTTTTCGGCGCGGATACGGTCGGCATCGATAACCAATAGCAGTTGATAAGTGTTTCTTCAATATAAGAGGAGGGGGTTTTATGAAAGATCCCAAACAAATCTTGGATTCTTGGCGTACGGATGTTCATTCCCGTAACATCTATTCCAACCTGTTGAGGCAGTTTGACCTGGAATATCCTAATCAAAAAGGAAACCGTCGCAGACCTAAATCATTCGCCGCAAGAAACCCCAATCATACTGCTGCTGCTTTATCACTTTGCCTCGTCACAGGGTTAACGATGGGCGTCGGTTCCGCCTTTGCCGAAAACGAGGTGGGCCCCGACACAAACCAGCCTGTTGACTTGCCGCCGAGCAAAGCTTCAGTCACCCAGGAACAACCAGCTCCAGAGCAAAAAAATGTGGGTTTGGAACGCCGCATTGAAGACCGTCGTCCGCAAGAGGTCGAAATCCCTAAAAAACCACAAGTACAACAACATCAACCGGATGAAGTGAAATCCACATCCCCAGAATTGCCTCCTAGCGAAGAAAAGCCTCGTGAAGTGGTCGCAGAAAAAGAAAAATCGCAACCAACATCCGAGTCTGAACAGCCTGCCCGCAAAGATCAAATCACTAACAATCATTTATCCAGTCATCATTCGCCTAAGCTCAATCAATCAGAACAAACGATGAAGCCGCAGAAGGAATCCAAGCAACACCCATCCACCAACCAACACATTGAAGAACCTGTGCGGGTGGTCGAAGGGGAAGTGTCGCTGGAGGCTTTCTCAACGGAGAAAAAGGATGCCGGAACCAAACAGGACGCCATTAAGACGACTGCCGACACCCGCTCAACCGAGTTGCCCAAAACGATGGACGGGGGGCAATTGCCAAACACCGCTGGCAATGATTTGAACGGGGTGTTGATCGGAGGCGCCACAGCGCTAATCGGTTCGCTTTACGCGTTCAGACGGAGCCGGGTGAAGCGTTCTTGAAGTGGGACTGCGCCATCGCGCTCGCTTTGGTCACGGCTGGCGTCGCTTACGCCAGTTATTCTGCGGTGAATTATATCCAAAAACTGCAGGTGGTGACGACGGCGGCCGGCTCGGGGCAAGAGGCGCCTAAGCTTAAGTCAGCGCCGCCGCGCAAAGATGGTGACCAGTGGGTGGTGGTGCCAAAAGAGGAGCGTCCAAAGAGTGGGGAACACTTCGCCGATTTGCTCATCCCCAAATTGGACGCGCGCATGCCGATCATCGAGGGGACGCATGAAGACGAATTGGCGAGCGGGGTGGGGCATTACGCTGGAAGCGTATTGCCTGGCGAGCCGGACAATGCGGTTTTGTCCGGCCATCGCGACACGGTTTTCCGCAAAATTGGCCAACTGAAAAAAGGGGATGAACTCCGAGTTCGTACCAAACAGGGGACCTTTGTTTACGTTATTACCAAGACGTGGGTCACAAAACCGGATGACCGTACGGTAATCGTCCCCCATGGGAAACCCGTGCTCACGTTGACGACATGTTATCCATTCACATTTGTCGGGCCGGCTCCAGAACGCTACATCATTCAATCTGAATTAAAACAGAAGCTGGATGAATCAGCTCCGGATGAACAAGGAGGATGAACATGGAACGGCCGATGATTCGTCGTACTTTCATACGTTTTTTGTTCTGGGCATTGATATTCTACACGGCGGTTAGCGCGACGGCCGTCTTGGGAGTCCAATTCGGATTGATCCCGGTTCCGCCTCGGAAAATTGCCGCTGCGGACAACCAAGCCGCACAAAAAGGGTTAGTAGCTCACTTCTCAGAACGAGCGTTTGCCGAGCAGTTTGTCCGCGAATATTTCTTTTGGACTAAAGGCAAAGAGAGTTCCCGCGCGGAGCGCTTAAATCCGTTTTTGCACAACAACATGGATGTGCAAGCGGGACTCGATTTCAAACAAGCTGACTGGGAATCATATGCCCGCTATGTTGCGGCTTGGGATATCAAAGAGCGGTCCGATCGCTCTGGTGTGATAGATGTGACGGTGTTCGCCGAAACGATTTTGACCAAAGTCGGCAATGCCAAAATGCAGAAACGGGTTGACCGTTACATGGTGGTTCCGATCAAGAAAGTGGGCAACTCTTATTTGGTTGCGGACACGCCTTATTTGGTGGCTCCACCCATGCCCTCCTCTCGCCAACTACCGGAAGGGCAGGATGAGAAGGAACAAGGGGAGGCGGTTAATGAAGAGATTCGTTCCCAGGTGGAAACATTCATGAAGTCCTTCTGGAAAGTGTACACCACGGGCGAACCGCAGGAAATTGCTTATTTCCAAAAAAATAGTACGCCCACCGCCGGATTGAAGGATATCTTGCAATTCATGGATTTGAAAAACTTATCCGTCCGCAAACAAGGCGATGTTTACGCCGTCACCTGTGACGTGCAGTTGAAGGATCTGTCTTCGGGAGCAGAGATGGCTTACCATTACACCTTCGACCTCGTCCGGGAAGGCGACCGTTGGTATGTTGTGAGAATGGGACAAGGGGAGATCTAGCATGATGAATTTAAGCACAATGATGTTGTTGGCTGATACTCCGGGGAAAAAACTGCAGGAGACGCTGGGTGGGGAGATTGGTTCGATCTTCTTTTTGGCTGTGATTTTCATCAGTTTGACGCTGTTCTGGAAGAGGGCGTTCACTGCTTTCATCGGCTTTGCTTTGTTCGCGATGCTGGTGAGTGTGTTTATCTTCCAGCCGGAAATGGTTTCTTCGCTGGGTTCCGACGGATTCCGCTGGTTGTTTGAGGCTGTCCTCAAATGAAGCAAATTCGCGTCTACAACCAGGTTTTTCGCATTGAAAAAACCGTATACTCCATTCAGGGAGTCCATTTGCCGCTGCCGGTGTCATACCGGCAGATGGCGTTTTTCGTCGGAACCTTGATTATTATGGTTATCCTCAACCGTGTTCCTCCCATCAGTTGGGTTGACTACTTTCTGGTTAAGTTTATCGGGATTCCAGCCTTAGTGGCCTGGTTTTTCACTCGTAAGACATTGGATGGCAAAGCACCCCACCGCTTTCTCCTGCGAGTGGTGGAGCATTTTTTCGCCCCTCACCATTTTGCGCGTTACCAAGAGATTGAGCGGCCGAAGCAAAAATATTACCAATATGAAGGTGTAGTACCTTATCGCAATACAACCAGGGGGGATCAAGAATGACGCGCATCCAATTTCCCGTTAAATATTTTGAACAAAACCTGGTGTTTGGCACGGAAGGCTCTGTCTACGCTTACTATGAACTGCAGCCGTTTAACTACGATTATCGTTCCAACGACGATAAACTAAGCCTCCATGGAAATCTGGAGGCTTTTTATTGGAACATTCATGCTGACACGCATGCGCTGGTCGTACCCGAATACCAGAGCCTGGAAGAGCATCGCCAAGCGATGGAGGAGCGTCTGTGTGAAGGGTTGCGGGAGGCTGGCAAGCGTCACATTCAGACGGCCATCGACCACTTGCGCGGCAAAGACATCCATCAACACCGCTTTTTCATCGGGGTGAAGTTGAAACCGACCACTGTCAAGGGGTTGTCGTTCTTCGGCGAGCTCAACTACATTTGGAAAGATTTCAGACGGTACCTCAACAACCAAGCAGGAACGGATATGCCGGAGGTTTTCCAAGAGGAGATTGAAGCTTACCAAGTGCAGGAAGAGCTGATCTACTCCCGGGTTAACAGCTTTTTGCGTGCGCGCCGGGTCGATCCAGCGGATTTGGAGTGGTTGATCCGGCGTGGGTTTTACAGGGGAATTGCCGACACACCGCGGCGGAAAGATTGGGTGCCGCAAGCGGTGCCGGTAGAGGTGAAAGGCAAGAAGGCCAAACGGCCAGGGCGCGATATCCTCACATTGGCAGAAGGCCGGTTCGATGACTCCCATGGCCGGCAACTGGTGGTGGAACAATTCATTGGCAACCAGGCAAAACAAGGGTACATGGCCTTCCTCACCTTGTCTCATATTCCCGACAAGGCTCCGTTTCCCGGTTTGGAATGGCTGTATTGCTTGCAGCGGTTATCGTTTCCGGTGGAGGCTTCGGTCAGGACAGAGACGATTGAGTATGGGAAGGCACTGTCACAAGTGCTGAACAAGAAAAAAGAGCTGAAAGCAGAAGATGAACATGCGGTTGAAAGCGGGGAAGAAACCTCCTACCACATTTTGAATAGCCGCCAAGAGGCCAACGAACTGGAGAGTAACCTACGCACCGACAAATTTCCGTTGATCAATACGTCGATTGTGCTTTGCGTGTCCGCGTCCAACCAAGAGCAACTGAACTTGCGCATCCAAACCGTGCGTGACATGTACAGCGACATGATGATCCAAGTAGAGGTGCCGTACGGAGACCAGTGGCGCGCTTTCAATGAATTCATACCCGGCGCCAAACGGTACATCACGGATTATGTTCACTTCATGGACCCGGCCGCGGTCGGCGCCAGCATGATTGGGGCGACACGGCAACTGGGTGACGGGCAAGGGCACTTCATCGGCATGTCGCAGAATTTGCCCGTTTTCTTCCAGCATGACCGTGGACCCAAAGATAAGAAGTTGAGCACGACAGCTTCTGCCGCGTTCATCGGATCGCTGGGTGCAGGTAAGTCGTTGGGGGCTAATCTCCTAGCATACCAAGCCCTGCTGTCGGGGGCCAAAGTGTTGATCTTTGACCCGAAAGATGAACGGGCGCATTGGCCTGAATACTTGCCGGAATTGAAGGACATCTCCCGCGTGGTCACTTTGCGGGCCAGTGCGGAGGACCGTGGCAAGCTGGACCCGTTGGTGGGCGCGCACAGCATTCAAGATCGGGCCGCCGCAACGGAAACGGCCAAACGCATTCTTCAATTCCTCGCTCGCGCCGCAGATGGCACCTATGAAGCGATTGTGATCGGCAAAGCCGTGGACCATGTGGTGCAACATGCTGAGCGGCCGTCCATGATGAAAGTGATTGAAACGCTAAAAGCGGGATTGCGTGAAGCTCCAGAAAAGCGGCAGGACTCGTTGGAAGAGATTGTCGATGTGCTGAGTTACCTGGCCACCTCAGGGCAAGGACAGTTGCTGTTTGGCGATGGAACGCAGAAGGCAATTGATTTGTCGTTGCCGCTCACTATCTTACAAGTGGAGGATTTGAAATTGCCGGAAGAGAGCCAAACTGACTTTGGGCGCATGGCAATTGCACTCTTGATGGCCATTTCGGATTTTTCCCGCCGTTTCTCCAACCAGCCGTCCAGTGAGTTCAAGCTGGTGTTGTTCGATGAATCATGGCGGTTGGCCAAAGTGCGGGAAGGCCGAGCGATCCTAGAGGAGCTGGTGCGCACCGGGCGGAGCAAAAACGCGGCCATCTACCTGATCAGTCAAAACGCCAAAGATATGCTGGGTGAAGAGATACGATCCAATCTGGGGTGCCGGTTTGTGTTCCGTTGCCGTGACACCAAAGAAGCAGAAGCGGCATGTCAAATCTTGGGGATTGAAGCGGATGAAAACAACATTGAGACCATCCGCAACTTGCCTACAGGGATGTGCCTGATGTCCGATCTGGAGAAGCGCGTCAATGAAGTGGAGATTCGCGTATTGGAAGAACGCCTGTTCACGGCGTTTGACACCCGTCCAGGCTCACGCAAACAGCCAGGGTTGGAAGCGGTGCGCCAATGAAGAGGGTTGTGGTTGGATAGCTTGAAACGAAGGGGACCAGACGCAATGATGGGGAGAAAATGGATCGCTGTCTTCCTTCTTACTCTCTTAATCATGGGAGGCAGTGCAGGAAGCGGAAGCGTGGTCTATGCGGAGGAGACGAAGCAAGAATCAGAAGGTTTCAACTTGGTCAGTGACTTGCTCACGATTTTCCCAGAGGAGAAGATTGATCGCGCCAAAGCCAAAGGATATGAGACGAAATTTGCCAAGTACAAGCCGAGTCGCTATTCGCTGGAGATGACCCTGGAGGAACGGCAAGCTTGGGAATTGTATGATTTGGCCGCCGATTCAGGCTATATGATGATGCACCATGTAAACAATTTGGTGTGGCAAGCGTTGCTCTCATGGAACTTCACTGTCATCTTGATCGTAGAAAACGCTTTTTCCCTCGATATTGTCGACGAGTTTGCAGATGCGGTGGAAAAAGCGGTGCAGCAATTGGCCGGATTCAACGGAAGTGGGTACGGCCAGACCGGTTTGATGGGCAATTTTCTGTTGATGATGATCATTATTGCCGGAGCGGTTATCGCTTATCAAGGGATCATCAAGAAGAAGACGCAAGACGCCTTGTCATCGATGATTACCAGCGTGGTGATCCTGATCTTGGGAATGGCCTTCTTCGCCAACGCTGGCGGGATTATGCGTTATTTCAATGACATCAGTAGCGGCCTTAGCCAAGAGGTGATGGGTGTAGGAATCGATTTCCAAGCGGAGTTGAGCGATGATGAAGTGACTTATCCCGCTGACGTTTCCTCGCTGATCATCGCTGACAAGTTGTACAACATGATGGTTTATGAGCCGTATATTATGCTGCAATACGGCAAGACGTCGATTGACAAAGAGATTACGCCGGAACGGATTAACAAGATCTTGAATCACAAAGTGGGTAGTAGCGCCCGAAAACAAGCGGTGATCGATGAGAAGAAGGGAAGCAGTGAGCGGGGCATCGAACCTAATCCGATGGTGACGACGATGGGTGTATTTGAGCGGTTGACCCTGTTGTTGCTGCTCTGTATATCCCATTTGATTTTAGGCTTGCTTTTCTTCATCATCGCCGGGGCGATGATTGTCTACCAATTCATGTTTGTGCTGATCGCTTTGTTCGCTCCGTTTGCGTTCTTGATGGCGCTCAATCCCAATTGGTCGTCGGTGGCAACAAACTGGTTCAAACGGTTTATCGGGTATCAAGTGATCAAATTGATCGTCGGCGTTTTTTTCAGCATGCTGCTTACCATCTCCCAATTTCTCTACGCAATGAACCCTCCTGACAAGGTGGGGTACATCTGGACCATCGCCATGCAATTGATCTTGGTGGTCGGCGTGATTTGGAAGCGGAATGAACTGTTCAGCATCATGAAGGCGCCGATGGGCAAAATGGATAACTTCAAAGGCGAACTCAATATTGAGATGCCGATCAATTATGTTACGAAATATACGGAAAATCTGGCCGCGCGCGCGGGGAAAATCAAGTTGCGCAAATAGGGAAAGAGGAGGGCGCAACCCATGTTTAATACAGATTTGCCCAGTGGTCGCCGCAAATTGTTTGCGTTGGTGCTCGGTGTGTTTCTCATTGTCGGATTTTCAGTTAAGTATCTGCTCATCTGGCTCGGTTGGGTGGGAGGCGCCGATCAGACCTCCCGCCCCACCCAGGGGCCGGTGGCCGCAGTTGGGTCTGACATAGAGTCTACTTCGGTGACGCCTGAAGAGGTGGCACAGGCGAAACGGGTCGCCGAACAGTTTATTCATGCTTATACGACGGTGGATTTTAAACAACGAGACGCTTGGCTGGCGTCACTGAAAAGCCTGACTACGCCTTCCCACTATGCGGTGTTGGAGCAAGAGGCGACCCAGGCCCGTTCGCCAGAAGACACGGTGTCCACAGCATTCTCCAAACAAGGCAGAATGGATTGTGAGGCGGTGGCGTCGCGCGTTTCCTGTCTCGCGGAAGTGATCGTGATGGAAAAAGGGCCGAAGGAGTCCCTGCCGGTGGAGCGGATTTACCAGCTGCTCTTAAGCGCTGACGGGGAGCGATGGGTAGTGGAGGAGGCGCAAGCACGTGGCAACTTCGAGTAGACCTGCGACCGTCACGATCAAGAAGCCGTACATCATTCAAGGAAGAAAAGAAAAAACCGGCCGTGAAGCGAAAGTGTTGTTTCTTTCCATCCTGGCTGGTGGGGGGATTTTCTTTCTGTTTGTCTGCGCGCTGATAGGGCTTCTCTTCTTGAATCTCTTCACCGAGGGACAAACGGGGAGCGAAGTGGAACAATGGGAAGTGGCCGAAGGCTTCCCACAGGTGGCGCAAAAATACCTACCTATTTATCAGGCGGCTGCCAAGAAGTATGGGGTGCCATGGCACATTTTAGCCGCCATCCACAAGGTAGAAACCAACTTCGGCCAAGATTTGAGTGTGAGTTCGGTGGGGGCGAAGGGCCACACCCAGTTTATGGATAAAACGTGGGTCGGCTGGTCTTATCCAGGGGGAACAGCGCTCGGGGATTTGCATGATTCCGTGGACATCACCAACCCGAGTCTCATTGCCAAATACGGCGGTTACGGGGTGGATGGCAACGGGGATGGCAAGGCCGATCCGTATGATCCTGTTGATGCCATTTACGCCACGGCCAATTATCTGGCGGCCAACCACAGCCAAGGCGAAGATTGGTTTGGCAGGAAGGGGCCCATCTGGCGCTACAACCACGATTATGAGAATTATGTGTTGAAGGTTAAGCGGTATGCTGATTCATTTGCCCATCCTGTGCTGACGGCGGGAGGAACCGGGATTTCAACTGGCCAATTTGTCTGGCCCGTGCCAGGGGGACGCATCACATCGCCCTTCGGCATGCGTTTTCATCCCGTGAAGAAAGTGTACACCTATCATGAGGGATTAGATATCGCCAACCGAGCGGGAAGCCCGATCTTGGCCAGCGACGGAGGCGTGGTGGCGGAGTCGCGTGAAGCCAGCGGTTACGGGTGGATGTTGGTCATCGACCATGGCAATGGGTTTCGCACGTTGTATGCGCATATGTACCCTGAAGACGTCAAAGTCCGCGTCGGCCAAAAAGTATCCAAGGGGCAAGTGATCGCCTTGGTGGGATCAAACGGATGGAGCACCGGCCCGCACTTGCATTTTGAGGTGCGGAAGAACGGGCAACTGATTGACCCTAGCTTAGTGATGAAGCTGTGAGCGGGTCAGATGGAGTAGAGGTTGTCCCGCGCTAGATGGCGAATTTGTAAGAGGATATGTTTGTCGAAAATGTGAAAATGAAATGGGCATTTCGGCGAGAAAGGTGGGAGTATGTTGTTCGGTGAGTGGAATAAAGTTCCAAAAGGCGGCGATGACCAGCTCAGCCTTGTCGCAAGATATTTTTTCTTTGGCGTTCTCGGCTTAGGCCTGTTGATCGGCGTCTTGTACGCTTGGCGGTTCCTGGAGGGGCTGTTCGGTGAGCAAGGAAAGGCCGAAGAAGCGACGGAAGCGGTGAGTAACACTTTTCAATGGCTTGGCGGCCAATTGTCATCTTGGATTCCGCTCGTCATCCTCTTAGCGATCATCATTATTGGAGCGATTGTTGGTACTCAGCTGATGACCAAGTCCCATTATCGGAAACGGGCGGAGGAGCAAGTGCGTTACTTGCGTATTCTGCCGTCTAATCGCATCGAATTGGACCTGGATAAAATAGAAGAATTGACGAGAACGTTTGGCGGCATGGTTCGTCCCATCCGGATGCGCCTGCGGTACGGCCGCCCATGGTTTCGACTCCGGTTTGCTCTGCCGGCAAACAGCAAGGAGATTGGCATTTATCTCGCTTATCCGGGGGATAAGGAAAACAGCGTGAAAGACACGCTACGTAGCGTTTATCCCGCGGCAGAGCTGCATGACATTCCTGAGGAGCAGTTTCCGGGGCCGGACAAAGGTGGTTCGGGCGGGCATTTCATCTTTAAGATCGGTCAGAACAAAGGGTTGCCGCTCGCTTCGTTGAGTCAGAAGAAACAGAGTCATTTGGGTAGCATATTGAACTGTTTGCGGCCGGGAACGTATCTGGATCTTCAATTCTCTCCTGTCAGCTGGAAAGAGGTGGAGGAGCGGACGGAAGACGCCGTGGATGACTTGAAGCGGAAAAAAACGAAAGATATGGACCCGGAAGAGCGCTCCCGCCGTGTCAGCTTGGTGCAACGCTTCACCGGGCGGGAACTGAGCTTTCATGTGCGATTGTCGGTCTGGTCCAATTCTGAAAACGCCGTCTCTGTCGTGCGCTCTACCGCCGAATCGGTGGAAACGGCGCTCAAATACGATGGAGCGATCCAATTCATCCGCCATGACTGGTGGAATCCATTGAGAGACAACAATTTGGTTCCGATTCCATATCCCTGGACGATCATGACGTGGACGGGTGATGAGATTGCCAACCTTTTGCACATTCCGCCATCTAACCACTACATTTACCAGGAAGCGAAGGAAGAAGGCCCTGACACGCGCGGTTATATCGTGCACTTGGAAGACAACCAACGCTCTTTGAAGCCAGATGAATGGACCGAAGGCGTCTTGATCGGGAAAATCCATCATCCGCTCGAACAGCGGGAAGTGCGTGTTCACTACGAACAGCTCAGCAAACACTTCATCTTGACCGGGGCCAGCGGGATGGGAAAATCAAGCCTGGCCGTGGAAATGATTCAATCCATTTTGGATGAGTGGTTCGATAACCCCGATGAAGCACCAGGCTTCACCATCATCGACCCGGCGAGGGAGATCATTCCCATCATCGAGAACCGACTGCGCATCGCCGAGAAGGTAGGGGTGAATATACCAAAAGAGAAGATTCACCATTTCAACCTCACCCACGATGCGACCCATGTTCCGTCATTAAACTTGTTGCACAAAGTTGAAGGGATGTCGACCAACCAGCTGGCTGAACAGCTGGCGACGGTGCTGGTGACGTTTGAGGAAGCGGATGAGGCGCTGTCCCGCTCCAAACGCCTCATGGCGATGGCAATCCAAAGTTTGTTGGAAGATAGTGAAACGCATACCATCTTGGGTATTGATGATATTTTCCGCAACAACGCGTTTCGCAACAAAGTGATCCAAAATGTGCAGGACCCTTATGTCAAGCGCTTCTGGGCCAATGTCGACGAAGCGGAATTGAAGTGGGAAGCGGAGCGGGTTTTGCACCGGATTGACCGTTTGCTCCAAAGTCCGACCATGCGCCGGTTGTTCTGCCAGAAAGAGATGAGTTTGGACATCAGTAAATACATGGATGAAGGCCATCTGGTGATGTTTGACACTTACGGGCTCAAAGATTATGACATCCTGGTAACCATCGGGCAGCTGATCAACCAATATTACCAAGTGGCTCGCAAACGAACCACAGGCTCCAAATTCCATTTAATGATGGTGGATGAAGTGCACTTGGTGCAAATTCCGCTACTGACAGAAATCCTGCAAGAAGACCGCAAGTATCCGTTTGGCATGGGATTGATCACGCGAGAAATCGACCATTTCAACAACGAAGAATTGATGCAAGCCATCCGGTCCAATATAGGGATGGTGTTGAGTTGCGGACAAACAGAAGGGTCGGACGAAGTGGAAAGCATTACGCGTAAACACGTCACGTCCAGCTTTTTGGAGAAGTTGCCAGAACGGCACGCCGCCGTATACATCCGCTCAAAGCGGCGCCAACGCAGTGATGTGACCACCTGTGTCGTGCAGAATGAACCGCCGGTGGTCTACCGGCCCGATGGGAAAGTGGCAGATCACCGCACCAAGGAGAAAGATGATGCCTTGCAGTGGGGACTGGAGTGGGGTTTGGAGATCATGAAAGAGTCATCCGAAGTTCGCCCGATCGAAGAAGTGGATCGCGAAATCGCCGAATATATGAACCAGTCCCTCTATTTTGACAAACGCTCCGAATCAGCGAATTAAAAGAGACAGCCGATCCCGCGCCTGCCGGGATCGGTTTGCTACCAAGAGACCGAGGGGTGGAGGCGAAGACGATGTTCAATATGTTTAAGGCGATATTCCATTTGTTCCGGTCGGTCATCCTATTTGTGGAAGTCGCGTTCATTTCTTATGTGGTGGGAAGTTCCATCCAATCCACCTCGTTTATGGTGATTTCGTTTGCCGTGTTATGCGGCTTGCTGTTCTGGTCGGCCACACTTAGTATTTCCATTGCCTGGGTGGTACTTGGGTTCTCTATGTTTCACTTTTATATGGGCCAAAACATCCTGACGAGCGCGGTGGCCGCTGTCATCATGGGCTTGTTGCGCTTGGTTGTCTGGAGATTGATGGCGTATATCAAAAAATGACCTAACCAAATATAAGCTTTCTGGCGTGTTTCTTGAAGGTTTCAAAAGTAGCAGGCGTGCAATGAGGTGATCGCGTCCACAGATGCGATGGTTGCTCGCACCCAAGGTTCAGCAACGAAGCCATTTTCCGTTGAAGCGACCAAAAAGTGTAGGCTCAACATCCACCTTCAGCTGTATGCTGCGTTTGGCGAATCCATACACCTGAAGCGCTTCATCTGTTATACTGACAAAGATAAATTCGCAGATGGAGGGTTGGTCTGTGCAACGGAAGTGGATGGTATATTACGTCATCTTGATTGCGGTGTTTCTGGCTGGCCGGTGGGGGATGCTCATGTGGCTCGGCTTTTCGATGGAGCAAGCGACCCAGTGGCAACGTACGTTGTATGTCGGATGGGTGCACGCGTTCATTTTGGGCTTCTTGGTGCCGCCGTTTGTGTGGTTGGCTCGCAAAATTCTTGCCCTGGTTAAAGAGCGGGTGCAGTCGCCGGCTTTGCGCATCTTCACGCAATTTTACAGCATGGTGTTTTTGCTCATGCTTTTTGTGACGATATATTACAGTTTCCTTTTGTCTTTTTAAGGGTGATGGCATCCAACCGATGGGGTTTGGGTGCTATTTTGTTTGGAGTGAAGGGTGTGGGGCAACATGATCTGTAGGATTGAGGATAAGTGCGCCATCAGGGAACAGACTGGCTTTCCTGTTTAAACAGGGGAGGCCCGGCAGCGCGCACTTAATGTGACTGACAGGAGGTGGGAACATGCGGGCGGACCGTTTGCTTTCCATTTTATTGTTTCTACAGCAACGCGGGAAAATGACCACCAAAGAACTGGCCCAAGCCTTGGAAGTTTCCGTGCGCACGATTCACCGTGACATGGATGCTTTGAGCGCGGTTGGTATCCCGGTCGTGGCCGAACGGGGAAAAGCGGGGGGGTGGCGCCTCTTGGATGATTTTCGCGCGAAGTTGACGGTGCTCAATCGGGAGGAAATTTCGTCTTTGTTTGTTGCGCCTTCGCTTCATGTGTTGCAGGATTTGGGGATAGCTGGACAGGCGCGGCTGGCGCGGCAGAAATTGATGGCCGCTATGCCGAGCGCTTATCGTCAGGCGGCAGAGCAGATATGGGAACGCATCTATGTCGATACCAGCACATGGAGGCAGACCACGGACAGGGGCCGGTTTTTTAGGGAGATGCAACAAGCGGTGTGGCGTGAGCAGCGGGTGCGCATTCGATACGAACGCGCAGACGGGCACATCGTGGAGCGGAAGATCGATCCGCTGGGCTTGGTGGCGATGGGAAGCAAGTGGTATGTCGTTGCGCGGACTGGAGAAGGCATGCGCACCTATCGAATGAGCCGCATACAAGCGGTGGATCGGTTGGAGGAAACCTTCATTCGCCCTGCCTCGTTTCGGCTGGCCGATTATTGGCACGAGTCGAAACAAGCTTTTGTTGAAAACCTTCCGCAATATCGGATTGAAGTGGAGTTGTCCCCAGCGATTGTAGAGCGGCTTCGGTTTGGCGGACGCATCGTTAAAGAGATTCAAACGGACGCCCCCTTGCCGGATGGCTGGATTCCTGCCACCCTGTGGTTTGATGTAGAACAAGAGGCGGCAGAGTATGTGTTGGGTTTTGCCGATCAGATACGGGTGCGCGCCCCAGCCGCACTAAGAACGAAAATCATCCAGATGGCACAAGCGGTCTTGCGACACTACGGGCGGCAAATGGACGGCCAAGGCGAACTTCAACTTCCCTGAGCTGGGTGAGGTACAAACGTTAGTCTCCCTGTGAGCGCATTGGCGCCGATGCAAAAAACGCTTTCCTCACGAGATCATGGGCAGAAGTGCAACAACTAACTCTAGGCAGTCTCTAATAAACAGGTTCATCTTACCTTTACGTACGAAACTCCCCTAATCTGGGGGAGTTTTTGCATAGCTTGGCCCAATCAGGGGATGCTAATGGAAAACAAAGGAAAATCGGAGGCTAGATTATGCCGCGAATCATTGCAGTGGGAACCGCCGTTCCACCCTACGAACTCCGCCAGATTGAAGCCAGACAATTTGCGAAGCGCCTGTTTGGAGAGACTTTTCCAGGTATTGAAAGGCTGTTAAAGATCTTTGAAAACACGGCCATAGCCACACGATATGTGAGCAAACCGCTTGAATGGTTTGAGCGGGACCATTCGTTTCAAGAGAAGAATGAAGCGTATGTAGAAACAGCTTGTCGGCTGGGCGCTGAAGCGATTCAGCGTTGTTTAGCACAAACCGATATCGCGCTGGATGAGATTGACCATCTGCTGGTCGTCTCCACGACGGGCATGGCCACCCCCAGTTTAGACGCTAGACTGATTAATTACTTGGGCTTGCGTAACGACGTGAAGCGCACGCCGATCTGGGGGCTGGGTTGTGCCGGGGGAGCGGCGGGATTGGCACGGGCTGCGGCGTTTGCCAAAGCTTGCCCCGGCGACCGCGTGCTGTTGGTGGCGATAGAATGTTGTAGCTTGACTTTCCGCCGCCAAGACCGTAGCAAAAGCAACCTTGTAGCCACGTCGCTGTTTGGGGATGGAGCAGCTGCCGTTCTGGTTACGGATGGGGTAGGAGAAGCCCGATCCGACGGGGCTCACTGGGAAATTACTGCCTCTGACAGCTATTGTTGGCCAGACTCGCTAGATGTCATGGGCTGGGATTTTATGGACGATGGGATGAAGGTGATTTTTTCTAGGGATATTCCCACTTTGATCAAGCAAGAAGTTAAAGGGGTGTTAGAGCCGTTTTTGGCTACCCATCAGTTGACCGTCCCCCGGCTTGACCGCTTATATATGCATCCGGGCGGGAAGAAGGTGCTGGAGGCTTATGAGGAAGCGCTAGGTATGTCCCCCGACAAGTTGGCGAGTGCCTACCAGGTGTTGAAGCAATACGGCAATATGTCCTCGGCCACGGTCTTGTTTGTGTTGGAACAAGACATGCACCAACCGTTGCTTCCGGGGGAGCGGGGATTGCTGGCCGCTTTGGGTCCAGGATTCAGTTTGGAGATGGTTTTATTGCAAGCGAAGGGGTGAGAGGGATGAATCAATGGGAATGGGGGCTGTTGTTGTTTGTGATCCTGCAACGCTTCGGTGAGTGTTGGATGGCGGAAAAAAATGCCCGATGGATGACAGTTAAGGGCGCGGTTGAAATCGGGCGGGAGCATTATCCGTTGCTGGTCTCGGTTCACGTCTTGCTGTTTGTGGGCTTAATTGTGGAGTGCTTGGGATATGGGGCGCAACCGCCGTCATGGTGGATGGTGCCGTTCATCATTTTTGTGTTGGCGCAAGCGGCACGCATCTGGTGTATCCGTTCGTTGGGACGGTGCTGGAATACGCGCATCCTGCTCGTCCCAGGGCAAGAGCCGCGGGTAAAAGGGCCGTACAAATATCTACGGCATCCCAATTATCTGGTGGTGATCATCGAATTAATCTGTTTGCCTTTGATGTTGGGGGCGTTTGTGACCATGGTGGTAGTGTCGGTGTTCAATGCGCTCATCCTCTTTGGGGTGCGGATTCCGGCTGAAGAGCGGGCGTGGCGAGAATGGACATGTTATGAAGAGCGGATGCCAACACGGCGGATGTGAGAAAAAGGCTGGCCGTGCGCAACCGGATGCTTGATAAAGGCGGGAACCGCTGGGTGTGTAGCGATGCGTTGACATCGCGCACGATTATTCGCATCTTTTTCAATGTCTTTGTCATTCTTATTGTAAATGAAACTATCATAATCTGATATAATCAAGCTGTGTGCCAACCTGTGTTGGCGCGAAGGAATCATACAGCGGAGGCCTTTTTCATGAAGCAACGGTTAGGAATGATTGTTTTTTCCTGTTTGGTTTCGGTTGCGGTGTTGGTCGGGTGCCAGTCGATGCTCGGTGTTGCCGGAAGCGACAAAGTATTGCGCCTGGGCGTGATCCCGCACGAAAATCGCGAAGAGATGGAAGACAAGTATGAAGAATTGGTCAATTATCTGGAGACAGAATTAAATGTGCGTGTGAAAATCTATGTCGCTCCTGATTATGATGGCGTTGTCGAAGCGATGCGCGAGCGCAAGGTTGACTTTGCCATGTTCGATCCGCTCAGCTACCTGAAGGCAGAGAAAGAAGTGGGGGCGGTGCCGATTGTGGCTGAACATTTTGAGGATCAAGGAAATGGGTATCGCAGCCTCATTATCACCCACAAAGACAGCGGTCTCACTTCTTTGCAAGCGCTTAAAGGCAAGTCGTTCGCCTTTGTCGATCCGGGTTCCACGTCGGGGTATTTGATGCAGACTGCGCATTTAAAACGCATGCACATTGATCCGGCTCGCTTCTTCGGCCAAGTCACCTACGCTGGCGGCCATGATGTGGTGGGACGGATGGTGTACGGCAAGCAAGTGGACGCGGGGGCGATGGATGACATAACCTACCGCAAGCTGGTTAATGAAGGTAAGATCAATCCAAACGAGATGCGCATTCTTTGGCGGTCCAGCTTGATTCCAGGGGCTCCGATCGCTGTTCATCCGCAACTTGACGCCGTATTGAAAGAAAAATTGGCAGAGGCGTTAACTTTGGCCGATGACAAAGAACCGGAGGCGTTGGAAGAGCTGGGGGTCAGCAGCTATGTGCGCACTGACCGCGATTACTACAAGCCAGTTCGGGACGCAATGCAGATGGTAAATCTGCAATAAGGCAAATCATGATTGCCGGTAAAGAAGCTACTCTTTTATAAGAGTGGCTTTTTTATTTGGATAGTTGTTATGACAACTAGATGATAAGATAAATTATTGTTTTCTGAATAGGGATATGATTAAATAAAAATAGAAAGATTTATCGAAATGCTGAAAAGATTATTCAAATCTTGGCGATGAACAGGGGGATGGAAATGAACAAACGCCGTTTAAGCGCATTGTCGGTTGTCATCCTGCTATTGGCCGCGCTCCTTCCCGTTGGCGTTTTCGCCGCTAGCGAATGGGCGCCCCATGTTAATTACCAGCAGGGGGACCAGGTGACATACCAAGGGAATGTATACTCCTGCTTGCAATCGCATACATCGTTGCCCGGCTGGGAACCGCCAAATGTGCCTGCGCTGTGGAAGCTGGTCTCTTCCGGCTCTGATGACACTACGGCGCCAAGTGTTCCGACTAGTTTGAAAGTGACGAGCAAATCAGCAAGTAGTGTCAGCTTGTCTTGGACAGCTTCCACGGATAATGTCGGAGTGGTCGCCTATGAAGTGTACAACGGCGCCAACTTGGCGGGTATCAGCAACCAGACGCAGTATACGGTGACGGGGCTCAGTGCCAATACATCTTATACCTTTACCGTCAAAGCAAAGGACGCGGCTGGCAATCGGTCAGGTGCGAGCAATAGTGTGACGGTGACCACTGATCCAGCTAATGACGGGGGTGGCGCACCAGCGGGCGACAAATTGTTGATCGGATACTGGCATAATTTTGACAATGGCTCCACCACGCTCAAGTTGGGGGAGGTGTCAAGCAAATATGACGTGATTCAAGTGGCGTTCGCTGAACCAAGTGGACAAGCTCCTGGTCATATGCAATTCACCCCTTATAATGCGACACCGGAACAATTTAAAGCCGACATCGCTCGTCTCAAACAGATGGGCAAGAAAGTGCTGATCTCGATTGGTGGGGCCAATGGACATATTCAACTCAATGATGCGACCGCCAAACAAAACTTTATCAATTCAATGAAAAACATCATCCAGACCTATGGTTTCAACGGAATGGACATCGACTTGGAAGGCAGCTCCCTTGCGGTCGGGCCTGGAGATACGGACTTTAAACATCCAACTACCCCCATCATTGTGAACATGATTGACGCCATTCGATCTATTTGCAACTCGTTCGGCAGTGATTTCATGTTGACGATGGCGCCGGAAACGGCTTATGTGCAAGGAGGATACCTGTCCTACGGTGGTCCTTGGGGCGCTTACTTGCCAGTGATTCATGCGCTTCGGGACAAGTTGACCTTCATTCATGTGCAACATTATAATTCTGGTTCGATGGTTGGCTTAGACGGCAAGAGTTACACACAAGGGACGGCTGATTTCCAAGTGGCCATGGCCGAGATGCTGTTGCAAGGGTTCCCGGTGGGCAACAATCCGAACAACGTGTTCCCGGGATTAAGAGAAGATCAGGTGGCGATCGGCTTGCCGGCAAGTCCGTCAGCGGCTTCGGGTGGTTACACCACTCTGGACAACATTGATAAGGCGTTGAAGTACTTGGTGAAAGGCCAATCGTACGGTGGAGCGTACAAGCTGGTTAAAACGGGTGGTTACCCCGGTTTCCGCGGTGTAATGACTTGGTCGATCAATTGGGATGCCGCTTCCGGCCATGCGTTTTCCAACCCCGTTCGCAATACGCTCGATTCGTTGAAATAACAAAGAAAAACACCCGCCAGTGGGTTTGCACTGGCGGGTGTTTTTTCACAGGCGGTTTAGCCTGCTTTTTTGTCAGATTTCTTTTCCCACAATTCAATCCCTTTCAAGCCGGGGAGACTGTCGGAATAGAAGACAGGGTCAAGGCCTGCTCTTTTTTGTTCAATATAGTGGTTGAGCGCTTTAAAGGCGATGCCGCCCAACAAGCCGATCGCCACCATGTTGGTGATCGCCATCAGACCCATAAATAAGTCGGCCATATCCCATACGATTTGCACCTTGCTGACAGAACCCCAGATGACCATGCCGACGACGGCCAAGCGGTAAATGGTCAGCCATACTTTGCTGTTGCGGATAAACTCGATGTTGGTTTCGCCATAGTAGTAGTTACCGATCAAGCTGGAGTAGGCGAAGAACAAGATAGCAAAGGACAGGAAATGTCCGGCCCACGCGCCGACTTCCGCGCTCAGGGCGTTTTGGGCGATGACGATGCCCGGCAGTTCGCTATTGGTGAATTCTCCGGAGATTAACACGATCATGGCGCTGGAGCTACAGATGAGCAAGGTGTCTACAAACACGCCCAAGGCCTGGATAAATCCTTGTTTCACCGGATGAGTTACATCTGCTGTGGCCGAAGCGTTGGGCGCGCTCCCCATTCCCGCTTCGTTGGAGAAAAGACCGCGTTTGATCCCTTGCATCATCGCGGCGCCAATACCACCGCCTACCACTTGCTCCAAACCAAAGGCACCCATAAAGATATGTTTGAAGACCGTGGGAATCGCAGGCAGGTTCGTTGCAACAACATACAGTGCCAACAGGATATAAGCGATCGCCATAACCGGAACGATCAGCTCCGACGCTTTGGCGATCCGTTTCACCCCGCCGAAGATGATGAAAGCAAATGTGCCGGCGAGGACCAAACCGAAGATGAAACGGTCAAATCCGTAGTTGGATTCAAAGGCCACTGTGATCGTGTTGGCTTGCACGGCGTTGAAAACCAAACCAAAGCAAATAGTGATCAAAATGGCGAACAAGATTCCCATCCAACGTTGTCCGAGGGCTTTTTCCATATAGTAGGCCGGTCCACCCCGGAATGTGTCTCCGTCCTTGATTTTATAGATCTGGGCGAGCGTCGCTTCTACAAATGCCGAAGCCGCTCCGACCAGCGCGATCAGCCACATCCAGAAGACTGCGCCTGGGCCGCCCAAGGCAATCGCCGTTGCCACACCCGCGATGTTACCTACACCGACGCGCGCGGCAGTGCTGATACAAAACGCTTGGAAGGAAGAAATCCCGTTCTTGTTATTGCCGCGCCCTTCGCCCAATAGACGAAGCATTTCACCGACAAAGCGGAATTGAACGAATTTTGAACGAAATGTAAAATACAATCCCAAGACGATCAACAGGGTAATGATGATATAAGACCATAAAAAGTCATTAATCTGTGTAACCAATTGCCCTAGCATTTCCACGATCTCGTCACCTCTTTTCATAAAAAAGACACAACCTTACCAAATTCTTTTATATCATAAATGTTTTACTTAGTCATTGGATTAATTTTACAAAAAGACTGATATTCTACAACAAATTGTGGTTGTCGGTCCATTTTCTGTTTGATGTGAAGCGAGATGTGGGGGCAGGGGGATTTTCCAAGGAAGGCCATAATCGGAGGATGTCGGCCAACTGATCGTGTGAGTGACGGGCCAACATCCTCTATCGGCTAGAGGTGTGTGATATTGCAGTATTCCGCCTATTCCCAGCGAGAAAAATCGCGTTCCCGGGCACGCGAATAGACATCGTTGGGATTACGGGGGCGCTCCGCGATGCGCAATCCGACAGACAGGAAATAGATGGTTTGCTCAGCGGGTACATAGCGGTATAGCAAGCGCATATTGGGGCGTTGCCGTTTACGCGGTCGGCCGATGGAGAAAAATTTTTTTTTGCGGAATTCGGTAAGTGGGGGGTATTTGAGCAAAGCGGCCTTGGTTGGGTTGCGCAGGACCTGTTCAACGGCACGGTCGATTTGTATCAGGCATTCTTGAAATTTCTTTTTTCCCAGCACCGCGTGCAGAAATGCGAGATCATCACGGAAGCATGGATGGTAAACCTCTTTCATCGTCAAGGGGTCCTTTTGGTTTCGGCCAGTTGTGATAGAAACTGGAGTCGGGTTTGATTGGGGGATTTTTCGATCCATTCGGTGCTGGCAATTTGGAGGCGTTCAGCCATTTCGTCGGCGAGGCGCAAGTCTTCATGCATATTCTCCAATTCTTCCAAACGGTCCAACAGCTGCTCATACGCTTTAATATCTAAAATGACGGCGCGAAGCTCGTTATTGTGCACCAACCCCAACTTTTGAAAAGCGTGCAGTTTCTCTTCAAATAATTGGTCTTTGCTGATCTCTTTCAATTCATTGGCGGAGATCAGTTCTTCACGGGCAAATGCTTTAGACATGCGAGACAGTCTCCTCTCGTCTGATCATCCTGTTCCTTGTAGTACCTGGAATGCATTCGTGCTGTATTTTATTCCAGGCACCTCCTAGTGTAGAAAACTCCTATTTTCATTATACATCGAATCTGCGTGAAAAGAGACGCATGGCATGAGAAAAAAGGGCTTCCCCTTTCGAGGGAGCCCTTCGGATCAGCCCAGTCGACGCTTGGCGTATCTCGCTAATGCCGGCTGTGCTGCTTGCAGTTGTTCATGCAGTTGTTGAAACGTGTCGCGAATATCCCATTGTGCTTCGGGAGAGGTGCGCAGATTGATCAGATGGTACAATTCCCATAAGCTGGCCGTCATTGTGACTTGACGGTGATGGGCGTTGGTCACCGCGTATTGGGCGATGGAGGGGTTCCAATCTGCCAGTTTTTGCACCACTGCTTCGGCTTCGTCAATGAAAGATTGATACCGTTCGGCCAGTCCGGCGGCTTCCACATGCGGCGGAGTCGTATAGCCAAGGCGGACGGTCGGTTGGCCAAAGCTGAAGTGAGCACGTCGGTTGTGGCGCAACAGTTGATGCCAATTGGCCTCCGAGATGGCCAACTCCATTTGGTAATGGAGGTGTTGCAGTTCCGGAAGCGGATTGTCAAAGAAGCGCAAGTCCGACAAAGCGTCTTGGGCCAGCTGTTCCAGCTCGACGAGCGGCAAGGTCTTGGCGTGGGTTTGCGCCGCATCGTAAGAGAGTCCAGCGTAGGTGACCAGCATCTGGGTGGCCAACAGGATCAGGGCGTCGCGGTATTCCGGCAGGCGGGTGAACCGTGCATGGGGGCCCTTGATGGTCTGGGAGGTTGGCTGGATTGTGCTGAACCGATTGCTTAGCTTGCGCCGCGCTTCGGCCACATAGGCGTTGGGTTCAACGTATTTGAGCAAGGTGGGGATCACTTGGCTAATCTCCCGTTCCATGTCACGCGCCAACTGCCGGGATTCGGCCTGTTCGCTAGTTAAGAGGGCGACCAGTGTGTCGCGCAGGGCGCGGCCGTTCCCAGTCATGCCCAAGTTGGTCAGCGTAGCCAGAGTGAGCACGTAGCGGGCATCTTCAAACGCGATTTTTTCCACTCTTGATTGGTAAGCGCGAGGCGATTCCCCTTCGTTTTGTGGAATGGCTTGCTTGAGGTAAGGGATGAGGCCCGCCATCAACGCTTCGTATGTATCGTACGCTTTGTCTTGTAGCGCCAAGTAGTCGGCCTTCAATTCCGGTTGTTGTTCCAGCTCTTCAGGGATGTAAATGTCCCCGCGCGCAGGCCGCTGGTACCGCTGGCTGTACTCTGTGAAGCTGTTGAATGAATTAGCTAGTTCCAGTTCGGCGGAAGCGAGGCGGCTGATTTTCTCGATGCCGATATGGGCGACAGCATGTTCAGCGACGCTGGAATGGCCATAGCCAACCACCCATTTTTCATGGAAGCGCGCCGCTTTTTCTGAATAAGAGGTGGCCAGTCCGCCGCTTTGCTCGTTTACCGCCAGCTCGTCGTCGGCAAGTAACTTCGCCAGATTGTCGCGAAAACTGAGCGAACTGCGGCTCACATAGGCGAAGATTACCGCAATCACTTCTTCCGGCAAGTTGAAAATGGTGTAGACATTCCGGTCCAAATTGGACACATAACGGGTTAGATCAACCTTGTGCTCAGTGTTCATCTCATTCATCCCTCCTGCATTCATCATTCCATTCTAACAAAATTTGTCCGCCTGTAGGCATGGGGATTGCAACCATGTTCATCCAGTGTAGGGAGGCCGTGGGCAAACTGTGGCTGGAGAGGGAAGGGGTTTCTCCCCTTGGCAAATTAAGGTATGATGAATCGTAGAGTAATATTTGCTAGAAGTATGCGATGGGGGGATTTTTATGGCAATATATAAAGCTTTAACCATAGCTGGATCCGACAGCAGCGGGGGGGCGGGCATCCAGGCCGATTTGAAAACATTCCAGGAGCTTTGTGTGTACGGCATGACCGCGCTGACCACCATCGTGGCCATGGACCCGGACAATCGCTGGAATCACTTGGTATTCCCCGTAGACATGAATGTCGTTCGTGAACAATTGAAAACGATTGTGGACGGCATTGGCATTCATGCCTTGAAAACAGGTATGCTCGGCTCAGTGGAATTGATTGAGCTGGCGGCCGACACGATTGACAAAGCGGGCGTGCCAGCCGTGATCGATCCGGTCATGGTTTGCAAAGGCACGGATGAGGTGTTGCATCCCGAACTGGCAGATGCTTTGCGCGAAGTGCTAGTGCCCAAGGCGACTGTGGTTACACCCAACCTCTTTGAAGCAGGACAATTGAGCAAGCTTGGTCCGATCACCACTGTTGAACAAATGAAAGAAGCTGCCGGCATGATCCATGGCTTGGGGGCGCAAATCGTCGTGGTTAAAGGCGGCGGCAAATTGCAACATGAAGCGGCGGTCGATGTCCTGTATGACGGGCAGTCGTTTGAAGTGATGGAAAGCGAACGGATTGAAACCACCTACACGCATGGAGCCGGATGCACGTACTCAGCGGCTATCGCGGCGGAATTGGCCAAGGGCCGGCCGGTGCGGGAGGCGATTGAGACGGCCAAAGCTTTCATCACCGAGGCGATTCGTCATTCGTTCCCGCTGAACCAGTATGTTGGTCCCACCCTGCATGCGGCACAACGGATATATGGGAAAAACTAAGGCACATTTTGACATAGATAACCACGCTCCTTATCGCAAGGGGCGTTTTTTATTGCGGTGCACGGAGGAGGAACAAAGTGTGGTGGGCGAAGCGGCATCATACGCGCACAGAGAAAAGCGTACTCTGATTGATAACCGAAATCTGGTAAATCAAAAATGCTTAGTTTTGGGATATATAAATTAAATGTTGAAGGATTAACTTACGAATTGGTAGAATATATTGAGTTAAAAATATTTTTAATCTAATAAAAAACAGGTAATCATTATGTACATTCCCAATTCACACACTACGGTGTATCCCTGAGGTGATCCAATGACCCAACCTGTGTTGGAGATTCAGCACTTGAAGTTGCATTTTTTTACAGATAAAGGTGTGGTGAAAGCGGTGGATGGGCTGGATCTCACCATTCGCGAAGGGGAGATCGTGGGCTTGGTCGGTGAGTCCGGCTGCGGCAAGAGCGTGACTTCTTTGGCCGTGATGGGCTTAGTGCCCCAACCTCCTGGCAAGATCGTGGACGGATCGATCCGGTTTCAAGGCACCGACCTGACTAAAGCGAGTCAGCGGGAACTGCGGCAGATTCGCGGCAAAGACATGGCCATGATCTTTCAAGAGCCAATGACCTCGCTCAATCCGCTATTTACCATCGGTAACCAATTGATTGAAGCGGTTCGTGCTCACCGGTCGTGTAGCAAGGCGGAAGCTCGGGAGTTGGCACGGGAGATGCTGGAAAAAGTCGGAATAGCCCGGAAAGGCGTTTTGGATGAGTATCCACATCAGCTGTCCGGTGGGATGAGGCAACGGGTTATGATCGCCATGGCCATGATTTTGAACCCTCGCCTGTTGATCGCCGATGAGCCGACGACCGCACTGGACGTCACCATTCAAGCGCAGATTCTGGAGTTGATGCAGCGCTTGAACGAAGAGTTTGGCACGGCGATCCTCTTAATCACGCATGACTTGGGTGTCGTCGCCGAGATGTGCGACCGGATTGTGGTCATGTACGCCGGGCAAGTGGTAGAGGAAACCGATCGCTACCGCTTGTTCAGACAGCCCCGACACCCTTACACCCAAGGGTTGTTGCTATCGATTCCCAAATTGGATGAACAAAAGGAACGGTTGTATGCCATTCCAGGTCAAGTGCCCAATCCGTATCAGATGCCAGCGGGATGCCGGTTCGCTCCACGGTGCACGCAGGTGATGGATGTCTGTAGGCAGACAGTGCCGCCGTTGGCGCCGGTGGAACAAGGGCATGTGAGCCGTTGTTTCTTGCATCAGAAGGAGGAATCGCATCATGGCACTGATTGATGTTCGTAATTTGAAAAAAACATTTCCCATCCATGGCGGGGTGTTGGGCAGAAAAGTGGGAGAAGTGGTAGCCGTCGATGACGTGAGCTTCTCTGTGGAACCCGGAGAAACGTTGGGGCTTGTCGGAGAAAGTGGTTGCGGCAAATCAACAACGGGTCGCACCATTATGCGCTTGTATGAGCCGACAGCAGGGGAAGTGGAGTTTGCTGGCAAGAAACTGTTTCAGCTCAAGGCAGAAGAATTGAGGCAGGTACGGCGGGACTTGCAGATGGTTTTTCAAGATCCCTTCGCATCGCTCAATCCGCGTCAAAAAATATCCACCATTCTCGAAGAGCCGCTGATCGTGCATGGTTTGGGCGACGCACAGGAGCGCAAAGAGCAAGTGCGGGAATTGCTTCATGTCGTCGGCATGAATGAGAGCCATGCCAGCCGGTATCCGCACCAATTTAGTGGCGGCCAACGGCAACGGATCGGGATCGCTCGAGCCCTGTCTACCCGTCCTAAGCTGATTATCGCGGATGAACCGGTGTCGGCACTAGACGTTTCCATCCAATCCCAAGTACTGAACTTGATGATGGATTTGCAGGAGCAATTTGAGCTGACTTACATCTTCATTGCACACGATCTCAGCGTGGTGAAGCACATTAGCGATCGGGTCGGCGTGATGTACTTGGGTCGCTTGGTTGAGCTGGCTCCCCGCGATGAGCTATACAAAAAGCCGCTTCACCCCTACACGGAAGCACTCCTGTCTGCTGTGCCGGTGCCCGATCCCGATGCCAAAAAAGAACGCATCATCTTGTCCGGAGACGTGCCGAGCCCAGATAACCCACCGCAAGGATGTGCTTTCCATCCACGTTGTCCCCATGTGATGGATGTGTGCAGAGAAACACGTCCTATCTTTGATGATGCCGGCGGTGGCCATTTTGTGGCTTGCCATTTGCATAACGCAAAGGCGTGAGTGACACTCTCGGTTTTCTCACCAAAGGGGGTGAGGGAAAAGCAACACCGAAGCAGGTTTTGAATTAAGAGCCATGAAAAGGAGGAAAGGGAATGAAAAAACGGTTATGGCTGGTATCACTCATAGCAATCTTCATTTTTTCATCTGTTTTGGTTGGTTGTGTGGAGAAGAAAAGCGCGGGCACTGGCAAGAATGACAAAACATTGATCTACGGGCGCGGGGAAGACGCCAAGTTGCTTGATCCAAGTCTCGTCACTGATGGGGAGTCTACTAAGGTGACAGACCAGATCTTTGACAATTTGGTTGAATACGCCGATGGCAGCACAGATGTGGTACCCAGTTTGGCTGAAAGCTGGGAGGCCAGTGAAGACGCCAAAGTATGGACCTTCAAATTGCGCAAAGACGTGAAGTTTCACGATGGAACCCCGTTTAACGCCGAAGCCGTGGTGTTTAACTTCGAGCGGTGGGCTGACAAGAACCATCCCCAGCACAAAGGTGGGGACTTCCCTTACTACGCATACATGTTTGGCGGCTATAAAGGGGACCCGGGACATAAGATCAAAAGCGTCACCGCTGTCGATGAATTTACGGTCAAGTTTGAATTGACCAGCCCACAGGCACCATTCTTGCAAAACTTGGCAATGTCCGCATTTGGAATCGCCTCACCCACCGCGGTGAAGAAAGATCCGATCGCATTTACGCGTAACCCAGTGGGATCGGGGCCGTTCAAGCTGAAAGAATGGAAGAAAAATGACACGATCACCCTAGTGAAAAATGAAAACTTCTGGAGAAAAGGGGAGCCTAAACTAGACAAAGTCATTTTCAAAGTGATTCCCGACAACTCCGCGCGCTTCACTGCGCTCAAGTCGGGAGATGTGGATATCATTGACGGATTGAATCCGACCGATGTTGCCCCGGCGGAGAAAGACAGCAAATTGCAGGTCTTCAAACAAGTAGGTATGAACGTGGGTTACCTGGCCTTCAACACGGAAAAGAAACCGTTTGATAATCCCAAAGTGCGTCAAGCGTTCAACCATGCGGTCAACAAAGAAGCGTTGATCAAAAATTTCTACTCTGGATTGGCCAAACCGGCTATCAACCCCATGCCGGAATTTATGTTGGGTTACAACAAAAATGTGAAAGATTATGAGTTCGATCTGGACAAAGCGAAACAATTGCTTGCGGAAGCTGGATACGCTGACGGACTGGAAGTAGAATTCTTCGCGATGACCGCTCCCCGTCCTTATATGCCGGATGGCAAGAAGATCGCTGAGTACATTCAAGCCGATCTGGCCAAAATCGGGGTGAAGGCGAAAATCGTCACCCATGACTGGCAAATCTACTTGGACAAAACGGGTAAAGGCGAGCATCAGATGGCCTTGTTTGGCTGGAACGGGGATAACGGTGACCCAGACAACTTCCTGTATGTGCTCTTAGACAAGGATAACACCCGTATGCCAGATGCTGCGAATATCGCTCTTTACAAAAATGATGAATTACATGATCTGCTCATTAAAGCACAAGAGTTGAGCGATGAAAAACAACGGGCAGAACTGTACATGAAAGCGCAGGAAATCATTAAGCGAGACGCGCCATGGGTGCCGATTGCCCATGCCACCGTCCCCTATGCGGCTAAAAAAGAAGTGATCGGATTCAAAACACACCCCACGACGGAGCTGTCGCTGGAAAAAGTCGACTTCGCGCAATAATTGGCGGGGGGCCCACCATGGCTTAGGCGGTGGTGGACCCTTTCTGCATCCATGATGATCGATAGGGATGAGGTGGTGAAATCAAATGCTGGCATATACTGCACGACGGTTATTGATGTTGATCCCGGTGCTGCTCGGCATGTCGCTGATTGTGTTTGCGGTCGTCCACGCTATACCGGGCGATCCGGCCAAGACCATCGCGGGTGACAAAGCCACACCGGAGCAACTGCAAGAGATCAGGAAAAATCTGGGCTTGGATCAGCCGGTCTACATCCAGTATTTCAAATATTTGCAAGCATTGTTGCAAGGCGATTTGGGGACATCGCTGGTCAATAAGACCAAAATCTCGGAAGAGATCGGCCCCTTCTTGGCGGCAACCGCGGAATTGTCCTTTGTCGCCATCGCCATCGCCCTCTTTTTTGGTATTAATCTCGGCATATTATCGACTTGGCGCCAAAACTCATGGCTTGATTACGGCTCGATGTTCATCGCCCTTATCGGTGTGTCTATCCCCATCTTCTGGCTTGGTTTGATGGAGCAATGGCTGTTTGCGCAAGAGCTGGGATGGTTTCCTTCCAACGGGCGGTTGGACCCGCGGATGGAATACGAGCCGATCACGTACTTCTACATCATTGACGCTCTGCTATTTGGCGATATGGCCATGTTGGGGGATGTGCTAAAGCATATCTTGTTGCCAGCGATCGCGCTTGGCACCATTCCAATGGCGATCATCGCCCGTATGACCCGGTCCAGCATGTTAGAAGTGATGCGCTCAGATTATGTCCGTACAGCTAGGGCCAAGGGGATATCCGAGTTCTTGGTTATTTATAAACACACGCTGAAAAACGCCATGATCCCCATTTTGACGGTGGTCGGTTTGCAACTAGGCTTGCTACTCGGCGGTGCGGTTTTGACGGAGACCATCTTCAGCTGGCCTGGGGTTGGGCGATATATTTATGACGCGATCAATTCACGCGACTATCCGGTCATCCAATCCGGCATTCTCGTGCTGGCCTTCATTTTCGTCATGATCAATCTCATTGTCGACTTACTTTACGCCTGGATCGATCCGCGCATCCAATATGGAAAGGAGTGAGGCAGGATGCAAACAGACAACGTTCAACCACCAGTTACCAACCTTCCCGAAGCAGGCGCCGTGTCCCACTCCACCCAACAGGACAATCCGGCACGGGATTTTGCGCGCGCGTTTTTCCGGCACCGTTCGGCCGTCATCGGCAGTGTGTTGGTGCTGATCTTTATCATTTTGGCAATCTTGGCCCCGGTTATCACACCCTATGACTACACAGAACCGAGCGCGGATGCCTTGGCCGCCCCTTCGGCTGAGCATTGGTTTGGCACGGACGACCTAGGCCGGGACATCTTCACCCGGATCGTGTACGGTTCCCGCATCTCGTTATGGGTGGGCTTTATCAGCATCGCTGGCTCTATTGTGGTGGGTAGCCTCCTTGGCCTGCTTGCTGGTTATTACGGGAAATGGCAAGATACGTTGATTTCCCGCCTGTTTGACATCATGCTGGCCTTTCCCAGCATTTTGTTGGCCATTGCGATTGTGGCTATGTTGGGTCCGGGCCTGAATAACGCCCTGATAGCCATCGCGATCATCAACATCCCCACGTTTGGCCGATTGATGCGATCGCGCGTGCTCAGTGTGAAAGTAGAAGATTTTGTCTTGGCGGCGCGGGCAATCGGGATGAAGAACAGTCGGATTCTCTGGCACCACATCTTGCCCAACTGTTGGACGCCGATCATGGTGCAAGGTACCTTAAGCTTTGCGACTGCGGTAATTGAGGTGGCCGCGCTCGGCTTCTTGGGCTTGGGGGCGCAACCACCTGATCCAGAGTGGGGAACCATGCTGTCGGACGCCCGTGACTATCTGCAATTGGCTCCTTGGACGATGGTGTTTCCTGGCGTGGCCATCATGATTACTGTCTTGGGATTTAACCTGCTTGGCGACGGATTGCGGGACATCTTTGACCCGCGCATGAAGCAATGACTTTCCGTGTGGGAAAGGCTTGGCACCAGCCGAATCTTTTCGATATCAGCAGACAAGCTCGCAGATCCGGCGAAAAAGCCGGATCTTTTTTTGCAAAAGTGATAGGTTGATGCCAATTGCGGGAACATAAGAAAGAGAAATGAGTAAAAAGAACGGTGTGGATGACACACCACAATGATGACAGAGGGAGCGGATCAGATGGAATTGGCACATGAGATCGACTTTCGCATCTACGGCGATGACATGCAATTGGTGGAGATTGAGCTCGACCCCCAGGAAAGCGTGATTGCAGAAGCGGGCAGCTTGTTGATGATGGACGACACCATTCAGATGGAAACCATCTTTGGTGACGGTAGCAAAGATAGCAAGGGATTGATGGGCAAACTGTTCAGCGCGGGGAAACGCCTCATTACCGGTGAGAGCTTGTTTATGACCGTGTTCACCAATGAAGGCTCCACCCGCAAAAACGTTTCGTTCGCGGCGCCTTATCCGGGCAAGATCATCCCTCTTGACTTGAAACAATACAATGGGAAAATCATTTGCCAAAAAGACTCTTTTCTCTGCGCCGCTAAAGGCGTGTTGGTAGGCATTGAATTGCAACGCAAGATCGGGGCTGGCTTCTTCGGCGGCGAAGGATTTATCATGCAAAAGCTGGAGGGGGATGGCCTGACATTTGTCCATGCGGGCGGTACCATCGTTGAAAAAGAGTTGCGCGAAGGGGAGATGATTCGGCTCGATACCGGGTGTCTGGTGGCGATGACCGCCTCGATCGAATACGACATTCAATTTGTCGGCGGGATCAAAACTGCTTTGTTCGGGGGAGAGGGTCTCTTCTTTACCACCTTGCGAGGCCCGGGGAAAGTCTGGATCCAAAGCCTGCCGTTCAGCCGCCTGGCCAGTCGGATCTTCGCCGCGGCGCCGGCCGTCGGACGCAAAGAAGAAGGGAGCATTTTGGGAAGCTTGG
Organism: Laceyella sediminis; assembly: GCF_003003125.1. Lineage (GTDB taxonomy): Bacteria > Bacillota > Bacilli > Thermoactinomycetales > Thermoactinomycetaceae > Laceyella > Laceyella tengchongensis. Next base: position 148,240 of record NZ_PVTZ01000007.1, on the reverse strand, counting down.
GAGACTTCTTTGACGGGGATTAAGTTGACTGCGCGGCGGGCTTTGACAGGGAGGCCGCTGAGACATGGATGAGATGTAAAAGGCGTGAGCTCCCCAGCGAGGAGCTCACGCCTCTTTTGTGCATTTATTTGTTGGCAACGACACCGACGCTGGTCCAAGCATTGGCGACTGCGGTTGCTTCAGTGGAGTTGGCGCCAAATAGATCGGTTGCCGCTTGGATGGTGGCGTTGCGCGCATCTACGAATTGGGAGTAGGACGTCAGGTATTGCGTCAGCGCACGGTACCAAATCTTGCCGGCGTTGTCTTTGGTTATGCCGGGAGTGGTGACGAAGTTGTAGAATGCTTTGTTCGGAATACCGGAGTTGATGTGAACGCCGCCCCAGTCTCCTTCTCTGGTGTTGGGCAGGTTACGATATTCATTCATGTGATCTGGTTGGTCATACTCGTTCGGGTTGGACATCGAACGCAATGCGTCGCCAGCGATGCCAGGTGTGGTGACGTCTTCACCGAGCAGCCATTTCGGGTCGTTTTTATTTTCCACCAAGTTGCCGAGCACATCAGAGAAGGACTCATTCAATGCACCGGGTTGGTATTCGTAGACAAGGCCAGCTGTACGCTCGGTGACAGCGTGGGTGATCTCATGGGCCACCACGTCCAGTGCACCAGACAGAGAGGTGAATTGTCTGCCGTCGCCATCTCCGTAGACCATTTGCGTTCCGTTCCAGAAGGCGTTATTGTAATTTCTGCTGTAGTGTACGGTGGACTTCATCGTGGCTCCTCTGTTGTCAAAGGAGTTGCGGCCTAGCTTGTTGTAGTAGTAGTCGTAGGTTTTGCCGGCATAGTAGTGGGCGTCCACAGCTGCGCGGTCAGTCCACACGTTGTCGGCGTCAGTTAATAGCGTGCCTGGCAAGGCTGTGCCATAGTTGGCAGTGTAGGTTTCAATTTTGCCACCAGTGGAATACATCGGTTTGGTGATGTCACGCAGATAGTAGCCACTGCTGTAAGAATCGGTGTTCAGCGTCTTCGTGTCGCCAAGCACGCCCGTGCCTGTACCAGTGGCCGCTGCATGATTCACTTTATCGATTTTGTGTACGATGGCACCATTGTGTGCATCCACGAATAGATCGGTATAGACTGGCTGTTTGCCTTCCAGGGTGGACAGCGTAATTACATAAACCAAGCGGTAGTCGCCTTTTTCGGTTTCATATACATGCAATTTGCCTTTTTGGATGTCGAATTTGCTAACATTGGCCACGCCCTCGGACACCTTCGCTTTGTTGAGTGCTTGCGCCAATGACAACGTCGCTTTGGTATTTAGCCCTGCGGTTTTCACCTCGGGATCATAATAACCGTTGATGGAAGTGGTAGTGCCGTTTTTGTCAGTATGGACGATCAGTTCGTTGCCGAATACCGGTACCCCTTGATACACTTGTTGGTATTTATACATCGTAAAGCCCAAGGAATCTTTCTCTTGTGAAATGAGGGATAGTTCGGAAGAGGCTGAATCCATGTTGAAGAGCGCTTTGTTTTCCTCCACGATCTTCTTCACATCAGCCGGGGTTTTGGCCTGTTTGTCTGAAAGCTTGCCCGCTACAAATGTGGCTGCCCCTTTTTCCTTGTTCCATGTAACCTTTTCTTTTCCTTTGGAATTTTTAGATAGCCTTTCTAATGCCGCCTTCTTCTCCGGCTTTGCTTGGGGTGGTTGCTCACCCGGTGCTGCGGATGCGTTGGCTGTCGCCAGCGTAAATACCATCGTCGAAACCACTGCAAAAGCGGTGAACTTCTTGAAACCCATGTATCCCAACTCCTTTGCAAATGTGGTAAATCAAATTGTCTATCCAATTGTAATAATTACATTTATAAAAGGAATAATAAGATATTTTGATTAGAAAAGTAAATAACAAATCAAAATTTTAATAAATTAATTAACTCATAAGCCCAATATTGGAAATGAAATTGGTTTTAACAGGATGTGATTGCTTCATTTTAGGAGCGAGGGATTGCGGATCTGCGTTGGAGAAAGAGACAAAGAAACATCTTCATAAGTGCATAGAAAAAGAAAAAGACTCGCCCTCTTCCTGTTTGAGGAAGGCAAGTCTTTTTCGTTTAGTCGAATGAAAGATGATGCCGGGGTGTTGCTTAATAAGTCGCTTTTAGCGCGTATGGCTTGGATGTGCTCATAGCGCCGTTGTATCCGACAACTTTCACGTAATAGGTAGCGCCGCTTTGGATGGTGCCCGCAATTGATTCCGAAGAGGTGCCGGCGTATTCCGATCTAGCCAACAAAGTGCCAGCCGAGTTGTACAGATACAGATCGTAGTCTGCTGGCAGATTGGTCAAGCTGAGCGAAAGGTAGGTTGATGTGCTGGGCGTAAATTTGAACCAGTCCTCATCGGTCGCGCTGCTGATCAGACCATTGTAGGTAGTACCGGAGCTCATGGCTTTGGCTGCGGACATGCTGTCGTTTGGCTCGTAAGCATCGCCGCTTCCGCCGTTGTTTCCGCTGGAACCTACGCCCACGCTAGCCCAAGCATTGGCTACGGCAGTCGCTTCCAGCGAGTTTGCGCCAAATAGATCGGTTGCCGCTTGGATGGTGGCGTTGCGCGCGTCAATGAATTGGGAGTAGGACGTCAGGTATTGCGTCAGCGCACGGTACCAAATCTTGCCGGCGTTGTCTTTGGTTATGCCGGGAGTGGTGACGAAGTTGTAGAATGCTTTGTTCGGAATACCGGAGTTGATGTGAACGCCGCCCCAGTCTCCTTCTCTGGTGTTGGGCAGGTTACGATATTCATTCATGTGATCTGGTTGGTCATACTCGTTCGGGTTGGACATCGAACGCAATGCGTCGCCAGCGATGCCAGGTGTGGTGACGTCTTCACCGAGCAGCCATTTCGGGTCGTTTTTATTTTCCACCAAGTTGCCGAGCACATCAGAGAAGGACTCATTCAATGCACCGGGTTGGTATTCGTAGACAAGGCCAGCTGTACGCTCGGTGACAGCGTGGGTGATCTCATGGGCCACCAAGTCCAGTGCACCAGACAGAGAGGTGAATTGTCTGCCGTCGCCATCTCCGTAGACCATTTGCGTTCCGTTCCAGAAGGCGTTATTGTAATTTCTGCTGTAGTGTACGGTGGACTTCATCGTGGCTCCTCTGTTGTCAAAGGAGTTGCGGCCTAGCTTGTTGTAGTAGTAGTCGTAGGTTTTGCCGGCATAGTAGTGGGCGTCCACAGCTGCGCGGTCAGTCCACACGTTGTCGGCGTCAGTTAATAGCGTGCCTGGCAAGGCTGTGCCATAGTTGGCAGTGTAGGTTTCAATTTTGCCACCAGTGGAATACATCGGTTTGGTGATGTCACGCAGATAGTAGCCACTGCTGTAAGAATCGGTGTTCAGCGTCTTCGTGTCGCCAAGCACGCCCGTGCCTGTACCAGTGGCCGCTGCATGATTCACTTTATCGATTTTGTGTACGATGGCACCATTGTGTGCATCCACGAATAGATCGGCATAGACTGGCTGTTTGCCTTCCAGGGTGGACAGCGTAATTACATAAACCAAGCGGTAGTCGCCTTTTTCGGTTTCATATACATGCAATTTGCCTTTTTGGATGTCGAATTTGCTAACATTGGCCACGCCCTCGGACACCTTCGCTTTGTTGAGTGCTTGCGCCAATGACAACGTCGCTTTGGTATTTAGCCCTGCGGTTTTCACCTCGGGATCATAATAACCGTTGATGGAAGTGGTAGTGCCGTTTTTGTCAGTATGGACGATCAGTTCGTTGCCAAATACCGGTACCCCTTGATACACTTGTTGGTATTTATACATCGTAAAGCCCAAGGAATCTTTCTCTTGTGAAATGAGGGATAGTTCGGAAGAGGCTGAATCCATGTTGAAGAGCGCTTTGTTTTCCTCCACGATCTTCTTCACATCAGCCGGGGTTTTGGCCTGTTTGTCCGAAAGCTTGCCTGTCACAAACGTGGGAACCCCTTTTTCCTTGTTCCATGTGACTTTTTCTTTCCCTTTAGATTGTTTTGATAATTTCTCCAACACGGCCATTTTCTTCGCCTTTGGCGGTTGTTCACTTGGTGCCGCGGACACATTCGCGGTGGCTAGAGTGAACACCATGGTCGAAACCACTGCGAAAGCAGTAAATTTCTTAGCTCCCATCCCTTTCAACTCCTTTTGTGAAAGATTAGTAAATCTAATTATCTATCGAATTATAATAATTAGATTTATAAAATGAATAATAGGACAATGTATGTATAGAAGTAAATAACAATACAAAATTTTAATAAATTAATTAACTCATAAGACTGATAATGGGAATGTAAATGGGGTTTTAGTCCTGTGTGTGGCGAAGGGATGGAGGAGGAGAGACATTGACGGTATTTGCATGAATCATCAATGAGAATTGATGATCATTAATAATCGATTAATGTAGATTTTGTATTAATAATATTTGGTTAAAGTAGTGGGGGGAGAAAGGATAAGTTTTTTTGCTTTGTTAATAAGAAAATTTCCTGTTCAATAATACGCGTTATGAGTTGGAATTTAGTTGGAAAACAAATAAAATAATAAATATTAATATATTAGAGTAATAGTAGATTTTGAATTTAGTAAGGAGAGATTCCCTATGAGAGTGGCAACATGGTATGTAGACCGGCGTAGATTAAACCATGGGCATTTGGATCTTATTCAGCAGGTGAATCCGGATATTCTAGCTGTCCAGGGATTGAAACAAGCAGGATTTGACAGAATTACTGAAAGTAAACGATTTGACCAAGGGCGTTTTTCATTTGACTTGACCAATGAAGAGTATGCGGCGAAAGAGCATGGCGTAGCAATATTTGTGAAGCATCCATATACCATAAAACATGTTTGCCTCATTTCGGATATGCCTCCTAATGCAAAAGCTGTTGCGGCCGAGGTCATGAAAGATGACCGTGTTTTTGTGGTGGCATCGGTGGACATCCCAAATGGAAGCGAATATAAAGAGCAGAAGGCTTTAGCCCTATTTGCTTTAATGCGTTGGGTGAAAGAGAGAAAAGAGATGCCGACTTTGGGAGGCATCAAATACACCGGACCCGAAGTAGACCATCCAGACTTATCAAAGGTGCAGTTTTGGGGAGATGTGGATACAGAGGGAGGGAAAGCCCTCATCCACGGAGATGCCACCTTATTCAAAGACGCATACCGTGACTACTTGGATCAAAGATCTGATCTTAAACAAGAAATTGTGAAGAAAAGTCCGCAAGGACCATTAGCGATGACATATAAATCACCAAAAAAGTCAAATCCATACCGCTATGATTATATCTTTAAAAGCCCACACTTTGAGGTGGAGTACATGGAGCATCTATGGGAGAAATCGCAATCGTTGAGTACACATGCATTGGTGTATACTGATTTGAAATGGTTGAAATGACAAAGTAATCAACAGGATGCGGATGTGAAAAAATTATGACATGGGTGAAAACTACGGGGAAAACGCTTTGGAGAACGATTGGAGCCCAGTTATACTTTCAGATTTATTTTGCTTATACATACATGGATTTGTTTATAGTTACTTATTCATGCCGGTAACTCAAATTATTTCATAATCTGCTTGAGTCAGTTACTTCCAAGTTGTTTTATGCTACACTCACTTCTCACTAGATTTATTAGTGACATGGAGGTTTGTTTGCAAGGCTTTGCGCATTGATTCCAACACACCTAGACGAGAGTAGCTGGCTGATGCGTGACAGTGGCACCATGCACAACAGCAAAGGCTTGGAATTCCGCGTGGTGTTCATCGCCGAGGCAAATGAAGATAATCTCCCTAATGCTTGGGTGTTGCGGCAGAAACGGGAAGACCCCGACGAAGAAGCGGCGTACCTGAATGAACAGCGTTCTCTGCTGTACGTAGCTATGACCCGCGCCCGCGAGCAGGTGTACATCACTTCGTACGGACCGCTTACCTCTTTTCTGATGAGAGGGGAAAGCCAAGGGGATGGACGGAAGTAGCACAGCTTGGATTGAATGGAAAGGGGATAGAACAACGATGAGCACTATGCTGTACAAGAGAGTGGATTACAGTCTGTCCAAGCTCCTGCATGATATTGAGCATGGAGATATTGCTTTGCCTGATTTGCAACGGCCGTTTGTGTGGCCAGCGGCCAAAGTGAGAGATTTATTTGATTCCATGTACCGAGGCTTTCCCGTTGGCTACTTTTTGTTCTGGGCCAACGAGCATCTGACTGATACCAAACAGATTGGTGTAGAACAGAAACAAGCCAAGGTGCCGAGGTTGTTAATCGTGGATGGTCAGCAACGGCTCACCTCCCTGTATGCGGTGCTAAAAGGGCGCAGGGTGTTAAATAAGGATTTTAAGGAGACCTCCATAAAGATTTCTTTTCGCCCCATCGATGGCCAATTTGATGTGGCAGATGCGGCGATTGAGCGCGATCCTGAGTATATTTACGATATCTCAGAGCTTTGGAAACAAGGTGCATCCAGTTTTCGATTCATTCGCCAATTCATTGAGAATTTGTGTAACCACCGAGATGTTACCGATGAAGAAGTGAACGTGATCAGTGAAAATATCGATCGCCTGTACAAATTGCAAGAATATCAATTTACCGCGATGGAGATATCTTCCACCGTGGATGAGGAGCAGGTATCCGATATTTTCGTGCGTATCAACAGTCAAGGAAAGAAATTGAATCAGTCTGATTTCATTTTGACCTTGTTATCTGTGTTTTGGGATCAAGGAAGGAAAGAATTGGAGGCTTTCGCTAGGGATTCGCGTCAAGCGGGTGGGGAGCGGGCGAGTGCGTTTAACCACTTCATTCACCCTGATCCAGACCAAATGTTGCGCGTGGCAGTGGGTCTTGGATTTAAAAGGGCCCGTCTGAAAAACGTCTACTCCATTTTGCGCGGGAAGGACTTGGAAACAGGTGAGGTGTCTCCGGATAGGCGAGATCAGCAATTTGAAGTGTTGAAACATGCGCAAGCCAGCGCGCTCAACATGCAAAATTGGCATGATTTCTTAAAAACCTTGATTAAGGCCGGTTTCAGAAGTAAGGCGATGGTGAGTTCGAAGATCAATATTATTTATGCCTATGTCATGTATTTAATTGGGAAAGAAGATTTTCGCGTGGACGCTTATCGGCTACGACAACTCATCGCCAAATGGTACTTTATGCTGGTGCTGACAGGCCGGTACACCAGTTCCCCAGAAACGGTGATGGAAGCCGATTTGGCACGGTTGCGCGGGGTAAGAAATCAAGATGAGTTTGTGGGGACATTGGAAAAAATCATTAATGATTCATTGACCAATGATTTTTGGGCTATCACCTTGGTCAATAAACTTGAATCTTCCACCTCGAGAAATCCGGCGTTGCACGCATACTATGCGGCTTTAAATATTCTTGGTGCCAACGTACTGTTTTCCAGCATGAAAGTGTCTGAGTTGCTCGATCCGATGCTCCATGCTAACCGGAATGCGATTGAGATTCATCATTTATTTCCTAAAAAATACTTGAAGTCCATTGGTATCAGTGAAAGCAAGCTAATCAACCAAGTGGCTAATTTCGCATTAGTTGAATGGGGGGATAACGCCAGAATATCTGATGAGTCTCCCGAGGAATATTTCCCCAAATATGCTTCCAGATTTTCTTCCGCTGAATTGGCGGAGATGATGGAGATGCACGCGCTTCCTGACAATTGGACCAGCCTTGAATACTCGCGTTTTTTGGAAGAACGGAGAAAGAAAATGGCCCATGTCATCAAACAGGGGTTTTTGCGGCTTTGAGTGGCTAGAAAAAGTAACAATCCCCCCAATGGAATAACCCATGGGGGGATTTTTTGAAATGATCTACTCACAAGCGACGCCATCCCCATCACGGTCGAGTTTGCTGGCGTACCCAGGTTCTCCTTTATAGAGCGGTGCTGCCCCTGCTGCGCGCGCTTCCTTACAGTTTGCGTAATAGACGTTGCTGGACTGGTCGCTCTCACTCTCATTTGGAGTGGATTTAGGTTGCTCAGTGGTCGTTTGGGATTTTTGGGATTCACTGCTTTTTTCTTCGTCATCTTTGGTAGCCTCGTCAGCGTTTTTCTTGCTTTGTTCTTCTTGTGCTTTTGCTTTTTCGTCAGCATCTTGCTCGTTATTTTGCTGATCAGTGCTTGGTTGTTTCGGTTGTTTATTGGTTTTGTCGGTTTCCACTTTGACTTTTTTGTCTATGTCATCAGCAGGCTGAGATTGATTGGGCGCAAAGATAGAGAGAAGAATGATGCAGAGGATGAATAAGATAACATTCCATAAACGTTTTCCTAGATCGACTTGCTTGAATTTGATTTTTTTATGTAACGGTGTTGGGTAAATGATACCGACCAAGGCAAAAAGCATCAATATAAAGGAAATGACAAACATTTTACTGCCTCCTTTGCATTAAACTGGTTTCACCATTAAATGGTTTGCATAGCGAACAAAAAATGTTTTTTAGTTTGTTTTGTATTGAAATGCCATGTAATAGAGAGGTTACCACTAAAATAAAAATAATGCAATATTTTATATAATAAAATATTATTAACTATTATATAAAGTGCTTGACTTTAAGAATTAGATCATTAGTTACTGCGTAGAATGAGCCTATCTAGTAAAACAAGTTAAAAATAAGCGGCGGAAAAACCTTTTCCCAAAGAGCGCCGATGCACAAGTGAAGCGAGTGGGAAAACGGTTTTGAAGCCGCTGTCCTATTTATTCACCATTCCTAAGTCTGGTAAATCAAGTTTGAAAAATAAGCGGTGGAAAACTTTTTACCGAAGAGCACCTCGCCACGCATGAAGCGAATGGGAAAGCGGATTTGGAGTTGCTGTCCTATTTATCTACCATGCCTGAGTCTAGTAAATCAAGTTAGAAGAAGAAGAGGCGGAAAAACCTTTTCCCGAAGAGCGCCTCGCCACGCGTGAAGCGAATGGGAAAACGGTTTTGAAGCCGCTGTCCTATTTATTCACCATTCCTAAGTCTGGTAAATCAAGTTTGAAAAATAAGCGGTGGAAAACCTTTTCCCGAAGAGCCTCGCCACGTGTGAAGCGAATGGGAAAACGGTTTTGGAGCCGCTGTACAACACCGTGTCGTTTTTGTTATATAAATCATAATTATTTCTTGATAAAATAATATTAAAAATACATAAAAGGAGAGGGCATCATGAGCAGATGGGATCAATGGGAGATGGAGGCCAAGATTAGGGAAGTATTGCAAGCGGTGGAGAATGATCGCGGAGAATCGCATCATTTCGGCCGGCCGCTGTTTACGGCATATCAGATCGCGATCGCGATAGGCAAGCGATATCCAGGCTTTTTAGAGGAGACAGGCATGGAGATCGGCGGGGAAGGTTCGGACAGCTCCTTGGCTCGCTATATCGCGCAACAGTTGTCCGTGAAGATCAAAGAAGGCGCGATTGAAGATATGGAAGGATTCTTGTTGGCAGCCGACCATGTGAAGGAGATCGATTTCATCGACCCGAGCCGTGCCGAGTTTGAAGCCAATGTGACCAATGATATCTCCTTGTTCCGAATAAAAGAGTAGCGCAAAAAGTGAAGTCCCCCTTGGACCAGGGGGACTTTTGCTCGTCTTATGAGCGGAAATACTCTTTCCAGCGCTCGTCAACCAGTTGCTTAATCGCCGGATCCACTTCCAACTCATCAGGATAGCCCGGCTTCATCCGCGCATCGACGATGATCGGGAATTGATAGCGGGCGTGGTGGCGAGACCATTCCGCTTGCGCGTAGATGTCATGCGCTGGGTCAAAGCGGGTGAAGATCGTCCACAGGAATGCAGATTGGCCGGAGGCGGCCGAGATGTTATCGACCAGGAAGATCATGGGCCATGATTTTAACTCTTCGCGATGCTGTGCCAATAAGCGCTCTGCTAAGTCGGGCGCGTCAACAAACGAATCGGTTTCCAATACTAGCGCCCCACGGCAGTAGACGGCAGCTTGCTTTACCCCGTGCATGTCGGGACCGTGGAATTCGGCAGGTAGGTTGCGTTTGGCTTCGCCCGTGCCGATCATCACGGCTTTGCTACCATGATTTAGGCGGCGTCCCGTATAATCCAGCGTGTCCATGGAGGTGTTGCTGAAGATAAATAGGTCGCACGCCGGGTCAAACCGCTCCAATATCGTTTCCATGAGCTCGGGGAAATTCTCCAATGAGACAGGGCGATCCGTCAGCATGAGGAATTTGGTTAAGGTCAATTGACCTTCGCCCAAGATGCGGAAGGCGTTTGCCAACGCTTCCCGGCTGTAGCTCTCTCTGACGACGGCCGCGGCCAGGGAGTGGAAGCCGGTTTCGGCGTATGTCCACAATGCCTTCACCCCAGGCATCACCATCGGGAATGCTGGTGATAGGAGACGCTGCAAAAATTCCCCCATATAATAATCTTCTTGGCGCGGTTTGCCGACCACGGTCGCCGGATAAATCGCGTCTTTGCGGTGATGGACGCTGTCGACGTTGAAGACGGGGAAGTCATGGGCCAGTGAATAATAGCCGTAATGGTCGCCAAACGGCCCTTCTAAGCGGCGCACATGAGGCGGCACATGCCCCGACAGGACAAACTCCGCTTCCGCGATATACGGATAACCGCCATCGGCGGGACGGACAACAGGTAACTTCTCGCCGATGATCAGGGAAGCCAGCAAGAGCTCCGGTAGAAATTCAGGAGCTGGCGCGATGGCTGAAGCGATGAGTGCAGGTGGGCCGCCGAGATGGACGCGTACCGGGAGCGCTTGGTTCTTCTCTTCTGCGGCAAAATGGTGGAACCCGCCCCCTTTGTGGATTTGCCAGTGCATGCCAGTCGTGTTCGCGTCAAAAACTTGCATGCGGTACATGCCTAAGTTGTGCTGGCCGGTTTCTGGATGTTCCGTATAGACCAAAGGCAGGGTGACAAATGGCCCACCGTCTTCTTGCCACGAAGTGATCACCGGGAGTTGGGTCAAGTCCGGCTGCGGCTGTTGCGCTTCCAACACTGGCGCTTGCGAGGCGGGAACGGATTTTAAGCCGACCTTGAGCAACTCCAAGAGCAGCTGCCGTTCTCCCCAGATTGCTTTCGGTGTGGGTGGCATCAGTTTATGCACCATGTCCACTGCTTGTCGCATCAGTGTTTCCGGCCGCGGCCCAAAGGCGAGGTCGACCCGCCGGGAGGTGCCGAACAGATTGGTGACCACAGGGAAGGCGCTTCCTTTTACATTGGTGAAAAGAAGCGCCGGGCCTTCCTCGGAGATGACACGCCGGTGAATCTCCGCCAATTCTAGATGGGGATCAACCGGAACGTCTATTTCTACGATATCGTTTTCATTGCGCAATTGCTCTATGAACGTGCGTAAATTCTTGTGCACAAAACATCTCTCCTATATTGGCAGCATAGATGAACACATCCACGTGGCCATCCCTATTGCCAAATGGTTGCTTAGGCCTATTATACCGAAGAAGATGCGCAAAAATATAGAGCGGGCGGAGATTACATAGTATAGTAAAAGCAAAGGAGTGAACAGATGATGGCAGTGATTGTGTATTCGCGGCCGCATTGCATTGAGTGCAATGTCCTCAAGCGGTTTTTAAATGATTACCAAATTCCTTATGAAACGAGAGATTGTAGCGAAAATCCACAATATCTGGAAGAAGTGAAACAAATGGGGTTTTTGGGGGTGCCGGTCACTGTGGTGAATGGGCAAGCCATTCACGGCTTGCAACCGGATGCCATTTTAAAAGCGTTAAAAGAAGAAAATGATTAACTTTTGAAGAATCCTACCGTAATTGGTAGGATTTATTATTTATTTTCATACATGATTCATATATAATATATAAACAATCCATCAATTCTAAATGATTGGATTCAATGTAGTTGCCGCATTATTTTAATTTTTTAATTATTTCAAAAGGGGGCAACATTGTGGAACTCTTTCGCAAAAAGAGTGTGGATTATGCCTTAGAATTGAGTAAAGGGTCGCAACTGCGACGGGAACTCGGGGCATGGGATCTCACACTGCTTGGCATTGGTGCAATCATTGGTACAGGGATTTTCGTTTTGACGGGTCTTGGTTCGTTGACTGCGGGTCCAGCACTTACTCTTTCCTTTATCATTGCCGGACTGGCCTGTCTGTTCGCCGGGTTGACGTATGCTGAATTCGCTTCCATCGTTCCCGTATCTGGTTCCGCTTACACTTACAGTTATGTTACCGTTGGAGAATTCATGGCTTGGATTATCGGCTGGGACTTGATCTTGGAATATTTGTTAGCTGTTAGTTCCGTCTCAGTTGGTTGGTCGGGTTATTTTGCGGACTTAGTCATGGGCTTGGGCATCCAAATTCCCCAATCGCTGCTGATGACCCCAATTGAGGGTGGGATCATGAATCTTCCCGCATTCCTGATCGTCTTGCTCATTACGTTGCTAGTGTCGATCGGTGTGAAAGAGTCTAAATGGGTAAACAACCTGATCGTGGCTCTCAAGCTGTTGGTAGTTGTGTTGTTCATCTTGGTCGGCTTCTTCTACGTCAAGCCGGACAACTGGACGCCGTTCATGCCGTTCGGATTTGAAGGGGTATTTCAAGCGGCAGCCGTCATTTTCTTCGCCTTCCTCGGGTTTGACGCCGTTAGCACGGCCGCGGAGGAAACGCGAAATCCGCAAAAGGATTTGCCCAAAGGCATTTTGTGGTCGCTTGCCATCTGTACCATTTTGTATGTAGTTACTACGATGGTGATGACTGGGCTGGTCGAATACAAAGAATTTGCTGGTCATGAGAAAAGTCCTGTCGCTTTTGCCATCTCAGTGACTGGGCAAGACTGGCTGCGCGGCCTAGTAAGTGTGGGGGCAACAGTGGGGATGTTGACGGTGATGCTGGTGATGCTGTACGGACAAGTGCGGATCGGTTACTCCATGTCCCGTGACGGCCTGATACCGAAAGTGTTTTCCAAAGTGAACATCAAAACGCGCACACCATTCATCAACACGTGGATTTTCGGTTTGGTTGCCGCATGTTTGGGCGGGTTCGTATCGTTGAAGGAATTGTCCGAGTTGGTGAACTTGGGGACATTGGCGGCGTTTGTGCTGGTGTCGATCTGCGTGATGATCCTGCGTAAGACGCAACCTGATTTGCCGCGGGCGTTCCGAACGCCGTTGGTGCCGTTGGTGCCGATTCTGGCCATTCTGTTCTGCGGATTTTTGATGATTAAATTGCCAGGCACCTCATGGATACGCTTCTTGCTCTGGTTGCTGGTGGGCTTAATCATCTATTTCGTGTATGGGTACCGCAACTCGGAGTTGAACAAGAAGAAGTGACGAAAAAAGCTGTTGCCTTGACGGGCAACAGCTTTTTTTCAATAGGTTAGCTCATTGCTGAACAGAGGCAAAGGCTTCGGCGGCAAAGTAGAGATAATAAGAAAGGCCGGTTTGCACTTCCTCCAGCATGTGGCGATGGAAATCGTCCTGCACAAAGAAAAGAGCTTGGGACGCAAAGTCGGCATCGGTCAGGGCCTTCCCGTGGTCATTCAAGAAATCAATGTGTTGGCGGATGAGCTTTTTCACTTGGCTGTCGTCATATTTGCGCCCCTCTCTCAACGCACATGCCATGCTGTTCATAAAGTGCTGAGCCTCCAGCGCCATCTCGTTCATTGCCTCCACTTCGATCGGCTTGCTGGCCAGCAAATCATAATCGTATGTTTCTTTGATATGTTCGTTTTGCTCCGCCAGCGCCATCTCCCACTCTTCTTCACTTCGAAATCCTTTGAACATCGCTGATTGTTCCATGGGTTCTCCTTTCAAGGCGTGATCAATCGATTCGTCCAATGTCTGAACCAAGCGCGTCAATCTGTGCAGCCGCGCCATGAGCAATTGTTTTTGGTTCTGCAAAATGGACAACCGATCTGATTCACCAGACAAGATGTTAGTGATTTCTTTGAGGGGGAAATCCAGCTCGCGGTAAAAAAGGATTTGTTGCAATCGTTCCAGTTCTTGTTGCCCGTACAAGCGATAACCGGATTCGCTTATTTTGCGCGGAATCAGCAGACCGATTTTGTGATAATGATGAAGTGTCTTGACTGTCACATTTGCCAATTGGGCGAGCTCTTTTACTGTATACAGCATGCGTTCCACCTCACTTGCGATTCTAAAGGCTCCTCTTGGGTGAGGGTCAATACGCATGGGGCTATTTGGAGCAAAAAAAGTTTTTCTATTCGATTCACGTGTTTCAAGAAACCTATTTAACCGGTTCGGGACCATAAATGGGGAGGTCGGAACGAATAATATAGTACCCCGGAACAATGGCCAACTGCGATTTAGGCGGTTGGCTTTTTTTGATGATGACGTGAATCGTCGTTCTGGAGGATATGAATAAAAAGAAAGTTTGCTCGTCAAAAAATGGCTCCCGACATGGGAGCCGATTTCATGGAAAGCCGCTGTTGCTGCAACAGCATACGTTAATCGATCCACTGCAAAGTTGTGGTCGAAGAGGTTTGGCGGCTTTGTCTCTTTTTACGTTCCTTCCGCTTTTTGAAGGCTTCGCGTTCCCAACGGCGCAGGAGGGGATAAGGGTCAAATGAGTAAGTGTTGCGGCCGTTGAAACGGTATATGCCGTAATGCAGATGGGGAGGGAATTTTCCGGAGGTGCCCGGTGGACCGTAGCCGGATGAGCCGACATAGCCGATCACATCCCCAGGTTTGACGATGCTTCCTTTTTTCAAGCCTTTATTGAAACTGCTCAAATGAGCAAAGTAATGATAACGATTGTAAATGTCACGGATGCCAATCCGCCACCCACCATAGCGGTTCCAGCCTTTCAGTTCAACATAGCCATAACTTGTGCTAAGCACAGGTGTTCCGTAATCGGCGAAAATATCTGTCCCTTCATGAATGCGTAATCCGCCCCAGCCGCGGCGGTCTCCCCATGTGTTGTGGTAGGTGTAATTGTAACGCAGAGGGATGGGGAAAGAGCGATCATAGAGTTGGACGGTTTGAAACTTGTTGTAGATGCGGGCGATGTGGGTAATGACATCCACCGTGGTGGGATGGCGGTAGTAATCCCAGATCCGTTCGCGGATTTGCTCTTCTTTGTGTCCTTTCTCTGCTAAGTAGGAAGCGACACTGTACAACACGTCAATCGGGTTGCGCCGATCCGCGACGCCGTCTCCGTCCCCGTCTTTGCCGATGCCCCCAAAGAAGGAAATCGAATCCGGTAGCTTATCTTCCTGGTCAGGATTGATCAAGCCAGCCCATGTGGATGGGGGGACTTGTATGGAGATGAGCGGCGGTGGGCCTGCATTCTTTGACTCTTGGCGCAAGTTTTGTTCATATTGATCCATCGCGGCTAGATAAGGCCATGGGACTCCGGTCAAGGTTTGCATCGTTTCATATAGGATTTGCCGTTCCTTTGCCCGCGCTTGCACCGACGGGTCGACCTTTGGCGTTGGTGACGCGGCCGCGGCGAGCTCGGGTATTCCGCTACCGATGAGAATCACGCAGATGAGAATAATCCATTGCTTCTTCATATTTATCACCACGGGTCAGTTTTTAAAGATAGTTTTTCTTTTTCATTGACGTTTCATGATGGAAGATGATGGGCAAGGATTTTCTGCATAAAAAGAAGCGGGCCCCATCTTGTGCGGGACCCGCTTTTCATACCAACCTTATTTTGCTACTTTGATTTGATTCACGATGTTGTTCAACTGATCCAGCATCAGCATTGCGGCTTTCACACCGCCGGCTGTGTTCCAGATGACATCGTCCACTTTGAAGGCGCGGTTGTTTTTGACCGCAGTCAGGTTTTTCCACAGTGGATCGTTTGTCATTTCTTGCTCTTGAGCGTCGCCTTTTTTATCGCCCACATCATAAGTGAAGTAGAAGATGATGTCTCCATCGGCATCCGGCAGTTGCTCTTTGGAGATTTCTTGAGCAAATTCTTCCTTTTGCCCCAATTCGGTGCGAGCGAAGCCCACGTCTTTCAGCAAGACACCGGTGAAGCTCAACTGTTGGTAGATGCGCGTTTTACCTGCCATGAAGCGAACGACGGACACTTTTTGTTGCAACAGGTCACCCGCGTTTTGCTTCACTTCTTGCACTTTTTTATCGTAATCAGCCAACACTTTTTTGCCTTCTTCTACTTTGTTTACCGCTTGGGCGTACAGGTTGAAGTTGGTTTTCCAGTCACCACGCAGCTCTTCCGCGAATACGGTCGGTGCGATGGCATTTAGCTGGTTGTACACTTTTTCTTGGCGCATTTTGTTACCGATAATCAGATCGGGTTTCAAGCTAGCGATGGTTTCCAGATTGGGTTCATGCTCTGTTCCAACGGTTTTGACGCCTTTGGTTTCAGGCAACAGATGTTTGTAGAAGGGTTTTTCGGTAAATGATTCCACTGCGCCGACAGGCTTGACGCCCAAAGCGAGCAGGGCTTCAAGTCCTTCGTTGGTCAAAACGACTACGCGCTTGGGTTCGGTCGGCACTTTCGTGGTGCCCATGGCATGTTTGATGGTATGGGTTTGCCCCGTTTTCTCATTGTTGGGGGCGGGAGAGGATGAACAGCCCACAAGAGCGATCATCATCGCGCTTACGATCAGCAGAGATCGGATCAAACGTTGCTTCAGTCCGGACATGAGAATGATACTCCTTTCGATCTGAGTAATTGATAATGATTATCATTATTTCGTTGCTTATACTATAGCGTTTCAGTTCATGGATTGTCAATCACTTTTTGATAATGATTTTCACCATCGTTGACACGCTTTCATGCTTCCCATAGACTAAAGTTGATTTTAAGAACTGATGACGGAACGAAGGTGACTTGACTTGAAAGAACTTGCCTATTCGCCGGGATGGAAGTGGACGGGTCTCATTGGTGGTGTCCTTCTTGTTGGACTGTTGATGGTTGTGAGTGTCAGTGTCGGTATTATGCGGATTCCTTTTGATGTGGTTATCGATTCGTTTACTAATTTTAATGGTTCTAATCAACATCTGATTATTCAGACCACCCGGGTGCCGAGAACCTTGATCGCGGTGATGACAGGGGGGAGCTTGGCTATCGCTGGCGCGATGATGCAAGCGTTGACACGCAATCCATTGGCCTCTCCGGCAACGTTGGGCGTCAATGCGGGCGCCAGCCTGTTTATTGTGATCGGCGTCTCTTTTTGGGGCATGACTGGGATTTCTTCATTGGTGAGTTTGGGATTTGTAGGAGCGGCCATCGCTTCATTCGCTGTGTATTTTCTGGGGTCGGCTGGTCGGGGCGGATTGACGCCGATCAAGTTGACACTCGCCGGGTCAGCCATTTGGGCGTTGTTTTCTTCGCTGACCCAGGGCTTGCTCATCATGAATGAGAAAGGTTTGGAAGAGTTGTTGTTTTGGTTAACCGGATCAGTGGAAGGACGTAGCTTGGAATTGGCGATGCCGGTGTTTCCATTTATGGTTGCCGGATTTATTCTAGCCTTTTTGCTCTCCCGCGCAGTGAACATTTTGATGATGGGGGACGATGTCGCCGTCGGTTTGGGAGTGAAGACAGGGTTCATCAAATTGATGGGCTCGGTGGTGATCGTGTTGCTGGCGGGCGGAGCGGTGGCTGTCGCTGGTCCTATCGTGTTTGTGGGCTTGGTGGTACCACACATGGTTCGTTGGGCCGTCGGTACAGATCATCGGTGGGTATTTCCTTATTGTTTGGTGTATGGCGCAGCGATGTTGCTGGTGGCGGATATCAGCGGGCGCCTGATCATGAATCAGCAGGAGATCCCCGTTGGTGTGATGACCGCGTTGATCGGGACGCCGTTCTTTATTTACCTAGCTATGCGGAATGGAGGTGAGCGGGCGTGAAAAAGATGTGGTCTTGGCGTGTGAAGGGTTTCTCCATGCTGGTTGAAGCGAAGGCGCTGTGGACGCTGATCATCCTGGCCGCGATTGCGCTATTGGTGGTGTGCGTCAGTGTGGGGGTCGGCGACATGTATATCGCTCCCCAAGATGTGTTGAAAGTATTTTTGGGTTGGGGGAATGCTTATCATACGTTGGTAGTGGAAACGCTACGCTTGCCACGTGTGCTTATCGCACTTTTATCCGGTGCCGGCTTGGCGGTGTCTGGAGCCATTTTGCAGGCGGTGATTCGCAATCCGTTGGCTTCGCCTGACTTGATTGGCATCACTGGCGGAGCGACCGTTGCCGCTGTTGCGGTGTTGACCTTCTTCAGCGACGGGGCGACTTCCCTGGTTGTGCCGCTGTACTGGGTTCCGCTAGCCGCTTTTGGTGGCGCGATGGTGGTCGCTCTGCTTATGTATTTGTTGTCATTGCAGCAAGGAATTACTCCGTTCCGCCTGATATTGTTGGGGATCGGGTTCTACACCGCTATGCAGGCTTTCACCAACTTGGTCATTTTATTGGGGCCGGAGATTCGCGCTGTGCAGTCGAAAACATGGATCACGGGGAGCGTCTATGGCAGTAATTGGGAGCAAGTGATGATCATTTTGCCGTGGATGGCGATTTTTTTGCCGTTGATCTTCTTTTTTGCCCGGCACCTGAATGTGCAACAGCTGGGAGATCAGGTGGCGACGGGACTGGGGGGGAGTGTTCATCGTGACCGGGTGCTCTTCCTGTTTTTAAGCACCGCATTGACAGGCGCTTCCGTCGCTTTTGCAGGGGGGATCAGCTTCGTCGGTTTGCTTGCTCCCCATGCGGCCCGGAAGTTGGTAGGTTCATCCTATGGCGCGTTGTTGCCCGCGTCGGCCTTGTTGGGAAGCATCTATGTTATGCTGGCTGATTTGCTAGGAAGAACGCTGTACGCGGCTCATGAAATTCCCGCTGGCGTGTTCACAGCTGTGATCGGAGCCCCCTATTTTATATATCTGCTCATCCAAAGCCGAAATCGGACGTAAGAGGATAGGCTTAGTTTTTAATCTTTGTGGTAATATAAAGAGGACATTTGAAAATCAGAGAATCACTTGTCATATAGATAGGCGGATGTGGTTTGAACCTGGGGGGGATTGAAGTGTCAGAGAACAATGTGACCCGTGAACGCAAGCCGGAATGGCTGAAAGTCAGATTGAACACAAACGACAATTTCCAAGAATTGAAGAAGATGATGCGGAGCAAGACCTTGCATACCGTGTGTGAAGAGGCGCGTTGCCCGAACATCTTCGAATGTTGGGCTAACCGTACGGCTACTTTCATGATTTTGGGTGATATTTGCACACGCGCTTGCCGATTCTGCGCGGTAAAAACGGGACTACCGACGGAATTGGATTGGGCGGAGCCAGAGCGGGTGGCTGAAGCGGTGGAACAGATGGGCGTGCGGCACGTCGTAGTCACCTCTGTGGCCCGTGATGATTTGAATGATGGAGGCGCGGCTATTTTTGCTGCGACGATCAAAGCGGTTCGCAAACGGAACCCACTGACTAGCGTGGAAGTGCTGATTCCCGATTTTCTGGGGAATTGGGAGGCGCTGAAAGTGGTGATGGATGCCAAACCAGACATCCTCAATCACAACATTGAAACCGTGCGCCGCCGGTCTGACCGGGTTCGTTCCAAAGCGAAATACGACCGCTCATTGGAGCTGTTGAAACGGGCTAAAGAGATGCAGCCAGATGTTCCGACGAAGTCCAGCATCATGGTGGGCGTAGGGGAAACCTTTGATGAGGTGGTTGAAGCGATGCGGGATTTGCGCGCGCATGACGTGAACATCGTCACGATTGGCCAATACCTGCAACCCACCAAAAAACACTTGAAGATTGAGCGCTATGTGACACCGGACGAATTTGCGCAGTGGAAAGAAATCGGCCTTGAGATGGGCTTCTCGCATGTGGAATCCGGGCCGTTGGTGCGTAGTTCTTACCATGCCCATGAGCAAGTGCAATCTGCGCAAGAAAATGACCAACAAAAGCTGGCGCAATAACGAAAGAAAAAGGACGGCTCTTGTGACAAGGGTCGTCCTTTTTCCAAACTACTTCATTTGCGGATTGATTTGGCGATAGGAGTTCGGATACAAGGATTCGTTCACGTCGGGCGGTGTTTCGTCTCCCATTTTGCGCAAGAGTTGTTCCAGATCGCCCTTGACCCCTTCTACGTCGTGATTGCCCACCATGCGCATGCCGATGTCGTTCATTTGCGACTCCAATTTGCGGTTGGTGGTGATGTGAACCCGATAATAGCGGGGAGTGACACTTTCGGCCGTCCGTCTAGCCTCTTTGACTGTTTTGCGGTCCATTTTGCCGTTTTTGGTGCTGATTCCCACGAACACATGGTCATCGGTGACGAGAGTGGTGGCGGTTTTGACATTGGGAAGGTAAGCGACCAATTCCGAGATGTGGCGGGCAAGCAAGTCTCGGTCTATGAAGACGCTTGTTGTCGCGCCGGCCTTGTTGTGATAATGTTCTGGATTATATCGAAAATATCCCACTTCATTTTGTCCGCCGCCCCCGGCGTTTTCCTCTCCGGTAATCGTGTCGTTTCGTACGCGACCGATCCGGGTCTCCTGGCCTTCTTCACGATAGAGCGGTTCCGGGGTGCTGATGTTCAAAGCGCCGCCTCCCGCGTTTTCGTTACCCATTCCCTGTTGATTTCCGTTGTTTTTGGCACAAGCAGGAATAAAAAGAAGGCAAGCGAGAATAATGTATACCCAGCGTTTCATTTTCTTCACCTCCTACTTGCTAAGGTGCCCAAATCCATTTTCATGATGCAGAAGGTTTTTGCCTGTTACAGGATGTGGTAACATATAATGGAGAAATGGAATAGAAAAGGTTGATCTTCATGGAACGTATTCAGATATATGGTTTGGAATATGTATTGTTGACCAATCATCGCGAAGGTTGGAACGCGGAGGCTTTTCGGCGGAGATATAGCGACATTTTGAGCAAATATGATTATGTGGTGGGAGATTGGGGCTATGGGCAGTTGAGGTTGAAGGGGTTTTTTTCTGATCAGCATGCAAAGGCTACGACGGAGACGCGGATCAGCTATCTTCAGGAATATCTTAATGAATTTTGCAATTTCGGATGTGCCTATTTTGTGTTGAAGCGCATGGCGGATAAGAAAGAAACGAAGTGAGGGAAGAGCCAGCTCTACGATTGAGCTGGCTCTTCTGGTTCATCATGACGGGGATGGCTGCCCGGGTAGTCTCTTTCCAAGCCTTCGTGAAACTCCCGCATTTCATATGTGAAGGCGGAGTGGATTTGTTGTCCCGGTTCCCATGGCGTTGATTTGCCCAACTTTTGATTGTGTGCTGCGCCGTAGGGGCCGTCCGGAAATTCTTCGGGTTGGATTCTTTCGGTTGAGGATGTCATCAATGCTCTCCCCCCTTGACTTTAAGATAAGATGGTTCGGGGGAGGATATGCTTGTTAAATCATGGTTGCTAAGAACTGCCGAAGCTCATTGGCTTCTTCTTCGGACAATTGGTAGGCGTGCTCAAGATAGCCGGGCTCATCCAAGTCATCTTGGCCGATGATGGCAAAGCGGTTTGACAATAGGTTGAGCACGAGTAACTTGCCGTAAAAACGGTCGGTCATTGTGATCGCCAAATCAAACCGGCTTGTCTCTCCCATGAAGCTGACAAACCGGGTTCGGGTTTCTTTGGTGTCATCATATAAAAACATCCAATCATTAGACATTGCGATAAACCCCTTTAGAAGCATTTTCCTCCATTATAGCGGCTGTCGCTACGACCTGAAAGCGCGGGTGTCTAGCGAAGGCACCCGGATGCGGCAAGGAAAATGGCTTTGGGGCTTTGACGCCGCGCCTTTTTCACTCGAAAAACATTTTTAATCAACCACAAGAATCATTTATAAGAGACCGAAAAAACGCGATTTTTTCTGCCGGCGTGGCAATAAGCCATACTCGCTCGTCGCGGCAGTCAGGCGTTGGGTGAATGAGACATTGCGTAGTTCAATCCGCAATTGATCCTGTTTCTTGCGGACTTCGTCAAACATTTGTTGTACTTCGTTGGCCGAGATGGAATCATAGCTGACGGTCAACACTTTCTGCTCCATGCCCTCTAAGGATTCAAACAAGTCGGTCATGTGGTTTTCCATGCGTTCCATGCGCTCATACAATTCCTCAACCAACCCTCCCACGTTGTCAATGGTTTCCAGCAGGTGTTGAAACATTTTTTCCGTGGTTTCCGAATTGGGGCTAGGGGAAGCCGCCGGTGCGGCTGGCTGGGGGAGCGAGATTTTCCCTTCAAGGATCAATTCTTCCCGGACTTGCTTTAAGGTTTTATTGGAATCATTTAACCGCTGTTTAATGTCAAGCAAACGGGCAAAGCTTTCTTCGGATAAAACATAGTGTCCTCGCTCGTTCCAATTGGGACCGATATATTCTTGAAAGGTATCAATCCAATTGCGGACGGTGCGAGCGTGTATTTTCAAGCGCTCAGCCGCTTCTTTAGTAGAGATACACCCCGCTTGTGCCATCTTTTACCCTCCCATGAATTAGTGTTTTCCTACGATTTCGCCCATTTCCAGCCATTTCCTTCAACTGAGACAAAGGAAGTCATGAGATGACAAAACTAGTGTTGTTGCCTGATAAATAAACATGACCGTCGACGACACGCAACTGAGGGGGAATGGGATAGCCGGTACCATCTTTTCTGGTTTATCACGTATAACAAGCCGCGCTGGGCTTGGTACATGTCGATTAAACAACTCGATTCATTCACGGCGATGTTGTCACCGTGGTCAAATATTTTTCATCGCCAGCCTGTCATGATGATGTCACAGGTTGTCCAGCTTTGGCCCTTTCGACGGGGAAGCCTGTTAGAGGCCGGCGTGCCGCCCTGATGTAATGGTTTTCATTTGTTCCGGGCATGGCTTATAATTCTATATGAATGTCAAGAAAACGGCATTTTCCAAATTAGGGGGATCAAATAAATGGTGTATGATGTAAATGTAAAGCAAATAAAGAATCAACTTAATTATTTGGCACAATGCCAAGAAGTTTTGCGACGCATCCATCCGGAATCGACCGGCCTTACAGAAAAATTCGCGGTTGAGCGCGCCCTGCACCTGGCGGTGGAGTGCATGATCGACATTGGTAGCGTGATGATAGATGGATTTATTATGCGGGACCCAGGCGGATATTTGGATATTGTAGATATTTTATTGGACGAAACGGTCATCTCAACAAATGTGGCAAATAAGTTGAAAAATCATGTGCAACTTCGTGAGCGACTTGTGCGTTATTATGATAAGGTCACTTGGACAGAAGTGCGCCCAGTGCTGGAAGATGTGGATTGGTACACTTCATTCAGCGCGCAAGTAGAATCTTATTTGAAACGAGAATTGGGAGCCGATTGTTTGGCATAAATCTCGGAAGAGAGAGAACGAGGAGAAAGGAAGGTGATGCAGGTGAGCGAGGCGGGTTCAACCAGAAAGCAAATCTTGTTGATGTTGAAAATGGAAGGACCGCTGACCGTCGGGGAAATGGCCGAGCGTCTAGGGGTGACAGAAATGGCCGTGCGGCGCCACATCAATACTTTGGAACGGGATGGGCTAATCCAAGCACGGCTATTGAGACAAGCTATGGGCCGACCAACCAGCCAATACTTCCTGACTGAAAAGTCGGATGAACACTTCCCAAAGAGTTATTCGAACTTTACCATCGATTTATTGCACGATTTAGAAAAAAATTTTGGGTCGGAGCTGGTCGACCAGCTATTCAACAATCGCGAAGAGCGTTTGGCTGAGGCGCATCAAATGGATTTCGCTGGGAAAGATTTTAGTGAAAGAGTGCGCACACTGGCCGAGATCCAAGATCAAAAAGGATATATGGTGAAAGTGGAAGAGCTGCCTGACGGCAGTTATGAGCTGATTGAATACAATTGCCCTATTTTTCAAGTGGCCAACCAATACAACCATGCATGCCAATGCGAGCTCAACTGGTTCGAACGCATGCTGGACGCCCGGGTGGAACGGCCGGAGTGTCAAGCAAAAGGCGGGCAACATTGCGTTTTCCGAATCAAACAGAAAGAGCGGAGCGAAAACGCACCCCTTTCGTGATTGCCTTCCTGCGTTCAATTAGGCATTAGAGGTTTGAGGTGCGGGGTTTGCGACGGATGCGTATAAACCTTTATAGTAGCGAGATGTTTGCTAGCCCAATGATTAAAAGCGGTGAGGCCCGCTGTCCTACATTCGGCAGCGGAGCCGCTTTTTTTGTTTTCTGCGGCCGCAAAACAACAGATCCAAACATCGCTCCGGATTCGCTTGGGTACCAAGCTTGCGACACGCGTCTAGCGTGTCGTTTTTCTTTTCATGCAGCAAATGGTACAATCAATGAGAAATGATCAGGAGGGGACATCATGTCGAATTGGTATGAGAAGAGTTTTGGCGAGGACTATTTGACGGTTTATAAACATCGCAGCAGACAAGATGCCTCCCGAGAAGTGGCGAAGCTTGAAGAATGGCTTCCGTTGCGAAAAAAACAGTTGATCCTTGATTTGTGTTGCGGGATGGGGCGGCACACCATCGCTTTGGCGCGTAAAGGATTCTCTGTGGTGGGGCTGGATCTGTCGTCGACGCTATTGTCCCATGCTGTTAGGGAATCGGAAGGTTTGGCCATTCCCTTTATCCGAGGGGATATGAGAAATTTGCCTTTTGTCGATAATCAGTTTGATGTGGTTCTGAACCTGTTCACTTCATTTGGTTATTTTGAAGAAGATGAGGATAATCTTCAGGTGTTGGGAGAAATCCATCGCATCTTGAAGCCGCAAGGGCATTTTGTGATCGATTTTTTGAATCGGTTTGCGGTGGAACGCTCGTTGGTGCCGCTCAGCGTCAGGGAAGAGGAAAATGTCTCCATTCGGGAAGAGCGATGGATTGACGGAGAGTTTGTGTGCAAACATATCACCATCACCGACGAACGGGGAACGAGAGAGTATGAGGAGCGCGTGAAAATGATCGAATATTCACGGCTCCTGCAATGGATGGAGCAAGCTGGCTTACATGTGCAAAAGGCGTACGGCAATTTTGCTGGTGATCCGTATGCTAAGGATAGTGAACGAATGATACTGGTGGGTTGTGTGGACAAATGAGAGATTACCAAGGTTATTTGATAGATCTGGACGGAACGCTGTTCCGTGGCACCGAATTGATCGAGGGTGCCCTTGAATTTATGGAGTGGCTTAACAAACAGGACATACCATACCTGTACCTGACGAACAATTCGACGCGTACTCCCGAGCAAGTGGCTGAAAAGCTTCGGAAGTTTGGATTTCCAGCGACAGCAGAGCAAGTGTACACTTCGGCTATGGCCGCGGCTCAATATGTCAAAGAGGAGCTGAAGGTGTCGTCGGCGTTTGTGATTGGCGAGGAGGGATTGTTGCAAGCTTTTCAGGATCAGGGCATTGAGTTGACTGCCGAGCGTCCGGCAGCGGTGGTTTCGGGATTGGATCGGTCGTTTACATATGACAAGATGAAAACCGCATGTTTGAGCATTCGTGCTGGAGCGGCTTTCATCGGGACAAATGCCGACCGGGCTTTGCCGACGGAAGCGGGCCTGTTCCCGGGCAGCGGATCGCTGGCGATGGCGATCGGTTATGCGACGGGGATTGAGCCGACATTCATTGGCAAACCGGAACCGATCATTATGCGGTACGCTTTGCAAGCGCTTGGTGTGCCCCCAGAACGGGTGTTGATGGTTGGTGACAACCTAGAAACCGATATCTTGGCGGGTGCACGAAGTGGAATTGACACACTGTTGGTGTATACAGGAATTACTACCCGGGAGATGGCTCAGAATTCGTCGGTGCGGGCTACCTTTGAAGTGACAGATCTTCGCGAATGGATCAAAACTTAAACATTAAAAAGGGGAGTAAGGGATGAATCATCGATGGGGAGACATCTATCAGGTTCCGTTGCCGCTGCCATTTGCTTTGCGAACGATTAATGCGTATATCATCAAAGGATCGTCTGGGGTGACTTTAGTAGACGCTGGCTTAAATATCGACATGGATGTGCAGGCTTGGCAAGAGGCGCAAGCCGCAGCCGATTGGAAATGGGCGGATGTGGAGAAAATTGTCTTAACCCATTACCACCCTGATCATTATGGGTTAGCGGGGACATTGCAACAGTGGACGGGGGCCCCTGTCTATCTGTCCCAGATTGACCATGAGCAAGCGCAACTTTTCTTTGGAAGAGAGAGCCAAATGCCGGAAACGATGGAATCGTTTTTTGCTTTTCATGGGTTGCCGGATGAATGGGTTTCCCAAATCCCAGCGCATTTGCGCAGTTTCCATCCATGGGTGGAGCCCCATCCGCAGGTGACTTTGCTGGAACCGGGAGAAACGATCCGTATGGGGGATGTGAACTATGAGGTCCTGCATACGCCTGGTCATGCTGACGGGCATCTCAGCTTCTATGACCCTAATCGGAAGTGGCTGATCGGTGGAGATTTCTTGTTGCCGAAGATCACCCCCAACATCAGCTTGTGGCCGGAATGTCATCCCAATCCCCTCGATAATTATCTGACCACGCTCGCGCGGATGAAAGAGCTGGAAGTAAGTCGGGTGTTTCCTTCGCATGGGCCGGTGTTTGATCATTACGCCGAACGGATCGAAATGTTGGAGAAGCATCATGCTGACCGCTTGCGCGAAATGAAAGCGTTTGTGGTGGAAAAGGCGGGTGCCACAGCGTTTGAGGTGTGCCAACATCAGTTTGGCTCCAATCATAACATTCACAACCTCCGGTTTGCTCTGTCGGAGACATTGGCGCATTTGGAGTATTTGCGAATCCGGGGTGAACTCTCGGTTGAGGAACGAGACGGGATCGCCTATTATATGGCGTGTGCCGCATAAGCGGGTTAATTGCTTATTGCAAAGAAAAGACCTGATCCGATCAGGTCTTTATTTTTCTTGTGCGCATTTTCGATTGTGGGCCAGGCGGGCGGCGGCGGAAGCGGCGATCGCCCCGACGAGGTCATCAAGGAAGGTGTGGATTTTCCCGCTTTGCTTATTGTTGAGCCGGGCGAGAACCCCTGGTTTCACGCGGTCAATAAACCCGTAATTGGTTAAGCCGATACTTCCATATACATTTAATATGGCGACCGATAAAATCTCGTCCACTCCGTACAAGCTTTCATCGTGCAAGATCAATTTTTGTAAAGGGCCTTCCAACAAATTTTTTTCGGCCAGTACATCGAGCTGGATTCCCGTCATCACGGCGTTTTGGACTTCGCGTTTGTGGAGCACCTGTTGGATATGACTAAGGCACTCCTCCAGGGTGATGTCTGGATAGTAATCTTTTTGCAGATACATAGTCAGTTCCGCTATCTCTTCCAACTCAACCCCTCGCTCTTTGATCAGGTTCAGGGTAAAGTCGTAAATCTCTTTTTCTGAACAGGGCTGCGCGGTGTTTTTTCTCATGGCAAGTTCACCTTCCAAACCATCATTTATATAAAAAGTGTTATATACAACAAGAAAACATCGAACTTTTGTTTATTCTTAACCATACAAGAAATAATTATGTTGTATAAAGAGAAAGGATGAGTCCTGATGAGTGAAGAGAGAGTTGCCCTTATCGCGGGGAGTTCAAGCGGATTAGGAAGCATGATCGCCCGCACACTGGCGGCGGCGGGGTGGCATCTGTGCCTAAACAGCCGCCGCGAAGGGGATAAAATAAGCAAACTGAGGGCGGAATGCGAGGCGTACGGCGTCCGGGCGTTTATCAGCGCGGGTGATGTGAAGAACCGGACCGAGATCGAGCGGGTGGTGGAGGAGACGATGGCGCGGTTTGGGCGAGTGGATGCCCTAATACACACCGTGGGCCCCTTCATTCGTGAGCGGAAATGGTTTGTGGAACACTCCCCGGAGGAGATCGAGGACCTGATCGCGGGCAACTTGTTGAGCGCCATGTGGTCGACAAGAGCCGTTTTGCCGCATATGCGCCAGGCCGGATGGGGGCGCATCATATTGTTTGGGTTTGGACGCGCGATGGAAGCGCCGGCTTGGCCGGATCGCTCTGTCTATGCCGCCGCCAAAACGGGATTAGTATCCTTTACCAAATCTTTGGCTGTAGAGGAAGCGCCGTTTGGCATTACTGTCAATATGATTTGTCCGGGCGACATCGTCGGTGAGAAGAAAGAGATGACCATCATCGAAGCGGCTGCGCTTACTGATAAGGAAACACCGCGAGGGCGGCCGGGCTCCGGCGAAGATGTAGCCAAGGCTGTCCAATTCTTGCTCCAAGAATCGTCTGACTTTGTGACTGGCAACATGATCCAAGTGACGGGAGGGCTGGATGTAATTCATCCTGTTTCTAAACGCAACCAGCCATAAACGTCGGATGGGCAAATGTCTTTGGCAGATTCCTATCTGTCCAAGTTACATAAGATACCGATGCCCTAGGCAACATTCCCACACCGGGCACATATCATGGATTGACGAGAGGTGAGGGAGTGTGTCTGCAAACTGGATCACAAAACTGGCAGAATTGACTGGTGAAGAGAGATTGCTCGACTTATTGAACCATCATTATGATCTGAAAGTAACGCGAGCCCATCCTGTGGGTGGGGTATTGAAACTGGTGACCGACCGTGGCGCGTATGTGTTGAAACGGGTGCGTATGAAGGAGCAAGACCGGTGGGAGTTGGTGGATGAGGCGGCCGCCTATCTGAATCAGGTTGACAGGGATGCGGCTATTCTGGCTAAGCCAGTTCGCACAAAAAAGGGGCGGTTGCAGATTGATGGCTATCGCTTCCGCTATGTCTTGCTACCTTGGATTGACGGGGATGCCGCCCGGTTGCGTGACAAGGAAGACTGGATGCGGGTGGCCCGGCATGTGAGCCGGGTGCACCAGGCGTCGAAAGGCTTCAACCCGACCGGGAAACACGAGGATTATGAGTGGATCGGCCAGTGGCAAGACCGGTGGGAGAGGGATTTGCAACATCTGAACATCTTTCAGACTGCGGCCAAGTGGACGGTGCAACCCAATGAGTTAGACCGGGTTTGGCTCGACATTTCCCGATACACAATTGGGATGATGGAAAATTTGTTGCAGTATTATGATAAGATTGGCGGCGACAAGTTGGCGGCCGAATCGAGCGCACAAGGGAAGATATGCCACAAACGGTTGCGCCAGGCCAACATCTTAGAAACCGCCAAAGGTACGCTGCACCTAATTGATTGGAATGAAATGGCATTGGACATCAGGGCGACAGATGTGGCTCAACTTCTCCTTTACGCATATGGCCGCACGGGAAGTCGGGAAATCGTGGAAGCGGTGTTAGAAGGGTATCAAACGGTGAGCAAGTGCTCGCAAGAAGAATTTGCGTTGATTTACGCTAGGCTCTTATATCCTGAGCGGTTAATTCACTTATTGGAGAACACTTACCTGAATCAGACCCTGCCCATGGAGGATGCCGCTCAACGCGTGCAACCCTTGTTGCAGATGGAGGAAAAGAAATTGGGCCTGATGCAGATGTATCATTCTGTTATAAAAGAAAAAATGGGATTCACCATCCCGCAATTAGATTGGATAAGAAATGAAATCTAACCCATTTAAATGGGTTGTTTTCTTTTCAGTTTTAAATTCCTATAATATAAAGTATTAGGACATCAAGGGTAAAGGAGAAGTAGGTTGTGCGGATTTTTCGATTTAATACCCATTTAGTGCAGCGTATAGATAAATTCGATAGCCATAATGCGTTTGTCAATCCTGTTTTGAGCACCAACGGTTTTGTCCAAGTCGGGTGTTTTTTTGTGCAACCGTCCGGCTTGATCGGATTGCACCCCGCGGTGGCGAATCGATTGTTCATCGTTGTCCAAGGAAAAGGGTGGGTGCGAAGCGACGCCTCAGCCCCCGTCTTTGTAGAGATGGGGGATGCAATTTATTGGGAAGAAGGCGAGTGGCATGAAGTGGGATCAGATGACGGAATGATGGCTTTTGTGGTTGAAGGGAAAACAGTCAATCCAGGCAAATTTTCTTTGGTTGCTCAAAAGTAAGCTCAGATTTCCTCTCAAATGGCCCATAGCTGTCTAAATCTTCGCAATCAGTTTTCCATTTCTACTAGAGCGTGTCTGATGAATAGGCCAGCGGCTCCAAAACTATTTTCTCATTCGCTTCACTTGTGCATCGGCGCTCCTCGAGAAAAGGTTTTTCCGGCGCTTCTTCCCTACCAACTTGATTCGCCAGACACGCCCTAGGGAAGAGGAGCCGGCTTGACTTTGGACAGGTCTCTTGGGGCGTGTCTGTGCTTTTGTGTTAACACATATAAGGCGGTGCCTCTCCCGATAAACACCGAGGAACGAGGTCTTTCCACTGCAGGACATGCCCTGGTTCGACGTGCCAATCTAAGTAGAAAACTTCATCTGGTGAAAGCATAAGGGTGACCAACGTTCTAAAAAAGCATGCTTCTTTGTTCACGTAATTGCCAAAAAGAGAAGTTATCACTCCTCGCCCCGGCTTAAGATGTTTGTATATTTATTCAAGCCGACTAAAATTAAAATATAAAATCAATAATTATTAAATCATTCGAAAAATAGGTGTATTCGACTAGGTGCGTTGGGTTAAACATGGTCAAAAGAAAAGGGTTTTTCGACCCAAAGAAAAGAGGGAATCAGATGAAAACCGTGACCGTCGCATTTTGTACAGCCAGCTTGCTTGACGGGGCCATTGATGCGTACAATCAATTAAAAGGCCGGCAATACCCCAACATGACCATGCGCGCCGAAGCTTGTTTGGGATATTGCGGCCGATGCGCCAACACTTTCTTCGCTTTGGTGAACAAAGAAGTGGTGGAAGGCGCCACGTCAGAGGAATTGCTTGCCAAAATCATGGATCGGATCTCTGATCAGGATTAGACAGTATAAAGCAAAAGCAGGGAGAGCCCGATAAAAAAGATCCCGAGCATCATGGATACGGCGATCACGATCGGCATCCAGGCATGGGTTTTGTTCCGACTAACCGCGCTCTCTTTTTCACGATCTACTTCACTTGCGCCGGCTGGATAGAGCCAGCTGTTGAACTTTTTGAAATTGGCCGCAAACGATTGGAAAAAACCTCCACGCACCACGAACAGCGAAGCGGACACGACGAGCCAGCCGACGCCCAGCAAGAAGGCGTGGTCAATCCAGGCCATACGCTCCGCTTGTGCTGTGAATTTCAGCAATCCCAAGCCCAGGACAATCCCGATCAGTGTTAGAATAAATGGGTTATTTACTCGCAATGTGATTCTCCTTTGTCATCGCTGAAGTATGAATGAACTGTGAAACATATGACGCTCAACATTTATTATTAGAATATAATCTTTCCTATTACAACTGATTCATTTATAATATACAAGTCAAAAACGAGTTATTCCATTAGTTAACGTAATAATCTGACAAGATTTAACCAGCTAGGGCATGTTTGGTAATTGAAGTTGGTGGGTATAAGCGGTGGAAAAACCTATTCCAGGTGCGTGCCTCGTCACGCGCGAAGCGAGAAAACAGTTTTGGAGCTGCTAGCCTATTCACCAGACATGCCCTCGTTTGATAAAGGGGGGCTTAGCGCTGATGTGGAAAAAATGGAATGGGATTGTGGGGATGATCCTCTCCGCCAGTGTGATCTTTGCCGGATGCGGTGTGAGCAACAATCAACAAGAAGGTTCTTCACTAAGTGATAATCAGATCTTGCGCTTGAGTGACACCGGAGAGCTGACTACGCTGGACAGCACGCAAGCGAAAGACGTACCAACCATGAGCGTGTTGAACAATGTACAAGAAGGACTCATGCGTTTGGGCAAAGAGAAAAAACCGGAAGAGGGAATGGCAACCAGCTACGACATCAGTGAAGACAAGAAGGTGTATACTTTTTATCTTCATGAAGATGCCAAGTGGAGCGACGGCAAGCCCGTTACAGCGTATGACTTTGAATATGGGTGGAAGCGGGCCTTGGATCCGAAAACCAAATCGGAATACGCATATATCTTGTTCCCGATCAAAAATGCCGCGCGTTTCAACAGTGGCCAAGCAAGTGCTGATGAAGTGGGCGTGAAAGCGAAAGATGATCGCACGCTGGTCGTTACACTCGAAAAACCCACGCTTAACTTTATCAATATGACAACACATGTGGAATACCTGCCTCAGCGAAAAGACATTGTTGAAAAATATAAAGAGAATTACGGTCTCAAACCGGAATACATGGTTTATAACGGTCCGTTTGTCGTATCCAGTTGGACTCAGCAAAAAGTCGAATTGGTCAAAAATGAGAAATACTTGGATAAGAACGCCGTCAGCTTGACTAAAGTGGACATCCACATCATCAAAGATGTGGCACAAGGCATCAACTTGTACAATTCCAACCAATTGGACACCGCTTTATTGAACCAGGCTTTTGTGGACGCCTTCAAGCAAACGCCTGATTACTTGGAAGTTAAAGAGGCTTCAACCGTATTTATCATGCTGAACCAAAAGCATCCTTTTTTCCGGAATGAAAAGATCCGCAAAGCGATTACGCTCGCACTGGATCGCGAAGAAATGGTGCAAATCATGAAAGACGGTTCATTACCGGCTGGAGCGCTGATTCCTCCTACGTTGTCGGGTGAAGGTATCAATTCATTCCGCGTCAACGGGGAAATCGTCAAACCGGATGTGGCAAAAGCAAAAGAGCTGTTTAAACAAGGGCTGAGCGAATTGAATCTTTCCGCTCCGCCGAACAATGTGGTCATGGTTAGTTATGATTCGACCGCCAAACGGGATGTTGCCGTGAATATCAAAGATCAGCTCAGAAAAAAATTGGGCTGGGACATTAAACTGGACGCTCCCACGTGGAAAATCCATGTAGATCGCTTAAGCCGTGGCGATTATGATATGGGGATGCTGACTTGGACTGCGGATTATGATGATCCGATCAGCCATTTCGAGATTTGGCAGTCAAATAATCCAATGAACTTTTCGGGATTTAAAAACGCGAAATATGACCAGTTGATTGAGCAAGCCAAGAATACGACGGACGCCAAGCAGCAATTTAAAATCTTACTT
This sequence comes from Laceyella sediminis, assembly GCF_003003125.1. Classification (GTDB taxonomy): domain Bacteria; phylum Bacillota; class Bacilli; order Thermoactinomycetales; family Thermoactinomycetaceae; genus Laceyella; species Laceyella tengchongensis. The sequence goes on along the minus strand of NZ_PVTZ01000007.1, from coordinate 115,300 downwards.
GAGGCTGAAAAAATTCTTACAGATGTGCAAGGTGAAGGGCAAGCGGGATTTGTTCCTCTGTTTTATGCATCAAAGGCGTATATCCAGAAGCCTAAGGTGAAAGACTTATATCGTCACGCGACTGGCGCAAGTTATACATTGAAATGGGCGTATATTGTTAAAGACAAGAAATAGGCCCGTTTTACTAGTATTTTTCGGTTTTGTCAATAGCAAAAGGCGGATTCTCTTAAGAGAATCCGCCTTTTGCTATTGACATGCTTCCATGTATTTTCCCAAAACATAACTCTTTACAAATACATGAATTATGAGTTAAATATAATTATGTGGTAAATACGCAAGTTAATGCAGGAGATCAAATTGTTCGAAATTTAAGGGTACTTATGTTCGTAACTGTGGCGCAATCTACATAGATGAGCGACTCTCACTGACGAATTGTGTGAAACCTTTTTATTTTTTTTACTTTTTTCCAAATTTAGGGTTTAAGACCGCTTTGGTCTAAACTATATATTTTTTTAATCATAAAAAAAGGGGGCAATCGAATGAGCAAGGGATTTAAGCTCTCGTCGGTATTCGCAGTGTTGCTCGCGCTATCATTGGTCTTATCTGCTTGTAACTTTGGAAGCAATAGCGGATCAGATGACGGGCAAACGCTTAACTTGATCGAATTGCAAGAGCCGCCAAGCTTGGACAGTGCGAAAGCGACTGACTCCGTATCCTTTACCATTTTGGATAACGTCTTGGAAGGTTTGTACCGAGCAGATGGCAAGGATCAACCGGTGTTAGCCATGGCTGCCGAAGAACCGAAAGTAAGCGATGACCAAAAAACTTGGACCTTCAAGATCCGCGACGCGAAGTGGAGCGATGGCAAGCCAGTCACCGCCAAGGACTTCGAATATTCTTGGAAGCGTGTGCTGGATCCCAAAACGGCTTCCGAGTATGTGCAAATGATGTACGTGCTTGAAAACGCTGAAGAATACAACACCGGCAAAGCGAAAGTGGAAGATGTCGGAGTGAAAGCCCTCGACGACAAAACACTGGAAGTGAAGCTGAAAACGGCGATCCCGTACTTTAAAGCTCTCTTAACATTCCCGACCTTCCTGCCGCAACGCCAAGACATCGTTGAGAAGTATGGCGACAAATATGCGTTGGAAGCGAAGAATATGGTGTACAACGGCGCCTTTGTCCTGTCTGATTGGAAACACGAAAAGAGCTTCCAATACAAGAAAAACGATTTGTATTGGGACAAAGCAAATGTGAAGTTGAACACCGTTAACGTCAACATCGTGAAAGACAGCGCGCAAGCGATCAACTTGTATGAAACAGGCAAAACGGACTTCGCCTATTTGGGTGCAGAATTCTTAGATAAGTACAAAAGTAGCAAAGAAAAATTTGTTATTGAAGAGTCTAGCGTTTGGTATCTTGAGTTCAACCAAAGAGAAAAAGAGTTCTTCAAAAACCAAAAAATTCGCCAAGCTTTCAGCTTAGCAATTGATCGTCAAAAACTGATTGACAGCGTCTTGAAAAACGGCTCTACTTTGCCAAGTGGCTTTGTGCATTCTGCAATTTACGCCACTCCGGATAAAAAATACCGTGACATTGTGAAATACGACTTCCCGTTTGATCCGGCAAAAGCAAAACAACTCTTGGCCGAGGGATTAAAAGAAATCGGTATGGACAAAGCTCCAACGGTTGAATTGCTGACGGATGACACCACCAAGGCAAAACGCCAAGCCGAGTTCTTTAAAGAGCAGTTCCGTGTGAACTTGGGTGTAAATGTGGAAATCGCTTCCGTTACCTTCAAAGAGCGCTTAAACCGCGGTAAAAACGGTAAGTTTGACATCGTGATTGGTGGTTGGAGCGCGGACTACAACGATCCGCTCACTTACCTGACCATCATGAAATCGGATGAAAGCTACAACCGTGGTAAATGGAAAAACGATGAGTATGACAAATTGATCAGAGCGGCCACAGTTAATGAAAACTACGAAGAGCGCTTGGAACAACTGAAGCAAGCGGAAAAAATCCTGATGGATGAAACGGGTATTGCGATGTTGTACTTCCGTAACCAATTGGGATTGAAAAAAGATTATGTGAAAAACTGGCCATGGCGCGTCATTGGTGCTCAATACAGCCTCAAAGAGGTGTCCATTGAGGGCAAGAAATAATTGCGCGCTAAAGGTTTGAATGAACGAAGGTATATGTCCGCATGCGGACATATACCTTCATCCTTGCTTATTGGAGATTGACGAAAGGATGTGAGTTGCGTGCTAAGGTATACGTTAAAACGCTTAGGTTACATGGTTGTCACGTTGTGGTTAATCATTACCATCACCTTCTTTATCATGCATCTGTTGCCGGGAACTCCCCTAAAAAATGAAGAGAAAATCCCGCCGCAAGTCAGGGAGCAAATCTTGGAACAATACGGGCTAAAAGATCCACTGCCTGTGCAATATGTAAAGTTTATGGGCAATCTCCTTCAAGGGGATTTGGGCAAATCGATGACGCTTGATGGCCGTAATGTGGCCGATTTTATTGTGGAAGGGTTTCCTGTATCCGCATTTGTGGGATCACAAGCGGTGATTTTCGGCACGTTGATCGGCTTGTTGCTTGGCACGATTGCCGGACTGAACCGAGGTAAGCTGGTTGACAACGCGGCTATTATTGTTGCCGTACTCGGTGTGTCCGTCCCCAGCTTTGTTATGGGTGGATTTTTATCTTACTTTGTCGGTGTGAAGTTGCAGTGGTTGCCGACTGGCTTATGGGAATCATATGAATCGTCTATCCTCCCGTCGTTAGCGCTATCATTTGGGGTCATCGCCCAGATCTCCCGTTATGTCCGCACGGAGATGGTGGAAGTGCTGGATCAGGACTACATGAAAACGGCGAAAGCGAAAGGGCTGAACCGTTCGACCGTCATTATCCGCCATGCATTGCGCAACGCGTTGATTCCTGCGGTGACCGTACTCGGACCGCTTGCGGTGAACATCATCACCGGGTCCCTCGTCATCGAGCAAATCTTCGCCTTGCCAGGCCTGGGCAAATTCTTTGTGCAATCGATTCAGCAAAATGACTATACCATGATCATGGGTGTGACCGTTTTCTATAGTGCACTCATCATCATTGTTATTTTCTTGGTGGACCTGCTGTACGGATTGATCGATCCGCGCATTCGCATTTCTGGGGCAAAGGAGTGATTGGAAGATGGAAAAGGCAAAAAATTTAAGTCCTGATTTATTTAAACCGGCGCAGATTGAAAAAAAAGAACAAGACGCCTTATCGAGAAAGTCGGTTGGCTATTGGCAAGATGTATGGGGCCGCTTCCGCTCCAACCTCGGTGCGGTGCTGGGATTGTCCTTGATTGTCCTTACCCTGTTATTAGCTATTTTTGGTCCATTGGCCAACAACTATGACTGGCAAACGCAAATGCTGGATGTCGCGAACAAAGAAAGTTTTTCGGACCATTATTTTGGAACGGACCACTTAGGCCGCGACATGTGGCAACGCGTGTGGTACGGGGCGAAAATCTCTTTGACCATTGCTTTCCTAGCGGCATTTTTGGATGTGGTGATCGGGGTCACATTTGGAGGAATATCCGGTTACTTTGGTGGCCGCGTAGATATGGTCATGCAGCGGATTCTTGAAGTCATGTACTCCATTCCAAACCTGATTGTGATCATTCTGATGTTATTAATTTTTGATCCGGGCATTGTCCCCGTGGCGATAGCGATGGCGATTACTGGTTGGGTGCCGATGGCACGCGTGGTGCGGGCGCAGGTAATGAAACTGAAATCACAAGAATACGTGTTGGCGGCGCGTACCTTGGGAGCGAGCCATGCGCGCATCTTGCTGAAACACCTGATTCCCAACGTGATGGGCCCTATCATTATCGCTGTCACCTTTGCGATTCCATCCGCGATTTTCTTTGAAGCCTTTTTGGCCTTTATCGGATTGGGGATTCGCCCACCAGAAGCGAGTTTGGGTGTACTGATTAACGATGCGTCTACCTATCTACAGATTTTCCCATATCAATTGATCTACCCGTCGGTGGTTCTGTCCATCATCATTTTGTCGTTTAACCTATTGGGTGATGGATTGAGAGACGCACTAGATCCAAGAATGCGGAAATAGGGGGGGAATCGATGATGAGCAAAATTTTGGAAGTCAAAGACTTGCATGTGTCTTTTAAAACATATAAAGGGGAAGTCAAAGCGGTTCGCGGCGTTGATTTCCATTTGAACAAAGGGGAAACCATCGCGATTGTAGGTGAGTCAGGTTGCGGGAAGAGTGTGACGTCGCAGACGATTATGCGGCTAATCCCCAATCCGCCAGGGGTGATCAAACAGGGGGAAATCATTTTTGAAGGCACTGATTTGACCAAAGCGTCAGAAAAGCAGATGGAGAAAATCCGGGGTTCGGAGATTTCGATGATTTTCCAAGATCCGATGACCTCCTTAAATCCGACGTTGACGATCGGCACGCAGATCATGGAAGGGCTGATCAAACACCAGAAGTTAGACAAAAAGACGGCGCGGGAAAAAGCGATTGAAATGTTGCGCCTGGTAGGGATCCCTTCGCCTGAGTCGCGATTGGATCAATACCCACACCAATTTTCCGGTGGGATGAGGCAACGGGCCATGATCGCGATTGCGTTGGCTTGCCAACCGAAGGTGCTGATCGCGGACGAACCGACAACGGCGCTGGATGTGACGATTCAAGCGCAAATCATTGACTTGATGAAAGCTCTGCAAGAGAAAACAGGTACTTCCATTATTCTGATCACCCATGATCTCGGGGTGGTGGCTGATATCGCCGACCGCGTTGTTGTCATGTATGCTGGCAAAGTAGTGGAAAGCGGAAAATTGGAAGAGATTTTCTACCAACCTAAACATCCGTACACATGGGGATTGTTGGGTTCCATGCCGCGCTTGGACTTGTCCCGCGACCAAGAATTGCTGCCGATTATGGGTACGCCGCCAAACTTGCTCGACCCACCCCAAGGATGTCCTTTTGCGGCCCGGTGCCAACATGCGATGAGTATTTGTACGCAAGAAATGCCCGAGCTGGATGAGGTGTCTTCCACACACCAGGTGGCATGTTGGTTACAACATCCGATGGCGCCCGAAGTCAAACCGCCAACGGCTGCAGTAGGAGGGAAGTAAGATGAGTAAAAACAAAGAAGTGATCTTGTCCGTTAAAGAACTCAAAAAGCATTTTGATGTGGGCGGCGGCCAAATCGTCAAAGCGGTCGACGGGGTCAGCTTTGATATCTACCGTGGCGAAACGCTAGGCTTGGTGGGTGAATCGGGGTGCGGCAAATCGACCATCGGCCGAACCTTGATCAGACTGTACAATCCGACGTCTGGTAGCGTCACTTTCAAAGGTGTCAATGTAAATGACTTAAAAGGCCCAGAGCTGAAGAAATTCAACCGCGAAATGCAAATGATTTTCCAAGATCCATACGCGTCCCTCAACCCGCGGATGAACGTGTTGGACATCATCGCCGAGGGTATCGACATCCATGGTTTGGCGACAGGGGAAGAGCGCCGCAAACGGGTCGTAGAGCTGTTGGAAACAGTCGGTTTGAATGCCGATCATGCTGAACGGTTTCCGCATGAGTTTAGCGGCGGCCAGCGCCAGCGGATCGGGATCGCCCGTGCGTTGGCGGTGGAACCAGACTTCATCATCGCCGACGAACCGATCTCCGCGTTGGATGTGTCGATCCAAGCGCAAGTGGTCAATCTGATGCGCCGCTTGCAAAAAGAAAAAGGGTTAACCTACCTCTTTATCGCGCATGATTTGTCAATGGTGAAATACATTTCCGACCGAGTCGGCGTGATGTACTTGGGTAGCATGGTTGAATTGGCGGAAAGTGACGCGCTGTATGATGAACCGTTGCACCCTTACACCGAGGCATTGCTGTCGGCGGTGCCGATTCCCGATCCAGAAGTGGCCAAAACGCGGGAACGCATTATTTTGGAAGGGGATGTACCAAGCCCCATCAACCCGCCGAGCGGTTGCCGCTTCCGCACGCGTTGCCCCAAAGCGATGGACATCTGCGCCACGGCGGTACCAGAGTGGAAAGAAGCGAAACCGAACCACTTTGTCGCATGCCATTTATATAACGAATGATCTATTGAAGCCCGGACAGTTAGAGGTCCGGGCTGTTTCATTTTATGAGCTTGAGAAAATGCGCCAAATTTCTTGCGCGGCTAGCAACACAAACAGAAGCACACCAGCCAACAACATCAGATTGGTTAACCACCGGTTACGATAAGCCGCATCCAGTTGCTTGGCGTTGAGCAGGAACAAGAGCGTGATGGCTAGAAAAGGCATGAACAGGGCCCCTAGCACACCGTACAGAATGACGAGACTGACGGGTTTGCCCCAGAATAGTAGAAGCATAGGCGGAAAGGTGAGCCAAGCGACATAAAAGCGGTAAGTGGGTGAGGTGGTGCTGATCGGGGTGGTGTCCGGTTCGCGTTTAATTTGGCGCATCCAGTCGGCGAAAAGGTAGGAGACGCCATTCCACACCCCTAGCACGGATGTGAAAGAAGCGGACCAAAATCCTAGCAGGAACAACCAGCGAACGGGAGTGCCAAACTTGTCGCCCAGCATCTGGGCCAAGGTGATCAGCCCTTTTTCATCTTGGATGACGATGCCAGAGCCATAGAGGAATTCTGCACCCACGATAAGCAACGACAAGGTGAAAATGGCCGTCAACGCATAGGCTAAGCCCGAATCAAGACGCATGACTGACAGCCAAGCCGGGCTGGACCAGCGTTTTTCTTTGATCCAGTAGCCATAAGAGGCCATGGTGATGGAACCGCCTACCCCGCCGATGAGACCGAGTACAAAAATGAAAGAACCGTCGGGGGCATTAGGAATGAGACCTGAAAAGATTTTCGTCCAATGGGGGAAGACCAACACTGCCGATCCTACCACTGTTACAAACATCAATCCAGTCAAAGCGGTCATCACTCGTTCGAACAATTGGTAACGGCCTAGAAAGATGAGGGCAAACGCAAGCAAGCTGTGCACGATAGCCCACGTGTTGAGCGATAATTGTGGAAACATTGCCGTCGCTGCCAGAGCGGTGGAGGTGGGGCCAGCGGCGCCATAGATGAAGCCCCATATCATGAGGTAAGCACCGAAATACACGAGCGTCCAGCGGCCAAGGGTGCGCCAACCCTGCAAAAGCGTTTGCCCTGTGACCAAATGGTAGCGACCAACCCCTTCATTCAGCGTGTATTTCAACAGAGAACCAAGCAGAATCGCCCAGATGAAGGCAACGCCATAATTCGTTCCGGCAACGAGAGCGGCGATCAGGTCGCCCGCGCCCACACCGGTGGCGGCCGCAATCAGTCCGGGACCGAGTAGGGGCAGTTTTTCCTTCAATGAGGAAGGGGGAAGTGGTGCATGCATGGCATGTCCCTCCTAATGATCTGAGTTGTGGCGAAATGTGACCGACAATGGCTTTTGCCGTTCACAGGGACTTTTATCCTCATTGTAGCAAACGGGCACCCGCTGTTAAACGCACTATTCGGAAAAAACGTCCGATTTCAAATAATACCTATCAATTTTCTTCCTTTTTATGTAAAATAAGAAAAACCCCTCTAACGCGTAGAGGGTTTTTGGTCTTAGAGAACTTGTTCAACTTCGCGCACTTCTGGAATTTCTTCCATCAATGCGCGCTCGATGCCGGCTTTCAGCGTGATTGTCGAGCTTGGGCAGCTACCGCAAGCGCCAAGCAGACGAACGCGGACGATTCCATCATCGGAAATTTCCACCAATTCCACGTCACCGCCGTCGCGCTGAATGTACGGACGCAATTTATCTAATACTTCTTGTACACGCTCTTGTACGTTCATGGTTAATAAACAACCCCTTTCCCATATAGATGGGTTCACTCAATAAAGCAGGTGAATCACATTCATTGTAGGTTACTTTCTTAACAAAATCAATGTCCATTTGGCATGCCTTTGTCAGTCGGGGCAAAACGGGATGTTCCGAAGTCGATCTTTTTAGTTGACATGTTTCTTGTTAAGATGAGTATATCGTCCTATATATTATGAGGATGACAATGTATGGAAGAAGGGGATTGACCGGCGCGCTTGCAGCCTGGCTTCGGCTTAACAGCTGAAACGCTCCCCATGCCCAGGCTGGCCCGCGTGTCGTGATAAATCGATCCACCCTCTTTCTGTATCATTTGGTTAAAGGGGCAACTCCTATGAAAAAAATGATTGTTGACGATATTAGAGAGTTGATTGGCCACACGCCGATGATGCGTTTGCATCGCATGGGGTTGGCCAAAGGGGTCGAGCTGTATGCCAAACTGGAGTATTTCAATCCTGGAGGCAGTGTCAAAGACCGCTTGGGCATGGGCCTGATCCGGGATGGGGAACGGAGCGGACGGCTTAAGCCGGGCGGTACGATCGTTGAGCCGACAGCGGGAAACACAGGCATCGGCTTGGCCTTGGCAGCAGTTGGCACTGGTTATCGCGTGATTTTTGTCGTGCCGGAGAAGTTTTCGGAGGAGAAGCAGGAGCTGATGCGCGCGCTGGGTGCGGAAGTGGTTAACACGCCGACCGCTGAGGGCATGATCGGAGCGATGAACAAAGCGCTGGAATTAACGAAAGAGATTCCCGGGGCTTATTGCCCTCAACAATTTACCAACCCTGCCAACCCACAGACGCATTATGAAACGACAGGGCCGGAGATCTGGGAGCAGATGGACGGCAAAATCGACATCTTCGTCGCCGGGGCGGGTTCTTCGGGTACGTTTATGGGGGTGGCACGCTATCTGAAGGAGAAAAACCCGGACATTAAAACGGTGATTGTGGAGCCAGAGGGTTCAATCATCGCTGGTGGGGAGCCTGGCCCGCATAAAACCGAAGGGATTGGGATGGAGATGTTTCCTGAGTATTTCGATTGGAATATGATAGATGAAGTGGTCACTGTATCAGACGAAGACGCGTTTCGGCTGGTGAAGGAATTGGCCGCGAAAGAGGGATTGCTGGTCGGCAGCTCTTCCGGTGCGGCTTGCCATGCGGCGTTAAGTTTGGCGGCAAAGGCACCGGAAGGGACTCGGATGGTCACGGTCTTTCCTGACAGCAGTGAACGCTATCTCAGCAAAAAAATTTACCAGGGTGGTGTATGAGATGAAATTGGATACAAAAATGATTCATGGCGGCGTCTTTGGCGACCCTCACACAGGCGCGGTTAGTGTGCCGATCTATCAAGTGTCGACCTACAAACAAAAAAGAGTGGGAGAACATGCGGGTTATGAGTACTCGCGCACAGGAAACCCCACTCGAGCTGCTTTGGAGACGTTGATCGCTGATCTGGAAAACGGAGCGAGAGGCTTGGCTTTCTCGTCGGGCATGGCGGCGATCTCCACTTTCCTGTCTCTCTTTAACACCGGCGACCACTTGATTGTGGGTGACGATGTGTACGGGGGAACGTACCGGGTGATCAGCCGTGTCTTCAACCGGATGGGTCTCAATGTTACCTTCGTGGACACCAGTGATCCGGATGCAGTGCGCGCGGCGCTAAAGCCCAATACGAAGGCGATTTATATGGAAACCCCCAGTAATCCGCTCCTTAAAGTGAGCGATATTGAAGCGTTGTCGCACATTGCGCGGGAAGCAGGCGCTTTGTTGGCCGTGGACAACACATTCCTCACCCCCTATTGGCAAAACCCGCTCGACCTGGGGGCTGACGTGGTGATTCACAGTGCCACCAAGTATTTGGGTGGCCACAGCGATGTGGTAGCTGGCATCATTGTGACCAAAGACGCGCAATTGGGGGAAGAGCTGCATTTTCTGCAAAATTCGATCGGCGGCATTCTCGGCCCGCAAGATTCATGGCTATTGATGCGTGGGATTCGCACCCTTGGCTTGCGAATGAAACAGCATGAACGAAACGCCCACATGCTGGCGACATGGTTAAGCGAGCATGACCGGGTGCAAAAAGTGTACTATCCCGGCCTCGCTCAGCATCCAGGACATGAAGTGGCGGCTAAACAGGCCCGAGGCTTTGGGGGGATCGTCTCCTTTGACGTCGGCAGTGCGGAACTGGCTGACCAAGTCATGGAAAAAGCGCGTTATTTTGTGTTAGCTGAAAGCTTGGGAGCGATCGAGAGTTTGATTTCCGTGCCCGCGCGGATGACGCACGCTTCCATTCCTGCCGAACGGCGGCGTGAGCTGGGGATCACCGATGGATTGATCCGTATCTCTGTGGGAGTGGAAGACGGAGAAGATTTGTTGATGGATTTGGAACAGGCTTTATCCTAATCTTCCAGGGGAAAGAGTTGACATCAATGAAAACGATAACCGTATTTGTGTATGGCGCTGAGCAGATTTGCCCCAGTTGCGTCAATTTCCCTTCAGCCAAAGAGACATCGTCTTGGCTGGAAGCGGCTTTAAAAAGGAAATACGGTGAACAAGTGGATGTGCGCTACGTGGATATCCATGAACCGGTTGGCTCGGCGGAAACGGTGGCGTTCGCCAAGCGGGTGCTGGATGAAGATCTCTGGTATCCGGTGGTCGTCATCGAAGGAGAGATTGTAGCGGAAGGAAACCCCAAATTGAAAGAAATCTGTCAAAAAATCGAGCGTGTGGGGGTAAAGCAATTAAGTTGAACCCGGAGAAAAAGTTCTGGCATCAGGCCAGAGCTTTTTTATTGTCAACCATAGTTGGAGGCGAGCCCCTCTGTGCAAAGCGCTGAATGAACACATGCTTAACCATTTGCCTCGATTAATTATATTGTTTTAATGGTAAATATTGATGGATTCAAAATCTATTATTGCTTCGAATAAAGAAATACAGGTAGGATAGGTTGTTATTCCTTTATATAGCAGGAGATTCATGATGTAGACAAATTTTAGATGTAGCAACTCTTTTAGAATTCTTTATTATATAAGATGTTGTGGTGCAATACGGATTGATTAACTCTTGAATAGGAGATGAGAAGAATGTGGCTCATCCCCATATTTATGGGCATTCTTTTATTTTTAGGAATTTGGGAAAAGCGGAAACACCAGAAGAATATTGATTCGATTCCGCTGCGTATCAACATCAACGGGATTCGCGGTAAATCGACCGTTACGCGCCTGATCACCGGGGTGATGGTGGAGGCGGGATACCGCGCAGTCGGCAAGACGACAGGAACGGCGGCGCGCATGATTTATTGGTACAAGGATGAAGAGAAGCCGATCAAAAGACGGTTGGAAGGTCCCAATATCCGCGAACAAAAAGTGGTGGTGGCTGAAACGGCTCGGATGGGAGCCAACTGTCTGGTGAGTGAATGTATGGCGGTAAATCCTGACTATCAGATCATTTTCCAAGAAGAGATGTTACAAGCCAATGTTGGGGTGATCGTAAATGTGCTGGAGGACCACATGGATGTGATGGGACCTACCCTGCGCGAAGTGGCTGACGCTTTTACAGCTACCATCCCATACAACGGTCACTTGATCGTGTCGGACGGGCCGTATGTTCCTTTTTTCAAACGCGTGGCAAGGCAACGTAAAACACAAGTACATGTTGCCGATAACTCCCGTATTTCCGAGAAATTTTTACGTCAATTTGATTACATGGTCTTTCCTGAGAACGCCGCTTTGGCGCTAGCGGTTGCAGAAGCGGTGGGGATTGATGAAGAAACGGCATTCCGTGGCATGCTTAACGCGCATCCCGACCCGGGTGCCATGCGGATTCTGCCATTGGAACATAGTGACACACCCTCTTACTTTGTGAATGGATTCGCGGCTAATGACGCGGCTTCCACCTTGAATATTTGGGAGCGGGTCAAAATGCTGGGCTATCCGACGCAAGATCCCATTGTGGTGATGAATTGCCGTCCGGACCGGGTGGATCGCACAGAACAGTTTGCTAGGGATGTGTTGCCGCACATGCAGATAGATACGTTGGTGGTGATCGGCCAAACGACGCAACCGATCGTGGAGGCCTATCAGGCGGGTCTCATTAAATGCAACACATTGTTGGATTTGGAAGACCAACCGACGGAAGCGATCATGAAGGCCATCAAGCCGAAGCTACAAAATCGGATGGTGTACGGAGTTGGCAATATCCACGGTTCCGCCGAACCGTTGTGCGAGATTTTTGAGCACATGAATCAGCAAGCGAAAGAAGAGCGAAACCGGGCCTACAAAAAGAAAGAATCCCCCGGGAAAAAGGTCAAAGTTGCGCAAATTGTCAGCTAGGAGGAAGATTTCGTTGTTCGGTTCAGATTTATACATTTCTTTGATTATCGGCGTTGTTCTCAGCCTGCTATATGCAGAAAAAGTGGGCGTCGTGCCTGCGGGCTTGATCGTTCCGGGGTATATGGGCCTCGTGTTCGATCAGCCCATCTTCGTTGGAACGGTATTGCTCATCAGCTTTTTGACGTATTTGATTGTGACGAAAGTGGTGGCGCGGTTTACCATCTTATACGGCCGCCGCAAATTTGCTGCGATGCTCATGGTAGGGATCGGGTTGAAACTGATTTTTGACTTGTTCGCTCCGATGGTTGTTCCTTATGTACCTTTTGAAATGCAAGAGTTTCGCGGAATTGGAATCATTGTTCCGGGGCTGATCGCCAATACCATCCAAAGGCAGGGATTGGTTCCGACAGTGGGCAGCACGTTGCTACTCAGTGGATGCACGTTCCTGATCATGTTTGTTTATCAATTGTTCTAGGAAGTGAAAGAAATGTTGACCTGGAGGCAAAAACTGCAACGATACATTAAGAAACAAAAGAAAAAAGCCACCGTTCACACCGTGATCGCTACGGTCTTCACGGTGGTGTTGATCAGCGTATTGAACGCTACCGACCGGCCTCAAGAAGTGTCAGTGAAAAAAGATCCCAATAGCGTACTGACCATCTCCATGGTTGGTGACATCATGTTCGGCCGGTATGTCGGCTATGCCATCGTTCCGCGGTTTGGTTATGATCATCTGCTCAAATACGTGAAGCCGTATTTTGCGGCATCTGATTATGTGACAGGGAATTTTGAAAACCCCATCACCAACCGCGAAGGATATCCGGAAGCGGATGTGCAGATTCATCTCAACACGAAGCCAGAAGCGGTCAACGCATTGAAAAAAGCCAAATTTTCTTCAGTCAGTTTGGCCAACAACCACATCAAGGACTATGGAAAACAGGGGTTGTTGGATACGTTAAGAGCGTTTGACGGGCAAGATATTGACACGGTGGGCGCTGGACGTGACTTGAAAGAAGCGAGCCGCATTTCGTATCAAACCGTCAATGGCATCAAAGTGGCCGTATTGGGTTTTTCCGATATCATTCCTAGGGATTATCGAGCGCGAAAAGACCGTTCGGGCATTGCGCCGGCGGACCCAGATGTGTTCTTCCCTCTGGTGGCCAAGGCGAAAAGCAATGCGGATCTTGTTTTGGTGCACATGCATTGGGGCTTGGAATATGACAGTGGCTATCATCCACGTCAACAAGGCTTGGCCCGCGCTTTGGTGGATGCCGGCGCAGATGTGGTGATCGGACACCACCCTCATGTGTTGGAACCGGTGGAAGTGTATAAACAAGGCGTGATTTTGTACAGTCTTGGCAATTTTGTGTTTGACCAAGGTTGGTCCCGCACCCGAGAAAGCGTGCTGGTTCAATACAAAATCTTGCATGGTGGGAAAAAAGCCAAGTTGGAACTTCACCCCATGGTGATTCGCGAAGGGCAGCCCCGTCCGCTAACGAGTTGGTCGAATGTGTACCGGCGTGAGAAAATCTTCAACCAATTGACAGAGGAATTCATGTACAGTGATAAATGGAACCAGACATGGACACGCGAAGGGGATTACATATCCCGGATCATTCCGCTGTCTGGTAAGGGAAGACAGCCTGCAGGCAAATGAGGCAGCAGGAAAAGAGGGGAAGGGAGAGAAACGTGAGCAATAAAAACATGCATATCCTTCTTTCCATCCTAGTTGTGGTAGGAATGATATTTGCTTATGTGTATGAAGGAAATAAATATAACCCCAAGGTGTTTGAACAAACGATCCCCGCTAAAAAAAATTATAAGTATGGCGTCGCCGCTGCCCATCCTGAAGCGGTGAATGTGGGGATGAAAGTGCTTGAACAAGGGGGTAACGCCGTTGACGCTGCCATCGCCGTCGGCTACGCGTTGGGCGTGGTGGAGCCGTTTGGTTCCGGCATCGGCGGGGGCGGCACGATGTTGATTCATCCGTACAGCAAGAAACAGAAGCCGATCGTGATCGATTACCGGGAAACCGCCCCGTTCACCGGGTTGATTCCTGCTAATGGTGTAGGCGTGCCCGGGTTTGTCAAAGGGATGGAGCTGGCGCATAAAGAATACGGGTCGATGCCAATGGATCGCTTGATCCAGCCTTCTGTCGAACTGGCTGAACGCGGGTTTGAGGTGACGGCGTTGTTAAGCGGTCGGTTGCGGGATGCCCAATTTCGCATGAATGTGAAACAGATGCCCCACTTTTATCCGGACGGCAAACCGATTCAACCTAAGCAATTGTTGCAACAAAAAGAGTTAGCTGCGACATTAAAGGCGATTCAAACAAATGGTGCCAATGCTTTTTACAGTGGCATTATCGCCAAGGATATTGAACTGGCATCTAAGGGTGTCAAGGCAAGTGACTTAAAACGTTACCAAGCAACCAAAAAAGAACCGTTGAAAGTGAAGTATAATGATTTTGAAATGGTGACAACCCCACCGCCGAGCGGAGGGCTGATGTTGGCGGAAGCTCTGTTCATCGCCGATCAGATCAATGTCGAAAAGACCAAAGACCTGTCGGCTGATTTTATCCATTTGCTCGGAGAAACGGAAAAACGCGTACAAGGGGCGCGCATGAGAAACATTGGTGATCCCAATTTTATCAATGTCCCGGTGGAAGATATGTTAAGCAAAGATTATATTAAACGCTTGTCCGCCGACATCAACAATGAACGCATCTCCCTCCAATACAAACAAGTGGTCGACTCGATGGCTGATAAAGAGGATCATGACAACACGACCCATTTTGTGGTTGTTGATAAAAAAGGGATGATGGTCTCGGTCACCAACACGCTCAGTAACTTCTTCGGTTCAGGTATTTATGTGGACGGCTTTTTCCTTAACAATCAGCTGAAAAACTTCAGTATCCTGGCAGGTTCGCCCAACCGAGCCCAATTGGGCAAAAAGCCGATCAGTTATACGGCGCCGACCATCTTCACCAAGAACGATCGACCAGTGCTGGGGATCGGTAGCGCCGGGGGGAGAAGAATCACACCGGTTTTGACGGAAGTGATTTTGCGGCTGTTAGAGTATGATATGCCGATGCAAACGGCAATCAACCAACCGCGTTTCATCGTTGAAGGAAACGTCATCTATGTGGAGAGAGCCTTGCCGCCGGAAGTAGAGACGGAATTGAAACGAAAAGGGTACACGATCGTGTTGAAACCGGCTAGCCTGTTCTACGGCGGCGTGCAGGGGATTCGGGTGAACCGGAGTCAAAACACGATCGAAGGAGGATTTGATAGCCGGCGTGATGGAGCGTTCCGCTTCTCAGACTAATGGAATTTTTGTGGAGGCATGACGGAAGATGAAACGGTTAATCAGCATTCTCACCCCATTTCTTGTGATTGGGTTCATCATGTACATTTTGATTGATTTTCGGCGGGTCGAGGTGCTAAGTGCAGAAGAGAAACAGGCGATTGATCGCTATCGACAAGAGTTGGTTAAAGGAACGCTACTTAACAAGAATCAAAATGACGGGGTTTTTTTAAAGCAAGATTTTGACCAAATCGCTACATCGCTGGAATTGTTGCATGAACACTCCCATTATCATGTCTTCGGTCCGGAATGGGGGGAAAGATTGGCCAACCCCGCTCGTGAATTCAACAAGATCCAAGCGATTCTCAACAAGCCGATGTATAAAGGGGACACCGCGCACCAAGCATTTTTACAATCATTGCAGGCTGATCTGACGGAGTCGCGCAAGCAGATCGGCAAGCGGTTGGGGCACGACATCTTGGATGACTTGGCGACGCTGGTGTTCACGAATGAGATTACCGAAGAACGACAATGGAGTAATGCGAAGACAATTCAGGTGATGAAGGATCTCGGCGTGAAACTGATTAAGGAAGACGCGAAGTCCGGAGTGACCCCTCCTGGCCAGCAGCCTGCCAAGGCGCCGGCTGGCACACAATCGAACCAGCCGTAACAAGAAGCTCTCGGGTACTAAGTACTCGGGAGCTTCTTGTTATCTGCCCTTTCACGCGAGATTGTTGGGAAAGCGAAGGAAGACGTGTATAATGTTTTATATGTAGTGAAGCATATTATTGGAGTGAAGATAGATGATTCCTTTAGTGGAGTTTTGTGTAAACAACCTCACGCCGGAAGTGCTGGAAGTGAAGAATAAATTGGAGCAAGACCCAGGCATCGATGTGCTAGAATACGGTTGTTTGGGGAATTGTGGCATTTGTGCGCAAGGTCCTTATGCCTTGGTGAACGGGGAAGTGGTTGCGGCTGGGACGGGGGATGACCTGTACCGCAAGATCAAAGAAGCCATCGATGAGATGGAAGTACGTTATTAAACGCGAAAACGCAAAAGGGCACGGAGTTTAAATGCTCCGTGCCCTTTTGCGTTATTCATAGACTTTGATTTCATTGTAGAACGTATCGCGTTCCACGGCGGTGCGATTAGCTCCCTGGATAAGCCAGACGAGTTCATCGCGGGTAAGCGCTTGTTGTGTCAGTGCCCCTGCCGCATGGCTGATGCGTTCTTCCACCAGCGTGCCGTGCAAATCGGATGAGCCAAAATGCATTGACAGCTGAGCCAATTGGGTGCCGATGTTGATGAAGTACGCTTTGATATGCGGGAAGTTGTCCAGCATCAGACGGCTGATGGCGATGGTGCGCATGTCGTCCATGGCGGAAGTGCGCCGCTTGATCGATGCGTTGACACTGCGGGGTTGCATGGCCAACGGAATAAAGACCATAAATCCGCCGGTCTGATCTTGCAGATCCCGGACGCGCAGCATGTGAATCAGGCGCTCCTCCAAGGTTTCAATCGAGCCGTACAGCATCGTGGCGTGGGTTTTCAACCCCAAGCGGTGGGCGATACCGTGGATTTCCAGCCATTGGTCGGTGCTGGCTTTGTCCGGGCTCATTTTGAGCCGATAGCGCTCAGTCAAGATTTCGGCGCCGCCTCCCGGCAAGGTGTCCAATCCGGCATCGATCAGTTCTTTGAGCACATCTTCGTAAGAGCGGCCAGTCAGACGTGAGAAAAACTCGATTTCGGCAGAGGTGTATGCTTTGATCGTGACATGAGGATAGTGTTTTTTCAAAATGGAGATGGTTTCCAAGTAATAGTCAAACGGAACGGTGTGATTGTGACCGCCGACAATATGGAATTCGCGAATCCCTTGTGAGTAGCGGGTGCCTACGTATTCCAAGATTTCGTCAGCAGACATGGTGTAGGCGCCCTCAGCGCCGGGATCGCGCCGGAAGCCGCAAAATGCACATTTGGCTTCGCAGACATTGGTTGGGTTGATGTACATATTTTGAATAAAGTACACTTTGTCGCCATTCCGTTTTAAATTCACTTCATTAGCCAATTGGCCGATGGTGAGCAAATCGGGGGATTGGTACAGTGTCAACCCGTCTTCAAGGGTCAGGCGCTCTCCATGCTGTACCTTTTCCACGATGGGAATCAAGTTTTTGTCCGTAGGGGTGATCATGAGTGACATGCAATGTCCTCCTTCCGAAACCGCATCTTTTTGATTTAAGTTTTTATTGTTCCATTCAATCAGGATGATTCCACCTTATCATATCGACATATGGAAGGCATGCTGCTTTCGAGTTCTATGCGACTTTTTTGCACGGGCGCCTGTCTTAGCGCATGTCATGAGCCGAAATGCAACCGAAATGGGCAACCCTCAGCTGTGAAAAATTGCACATAAATGCGTAAAGCTTCACATGCGCTTGGCAACTCCCGTCCCCTTTATTTCGATTGCCTAAATAATTGATTGCAATTTCCCCTATCCATTCTAACACAAAGACTTTGTGCTGAAAATAAGCGGAAGAAATCGGTCATCATGTCGAAATTCCACTCATTTGATTGTCGAGCATGCCAGTTTGTGGATGAGAGTAGAAGCAAGGGATGGGGTGCGCAAGCCCCTGACCGCGACAAAGAGCGAATAAATGTTGACATTTTTTTACAAATTGGTAAAAATACCGTTTTGCCCTGTCGGTCTCCTTGACAACATGTTGTCTAAATGGTAAGTTTAATCAAACAATTTGTAAAATGAACATCTAATGTTCTGCTTTTTGTCAGTCGCTATAAAAGAGAAATTGTTTTTTCGAGGTTAGAGAGGGTTGGGTCAGATTAAGGGGAGGAGGGCTTAGCGTGGAGTTTTGTGGTTCGCTCGCTGAGCGCATGGAATGTGTCCGTAAGCGGATGGAAAAGGCTGCGCTAGACTTGGGATTGGGACATCCGCAGGTGTATCAACTCAGTCAAGAATTGGATCACCTGCACAATATGTGGGAAAAGTCGTGTTCTGGTCGAAAAAGGGAGAATGTGTACCATATTCGGTCAAGTATGGTGCAATCCAAAGAAGCGAACGAGCATATAAGATATAAGGTCATGTAGCGAGTCGCTTGGTTGTGCGTCGGGGTGATTCCTTAGTATACTGGTATCAGAAGGAGGGGACACCCGATGATTACGTTGACTGAGCAAGCCGCTTTCAAAGTAAAAGAAATGATGCAAGATCAAGAGAACCCTGAAGCCCTGTTTCTGCGCGTAAGTGTGCAACATGGCGGATGTAGCGGATTTTCTTACGGGCTGGGGTTTGATGAAGATAAACAAGACGGTGATGCGTTGCTGGAACAGCATGGGGTGCGTATACTGGTCGACAAAGATAGCCAACCCTTGCTGAAGGGCACCGTGATTGATTACAAAGAATCCATGATCGGAGGCGGGTTTAGTATTGACAATCCCAATGCTACCGCCACCTGTGGCTGCGGCTCTTCATTCCGTACTGCGACCGATGCAGGTAAACCGAGTGATTGCTGACGGCAGTTGTGAGGATCGCATAAGAATAACGCTGTAACCATGGGCTCGCCCCCATCTGCTTCGCAAAGCTGCGACGCGGTGGGGGCGGGCTTCATTCATGTGTAAAGCCAGCTTTACTGCATGCAGGGTTGTTTTCCCTGGGCAGGTGTCATGGCGCGGTCACTTTTTGCAGGTAAAACGACCGCTTTTCGCTGGTATCATGATGGATATCACTTTGCAAAAAAGGGGAGAGAAGGATGCGACTGTTTGAGCGGTTTGGCAAACAGGGCAGGGATGCGGTGGATGAGCTGCAAGAGGTCTATGAGGAAATGGTACAGTTACATAACCGGCTGGAAGCTTGTGAACGCGAGTGGGCTCGGCTACGGGATGTGGATGAGCAGTTGCGGGAAGCTGAATTTGTAAGGCATTCGGCCAAAGCAGTTTCGGACAAACTGAATGAAGTCTACCGGGATGTGCAACTGATCAGTGAAGCGATCCGGACAGATGACAGGGAAACGAGACGGTTTGTCGTTCAACAAGTTCACCAAATGGAATCGCTGGCCAATCAGACGATTGCCGAATCAAAGGAAGCTCTTGCAACCGAAGTGGCCGCATTGAAAGCGGAGTTGCAGAAGTGGATCGATGAGTCGCAAGCTGAGTGGAGGGCGGGGGTGGAAGCAGAATGGCAAGAACGCATGAACCGCCTGGAAGAAAAACAGAACCAACTCGAGTCGACGATGCAATCGTTGCAAGATCAACTTCGCGAGCAACAGAAAAAGGAACAAGCGCTGGCTGATTTGGCTACGAAGTTTGCGCAAAAAGAAGCGGACTGGGAAAACAGGTTGAAGCGAAGAGGGCGTTTGGTGATGATCGCCATACTGGTGTGCTTCGCCCTATCGGTATGGTCATTGTATGCATCGTTAATTGCCTAAAGGTGGAGTAAAGCCCACGGCGGTGATCATGGCAATGTTCCGCCGTTTTTTATTTGCTTCACTCTTTAGTGTGTCTGATGAAAAAGCAAGCGGCAGAAAAATCATTTTCTCATTTGTTTCACACGTTAATAGAGAAGAGGTTTTTTCCGCCGCTACTTCACACTTACTTGATGCCAGACATGGCTAGTACTTCTGTTCTTGAATGAGTTGGACTCCTTCATAACCGCAATGTCGGCAAGTGGTATAGTGTGGGCACTGATGGGTGCGGGCATCGATGAGCCCATCAGTCAGTTTGGCGTCGTCGATGGGACGATATGGGCTGTAATCCCCAAATAGATCCATGTATCGGCCGTTGTCCACTAGTGGTTGCCCACAGGTGGGGCATGAGGCGGCAAAAGGGCTGAATCCGTTGCAAACGGGACAAGACAATGTCGACTTGGGATGCATGGTCATCCTCCTTTGCCATTTAATTTGCCTCTAGGTGGGAAAAACATGCAACTTGTGGCCAAACGGGCGAGACGGGCTCAAATAAGTGTTTTCGGAAAGAATATGGATGCGGATGCACTTCCCCGTATCCCGCATCAGCGACCACGGAACATTACGCACAAAAGTCTGTTCTTGACAGTGATAAAGCGCAAAACTCCCGCTGGCGCGCGGGAGTTTTGTTATAATTTCAAGTTGGAGCTATGGCCGGGTTGTAGTCTTGCTTCGGGGTCTAAGTATTGTTTGGCGTTGTTTACGGCGGTGGGCGCTTCACCAAAGCCCACGGCAATCAATTTCACTTTGCCAGGATAGGTGGCGATGTCACCGGCGGCATAGATGCCCGGGATGTTGGTCTCCATGCGGGAGTTGACTTTGATAGCACCGTTTTCGATTTCCAAGCCCCACTGCGCAATCGGCCCCAGGGAAGAGACAAATCCGTAGCTTACGATTAACGCATCCGTCTCCAATGTTTCGGTCACCCCGTTCTTTTTGTCAATCAGGGTGACTCGCTCAATGCGGTCATCCCCGTGCAGGGCTTCGATTTCACGCGGGGTGATGACGCGGATGCTGGAGTTTCTCATCTGTTCCACACTGTGCTCGTGGGCACGGAATTTGTCGCGACGATGCACCACGGTGACGCTGTTGGCGATTGGTTCCAGCATGAGGGCCCAGTCTACTGCGGAATCACCGCCCCCTGCAATCAAGACGTTTTTACCGGCGAATTGCTGCTTGTCTTTGACAAAATAGAAGAGGTTAGCGTTTTCAAATCGTTCGGACCCGGCTAACCCTAGTTTGCGGGGCTCAAAAGCGCCGCAACCCGCGGTGATGATCACAGACTTGGCGCGGTGAATTTGTTTGTGCGTGACAATCTCAAACAAGCGTTCCTCTTTTTTATTTACTTCCAACACTTTCTCATCTAAGCAATAAATAGGATTGAAGTGTTTGGCCTGCTCAACCAGATTGTTGACCAATTCTTGGGCCATCACGCGGGGAAAGCCTGCTACGTCATAAATGTATTTTTCGGGATACAGTGCGGAGAGCTGGCCGCCCACTTGGGGCATGCTCTCAATCACTTTGACCGAAGCGTGGCGCATTCCGGCGTAAAAGGCCGCAAACAAACCCGCGGGACCGGCTCCGATAATAGCGATATCAGTCACCTGCGCATCCATGTGTGGTTGTGTCATGTGAACACCTCCGCAATATTCTTAATATGGCAATTAAATCTCTATGCGTTTCTATATATAATACCTTAAACCAAAAGAAGGGGACTATACGAATTGATAAAAAATTACCAAGCCAGATACACAGAGGATAATGGTGAGGGTTGTGTGACAGAATGAAAACAAAAAGCTCTTGCCAAAAGAACGTGAAAATCATATCATAAACAATGGCATGATTCAATAAGGACGATAAGGTAAGACTTCCCCAGTTTGTGAGGAATTAATCATAACAAGTAGATGGATGTGATCAATGATGAGTGTACCTAAAATTGTTATTCTGGGTGCAGGCTATGGCGGTCTCATGACAGCAAAAGGCTTGGCGAAAGAATTGAAAAGCAACGAAGCAGAGATCACGTTGGTGAACCAAAACTCTTACCATTATGTGACGACGGAGCTTCATAAGCCGGCAGCCGGTACTTCCCATCATGACCATGCGCGTCTTTCGATTCCATCCGTGATCAATACGAAACGGATTAACTTCATTCAAGACCGCGTGACGGCGATCAAGTTGGAAGAGAAGGAAGTCCAATTGGAAAGCAACGAGCCGCTCAAATACGATTATTTGGTCGTGGGCTTGGGTAGCGCACCAGAGACTTTTGGTATCAAAGGTCTGATGGAGAACGCATTCTTCATCCGCAACATTGCCAGCGTGCGCGCGATCCGCGAGCATATGGAATACATGTTTGCGCGGTATGCGCTCGAGAAGAAGGAAGAGCTGATCACCATCGTGGTGGGTGGCGCTGGCTTCACAGGGATCGAGTATGTAGGAGAATTGGTTGACCGGATGCCTGAACTGTGCCGTGAATACGACATTCCGTTGGAGAAAGTTCGTATTGTCAACGTGGAAGCTGCGCCGACCGTGTTGCCTGGATTCGACAAAGAGCTGGTTGAATATGCAGTGAAATACTTAGAAAGCAAAGGCGTCGAATTCTTGATCAGCACCCCTATCGAAGAATGCACCGAAGAGGGTGTCATTTTGAAGGGTGGACAAGAGATCAAAGCGGCCACCGTGGTATGGACCGGAGGTGTGCGCGGTAACAAATTGGTTGAGGAATCGGGTATCGAGACCATGCGCGGCCGCGTCAAGGTAGACGAAAACCTGCGCGCGCCTGGTTATGACAATGTCTTCATTATTGGGGACAGCTCTTTGGTGTTCAATGAAGATGAGCGCCCATACCCACCGACGGCGCAAATCTCTACCCAACAAGGACAATACTTGGGCAAAAACTTGGCTGTGAAGTTGCGCGGCGGAGAAATGAAGCCGTTCAAATATATGCCAAAAGGTACCGTTGCCTCTCTTGGCCGCAAAGAAGCGATCGGTGTGGTTGGCAACAAGAAATTGATGGGTGGATCAGCAGCATTCATGAAAAAGCTGATCGATTTGCGTTGGTTTTATCTTTTGGGTGGTTTGTCATTGGTATTGCGCAAAGGAAAGCTGTAATCAGTCACCGGCCCTTCAACTGAAAGGGTCGGTTTCTTTTTTGTTTGTTGATGTATTTATTTGAAAAAATGAGAAACTACTTGTTGTTATCGCTTACATCCATGTTTTTAAGAGGTTACCAATTCATTTGCGTGTTTATTTATTTATTATTATCATATATAATATTCGGAAAATAGAGTAAAAAAAGGGGGATGGATCATGCTGAGATCGAATAAAGGCAGGAAAGACACTTGCAAATACTGTGAGGGAAACGGTTATGTCACCTTGCTCCTAGGTGGTTCGGAGACGTGTTATGCCTGCAAAGGGAGCGGTAATAAAAAATCGCGTTAACATATAATATACAGAAATTTCCCAATGTTATATAAATTATGTCCAGTCCCGTAGCCCGGGACTTTTTGCTTTATAGTGTGTTTAGCGCATCGATGATGTCTGCGTGGTTAATACAGGTGAACATGGGTACGTCACGCAATGTGTAACGGCTTGCTTCGGTTTCGCGCAATTCTTGCACGAGGTTTAAGAAGTCTTTGGCGTCATCCGCTTCAAACGCGACCACAAACTCTTGGTCGTCAATACCGAAGCTGTAAGTGGTGTTCAACTTGACGGATGGATATTTGCTTCCTACTTGGATATGCTCGTCCATCATCCCTTGACGTGCAGGGAAGGAGAGCTGGTACCAGTCGCGCGTTTTGACAAAAGGATAGATGAACAGATATTTGCTTCGACCCGGAATGATGTGGGTGCGGGGATTTTGATGTTCAGGGTCCATTTTGTCTACGTAGACGCTACGCTTCGTCATGGAGAGATAAGAATATGTGATGGTTAGGTATTTGCCCAAGCCGGTTCGCATAAGTTGGCTGGTCATTTCTTGGAACGTTTCCAATTCGTTGGCGATCCGCCAGAGCATGAATTCGGCATCAGCTCGAATTCCCACCAACGAATAGGACAGAACAAACATGCCTGGTTTGTTTTGGAACTCTTTCACAACCGCGGCAAACTCTTCTTTGCCTTTTTGTTGTTCTGCGTCGCTGAGGCGGCGCCATGCTGGATCTACTTTGAAGAATGTAAAGTTGACAAATTGGGTTGGGAGATTTGGGCGTTTCGGCGCTTCTTCACCGGTTTGTGCCCCTGGTCTTCCTGAGAAGGAAGGTCTGCCTTGTGGACGCATAATGAAAGTCCTCCTTTTGCTTTATCCAACCCCTATTGTAGCGAAAGAAGAGAGAAAGAAGCAAACGGCTTCAACAAATCGCCATCATTTTCCGGTCGCATTGACCAAATGGGTTATTTTCAGTACAATGAGTGAGGATTTTTAATGATGACGGAGGCGGTTAACTTGTATCTCGCCCAGTTAATTATTTCCATTCCGCTGCTCTTTGTGCTGTTTTTTGGAATCGGATTTATTTTAAACATGATCTTAAAGACCACATGGCTTCCACTGATCATCTTTTTCGGAGTCGCCTTTTATGTGGGTAAAGATGTCAACCAAATATTTACAGCGGTCAACGCGGTTCTCTTTTTCTCGGGTTTGGCGGGCGCGATCGGTGGCATATGGACGATCAAGACGTTGCGCCAAAAAGGGTATCGCATGTTTTGATCTGGTGCACGAAGTGATCCGGAACCCAAGGTTTCGGATTTTTTTTGCGCTTCAGTCGCTCATGGGCGAAGCCGCGTGTCTTGATACGGGTCCCCTTCTTCAGGCGCGCGAAAGCGATCAGGATAAAGCAGGTGCGCCACTTGTTTGACGCCGAGCAATAGGCGCGGAGATGGCCGGCAAAACCATCCTTCTTCCAGGATGTGTATGTTCCCCTTTTCGATCAGGGGGGTTCCCTGCCAAGCGGGACGGGAGGTGAAGAAGGTGGTCTTGATTCGCTCTCGCGGAACGCCCGTCCATGTGACTAACACATAGTCAGGTTGCCGTGCGGCCACGTCGCCCCAGTCCGTTTGCACGCTTTCGGCGTCGTGATCGGCATAAATGTTGGTTGCGCCAACGAGTTGGCAAAGTTCCGTGAGCCAACTTTTCCTGCCGGGAGTGAACACGGGTTTGGGCCACCACTCAAAATAGAGCCGCGGTGTGGTTGTTTGACGTGGAATGGCGGCTTGTATGAGGGATATCTCCTGCAAAAAGCGTTGTTTGGCAGCTCGCCCTTGCGAGGGGATGCCGAGGGCGTCGCCAAGATAGACGAAATCTTCTGCAATATCTTTTAGGGTCTTGGGATTGAGAACCAAGGTGGGAATTTCTGCTTGTTTAAGTTGCGTGATGTTTTTCTCCATTCCCGGTACGCTGAGGGAGGCGATGACCAAATCTGGACGCAACGCCTTGACTTTGTCAATGTCTATGTCCAGATCTGGTCCCACCCGGGGCAGATGCTGCCATGTATGCGGCCAGTCGGAAAAGTCGTCTAGGCCGCATACTTCTTCACGCAAGCCCAAGAAGTGAAGCATTTCGGTGTTACTCGGACAGATCGATATGATGCGTTTCATTCCCTATGCCTCCTCTTGAGTTGGGCTGTTAATACCAAATGAAATACATCAAAATGGCAACCAGCGTGCCAAACCAGGCGCCAGTGAATACTTCAATTGGTTTGTGGCCCAGAATCTCTTTCAATTTGATTCGGGTTTCCGAGGACGGTTTTTCATTTAGATGGCGAATCTCGCGGAGCAAAAGCGAGAAGTCTTCTACCAGTTGGTTCAATACTTGAGCGTGCATGCCGGCTTGTCTTCTCACTCCAGTCGCATCATACATGACAATGATGCCGAAGATCGTGGCAATGGCGAATGCAGGTGAGTTCCAGCCTGAGGTCAACCCGATGGAAGTGGCCAAGGAAGTGACGGCGGAGGTATGGCCGCTGGGCATGCCGCCCGAACTATATGACCAATTCCAGTCCCACTGGCGGGTGATGGTGTAATTCCAAGGAACCTTCAGCAGTTGGGCCAGTGTGATGGCGATAAGTGATGTCCAGAGAGGAAAATTGTGTGCCAGTTGTTCCAGCATCGATCGGGGTCACCCTTTCTGAGAAGTGCGGTAAACGGATTCTACGCTTCATCGGCTCATTTTAGTTAATGTGTGTATTCGTTTTTGACGGGGGCTCGATTCCCCGGGCCACCGAGGATGGTGGTTGTGTGTGAGTGGCGGGTTTCCGCCATCTTTTGCTATTTTGTCAGAGATAAACTATTTCATTATATTATATCCTACCCTTTTTTTAAAACGACGGATCCTCTTTTTTGAAGAGGAGATTAGAAGCGGATGGGCGAATCTTTCTTATGCCTTTTTAAACATGGATGGAAGGGGGAGAAAGCGACATTCGCCATGTTTTGCGGAGGCGGATTTGAATGATTTGTTCAGGAGGCAAGCTAATGAATAATTATTTGCCGGGGTTCGCCCGACTGCTTGACCGATGTGAGTGTCCCAAATGCGGCAAGGGTTTTGGTGTGTTGCAAGGAAGTCAGTCGGACATCGTCCAATGTCCCACCTGCGGTGAAAGGGGCTCAAAACACCTTTTTTTAACGACAGACAGTCTTTTGTTTGAATTGGCCCTTTCGCGGCAGAAGATGGCCAAAGCGGTATGGCAAGCAACAAAGGATGACCAGCCCAACATGTAAAAAAATTTTTTTTAAAAAGGGTTGTCAATCGAGTAAAGCTGTGTTATATTTAATTTCGTTGTTACGAGTTGCCGAAGTGGCGGAATTGGCAGACGCGCACGACTCAAAATCGTGTTCCCGCAAGGAGTGTGGGTTCGAGTCCCACCTTCGGCACCATCTTACATACCGAAAACTCACCACATATTCATTGGGATATGTGGTTTTTATTTTTTTACAGCCGTTATCCCATTCGTTCTTGACTTAGCCACAAACGCGTGTTAGATTGAATTTCATCCACCTGCTGATATCATGCTGGGGTGGCGGAATAGGCAGACGCACAGGACTTAAAATCCTGCGGTGGGTGACCACCGTGTCGGTTCGAGTCCGACCCTCAGCACCAACCAAGCCTTGACCTGTTGCAGGTCAGGGCTTTTGTCATTTTGGCGGATCAAAAGGCAAAAACGCCCCGAAACTGTCGAGGCGTTTTTGATGATGTCAAGTGAGTGAGGCGACATAATAGGAAGAACCCGTCATGCGCAACAACTCGTTTTTGTCTGGGCCTTCGTAAACCGAGTCAAGAATATGTTTGAGCACAAGGTAAGCGGACAAGGGCTCTGCGAGGTAATTTTCCATATAGAAACGGCGCGTCTCCGGGCATAAGATGAACGCACGCAAGTCTTCCAATTGCTTTACCCGGTTTTTGATCACTTCCAAAATGTCCGGCCGATCCGCGAACAGCTCGCCTTCGCGCCATGTCAATGTGATATGGTCAAACAGCCAGCCTTTGACAGTGAATTCTCTTCTATGTTTCATGGCTTCCTCCTTTTTCCCGATTACTTTAGCGACCTATTATCCTATACGGCGTTAAGGAGGACATTCCTGCTATAGATAACGAAGAAATACTATTGAATTAAGAAATAATATTCGGATAAGTGCAGGTCAGGGCTTTATGGCGTTTAGGGCGCGAAGGCGGCATGCTTATCGCTTTTTGACCACTTGGAACTGATCGCCGATCAAGAGCCAGTTTTGGGGAAAGGCGAGACCGAGCCGCCAATAGCTGATGCCACGAAGCCCGAGCTCTTTGACCAAATTGATTTTGGCCTGGATGGAGCGGGCGTCTTCAAACCAGACGGTATGCCGGTTGCCAGCATCGTCGACATAATTGAAGTGGGGTGCTTGCGCGACAGGGTCATACTGAATCTCTACGTTTTCCCTGGCGGCGATGGCGATGGCTTGTTGTGGACTCAAGCCCCTGGCAGGCGGATTGCCTGGGCGGTATGGCAAGGTCCAATCATAACCGTATAGATTTTGACCCAAAGAGATTTTGTTTGCAGGCATTTCGCTTAGAGCGTAATCAACTACCCTGCGCACTTCGTTGATGGGGGAAACCGCCATGGGAGGGCCACCACTGTACCCCCATTCGTAGGTCATCAGTACCACAAAGTCGGCAACTCGGCCGTGAAAGCGATAATCATGGGCTTCATACCATTGCCCGCGTTGGCCTCTGCTGGTCTTGGGAGCGAGAGCCGTCGAAACCGTAAAGCCCAGCGGGCGCAGGCGGTTGACTGCTTTTTCGAGAAAGCGGTTGTATGGCTCGCGATCTGGGGGAGGCAGAAATTCAAAGTCGAAGTGGATGTCACTGTATCCTACGTTGTTAGCTGTTTCGATGATGTTGTCCAATAACCGATCCTGCACCTCGGTGTTGTTCATGATGATGTGCCCAATCTCCTCACTGAATTGATCTTCTTCTTGGTTGCTGATCACCATCGCCAATGCGACGCGGTTGCGGCGGGCGATGGCGGGCAGTTGGTTTGTTTCTGGGGCTTGTAGCGAGCCATCCCGCCGAACGCGGTAACTGGCGACAGAAAGGTAGGTCAGGTATGAAGAGACTTGTTCCGTTTCCCGGCGGAGTGCTTCGCTCAATTGGGTGTCAGGCTCAATATAAGCGTTTATTTCGGCTGGCCGTTTGGCTGCTGGTGGGATGTAAAGCCGCATACCGATACGCAAGGGGGTTTGCGGGGACAAACGGTTGATTTGAGCCAGCCTAAATGGGGGTACACCGAAGCGCCTGCCGATCTTGTAAAGGGTGTCCCCACGCTGTACCCAATAATATTGCCCTGAAATGGGAATAACCATCGCTTGCCCAGGTACCAGATCTTGCGGATTGGGCAAGCGATTGGCCTGTTCGATCACATCCGCCGAAAGGGAATAAGCTTCGGCGATGCCAGGCAGTGTTTGCCCCCTGGCCACGACATGGATTTGCATGATGAAAACTCCTTTCGCCGCAAACATTTCTTGTTTCATATGTATGAGTCGGCAGGTCAATTATTCAGATAGGAGAGATTTCGTGATGAGAGTTTTACTTGCTCCTGATTCGTTTAAAGGTTCTTTGGCCAGTGTGGAAGCAGTACGAGTGATGGACAGGGGATTGCGGCATGTTTTTCCCGATGTGGAGACGGTGCCTTTTCCCATGGCAGACGGAGGAGAAGGGACGGCTCGTGCGCTACGGGAGATCATTGGCGGACAGGATATCAATGTTCCTGTCACCGATCCTCTGGGCCGAAAGCGGTGGGCTTCGTATCTGTGGGTGGCCCAACAGCGGTTGGCTGTTATCGAGACCGCGTCTGCCTCTGGCTTGCCGCTTCTTGCCGAACAGGAGCGTGATCCGGCGAGAGCGTCGAGTTACGGGACGGGATTGTTGATTCGACATGCGTTGGATCAGGGCGCAGATAGGCTGATCCTAGGCTTGGGCGGCAGTGCTACCGTGGACGGGGGAATGGGGTTATTGAGGGCGTTGGGGGCGCGTTTCACCGACTCGAAGGGAGAAGAGCTCATGGGTGACGGTGCTTCGTTGTTGCGGGTGGCACAGGCGGATTTGACAGGACTTGATCCCCGGCTCAGACGAATCGATGTGAGTTTGGCGACCGATGTGGAGAATCCGTTGCTTGGCTCCGAGGGAGCGGTGTCAGTCTTTGGGCCCCAAAAGGGAATGCAAAGCAGGGATATCCCTGCTTATGAAGCGGGGATGAGCCGCTACGCCGAAGTGATGTGGCGGGTGACGGGCAGGGATGAGCGGCGAGCACCGGGGAGTGGAGCGGCAGGCGGGATTGGATTCGGTTTGTTGTCTTGTTTGGGATGCCGGAGGGAAAGCGGGTTTGATTTGATTGCTTCGCAGGGCGGGCTTATGGAGAAAATGGCCGAGGTGGATCTGGTTTTCACCGGGGAAGGGTGTTTTGACAGCCAATCCTTCTATGGCAAAGTGCCCGTCAGCATTGGGCGAATGGCTAAACGGCTGGACGTGCCTGTTATCGCCTTTGCTGGCCGAATCGAAGGGGAGCAGGTGACTCTGCCGGATGTGGGTATCTCATTGTTGGTACCCATAGTGGATAAGACCATGTCATTGGCAGAGGCGCTCGACCAAGCTGAACCGTTATTAGAAAAGGCAGTGTGGCGGGTGGCTACAGCCATCAAGCTGGGAAGTGGACGAGATCAACAATCTAGAAGATAAAACTAATCCAATATATAAAAGATATATTGAATATTTTAATGATGAGAGATATGATATTTCTTGTTGTACACATATAGCGAAGGGGTTCATCACATGAAAAGAATAGCCATTGTTCTTGTTATTAGTATATTGTCACTGGTAGGTTGTTCAATCATGGACCAAGCTGACGCTGAAAAAGTGGTGCTGGAAATCAGCAAGCTCGTTGATAAAGGTAATGCTCTCAGCAATCGCTTGTCCGCCTCTGTTGACAATGTAGCGATGGACACGGCGGTCAACACGTTGAATATCAGTTTGCAAAAGGGAAATGTGGATAAAGAGGCGCTGAATAAGGTATTGGAGTTGCTGAAAAAACAAAAGGAAAGCTCCGAAAAGGAGCGCAAAGGTTTGCAGGAGATCAAGGCGCAAATTCCGGCAGTTCAAGCCAAAACAGCCAACTTGTCTGAGAACCGCAAAAAAATGGCTGACCAAACATTGGCTGATTTGCAAACCTTGACAGAGAATGAGCTCAAAATGAAAGACATCGAGATCGAAATGTTTGAGCTGAACCTGAAGTACTATGAGGCGATCGGCCAAGGCAAAGAACCTGCCGAAGACAACTATGAGCAATTGGAAGGCGAAAGCAAGAAATTGCAGACCCAATTGGAAAGCGATCTGAAGAAATTTAATGATTCTTGGAACGCGTTCCACAAAGATGTGCGCGGCACAGATACAAAAAAGCCGATTGGTGAATAATCCGCTAATATCACGCCAACCCTTGACAATAAATGGGTTGGTTTTTTCTATGGGAAAAATGGAATACATTTTCCTTGCAGTATGATATGATGAGTATTCATTCTTACATTTCTTCAAACGGCTCATCCGCTGAATGAGGAAGTCAGGGATGGGTTATCAAGATTTTATTTGGAAATCACGCTAATGAGACATCAGCTCCATCAATCGAATGGGGTGGATGATTTCGGTGATGGAAGCTGAAAGGGGCTTTATTGATATTGAAAACATTTCATGACTTCGGGCTTAGCCCGGATGTGTTAAAAGCGGTCGAGGGGATGGGCTTTGACCAGCCGACTCCGATCCAAGAAAAAACGATTCCTCTCGCATTGGATGGCCAAGATGTATTGGGCCAGGCGCAGACCGGGACGGGGAAGACAGCGGCATTCGGCATCCCGCTCGTGGAAAAGGTTTCCCTCGATTCGGACGGGATTCAAGGTCTGGTCATCACGCCGACCCGAGAGTTGGCGATGCAAGTGGCTGCGGCGTTGCACCGGTTGGGCAAGGTCAAGCGGGTGCGGACATTGGCGGTGTACGGAGGCCAGGAGATTGACAAGCAAATCCGCTCATTGAAGAAACGCCCGCATATTGTCGTGGGCACGCCAGGACGATTGCAGGATCATTTGCGCCGGCGAACCATCCGCTTAAACGATCTTCGGATGGTGGCGATTGATGAAGCCGACGAAATGTTGCAGATGGGCTTTATCGAGGAGATTGAAGCGATTTTGGCACAAGCGCCTGACATCAGGCAAACGTTGTTGTTCTCGGCGACAATGCCGCCGGCGATCAAAACGTTGGCTGAAAAATTTATGACCCAACCAGTTCATGTTAAAGTAAAAGCCAAAGAAGAGACGATTCCTAGCATTGAACAATATTACATTGAATTGCACCCGAAACAGAAGTTTGACGCCCTTTGCCGGTTGATCGAAACGCAAGCACCGGAATTGGCGATGATCTTCGCGCGCACCAAAAAACGGGTGGATGAGGTTGCGGAAGGGCTAAACAAGCGGGGATACCTTGCTGAAGGATTGCACGGTGACCTTTCGCAAGCGCGTCGGACGGCCGTCATGCAACGGTTTAAACAAGGGATGATCTCCATTCTTGTGGCTACGGATGTGGCGGCTCGCGGATTGGATATCAGCGGTGTGACCCATGTTTACAACTTTGACATCCCACAGGAAGCGGAAAACTATGTACACCGGATCGGCCGCACCGGCAGAGCGGGGAAATCGGGTGTGGCAACCACCTTTGTCACCCGCCGTGAAATGGATCATCTGCGGATGATCGAACAGATGATTCGCCGCAAAATGACACGGACGGAAATTCCGACCATCAAAGACGCGTTGCTGGAACAGCAGCGCATCGCTGTCGAGCAGTTAGCAAAAGTGGTCGATGGGCAAACGGATAGCGATTATGCGGCTTGGGCGAACCACTTGCTAGACAAGTACGACCCCGTGACTGTCGTTGCCGCGGCATTGAAACTGTTGACGAAAGAGCCTAACACCACGCCTGTGCAAATCTCGGAGGATGGTGGCGGCTTTTTCCCAAAAAAGAAAGGGATCAGAGGCAAAGGCGGCTCGCGTGGCGGTGTCTGGAGCAAAGGCAAACCCCATCACCAGAACCGCTCTGCCGGCAAAGGTAAGCCGTTTGTAGCCAACAAAAAGAAGGGTAAAAACCATCGTGTTGATGTGTGAAGAAACCGCCGCCCCAAACGGGTGGCGTTTTTTCATTCCCGTCCGTTTGCCATTGACCCGGTCAAACGTCAAGATGTAGCATTAGCAGTGTGATATAAACAAAGAAACGGGGAGCGGACGGATGACGATGGGACAGATTCCGGCATATCCAGAGTGGTCTTGGTCGCAATCACGGCACCATCTGTTGACGGAATGCAAGCGTAAGTATTATTACCACTACTACGGTTCCTATCCGGGTTGGCTGGCGGAGGCCTCCGATGAAGCGAAACGTTTGTATCGGCTGAAACAATTGCGTACATTGAACCTTGTGTTCGGTGAAGTGATGCACCGCCTTGCTCATGTGGCCTTGCAGCGTTGGGAGCGGGAACGCGCTTTGCCGGGGGAGGAGGAATTGCAACATATCGCGCGCATGTTGTTAAACCAAGCCGTGCGGGATTCGCGGGACCCAGTGGAATGGTGGGAAACGCCAACGCGGCGGACCATGTTGCATGAACTTTATTATGGAGGGACGCTCCCGGCGGAACTGGTTGCCGAATTGAAAGAGAGGTTGCCGCTGTGCATCCGCCATCTTTTGCAAAGCACCAGCCTGCGTGAGCGCTGCGGCTCTGCTACCGCGGAAACGGTAGAGGCAGAACATTTGAGCAAGTGGTTTTTGGAAGAGACGAAGGTGTACGTCAAAGTGGATTGGATTTATCGGGTTGGGGAGAAATGGGTGGTCGTCGATTGGAAGACGGGCGAAAAAGAGGATGCCCATGCTACGCAACTCAAGTGGTATGGTTTGTATCTACACCAATGCTACCATGTTCCTTTGTCACAGATAGAATTACGCGCTGAATACTTATTGACGGGGGAGTGCGAACAGTTTGGTGTCACTGAACAAGATATGGATGAGGCCTTAGGGCGGATGCATGCCAGTGTGCGAGAGATGAGAGAGTTACTCGCTGATCCAGAACGGAACGCCCCTTTGCCGGAGGAGTCTTTCCCCGCCACTTCTGACGAGCGGACATGCCTGTGGTGCAATTTTCAAGAGGCTTGTAGTGCGCGCCGATGATGGCGCTTTTTTGTCATGATGGTAAGTGGAGAATGTTTTGCGGCCATGTTTATTCAAAATGATAAGACCGGAAGATGAAATAGCCGAAAGAGGAGAAAAGGTCTCCTTTTTCGGCTATGCTTTATTCTTGCCGCGCTTGTTTGCGCAACACATATTTCAATACTTTGCCCATGCCGTTTTTGGGTAATTGATCGATAAATTGCACTTGGGTAAGTTTGTACTTGGCCAAACGGGAGTGGCAATGCTCGAGGACATCGGTTTCGGTGAGATCCGACTCGGGCGCTTTTACCACATAAGCCCGAGCGAGCTCGCTCCAAACCGGGTCTGGCACCCCGATCACTGCCGCTTCTACCACGCCGTCGAGCTGATTGATCACAGCTTCCACTTCCGCGGGAAACACCTTTTCGCCGCTCGTCGCGATCATGTCCTTATACCGATCAACAATGTACAAAAATCCTTCCTCATCGATCTTGCCCGCGTCTCCGGTGTGAAACCATCCTTTTTTTAGCACGTTGCGGGTTGCTTCAAAGTCGTTCCAATATCCTTTGAACACAAAAGGTCCTTTCACCACGATCTCACCGATTTGCCCTGGCGGCAGCTCTTGGTTTGTTTCGGGATCGATGATTTTGATTTCGCCCACGAGAAGTTTGCCGACCGAACCGATGTGATCCATGTCGCGTGATTGCCAGAAAGTCACACCCCCGGTGCATTCGGTTGCTCCATATCCCACATTGAGCGGATAACCCAAGGAGTCAAATTGTTTGATCAGCGATGCGGGAACGGGAGAGCCGCCGCTGTATATTTCTTTCAATGAGGGGAAGTCCTGGCCGGACTTCAGCAAGCGAGGCAACATCAGGTGAAGCAGGGAAGGTGCTGCGAACAGCGTGTTGATGTTTTCTTTTTCCACCATATCCAAGATATAGGCCGGATGGATGTGGGGGATGAAGACCAGCGTGGAGGCGAATAGCGGTGCTGCCGAAATTGTGCACACCCCGCTGATGTGAAACAAAGGGGCCGAGGCCAATTGCCGGTTGCCATAAGCGGGTTGCGTAGCCAACATGGAGGCCATCGTGGCGTGGTACAGATTGGCGTGGGTGGTACACACCCCTTTCGGTTTGCCAGTTGTGCCGGAAGTAAACGTGATCACACAAGTTTCTTCCATATCTATCTCTATGTAAGGTTCCGTGTCGGGATAAAAGGTGAAGATTTGCCCAAACGAAGGATCGAGTTCATCCCCGATGCTGACTTTGATTTTCTTTTCTATATCGGTGGACAGTGAATCAACGATGTTGGAGAACGCCTCGTCATAGAACAGGAAACGGGGCTTGCTGGATTCCACCATCCAATCGATTTCAGTAGACGTTAACCGATAGTTGATTGGAACGAGGATGGCCCCTACTTTGGCAATCGCGTAAAACAGGGTGCAAAAAGGGTGGTCAGTCGCGCATAACACGGCGATGCGCTCTCCTTTTTCCACTCCTTCCGACAACAGGTAGTGGGCCACTTGATTGACACGGTGGTTATATTCACGGTAGGTGATGCGGGTTTCATTGGAAACCAATGCCTCAAGATTGGGTGAAAAGTCTGCCCTTCTTCTAAGAAACTCCCCCACTGGATACATGCAATCACCCCAGTCTGATAAAAATTCAGATTTCACACAATATATATTAAACTAGCAGGTGACGAGTGGCAATCATCAGCAGGTTTCCGTTTGTGTCGGTTTTTTTCGATAGAGAGCCTTGATTGGAAGCGATTGTTGAGAGGATTGGGCTCAGTTAAAATTGGGAAAAGGATGCGAGATGTGTTCAATTTTTTATAGAAATGAGAGGGAGCGGCGCAAATGAAAAAGAGAAGTTTGCGCATCTGGCTGGGCACAGCGGCTGTTGTAGTCGGAGTGGTGTTGATTGTCGTTTGTTGGCGGGTGCTGACGGCACAGTACTCGGTGGCTGGTTTGCATCCCCAAGTGGCCCAGGCCAAGGAGCAATTGATCGAGAATTGCAGGAAGCGAGGGATTCACATCCAGATCACAGAAGGGTTCCGCTCATTTGCGAAACAAGATCAACTTTATGCCAAAGGCCGGACGGAGCCGGGGCGGGTAGTGACCTACGCTCAAGGGGGCGAGTCCTACCACAATTACGGACTGGCAGTGGATTTTGCGTTATATGATCCCAAACGGAAGCGTCTAAGTTGGGATGTGGAGAAAGACGGCAATGGGAACGGGGTGCCCGATTGGGAAGAAGTCGTGCAAGAAGCCAAAGCGCTGGGCTTTGCATGGGGCGGGGATTGGAAGGGATTTAAGGATTACCCGCATTTGGAAATGACCTTCGGGCAGTCAATCGTCGAATTGATGCTTGCTAAGAGATGGAGAGAGTGGATGGGTTGGTGGTAAGCCCATCCTCCATGTTCACTCACGGCGGCGGAAAATCTTTGCCTCATATCCTGTTTTTTCATTTGCCTCTAGCGGTTTTTGATATAGTCGGGACTTCAACTTTTTGGTAAACTCGTCTTTGTAACGAAAAGATCAGGGGTGAGGGGATGACGGGGCAAGAGGCGTTAGTGAATTTGTTTAAGGAAGTCCAATTGCCGACAGAATGGTTAGACCAACAATTCAAAGAAGGAACGATAACTGAAGTCCTGGTCGACCGGGCTGCACAAGCCTGGAAAATCCGAATCCGCTTGCCAGAACCGATTGATGCGGGGATCTGGCAGGAGTTCCAAGTTCGGATTAAAAAACATTTTCAACCACACATCCAAGTCAACGTGTTGTTTGACTATGATCACATAGATCATGACACCGTATTGAACATGTACAAGGGTTTTATCCAGCGGTGGATTCAGGAGAGAGTTGCCCCGGCCGCTTCCACATGGTTTGGGCAGACAGAGTGGCGGATTCAAGATGGGGTGATCTGCATCGATTTCCCCAACCCGGCCACACTGCAAATGGCGGAGCAACGTGGGTTGGAACGGCACATCGCCCGTTGTTACCAGCGTATCACTGGAGCGGAGTTGCGGGTGCGTTTCGTATGTGAAAAGCCCGAGTTAGAGGTTTCGCCAGCCGCCTATTTTCAGGAGAAGAAGCAACAAGAAGAGCGGCAGCTAGTGGCGCAAGCGCTGGCTGAACAGAAAGAAAGGGCGGAGAAGGCCAAATCGGGAGAAAAGCCTGACGCACCTGGCCCAGCGCTGGAGAAGAAGATCGGTTATGCGATCCAGGATGAACCGGTTTCGATCGCTTCCATTACTGAAGAAGAGCGGAAAGTGACGATCAAAGGGAAAGTGTTCAAAGCGGAAGTCAAGGAATTGAAGAGCGGAAGGAAGCTGTTGACGTTTAACATCACCGACTACACCAATTCCATCGCTTGTAAATTTTTCGCTTCTCCCCGTGAAAAAGAGCAAGAACAGATCATTGCCATGATCAAGGACGGGGACTGGCTGAAGGTGCGCGGTTCGGTTCAGTTTGACACGTTTTCCCGTGAGTTGGTCATGATGGTTAGCGATCTGATGGAGGTTCATGTCCCTGAGCGGATGGATACGGCTGAAGAAAAGCGGGTGGAGTTGCACTTGCACACCTCCATGTCCACCATGGACGGCATCACCGACGTAGGCAAGGTGATTGAGCGTGTGGCGAAGTGGGGACACCGCGCGGTGGCAGTCACCGACCATGGTGGGGCACAAGCGTTTCCTGACGCCTATGACGCCAGCAAAAAACACGGGGTTAAAGTGTTGTACGGATTGGAAGCCAATGTGGTCGACGACGGGGTGCCGATGGTGATGAATGCGGCCGACCGGGTGCTCGCTGACGACACCTATGTGGTGTTTGACGTGGAGACCACCGGGTTGTCGGCGGTGCATGACGTCATTATCGAATTGGCTGCTGTCAAGTTAAAGAATGGGGAGATTATCGACACGTTCTCCGAATTCGCCAATCCCCACAGAAAACTATCGCAACAGATTATCGAGCTGACCCACATCACGGATGATATGCTGACAGACGCCCCAGAGATCGATGATGTGATTGCCCGTTTTCTGTCCTTTATCGAAGATAGTGTCTTAGTCGCTCACAATGCTCGCTTTGACATGGGCTTTTTGCAAGAAGCAGTGAAACGCATCGGTGAAAAGCCGGTAACCAACCCGGTTTTGGACACGCTTGAGTTGGCTCGTTTTCTGTTTCCGACCTTGCGTAACCATCGCTTAAACACATTGGCTGATAAGCTGGGAGTCAAGTTGGAGCAACACCACCGGGCCATCTACGATGCGGAGGCGACGGGGCACATCTTGTGGAAGATGCTTCTCATGGCCAAAGAAAAAGGCATTACCAATCTGGCTGAATTGAATGAGCAACGAAACGATACCGATTATACGCGGATGAGGCCATTTCATGCCATCTTGTTGGTGAAAAACCAGGAAGGCATGAAAAATTTGTACAAACTGATCTCGATGTCGCATTTGAAGTATTTCTACCGGGTGCCACGCATTCCGCGTAGCGAATTGGTGAAACACCGGGAAGGGCTGATCATCGGTTCCGGCTGTGAGCGAGGAGAATTATATGAAGCGGCGCTTAACAAGGCGCCAAGCGAGGTCGAAGAGATCGCCCGCTTTTATGATTACCTTGAAATCCAACCAGTCGAATACAACATGCATCTGGTTGAGAAAGGGTTGGTGGAAAGCCCGGAGCGCCTCCGTGAAGCCAACCGGCTGTTGGTCGAAATTGGGGAGCGGTTGGGCAAGCCCGTTGTCGCCACTTCCAACAGCCATTACTTGGACGAGCATGAAGCCATCTTCCGTGAGATCATCGCGATGAACCAGACCGGTGCTAAGCCGCAATTACCGTTGCCAAAGGCGCATTTGCGGACGACCGATGAGATGTTGGAGGAGTTTTCCTATCTGGGGGCGGAGAAAGCGAAGGAAGTGGTGGTCACCAACACCCAGCTAATCGCTGATCAGATCGACGATGGTATCAAGCCGTTCCCAGATGAAACATTTACCCCTGAGTTGGAAGGGGCAGAAGAAGAATTAACGGAGATTTGTTACCGCACCGCCAAAGAATGGTATGGGGACCCGTTGCCAGAAATCGTCAAAAGCCGGTTGGAGCGGGAGCTGGGTTCGATCATTAAACACGGGTTTAGCGTGTTGTACATGATTTCGCAAAAAATCGTGTACAAATCGCTCCAAGACGGGTTTTTGGTCGGCTCACGGGGATCGGTTGGCTCTTCATTGGTCGCGGCCTTGAGCTTCATTTCAGAAGTGAATCCGTTGCCTCCGCACTATCGTTGCGAGAGTTGCCAGTACAGTGAGTTCATCACCGATGGCTCTTATGAGAGCGGATTTGACTTGCCTGACAAGAAATGTCCGAAATGCGGGACTAACCTGTGGAAAGACGGACACGACATTCCCTTTGAAACCTTCCTGGGTTTTGAAGGGGACAAGGCGCCCGATATCGATCTCAACTTTGACGGCGAGTATCAACTCCGAGCTCACCAATACACCGAGGAATTGTTCGGCAAAGCCTATATTTACCGCGCGGGGACGGTGGGCACCGTCCAAGAAAAGACCGGATATGGGTACGCCAAAAAATATGCGGAGCAAAAAGAGATCACATTGCGGCAAGCGGAGCTGGATCGGCTGGCGCAAGGATGCGTTGGGGTCAAACGTTCGTCGGGTCAACATCCAGGGGGACTGATGGTTGTGCCCCAAAACAAAGAAGTCTTCGACTTTACCCCGATTCAGCATCCAGCCGATGATATGAAGTCGGGCACGATCACGACGCACTTTGATTACAACGCGATTAGCGGGAAAATCTTAAAGTTGGACCTGTTGGGGCATACCGGTCCGACGATCCAGCGTTATCTGCACGAAATGACGGGAATCGACCCGACCAAAGTGCCGCTCGGTGATCCCAAGGTGATTGAACTGTTCCGTAGCACCAAAAGTTTGGGGATCAGTCCTGAAGATATCAATGGCATTGAACACGGTACCCTTGGCATTCCCGAGTTTGGCACTTACTTTGCCCGTGGGATTCTCAAAGATGCCAAACCCAAACGCTTTAGTGAACTGGTGCGCATTTCCGGGCTGTCACACGGAACGGACGTATGGCAAGGAAACGTGCAGGATTTGATCAATGAGGGTGTCTGTACCCTGTCAGAAGCGATCTGTTGCCGCGACGATATCATGTTGTATCTGATCCGCATGGGCCTGCCAGCCAAAGCGGCCTTCAAAATCATGGAGAAGGTGCGTAAAGGGAAAGGCGTGACAGAGGAAGAAGCGGACTTGATGCGGCAACACAATGTACCGGAGTGGTACATCGGTTCCTGCCAGAAGATCAAGTACATGTTTCCGCGGGCTCACGCTGCCGCTTATGTGACTGCGGCGGTGCGGATTGGTTGGTACAAGGTGTATTATCCAGCAGAGTTTTATGCGGCTTTGTTCTCCACCAAAACGAAAGACTTTGACATCGAAGAGGTGCTCAAAGGATATAATCATGTGTCTCGCTTGATCAAAGAGATCAATGAGAAAGGATTCCAAGCGTCAGCCAAGGAGAAGGCTTTCTTGACGGTGTTGGAATTGGTGCAGGAAATGTATGCGCGTGGCGTCAAGATCAAATCGGTGGATCTCTATCGTTCGCCAGCGGAGAAATTTACGGTGATCGATGGAGAGCTTGTGCCGCCCTTCGCTTCAATTTCCGGCGTGGGCGAGAGCGCCGCACAAAATATCGTGGAAGCGCGCAAAGAGGGCGAGTTCCTCTCAAAAGATGACTTGCAAAAGCGGGCGCGCCTGTCCAGTACCGTGATAGAAGTGCTTGATCGCTTGGGGTGTCTGGAAGGTTTGCCGCAAAGCAATCAATTGGCGTTGTTTTAAATGAAAAGATAAAGCCCCCTTCTCTTGAAGAGGGGGCTTTTTTGCGTATATGGTGCCTGAGCATCATCGCTGTTTTGTGCTTTAGACGGCCAACGCGACGAACCCCGCCTTCGGTTGAAAGCGGGATTGGTTGTTAAGAAGGTGGGGATTATCTGTATCTACGCGCCACAAAAAATTGGACCAAAGGGTGTAGAACCAGTACGAAACATAAGGCTGCAAACAAAGTGATGTTGCCGAAATCCCCTTTTCGTATAAACACAATCCGATCGACAATCCAAAAGACAAACAAACCGAGAGCGGAAATATGGTAACTGATGGTGGCGCTGTGATGGGTGATTTGTTTCCCCATCTCATCTTTTGCCATTTTGAAATCGGTTCCCCAAGTGAACAGGTGCAGCGCCAGCACAAATAGCATGACGAGTGTCATGACATCCCCTTGATCAAACGGTTCGCCACGCAAATATTCAACCGTGTTCAATCCGATGACCAACAGACATAACAACCCTACCAATGTGATGAGAATGGGCGAACGTGATAATCGCTTTTTCATCTTATCCCTCCAAGATGTCAACTTTTTTTGAACTGGAATAATTGGTCCACAGTCACACCTAGCACGGCCGCCAATTGGAACGCCAAGGCCAAGCTGGGGTCATACTTGTTGTTTTCAATCGCATTAATGGTTTGGCGTGAGACATTGCATGCTTTGGCCAACTCATCTTGCGACAGGCCATGTATTTTTCGCAAAGCTTTGATTTGATTTTCCATAGGCTTCCTCTGTTTCAATTATGTAAAATATATTTTACATTTCGAGTGTACCGCCTCGTCGACTCGATGTCAAATGTTTTTTACATATGAAAGCAAAAAAGCCCGCCACAAGGGCGGACCTGTAGGAAATGGGGTACTGACGATTAGCACCAGCCTAGATCGCAATGCTCGACATATGAATCAGCGGTGGAAGTAGCTGGCTTGGTTGATAATTGATACAGCTGTCCGTTTTCCAGTTGGTACGTTGGCGAGAGCGCAAGCCTTTCACCTGAAACACGCATTTCGCCGATCACTTGGCTCCCGAGGGAAAATACCAATTTTCCATTGTCCAATTTGATTTTCACTTGGTCAGTCACATTTGTTTTTTTTTGCATGTTTGTCATCCTCCTCATTTTTTGTTTGGTTTCCAATTAGCCGCACATTGCCCGCCTGATTGCAACGCTTGTAGGACACGCAACACTTCTTCCGCATTGCGACCGACATCCCCGTCAGTGGTCATCTGAAAACGAATAAGCCCGTCTGGATCAATAATGAACAAACCGCGTTGCGCGACGCCCTGTTCTTCTTCCAAAACGCCGTAAGCTCTGCTGACTTCATGGGTTGTGTCCGCTCCGAGCGGAAAGGCGATCGCTCCCAAACCGCCGTCACTTTGAGGGGTGTGGAGCCAGGCTCGGTGTGTGTAGACAGAATCGGTGCTCACACCCAATACATCACAGTCCAAGCTTTGCAATTCTTCATGGCGGTCGCTTAAGGCAGTGATTTCCGTGGGGCAGACAAAAGTGAAGTCCATCGGGTAAAAGAACAGAATCAACCAGCGTCCTCGGTAATCCTCAAGAGAATGTTTTTTTATGTTATCGTCATATGACACACTTTCTAGTGTGAATGATGGTGCCGGGAGTCCCACTTGCCGTTGAATCATGGCGATGCCTCCTTGTTTACCGGTGTAATATCAAGATAACAAACAGTGATAATTATTGTCAATATCAAATTAGAATTATTATCGTTAAATAACTATTATTGTTCAGTGATCAGAGAGCTGAAATGTGCGAAAAACGGCGTGTTTCATCAGTGTCATTCCCGCTATATTTTGTCACAAATTTTTGGTGAAACAGTGTCCCAAATTGAAATGAACATGCGAATGAATATAGTGGATGCAGTTTATGATTGACTGGAAAGGGGATTTTCGCTTGAAGAAAAAGTTTTTTACAGGCGTCCTAGCCACAGCTGTAATCGGTTCCTTGCTTGTGCAACCGGCGTTGACTGATGCCGCACCAAGCAAAAAGGTGAACCTGGCTGATGAAATGGTAAATTCTTTGCGTCTCAAAACCATTCATAAACTAGAAACTTATAAACAGGAAAAAACGAGTTCTTTCTCTCAGAAAACCGTGCGCGCCATGACGGCCGTAACGCAAGTCACGGTGGCTAACACCCTGAAGCCGAGCAATTTTCACTCTTACAAAATGCAGGTGACGAAAGGCGGTACCTTAAACGTCACCGAGCCGGCATCGGATGATTACGGATATGTTGTCGTGAACGAAGAGACCGGCAATGAATTCTTCTCTGGAGATACATTGACGGCGGGCACCTACCACTTTGTAGTCTTCAGCATGTCCGATGCGCCGGTTAGCTACAGCTTGAGCGTCAGCGGTGTCACCATGGAGATGGACACCCAGTTGCCAACGCTGAATGTGACCAGCCCAAAAACCATCGATCATCGTTTGCCGAAGAATACCAC
This sequence comes from Laceyella sediminis, assembly GCF_003003125.1. Lineage (GTDB taxonomy): Bacteria > Bacillota > Bacilli > Thermoactinomycetales > Thermoactinomycetaceae > Laceyella > Laceyella tengchongensis. The sequence continues at coordinate 72,247 of NZ_PVTZ01000007.1, read as the reverse complement.
GGCTTTGACACTGAGCGGAAGCGCTACGAATGCCAGCAACACTTTTTATGCGCTAGACGGTTCGGATGACATCTTGTTCAACAGCACCAGCTTCAACAAGCAAATTACGGTTTCCACCGGTTACCACGGGGTGGATTTGGGGGCAACCACGGCGACAGGCAACATGGTGGTGCAAAGCCATACGGTGACTGCTCCAGGGTTGAAGCGTATTGCCGGTGCTGATCGCTATGCGGTGTCGGCTAACGTGAGCAAGGAGGCATTCCCTTATGGTGCGGATACGATTGTGCTCGCGCGTGGGGATTTGTATACGGATGCCTTGGCAGGTGGGCCGCTGGCGGCGTTGAACTTTGCGCCGATGCTCCTTACCACCACAAATGCCTTGCCTGCACCAATTACTGCGGAGATCAAACGGTTGCAACCGTCCCGCGCCATCATCTTGGGCGGAACTGGGTCGGTGTCCACTGCAGTGGAAAACACATTGAGAAACATGGGTATGACTGTGGAACGGATCGCTGGTGCAGACCGCTTCGTGGTTTCCGCCAACATCGCGTCCCGGATCAAAGCAGATGGTTTTGAAACCGATACAGCTATCATTGCCAGCGGGTTGAACTATCCTGACGCCTTGTCCGCATCCAGCCCGGCCGGCCAAATTCCTTTGCCGATCTTGGAAGTGTCGACCAACTCCATTCCGGCTTCTATCGAGACTTACATCAAAGCCAACGGCATTAAAAACTTCATCATTGTCGGCGGACCGAGTACCGTGTCCGACACAGTGAAAAATAAACTCCAGTCCTTCGGCGGCGTGGTTGATCGCATCAGCGGAGCCAACCGTTTTGAAGTGGGTGTGAACATCGCCAACTACTTCTATGATGAACAATACGGCTTGATGGATCCCAGCAACATCGTCTTTGCCACCGGACTGGATTTCCCAGACGCCATCTCCGGAAGCCCGATGGCGGCTAGCATCTATTCCCCGATGTTGCTCACCTATCGGGACAAATTGGATCCCATGGTGAAATCTTATCTGGAGAAGACGGTGCCAAGCATCACCAAGCGTGATGTGTTCTACTTGATCGGCAACACCACAACGGTGAATGCCACGGTGGAATCGTATCTGAAAAGCTTGATTGACTGATAAGCTTACCTTAGGAAGAAGAAATCGAAAAAAGGCTGTTGACTCTGAACCGGGTCGACAGCCTTACTTTTTGGAGTGAGGAGGTTGTCGGCACTTTATATGATATTGGGGGTGCTCGGGCTTAGCCTAAACCAGCTTGAAGGGCAACAAGTGATGCCAAGGGCGTGCTTTTGTCAAATTAGTAGAAACGTATAATAACAGCAAAGAATATTTATAAAAAACGAAATATATTTGTGGTATAAATGAAAAAGTAAGTGCTTAACTTCTAAGAGGAGGTTCACATCATGAAAAAGCGCTTGCCCGTGCTTTTCGGTATCATTGCGATTGCTATTGGAGCGAGTATTTCAGTCTTTGCCCCCTCATCGAAGGCGGCCACGTACACTGCGACAGTGGACCGTGTGGTGGATGGGGATACGGTTTATTTGAAAGAGACCATCAAGGGCACGAATAAGGTGCGCATGTTGTCCATCGATACCCCGGAAACCAACTATCAAGGCGCGTCCCAAGAACCCTGGGGCACCAACGCCAAGAATTACTTGGCCCAACTCCTTCCCAGCGGAACCAAAGTGACAGTGGAGACGGACGTGGAAGAAACAGATGCTTATGGGCGCTTGTTGGCTCATCTCCACAAAGGTAGCTTAGACGTGAACAAAGAGATGGTGCGTCAAGGACATGCCGTTACTTATTATATTTGGCCCAACCTGTTGCACTTCAGCGAATACCAAAATGCGTATCTCGAAGCGAAGCAGAATGGGCGCGGGATGTGGAGCACCGCCAACCCGATCAAGGAACTGCCGTTTGAATTCCGCGATCGGATCTCTGGGCAACCTCAAGACAAATTCGTGGGTGATTACAGCACGAAGAAGTATGTAGCGCCGGCCGACTATAAGCAAGTGCCCATTGAGAAGCGGGTGTTTTTCTTCAGTGAAGCGGATGCGAAAGCAGCGGGTTACACCAAGTCGAACAACGGAGGGACACCTGCGGGCAACTTAGTTATCAACGAAGTGTTGCCTGCTCCTTCCAGCACATTTACCAACGAGTTTGTGGAGATATACAATCCCACTTCTTCTACAATCGACCTGTCCGGTTATGTGATTGACGATGTGGTTGACGGCGGTGGAGCTCCGTATGTGATCCCGAGTGGCACGTCCATTCCCGCCAAAGGTTATTTTGTATGGGAAACAAATAACTACTTCAACAATAGCGGTGGAGATGATGTTACGTTGAGAGCACCCAATGGGGCAATCATCGATCGGTACCACTATGGTTCCACCGGTTATGATCGCTCATGGTACCGCTCGCCGGATGGTGGGGATTGGGCCGCAACCCAAGACGCAACCCCAACCAAAGGGGCGGCCAATCGCTAAGTGAATAAATGAACACACAAGCGCGTCCCAGATGCATGCTGGGACGCGCTTGTGTATGTTGAGGGGAAATCGGGTTGCGGTCGGGAGCTTTATGCTATCGTGCGCCAAGGTATACGAATGAACCTGCCTCAGGAGTCGTGATGTAACCCCCGGGTGACTTTCTGCAAGCGGTCGAATAAATGTCGTGCTTCCTGCATCAATTGGGACAGTTCTTCAGGAGAGATTTCGTTTTGTTGGACAAGCTGTTCTGGAATCCGGCAGGCGTCTTCTTTGAGTTTCCTCCCCGCATCGGTCAGGTGGATCAATACTTTCCGCTCATCTTCAGTTGAACGTTTTCGTGTGACCAATCCCATGGTCTCCAACTTTTTCATGAGCGGGGTTAAGGTGCCGGAATCGAGGTACAACCGCTGCCCCAGCTCTTTCAGCGTTAATCCGTCTTGTTCCCATAAAACCAGCAACGCCAAATACTGAGTGTATGTGATGCCCAAGGGATCGAGAATGTGGCGGTACAATCGGCTGATCTCGCGAAAACAGGCATAAATGGTGAAACACAGATGATTATCCAAATTCAATACCCTTTCCACCTCGTCATGGTCGATGATAGGATAGCTATTTCGTTTATATAAATCATTCTACATTCTGTCAAATGTTATTTGTGTTTAGCTGATGTGGATGAAAGGAGGGCAACAAAGAAGCCCCCTACATTGAGGGGGCGTGCTAGATATGATCATTCGCTTACGACCGTCGTAGCGCTGTTTGCTTTGTACATTCGCTGCGCAAGAAGGTGTTGAAAGATCAGAAACAACCCGCTCACGGACCAGTACAAAGGCAATACCGCCGGGGCGTTAAAGGAGATTAGCCCGATGAATACAGGAGAGAGATAACTCAGCATGGTCAACGTCTTTTGCTGACGAGGCAATGAGCCGATCTCAGATACCTTGACGTTCAATAAGGAGACCAGTATGGCAATGATCGGCATGACGGTATCGCTTTGTCCCAAGTTGAACCAAAGAAAGGAATGTGTAGCGATGTCAGGTGAGCCGATGATCGCATAGTAAAAACCCATCAGAATAGGCAATTGGACAAGGATGGGCAAACAGCCAAACGCCGCCACGGGATTGAAATCGTGCTTTTTGTACAGTTGCATCATTTCCTGTTGCATCTGTTGTTGCGCTTTGGCATCGTGTGGCTTGTCACCGTACTTTTCCTGAAGTTTTTGCAGTTCAGGTTGTATGAGACGCATCTTTTCGTTCATCGCTAGCTGGTCGCGGCGCTGTTTCAGCATGATTGGCAATAGCGCCAGTCTGATCAAGAGAGTGATCACGATGATGGACAAGTCGTAATTGTCACCAAACAACCCGGCAACCATCTTGATCAAGTCGGAAAAAGGCCCGGCCAAGAGGCCCGCGAACCAACCCGGCTCGTGGGCGTCAGGCGCTTGGCATCCGCCCAACAACAGCAGCGCCGCGGCTAGGAGTAGCATGGCGCCAAAGCGCCTGATGAACGTGAATGCAGATGATTTTTTCATAAGGTGTTCCCCCTCGGTTTTCATATAGCATGGTCATGCTGAAAACGGGGGGAACATGATCCTCATCATCTTCAGGCCCTTCTCGCCTTTTTATGCTACGCGTCAGCCATTGCCGTTTGCGCTTTGTTTCGCGTGGGGGCGTCGGCGCGGTGAAGAGGATTCGCTTCACCATTTGGTCCCGGCCAGCCCGGATCAGTTTGAATGCGCATAAAAGGGTCAAGATGATGCTGATGGATACCAGCATCGGGATCATCTCGTGGAACTCAAACCACATCCGCATTCACCTCCTCATCGGCTTTTATGTTTCTTCTAATTATCTAGCATCGTTCGGCGGATGTCAAAAGAATAGATGCATCATAACTGCCGAGCTTGCTAGGGGCAACAACAAAAGGGGTTGGCCAGATGCCAACCCCTTGTTTAGGATGGATGCCCGTTAGGACAGGATCCCTACAGGTTTTTGCGACAGGGCTTTATCAAATGCTTCGGGAATGGGGGCCGGTTGCGGTTTGCCCTGTTCATCCCGCGTCATCCAAGCAATTTCTTGCTCTCCGTATGCCAGCTTATGTCTTTGGCCGTTTTCGTCTAGCCTGTAGTATTCAAAAAACAGGCTCAATCCGGATTGATATCGTTTGACCAAGGACATGTGCACTTCAATCGTGTCAAACGGCATCGCTTCCCGCAAGTGGTGCACTTTGTTGTTCAGCGGCACCCACTCTCCATGTTCTCCCGTCCCTTGGAATAATTCCGGTGCTAGGGAGTGGAAGAAGCGGTCGCGCACCCGGTTTTGCCACACGGTATAGTTAGAGAAGTACACATTGCCGACAAGATTGGACTCTTCTAAGCAAGTTTCAAAGGTGCCCGTTTGCAACACCCAGCGATTAGCCGGCCCTGACTGAGCGGTGAACACCACTGGTCCCAACAATTCCTTGGACAAAAGCGTTTCTGTGCGGGTGGCTGGGCCGTTATGCCCCATGACCGTCAATTTCTCCCGCAAGAATTGCGCGTAGTAGTCAGGGAACGGAGCGGGGCGAACCACGCCGTGGCCGATGATTTCCACCCACGTCAACCCTTGTCGGCTGGTCGCGATCAGTTCTAATGCTCCATTCGGAGACACTTTGTACCAGTAGTACACCAACTCCATGTATTGGTTGTCCTGGATATGATCGATTTGCAAGTGAACTTCAATCACATCATCGGATGAGGCCTCGCCCACAATTTCTGTTTGGGCGAAATTGGTCACCATGCCCCATTTACCGGAGGCAAACTGCTCCGTGATCCGACTCTGGACAGTAGAGAGGGATAACTCCCTGACTTTGCCCATCCATTCGGCGAAGCGGGTGAGGCTCACTTTCCGGCTCAACGTGGCCGCATCTTTGAATGTGAGCGGGAAGCGATAGACAAAGCCATGTTCGGGATGAAACTCACCGAAGGATGGTGCGGTGTCTTTTTCCTCCCGCTGACAGACGATGACGACGGCCACCATTCGCTTCGCCGGTAGTGACAATTGGACCGGCAAAGTGAGGACAGTCAGCTCGGCGGTGTCTGTGATCGCGCGCAACAATACCGCTTCGTCGGCTCGCTGTCCGATTTCAACATGTCGCACTTTTTCCCCGCTGGCCTTTTCGGCTGCCTCTCGGGCGCTCCAGATGCGGCTGCCAGCCAGTGAGACTGAATCACCGTGCGCTATCAGCGCTTGTAATAGCGGATGGTGATTGCTTGTCAGCAGGCGGTGCCATTCTTCTTCGCCCCGTTTGTCGTCGATCGGCAGAATGTCACAACCTTGCTCCCCTTGACCGACGGTGCAGATGGAGATTTCGTCGTCATGGGAGAACGAAACATGGAAACGGACAGCTGACCCGTTTTGCCCTGTCACATGAGGTTTGCCGTTTTCATCCCAAGTAAGCGGATATGCTTCGTCTCCACCGGCCAAGGCGATTGCTCGTTTATACAACGGCAGGAGCTTCTCATGGCGCATTTCGCGCGGTTGTTGATGAATGCCGGGACAATGGGTGAGCGTGATGACCGGAACATCCACCTCCAGCGTGTCCGCATGAGACTGAATCGCCTTCGCTAACCGCTGTTCATCGATGTAAGCCGGTGAGCAAAGCTCATTTGCCGTCGGCAGTTCTGGGAAGCGCTCCATCAAGTGCACTTGGTAGCCGTTCAGGCGCTGGATGACTCGGTTGTGTTCATCCAATACATCTACCATGTAGGTGTAGGAAGTGTCTGTTTGCTGTTGTAGCTTTGTTACCGCGCGTCGTATTCCTGACCCGGCCAGACTCTGTCCCAGGTGTTGGAAGGAATCGATTTTCACAGGCAAGCACAAGTCTTGCGGCGTGATGATTCGCGCAGATTGCAACAAGGCATCGTGGAAGTAAGGATCACCGAGCACATATTCCCCGTCGCTAGTTTGAGCGGTGAACAAGCAATGACCGGTTTTTTGCTCCGGATCGTGCGCCGCTTCGTATACATCCGCCAACCGATGGAAGGAGGGACCTTGGAACAGGAGCGGCCCGTATAGATCGGTTTTTGGATCGATGGGCAATGCCTGCGCTGGGAAGGTGATGGGTTCCATGATCGCCTCGCGCTCAGCAGGGAACGCAAATGTCGCCGTGAAGTAAGGTTTAGCAAACCCATTCTTTTCCGTACGAATTTCCGTTTTAACCCGCCCGTCTTCCAATACTTCCGCGCGGATTTCTATCAGCGCCCCGGTGCGCGGATCGAGCGTGATCGGCAAGGAGAAGCGAATGTCCTCAATTTGGGCATGGCTGAAATCAACGATGCCAGTGACATAAGAGACGGCTTGAGCCATCGCTTCCAGGCCGAATACGGCAGGGAACAGATAGGTGCCGTTGTACACGTGATCTTTCACATACGGGTCTTGCTCCAACGTTAAGCGAACCCGGGTGATGAGCTCCACTTCGGGATGATCGTAAAGAATGTCCCCGATGTATCGGTAGGAGCGCTCTCTTGGCACGGGACGAGGATGCCAAGTGTCCAACCCGCCCAGCTTGGCTGTGATGATCACTTGTTTGGCGGATGGATCGTGCAAGAACAAATGGACAAACCGACCCACCCCTTCCGCGACAGGAATGGCGTAGGTTCCCTTCTTCTCCAAGAAGTCGATGCTACCGGCCCGCACACCCATACCGACTTCATCCCACACGCTGAAAGCCACGGATAACACTTCGGTTTCTGGATGCTCCATGCCAAATCTGCGCAAGATCAATTGCAACGCTTCGTTGGAGAATCCATAGGAAGTGTTTCCGGCCATACCGGTGACACCCGCTAAGGAGGAGATGCCTACAAATAGCTTGGGCGGTTGATATTGGAGTGCTTTCACCAGGTGCAACGCGCCCAACACTTTGGGGCCGATCTCTTCCATGAATCCAGCCAGAGTGATTTGTTCAGCCCGTCGCGGTTTCATTAAGGCAGCCCCATGGATGACGCCCGTCACTTGCCCCAGCTCTTCGCGCACGCGGTTGATCAGTAGCTCGACTGCGGCTTGATCGGCCATGTCGCACGCATAATACCGGCAAATCAACCCTGATTGCTGGAATCGCGCCAGGGTTCGCCGCACATCCGGATGGTCTGCGCCCGAACGGCCCACCAATGCCATCTTCACGCCGGTTGCCCGGGCTACCGCCAATGCACACTCCGCCGTAATTCCTTTGGCCCCACCGGTTACCAGCACCACATCCTCACCAGTCCAGGTGATAGCGCGGGCAGGGTAGGTATGAGGCTGTTGAACGACAGATTGCGGAACGCGTCTGATTCCGTTTTGATCATAACCGACGGAAACAAACGTTTCAGCTGCCATGATTTCTTCCAAAATCGGTTTCGCCATGGTCACAGGAGATAACGCCGGGCTCAAGTCAATCACTCGAATGGCGGCGTGTGGGCGTTCCATGTGAAGGCTGGCGGCAAAAGAGTTAGCGGTGCAGGTAGCCAACTGAATCGGTTCCGTGCCGCTTCCAAACAGGCCACCGCCGTATTGGATATAGCTGATCGATGTCCGGTAGCTTAGTCCGTTGCCGGGGGTGATCACGCATTGCAACCGTTTGACCATCTCCGTCAATTCTTCTTTGCCATCCGCTTGCGGCAAAATGACCACGGCATGGCTGATTTCTTCCTGCCGCGCTTGCTTTTGCGCGGACAATTCTGCCAAGGTGGACAGCTCTACTGGCACCTGGTGGCTGGACAATTCCGCGGCCAGTGCTTGCGCCCAAGCTTGCTCCGATGGTTCTGCGACAATCAAGAAGCGTGTCGTCTCCGAGAAGGAGAGAGGAGCTGAATTGTGGCGCGGTGCTTCGACATAATTGATAACAAAGTTGCGCACCCAAGCGCGCTCCCCATGCTCTGATTGAACCGGTGCCGGAACAGGGGAAGCAACAGGTTGCTGAACTGGCGCCGGAGTGAGAGCTTGTTCGATCTCTCTCAAGGTAGCGTTAGCGAAATCGCTCGGGTCCACTTTTTCCTCTACGCCCATTTCTTTAGCCACATGGCTCACTAATTCGGCCGATTTGATGGAGTCTAAATTCAAATCATCCAACAAGCGCATATCCATGTGAATGGAATCAGCCGGATATCCGGTCAGTTGGGCAGCCCAGTGCAACAAAGAATGGGCGGCGTCAAGCTTCCCGGTTTCTTGGCCACTCGGCGCGACATGTGGTTCCAGTGCTTGGCACACTTCTGCCAAAGTGGCATTGGCAAAATCGCTGGGATCCACTTTGTCGGCGACCGCAAATTGTTGTGCTAGGGAGGAGACGAGCTCCGCCGACTTGATCGAATCCAAGTTCAAATCATCCAACAAGCGCATGTCCATGTGAATGGAATCAGCCGGATATCCAGTCAGTTGGGCGGCCATTTGCAACACGGTTTGCGAGACGTCCGGTAGCCCGTTTCGGTTTGCGGCTGGGGCGATGTGCGTCTCCAGCGCTTGGCACACTTCCGCTAACGTGGCATTGGCGAAATCGCTAGGATCGATTTTATCAGCGACCGCAAATTGTTGTGCTAGGGAAGAGACGAGCTCCGCCGATTTGATCGAATCCAGGTTCAAATCATCCAACAAACGCATGTCCATGCGAATCGAATCAGCCGGATAACCGGTCAGTTGGGCGGCCAACTGCAACAAAGTTTGGGATACGTCCGGTAGCCCGTTTCGGTTCGCGGCTGGAGCGATGTGCGTTTCCAGCGCTTGGCACACTTCCGCCAAGGTGGCATTGGCGAAATCGCCGGGATCGATTTTGTCAGCGACCGCAAACTGTTGCGCCAGGGAAGAGACGAATTCCGCTGATTTGATTGAATCTAGGTTCAAATCATCCAACAGCCGATGATTGAGAGTGATCGATGCGGACGGATACCCCGTTTGTTTTGCGGCCAATTGGATTGCCGCTTGAGTGACAGATGGGGCGTTTGTCGATGGTGCCGCGGGCTGTGCGGATGATGGCGTCGGCCGAACGATGGACGGCGTCGGCGCATGCCCGGTTTGTTGCCCAGAAGAGGGCGTCAGGCGCATATGTTTGAGATCAGCTTGAATCACATCGTACAAAAAGGCCCCTCGTTCTTCCAGATATCTTTCCCACACCCCTGGAGGCAGGTCGGATGGCTCCGGCAGAGATACGTTAGCCGTTCCGCTGAATGGGGACTCGGGAATGGTTAATGGATTTTCACAAGGATTCACAATAAATGCTTTCTCAGCAACTGGTACAAACGGACGGATCAGGCGATTGGCATACAACCATGCCCATTGCACGTCTCCGCCGTGTGTAAAATACGCCGCCAAAAAGCGATGCAGATCTTGCAGTTTGCCCGGCGCTGATTCGACAGGGAAGCAGGGCAGGTTGATGGAACTCTCAGCCACCAATCCCGTCAGCACCCGTCCAGGACCCACTTCCACCAACAAATCGCATTGGTTTTTTACTGCGGAAAGCAGGGAGACAAAATTCACTTTTTCCACGATCTGCTTGGCGAAATAATCGTTTCCGTCTGCAAGCGTGTCCATCCGCTCGCCGTCAATGCCAGAAATGAATGGAACAGACAACGCCACCGGATCCGCAGGCAACGGAGCTTGTTTACGCAACGAGAGAGACGCTTGTCCGACCAATTTGGAATGGAAAGCATTGGACACGGACAGTGGGATCGCTTGAATCTGGCGTGCTTGCGCCCGAGCCACCACTTCGGCGACAGCTTCTTTTTCACCGGATATCACAGTTTGCGACGGGCTGTTGAGGTTGGCGATTACCACGTAACCCGGCACATCAGCCAACAGCGCCTCCGCTTCTTGCCGACCACAACGCAGGCTGGCCATCGTTCCTGCCTCTTCCGCCGGAGCGGACATCGCTTTGCCCCGGGCTGCTGCTAGGCGGAACAGCGTCGCTTCATCATAAGCTCCCGCAGTGTTTAAGGCTGTCAGCTCGCCTAAGCTGTGTCCGGCAGTGAATTGGGGCTGGATGCCCAACTTCTCCAAAAATGCGCGCCACAGTGTAGATGCCAAGCAAATGGCTGGTTGAGCCACTTCTGTCTGGCTTAGTTCTTTGAACCATGTGTTCAGTTCCTCGCGATCCCGCGCCCGGTCGAGGGGACGGAACATCGTTTTCTGCGCCTTTGGAGCGGCTTCCCATGCCCGCTCGGCGATTTCTCGCGCCCAAGGGAAGCGTTCTACCAGCAGTCGGGCCATGTTCAGTTTTTGCGAACCCTGGCCTGGGAACAAGAATCCGACGCGGTGCCGACTTACTTGATTGCTGATCCAGACCTGCTTATCCATGTCAGTGAACACTTCCCCTTTTGCAGGGAAAGCGTGTTCCAGCTTATCCGACACAAAGGCCAGTTGTTCTGCTAGACGGTCGGGATGGTCGGCGATCAGTGCAGCACGAACCTTGGCATTCGGCTTGACCCGCTCGGCAAGCAGATGGGCCAAATCGGCCAACTCTGCGATACTGATGCCAGCCGCAAGCTGTTGGGCCTCTTTGATTTGAGACAGCAAGTCCTCTTTGTCGTCAGCGGCAAATACAAACAGCTCCGTGTCCTGATTGGAAACGAGCAATGCTCTCTCGTCAAGCTCCGGTTTGAGCTCTGGCTTGGGCAAATCGGCCGACTCCAATGTGACATGGCAATTGATGCCGCCAAAGCCCATCGCTGAAACCCCGGCGCGAAGGCGTTCTTCTGGCGCGCGGATTTCCCCCTGCAGGATAGGATAGATACTCTGCGCAGAGGTTTGGAAAATGTCATTTGGTTCATGGCAAGCGGCCGTCGGTGCGAGTACGCGTTGGTTCACGCACAAAACGGCCTTAATCAGTCCGCCGATGCCGGCAGCCGCTTTGGTGTGGCCGACCAAAGATTTGAAGGAGGTGACACCACAAGAGCGCGCCTGCGGTTCTCCATATGCTTCTCGTGCCTGGTTGATTGCTTGCAATTCAATGCGGTCGCCAAGTACGGTACCGGTGCCGTGTCCTTCCACGAAATCCAGTTCATGCGGAGAATAACCGGCCATCTCGTATGCGCGAAGCAGAGCTAGGGCTTGTCCTTCCGCTTTGGGGGCAGTGATGCCGCCTTTGCCGTCGGAAGAGATGCCCCACCCTTGGATGACCGCGTAAATATAATCGCCATCCCGCTTGGCGTCTTCCAACCGTTTCATCATGATGAAGCCACAGCCTTCACCTGGAATGAAACCGCTGGATCGGCGGTCATACACATTCATATCGTTTTTGGTCAATGCGCCAGCTTTGGCGAAACCTACCACTTCCAATGGGTCTAGGCTGATGTCCACTCCGCCGGCCAATGCCAGATCCAGCTCGCCGTTCGCCAATTTTCCGGCAGCCGTGGCCACAGCCAGCAAGGAAGAGGAGCATGCGCCGTCAACTACATAACCGCCGCCGTGCAGATCGTAATAGTTGCATATTCTTCCGGCGATGGTGTTGGACAATCCGCCAGCCAGTGTATCTTCCGTGACAGGCGGGAAAGCCGACTTATAGATGCTCTCCATCTGTTGTTCCAATTGTTTAATCATCGCGTCGGATAAACCTTGGGACTTGCCGGCAGCCCGAAGGGTCTTGCGGACATACGGCCAGCGGAGCCGCAAGGTGTTGGCGCGGGTGAACTCGCCGGTCAAGGTGTTGCCCACGATGACCCCCGTCTTGTCTTTGGGGATCTTGTCTCGGGTGTACCCTGCGTCGGCCAATGCCTGTGAGGCTACCTCTAATGCCAGCCAATGTACAATATCGGAACCTTCGTAAGTGGTCTTAGGAATGCGTCGCTTAGCCCAATCAAATGAAAAGCCGTCAATCACTGCGGCAAAACGGCCGTATGTTTTGTCAGGGGCGTCAGCTCGTTGATCATAATACTCATCGAGCGGCAACCGTTGTTTAGGCATTTCACGAAATTGCCTGCGTCGGGATAGGATGTTTTCCCAAAGTTCTTTTAAATCGGATGCTCCTGGATAATGACTTCCAATTCCGACAATAGCAATAGAACTCGGCTTCACGATGAATGCTCACCTCTATGTATAGGTATTGAATATTTTAATTATACTATTTTAGAACGTAAGTAAGCCAATTTTTTAATCAGAAATACATATAATTATAAATTCAAATTAATATTTTTTGGATTTGTTTATTGTAATTAATTAATAAATTCTATGAATGGGTGAGATTGGAAATGGGGAGAAAAGCGCAAAAAGAAGCAACCTTCGCCGCCGTATGCGAAGGTTGCTCAATATGATATAGATCAGACCATTGTTCTATTTGTAAGAAATAAGTGCGGAACCAAGGTATGGCTTTCAGTCATAGGTATTAAACGTTTTCCGGCGTATAGTCAACAATGCAGGAAATATACAAATCGGTGTATTCGGACGCTTTCACGATTTCATCCACAAGATAAGCGTTATTGAAGGAATTCATCGCTTGCTGGAAGTCGATGACACTATCATAATAAATGTCCATTTGCAGCACATGTTGTGGCTCCGTTTGGGCGCCATCCTGTGTCATCGCAAAGGTAAACGGGGCCAAATGGCAAAGCTCGACGTGAGAGACTCCATCAACTTCTAAGATGTTGGGAATGATGTTGTTTTGTAAGAATAAGGTGTATCGGTCAGTATCTCTTGTTTCTTCATGGTTCCGAAACAGAAAAGAGAACTTCATCTTCATGGCAAATCCCTCCTTTGTGAAGAAAATGATAGGTTGGATCATATTTTTCATCCCATCAATCTATAGATTACACTGTTTTTTCTAATAAAAGAAGAGTGATTTCTGATATTTCAAGATGAATTAAAGCGCTTAACCGATGGAAAACAGACTTTTCCTTTAATTAGGGCTGAATTGGTAATTTTCTTGGGCTAAGTCATGACCGCGATTTTCATGGCTGAGTGAGCAGTTGCTAGGATGTGTCTGGCAAATCGAGTTGGTGGGGAAGAAGCGGCGGAAAAACCTTTTCTCGAGGAGCGCCGATGCACAAGTGAAGCGAATGAGAGAGTCACTGGCCTATTCATCAGACACGCCCTAGAAGATCGTTTGGTTGCATCTTTTACCTTTTCCTGGCACGTAGTTCACTGAATTGTCGATAAATGGACGGGTGCCGTGTACGGGAGCAACGCTGAAACGGACGCATCAACCGAAATTTTGACGGGTGAAACAGACATAGGCGGTCATATGTTATTCATTTCAAAATACATCCATCGCCCTGTACCGCCATGATGGCATTGGCGTGTTTGGCGCACAACTTCATGAGCTTGTTTGGACAAGAAAGTAAACACAGCTGATCGAAGGAAGGGTGAATATGGATAAGAAAAAAAGTGCTGTTGTTTGCCGATGTCGGCATTGATGATGCAGTCGCATTGATCTATGCCCTTTTGCATCCCCGCATCCGCGTATTGGGGGTTGTCGCCAGCTTCGGAAACACTCCCAGAAAACTTTTGTTGATCGTTCCGTGGCAGTCGTGCAATCTGCTACATCGGTGACCAGAGGAGCAAGTGTGGCCGATTTCAGAGAAATCCCCACCCCTAGCGAACCAGGGAAAATCATACACCGGATCGCCATCAGCATGCAGAAGAAGGCATTCAAGCGGGACTTCTTGCAGGTCATGACCAAATGAAGCAAACGCCCTTCCGCTTTTTTCTTTGCATAAAACCAATTCGTGTGTTAATAATACAAAGGGAATTGGAACAGAAAAAAAGTGGAGGGAACAGGGTTATGCCTCAAACAAGCACACTCTACGAAAAGCTTGGCGGAGAAGAAACCATCGCCAAAGTAGTTGACTACTTTTATGAATTGGTATTAGCTGATGATACAGTAAACCATTTTTTTGAGAACACCGACATGGAGAAACAGCGCCGCCATCAGACCAAATTTATCAGTTTCGCATTGGGCGGCCCAAACCAATACAGCGGTCTGTCCATGGCGAAAGCGCATGAAGGCATGAACCTGCAACCAGAGCATTTTGACGCGATTGTAAAGCACTTGCATGATGCCCTCGCTCACTTCGGTGTGGCTGAGTCGGATATCGACACAGCATTGAATAAAGTGGCGACTTTAAGAGATGACGTTTTGTACAAATAAGCAAGCGACCAACCCGATGCGAGTTTGTCATCGGGTTGTTTGATGTGCGGAGATGGCTATTGATATGGACTGAAATAAGATTGGGTTTCAATGGAACTGCGCATATCCAGCACTGAAATAAAGATAAAAGAAAAAAATCTTGGGTAATTTTATCATTATTTTTATATAATAAATAATTAATAAATTATAGTGCCTAACTATATTAAAATGTAGACATCATTAAGCTTTTAACCCAGCAACCAACCCCTCACCTTACACAACATTCCCATCTAACATCTTCTGACATGGCTTCACTACCTGATTTTATGCAAGTGGACACTGTGATCCTTATCTTATTTCTGGCTTAGAGAGGTTGGCCAAGGATTTGGCGGACTATTTCATTCACATCCAAGCAGATCGCTCGTCGAAGGAAGCGATTGGCAAGCTGACTTTAGGAACTTATAACATACATGACCATCATCAATCATGTTGATCCAACCGGCATCTCATTAGAGGTTCGGTTGGTTTGTTTATTGGGGATTGGTAACCAGGCCAAAGAAGATCAGAACCGATGCTTATTCTGCCTGATATAGGGTTATGAGCCTATTTATCTTCCTAACAGGAACGATGTGTTCCGTTTAGACATAAGATCAATCAGCAGAAGCACCATATAAAAGGAGGAGCCTTCTTGGCAACATTATTTTGGGGCACCAATTTGGGTAATGAAGGTGTTCTATATGGAGACTTTAACCGGTTGCAACAACAAAAACAAGAGATTTCAAGAGAATTGACGAGACGAGGATTTAATAATGTACGTGTGACCAATTGGGAAATTTCAGGTCATAAAGACGGATGTTATATTTCCATTGCTCATCTTTCCCATCCAACACCTAATAGATGGTGGGAAATAATCATGGTTAGTTGCGACGGCAATAATGTTCCATTGGTCCAGACCATACTTAATCAGGCCCGAAACGCGATTCGTTTTACGTGGTGACCATAAAAGCAAAATTAAGCCCACTACCCTAAGGTTGGTGGGCTGAAAGCCTCATACGTAAAGAAAGACCAAAATGAATGAGTGGTTAACATGGTTTACATAGGATTGTTGTCAACAAGGCCTCGTATCAAACAGATAAGCAAGCTTGGGCCACATCTGGATCAAGCGGGCTGTGCATATAGCTCGTTATTTTTTGATTCCGCAACATTTTTTTGTTATTTTCGTCGTATTCAATGGAGGTGGAAGGTAGTTAATGCGTAATTTGATCATCATTTTCTGTTCTATTTTCGTTTTGGCAGGGTGTACGATGCATGAAGAATCAAAGAAAATCAATATAGTAAAAGTCGATGATCGAGCCTTTTTCATTTCGGATCAGTAGTTTCCTGAAAGAGTTTCGTTCTTTCGAAAAGCTTTCAGAGTAACGAAAATCACTACTTGTACGTTGGATCGTAAAAATGAAGGAGCTAGAAACAAAGAAGCGTTAAAGAATCATCCACCAAAGGATGGATTTGATCGCGTGCAGTGGCCGCTTGCCATTTGCAAAGAAGGCGGGGCTGGTGCTTATGTTGAGTATATTGAGGGTGAAAAGAATGAACAGGCTGAGAAATGGTTACAAAAAGAGTTAAGTAAGTATCCTGATGGGACACCTCTTTTCTTTCATATAGGAGAACGTCCGAAGATGAATATCATTACAGATAAAAAGGAACGAAAATAAACAATCGTGGCTATTATATTTCGTTTGGCTTGAAAACTTTTGATTACCCAACCACACCATAGGCGCAACAAAGCCCCCCATGTGGAGGGGGCTGTTAGTTATTTGGCCGGCATCAAGCGTACGGTGATTGGCGCCTTTGTCTTGGTGGTGTCGACGGAGATGCGTTGCCCTAAGTATCCGTTGCACTGGAAGGTGAAATCGTAGGTACCGGGTGGCACCGGCCAAGTAAATTTGCCATTGGCGTCGGTATAACGCACGATGCGCGGCAAGGCGACAGGGTGCGATCCGGTGGGAATGGGGGTGACGATGACACCGGGGAGAGGGTTGCCCAACTGGTCCAAGACTTGCCCGGATACGTTAGTCAGTGTCTTCGGGTGTGAGGCTTGCTCTGGTATGGCAGATGGGTGCGGGTTTGTCGTTCCCGCCGTTCCCCCGCAAGCGCTGAGCAGGTAGCAGAGGAGCAGGATGAGCGGCGTGATTGTGCGCATCATTGTTTTTATCTCCTTTCAAGATGAAGTGGTTTGGAATCATGGATGGAAAAGGCCTAACGGAGAGGAGCAATATGTTCAACGTTATCTGAGTTTCCTTAAGATGTAAACACGATACATCCTACTTTTGCTCACGATAAAAGCAGTTCCCCGTTTTCTGGTTCTAGAAAACGGGGAATTTTTGCGGATCAATTCGGTTTGAGTTGCACCCGCAGGTGGGGCGCTTGTTTGCCAGGTATGGCTTGTACCCGCTCCTTGTGAAGGGCGTATCCTGGCTTGCGAAAGACAAAGTCATACGTGCCAGGAGGAACCGTCCAGGAGAAACGGCCTTCCGCGTCAGTGTAGACGGCGATTTCGGGAATGGGTCCGCTTTTGTCGTCGGCGGGTTCAGGCATGACAAGGACTTGGGCGATCGGATGTCCGTCTGTGTCCACGACAGTGCCCGTGACAGTGATGCGTTGTCCCGGCTGGGGATTGGGCGCGTCTCCGCTGAGATTGTTGCATCCAGCGCTGACCAGCATGCTGATTGAAAGCAGGGAGAGGAAGAAGCTGGAGAAGCGTGTAAGGTTCATGATCATGATCCTCCTTTAACAAAAAAAGATAGAGGGGAAACTCCCACCCTATCTTATAGACGTCATTGCGCTTTCCAGGTGTTCAAATTTTCGAAAACTTCTTTTGTGATTCTCGTGCCGCGGTTATAGCTGGAGCCGCCGTACACACCGTTGGTATGGATCGCGATGGAGCAGACGCCGCAATAGGCATAGCTGTTTTGGTAAACAGGAGAGCCGCTTTGGCCGCCATAGGTGTCGTTGGCGTATAACAGCTTGTGTTTGTGTGTTTCGCGAATACGATCGGCGTGTTGCCATTGGGTTCCGTATGGTTTGTCGCCGGGATAGCCGCTGATGTTTTCAGCCGTTCCGTTCATGGAGCTGGATTGGTATCGGTATCCGAACCAACCGGTGGAGTCGCCGATGCGTTTGTCCAGCTTGATCGCACCATAATCATAGTTGGTGTTGCCGTCATGTACCCAGCCGATCACGGAGAAGAATTCCACGCCATCGGCGGAGCCATAGGGAAGGTGGTCGCCGTCTCTTCCCGGATAGACGGTAGCAAAGGAGGCCCATTTGTCTTCGTTGGGATCATACAAGCAATGGCCAGCAGTGGCCACGGTGTCCGGACCGATCATCCAACCAGTACATCCACCGATGTCGCTGACGATATGTACAATGGCGCTATAGGGGTAGACGGCTGTGTTGGTGACTCGGGTGCGGTTGTCTGCGCCGATGATCGATTCTGTACCAGCGCCGCCGTCTGGTTTGGTTTCAGATGGGGAGGCTGTGAGATCGCGCCGTTCTTGGGTGCCCTTGTGCCCTTTGGTGTAAGCCCCGAAGCGTTGTTTGACTGTGTCTTTGCCGTATGGGACGGGCTGAATGGTGGCGCCTTTGTTGGAAACGGGGGTGTGGGGGGATGGGGCTTCTGTAACCGTCGCATAAACGGCAGAGCCGCTGGATGAAAAGACGATGGCGCAAACGAATGACAAGGAGGCAGCTAACGCAAACAGCTGTTTCTTGTGCAACATGAATGAATCACTCCTTTAAGGGAATTGGGTCATGGGGGCGGAGACGGTGAGTAGGGAATGAATTAACGATATGAATATTATAGGGAATATGGTAAATATATACAATCCGAATGTTCTGCTAATTGTTTACGTTTTTGTGACCTATGGAGTGAGAATGGAAACGGGTTTGTCAAAGCGGCAATCTAGGGTGTGTCTGGCAAATCAAGTGGGTGGGGAAGAAGCGGCGGAAAAACCTTTTTTCGAGGAGCGCCGATGCGCAAGTGAAGCGAATGAGAAAATGGTTTTGGAGCCGCTGGCCTATTCATCAGACACGCCCTAGTTTAGCTCCAACCAAAGTCAAAATCCCCGGCAAGAGCGGGGATTTTGGACGGATTGGATCAGATTGTGGCTTTGCTTGTTTTGGTGTCGAATTGGTGCGGCTTAAACATGACTAGGCGACCTGTGCGATGGAAGACGCGATGTGGTTTTGTCTCGTAACCTTTTTCTTGCAAGAGTCGGTGTGCTTCCTGTTTGGCAGCGGCATCTGTCGCGGCTTCCACGGCTTGGTCAATCAATACTTCCCCGTTTTCACTATACACGGTCATATGATACATAAACCCCTCTCCTTTCCGCAACACAATTGGTAATAGTCTTATTATAGCCAATATCCGCAGAAAAGAGGAGACGTTTGCCGATACATGCCTTTTGCGTGCGGCCTAGGTTGCGCTGACTTTAGCGAATTCACTTTGGTCCAGCGCCATCTTCAGTTCTTTGCGCATTTCCCGCTCCACGCGCGCCTGTTCTCCGTTTTCCGTGCGGGCGTAGACGCGAATCACGGTTTCGGTTGTGTTGATATTTTCCACTCCTAACACGGTGGGCCCCTCAACAATTGCCGGGATGTGGTGTTTCATTTTGCGGCACGTCTCTTCTAAGTATGCGATCATTTTTTCCACATCGATGTCAGCGGGCAAGGGGAGATCGACGGTGGCTTGCATCACGCCACGGGAGTGGTTGGTGAGCGATTTGATGTCGCGGTTGAGCAGGAAATGGAGGTCACCGTTGGCTGAACGAAGTTTGAGCGTCCGCAGGCCCACATGCTCCACGGTGCCGCTAAAACCGTTTACCGTAATTTCTTCCCCCACATGCACTTGGTCTTCCATCAACATGAAGAAACCGGTGACGATGTCGCTGACCAAGTCTTTGGCTCCGAACCCGATGGCCAGTCCCAAAACGCCAGCACTGGCGAGCAGAGCGGATATATTGATGCCGAATTCAGGCAAGATGGAAACCAAAGCGATGAAGAAAATCACATAGGAAGCGATGTTTACCAAGAGGCTTTGGATAGTTTGAATGCGTTGCTGGGTGCCTTTGTTCAAGCGTTTGCTAGACACGGTTGCGCGAATGATCACTTGTTTAAGGACGGCGTAGGCGATGCCGGCCAAGACCAGGATGATCATCGCTTTGATGATTGAACCAAAGACGCCGCTGAATAGGCCATTGGCTGAAAAAGTTGTAAACAATGGGGTTCCTCCTGTCTAATTTTATTTCGTATTGCTAATTTTCCTGTCAAGCACTATAATCCTTTGCGGAGATGATGAAAAGGTGGCTGATGTTGATATGAGTCAAACATGGTCAATGAAACGGTTTTACATATTGGTTTTTGTCGTATGTATTACCGGGTCGACACAAGGCTTGCTGATTCCTTTGCTGACGACGTTCTTGGAGGAGCGGGGCGTCAGCGCGGATGTTAACGGACTGAGCGCAGCCGCGCTGTACGTGGGCATCATGATTGCCTCACCGCTGTGCGCGTGGATGGTTGGGCGTTACGGCTACAAAAAGATGATCTTGTTGGGCCTTAGCATCACCACCGTGGCGGTTGGATTGATCCCCTTATTCACCAATATCTGGGTGTGGAGCGCTTTGCGGTTCACGGTGGGGATTGGAGACAGTTTTCTACATTATGCTACCCAATTGTGGATTACCTCAACCGCACTGCCGAATGAACGAGGAAAGCGTATTTCCCAATACGGGTTCTTCTACGGGTTGGGGTTTGGGATCGGCCCGTTGGGTCTGAATTTGCTGTCGCTAGGCGAAAATGTCCCTGTGTGGACGATGTTTGCGCTTTTGGTCGTTACGATTGGCTTGGCGATGCAATTGAAAGAAGACCAAGAGAAGGTCACCAGCGAAAAAAGGGAAGAGAAGGCGGCCAAACATCATGTCGCCGTGGTGTACCGGATCGGCTTGGTCGCTTTGTGTCCAGCAATGTTGTACGGTTTTTTGGAAGCGTCGCTGGCGGGCAACTTCCCAGTGATCGGACTGCGCGAGGGCATTTCCAAAGGATGGATTTCCGTGTTGATTTCCGCCTTTGTGTGGGGAAGTTTGGTCTTCCAGATTCCGCTTGGCATCTTGGGCGATAAAATCGGCCGCAAACGGTTGCTCATGGCCGTGTGTGCCTTGGGGGCCGTAGGCATGTTCCTCATCCCTCATCTGATGCCCAACGCCTGGGCTTTGTTTGTTGCTTTCTCCCTCATCGGTGGATTGATCGGTTCCATTTTTTCCTTGGGGCTGGCTTATGTGACAGATCTGTTGCCTTCCCGTTACCTCCCTACAGCGAATATGATCGCCTCCGTTCATTTCAGCTTAGGGAGCATGCTAGGGCCCTATACGGGTGGACTGCTCATCAAAGGGTGGGGAGGACATGCCCTGTTTTACCTGATTTCCGCTTCTCTGGCCGCCTTTGTGCTATTGGCACTCGTATACCGGCACGCGGAGGCCTCCGAATCCTCCTCCCTACCTGTACAGGAAAAGCAGATTGGCTAACTGGAGTGGCCCCTTCTTGCGGTCGCAGAAGGGGCTTTGTTTAATGTTCTCTTCGTTGCCATTCCATTCCTGTCATTTGCAAAGGGCGTATCTCGCCGTTTTCTAGCTTGACAGTGGGTTGGTCGACATACCACCCCCGCCCGTTGATCGAGACATCCGTCTGATAGCGGAAGCGGAGGTAGCGGGCGTTGGTAGGCAGGGGCAAGCTGACCCGCTTCCAGCCTGCACTCCTTCCAGTGACCGAATGCAAGGGTTGCCAAGTCTTACCGTCCGCAGATGTTTCGACAATGCCAAAATCGGCATTGGTTTCGAGATGATGCCAAGTGGCGAAGGATAATGTTTTTTTGGCGGCCGAGGCTGGCAGATGGGCTGTCAGCGTGCGGTTCAACCCATCGCCGTAGCCTGCGAACCAAGCCGGCCTCCGCATGGCGACTGGAATGGCGTCAGCGGCCAACCGAGCCGCTTCCCTCCGAACCGGGTTAAGTGAAGGCGTTTGTCGGGTGGGATGTACCCGATTGGTCAACAGAATGGCGATGGTGGCTTGCTCCCGGTTGACGACGAGGGAAGTACCAGTAAAACCAGTATGGCCAACGGTATGGGGACTAGCGAGGGCGTCCATGTACCATCCTTGATTCAGCTCCCAACCAAGGCCGTGGTCATCACCGGGAAAGTCGGTGTTGAAGTTGTGTTCCATTAAGGCCACGGTCTGTTCATCCAAGATGCGGGTGGTGCCGTATCGGCCGCGTAATAGGAAGAGATGGGCCAACTTGGCCAAGTCGGTGGCTGTAGAGAATACACCGGCATGGCCCGCCACGCCATCCAAGGAAGCGGCGTTTTCGTCATGTACTTGACCCCAAACCAGCCCGCGGTCGGGATTGGACTGGTATTCGGTAGCGGCGATGCGGTGCTTGAGAGATGCGGGTGGATTGTACATTGTATCAACCATTCCCAAGGGCCCTGTGATCGTTTCTTTCACATATTGATCCAGTCGCTTGCCAGTGAGGCGTTCTACCAGAGCGCCCAACGTGATCATGTTGAGGTCGCTGTATACATAGGTGCTTCCGGGAGCATGGTCGAGCGGGCAACGGAACACTTCTTGCAGGCGGTCATCCCGGTTGCGGCCCATCTGATATAAGGGAAGGCCGGGGCGGAATCCAGATGTGTGCGTCAGTAATTGCTTGATGGTGACGGTCGCTTTGCCGTTTGCCGCGAATTCGGGAATGTAGCGGCTTACGGGATCATCGAGTGCGAACTTGCCTTGTTCATAGAGTTTCATCACGGCGATGGCGGTGAAGATTTTACTGATGGAAGCCACGTCAAACAGGGTATGTTTGGTCATGGGAACGGGTTGGGCGAGAGGGGTTCGTGAGGAATCACGGTACTTGGCGGCATAGCCGTACGCTTGGTGCTTGACGATGACACCGCGGCGGGCGATCAACATCACCGCACCGGGCATATGGTTTTGTTCGATGGCCCGGTTCAGGGCGGTGTCCAACGCTCGTAGCGGTTCGTTTCGCACTCCTGCTGCTGATGGCGGGCCCGCACGTAAGATCGGGCTAGTGGGAAGGGGGAAATCCCAGCTCGCCGGGAGGGCGTCATTCACTCGCTTGGCGGACGGGAGTGGCTTGCTTTCTTTCTCTGATAAAGGAGCGTAAGCGGCGAGAACGGGAACCGGCATCAAGCAGGCCAGAAGCAGGCTAAACAAAGATACCCCGAAGGGATGGCGGCGCATGGGGCATTCTCCTCCTTTGTGTGATGGATGCCTTATTGATATATTTTACCAAAACGTTTGCGGTTAAGACAAAAGCCGCTCCTGTAAAAAAACAGGCGCCTCATCGATAGGCGCCTGTCTTCGCCGGGTATATAATGAATGGCCTGGCAACGAAACGCTCATAATTGATACCGGAACCCGTCATGCGCGATCTGTACGGCAGTGAAGACTGTTTGCGCTTCTTTCAACAATTGCGCATGATCCTCTTCCATGAATCGTGAACTGATGTGGGTTAGTATCAGCGCTTTGGCGTTGGCATTTTTGGCCACAGTGGCCGCTTGGACACATGTGGAGTGATGGTGGGCGGTGGCCAATTCTTCCTGACCGGCCCCGTAGGTGGACTCATGAACCAACACATCAGCGTGTTGCGCCAAGGCTTCCGCGGAAGGAGTTGGCCGGGTGTCTCCGAGGATGGCCAAGATGCGCCCCGGTTTGGGGGGGTGGATGTAATCTTGTCCATTGATGACGCGCCCGTCGGGGAGAGTCACCGTTTTACCCTGTTTAATCTCTTGATAGTGGGGGCCAGGCGGGATGCTTTCTGCTTTCAGTTTCTCAATATCCAAAGCACCGGGTTGCTCATCTTCTTGCAATCGGTAGCCGAAGCAGGGAATGCCGTGGTCCAATTTTCCCACCGTCACCATAAAGGGGCCTTCCTTAAATGTGTCCCCTGCTTCCACTTCATGAATGGTGAGGGGATAACGCAAGTAGGTGCAACTTGTTTGCATCGCCACTTCAATAAAGGAACGCAAACCTTTGGGGCCATAAACAGTCAATGGCATTTCGGCTCCTTGAAAGCTCCGGCTTCCCAATACGCCGGGAAGCCCATAGATATGATCCCCATGGAGGTGGGTGATAAAAATCCGGCTTACTTTTCCTAAGCGGACGGGATGTTCAAGTATTTGATGCTGGGTGGCTTCACCGCAATCAAACAGCCAGGTGTCTCCTTTGTACTCCGGCATGATGAGAGCGAGGGATGAAACATTTCGCTGTTTGGATGGGATGCCAGCGCCAGTGCCCAAAAACAGAAGTTCCATCGTACAATCCCTCCTTTCAACAGGAATGTTTAGACCGATGAGGCAAGAAGGGGGTCATTTCGCTGAGATTTGGTTGTTGTACGCCAATACCCAGCGGGCTGCTTCCGCTACAGAGGCTACGGTATGGGTTGCTTCCTGTTTCACTGCGGCATCGGCGACCGCCATCGCAAAGCTGTGCTTCGTCAGTCGGAGCATGGAGATGTCATTGTAGGAATCACCGATGCAGGCCACTTCTTCTTCTTTAATGCCTAAGTGATCGATCAGCCGTTTGAGACCAACCCCTTTGGAGACGCCAGGAGGCATGAAATCGATGCAATGCCGGTCGGAAATGAAGGAGTCAACCCTGTCGGCGAAATGTTCTTTCACTGTGGCTTCCAACTTTTTGATTTCGTCCATGTCGCCGATGTAGCATAGCTTGCTGGCGAAAATGGAGGTACCTAGGCAGTCGAGCACATCGGACCGTTCTTCGATCGGCATGCGCATCTGTGTTTCGATCTGTTGAACCAACTCACTTTTGCGCGGTACAAACATGCCATCTTCCTGGCTAATGAAGCCAACAAGCTGATATGGTTCGGCGATGCGGAACAACTCGCGGGCCGTGTCCCCGTCGAAGTGGGCGGAATACAGGCGTTGATTATTCGTGTCATAGATGAACGCGCCATTTTGGCTGATGCGGTGGAACTCTCCTTGCAGTTCGTTCATCACGCTAACCAATTCTTTATCCATGCGCCCAGAGGCGAGGCAGACTTGCACCCCAGCGTCGACAAGTGCCATTAAGGCTTCTTTGTCCTCCGGATTCACAGTTTTTTTGTCATTGAATAAGGTGTTGTCTAAGTCACTCACAAATAAACGGATCATAATGGATGACACTCTTTCTGTTGTGATAATAGATGCATCTCTGTTTAGGTTAACATAAATAAGTGGATAAACACATCATCCAAGAGACTTGCCTTATTTATATGAATGTTTCATTTTATATGCATAATGGGTTAATCGAAATGGGTTATGGTAAAAAAAAATATAAAAAGCAGGGGATGGGAACATGAGCCTTTTTCTGTGGTTTATGCTCATAGCGGCATTGGTTGCGGTGCTGTCGGTTCGCCGGGCCAAGCGGCAGACGCGGTTGGTGAAGCCAGACCGGTCGCTCAAGCCGGCCGAGTGGTCTGCGGAAGAAGTGACGGTTGGTTGGATTGGGCACTCGACCGTACTGATGAATATATACGGGGTGAAAGTGATCACAGATCCGGTGCTAGGAAGACGTGTTGGGCAGCAGCTGGGGATCGGCGATTGGCAGATCGGTCCTCGCCGTCATGTTGAACCAGCGGTCACTTACGATGACTTGGGACGAGTAGATGTGATCCTGTTATCCCACGCCCATTTTGACCATTTTGATATCCCCACGTTAAAGCAGCTGGCACACCCTGATGTGCTGATGGTCGTGCCCAAAAACACGTCCAAGCTGTTAAAAGGTTTGCCATGCCGGCGAATTGTGGAATTGAGTGGGGAAGAGGAAGTTAAGCTCAGCGAATGCAGCCTGACCATTAAAGCGGTGCCGGTGAAGCATTGGGGAAATCGTTATCCATGGAATGTGGATTATGGGTATACCGGGTATTTAATTGAAAAGCGGGACACGCGGATCTTCTTTCCGGGAGACACCGCCTACACCCCGGATTTTTACCGTCTACGCGAACGGGGGGAGATCGATCTGTGTTTCATGCCTATCGGTGCATACAGTCCGGACAAATACCAATGGGCACATTGCACCCCCGAACAGGCGTGGCAGATGTTTCTCGATACGGGAGCCAATGTGTTGGTGCCGATTCATTGGGATACGATCAAGTTGTCGCAGGAGCCTTTGCACGAGCCATTGGAGAGGTTGCTCGCTGCCAGCGGAGAGCAACGGAATCGGATCGTCATCACGAAACATGGGGAGGTTTATGTGCTGGTCAAGGATAAAGTCAGCATGTCATAACGCTTGCTTTGGTGTATTTAAGGCGTGTTCCGTGGAAGCGGTGGAAATACCGTTTCCCTGGAACACGCCTTCGTGTTGGGTGCAATGGGACGGATCACTGCGTTTGCAGTTCGGCCAGCTCTTTTTTTAAGATGGCTGCTTTGATAGCCATGTAGTCTACCTCGTCTGGCAACGCGTCTTTGAGCGGACGGAGTTTGTGTGCACCTAACTCGTCGATTTTGCGCATGATCAGTGCTTCCCAGCGGGCAGGGATGAAGGCGTCCCAATCCAGCGGATGGCCGTCTAGGCCGGCGCGGATGAGATGGTCTTCAATCGTTCCCCGCGTCAATTGCCGCAGTTTGGCGATCTCATCGATCGTTTTCCCTTCTTGGAATAAACGGTAGGTGAGCAGGTGGCTCTGTTCTTTTTCTGACTGTTCGGGAGCAGAAGCTGTTCGTCTGCGCCCATGCTTGTCCACGTATTTTTGAATCAAGGCCAGAAAAGCATGGCCGTGTTTGGCGTATTTCAGCTCGCCCACACCGGGGATGGCTCGCATCTCCTGTTCGGTGATCGGCAAGCGGCGGCACATCTCTTTGAGCGTGCTGTCTTGGAAAATGATGTATGGCGGCAATTGTTCCCGCTCGGAAATCGATTTCCTGAGTGCTTTCAGTTCTTCGAACAGCAGGGAACCTCGGCTGGGCTCAACCGTCGGTGTGCGTGTTTCTTCACGGTGGAGCAATACGCGCCGGGAACCTTTTAAGACGTCGATCGCCAGTGGTGTCAGCTTGGCAACGGGCACGCTGGGATGCGACAGATCCAGGGTGAGGTAATGGTTGCTCACCAGCTGGTGGCAAAGCTGGATGATTTCTTTTTCGGTTTGGTCTTTCATGATGCCGTAGGTGGAGAGGCGATCCAACCCCCAGCTGAGAATGCGCTTGTTTTTGGACCCGCGTAACACCTTGGACACCACGGTGAAGCCGAAGTGTTCATTCATGCGTTTGATGCAGGAGAAGATTTTTTGCGCATCAATGGTGCGGTCTTCCGCTTCGCCCAGCTTTTTGCGGCAATTGCCACAGGTGCCGCAAGTGTAGGGATGATCACTGCCAAAATACCGGATAAATGCTTGCTGGTAACACTCATCGGTAAAGCAATAATCCACCATACACCGTAATTTGCTAAGTTCCAGCGTTTTGCGCTCTGGAGTCATCTCGGAATGGTCGATCAGGTATTTTTGCGTTTGGATGTCCGTCGGCGAGAACAGCAGGATGCACTCGCTCCGGTCGCCATCCCTGCCAGCCCGTCCCGCTTCCTGATAGTAACATTCCAGGTTGCGGGGCAGATTATAATGGATCACGAAGCGGACATTGGATTTGTCGATCCCCATGCCAAACGCGTTGGTAGCGATGATGGTTTGAATCCGGTCATAGGAAAACGCTTCTTGGGCCCGATTGCGCTCCAGATCGCTCATGCCTGCATGATATTTGGCGACAGGAAAGCCTTCCTCTTTCAAATAGCGATGCAACTGATCTACTTCTTTGCGGGTGGAGCAATATAGGATGCCAGTCTGCCCTGGGTGATCGCGTAAATATTGCGTGATGAATTCACGTTTTTGCCCGTCGCGGTGGACATAAAACGAAAGATTGTCCCGTTCCAGCTTAGTCGAGAAAATATGCTTTGGCGAGATTTGCAACAAATTGGCGATATCGTCGCGCACATCTACCGTGGCCGTCGCGGTTAAGGCGGCGATCAACGGCCTGCGCGGCAATGTCAGCAAGCGTTCAGCCATGGAGCGATAGCTAGGGCGAAAGTCATGTCCCCACGTCGAGATACAGTGCGCTTCGTCGATGGTAACCAAATAGATCGGCAATGTCTCGAAAATGGTTTGGAAGCGCTCTGATTCTAAGCGCTCAGGAGCGATGTAGAGCAATTTGACTTCGCCGGATCGGAGCGCTTCAATGCGCTGGTCGATCTCATGGGGTTGTAGCGTGCTGTTGATGTATGTGGCGGAAATGCCTAGTTGCTTTAAGCCGTCCACTTGATCCTTCATCAAGGAAATCAAAGGGGAAATTACGATGGTAATCCCAGGAAACATCAGCGCCGGAATTTGGTAGCAGATGGATTTGCCGCCGCCAGTCGGCATGATGCCCATCGTGTTATGCCCAGCCAAGATGCTCTGGATGATTTTGCGTTGTCCCGGACGGAATGTAGCATAACCATAAAATTTTTGCAGGAGTAGTTCCGCTTGTTCGATTGACACTCGATTCACCCACTTACAAAGCATAGCTCGACATGATATGCAATCATTTTACATGATTTTTCTGGTGTTGGCATGAAGGAATTCCCTAGGAAGCACGCTATCATCCCGGCTCCCTTGTAAGCGGAGGGCGTCCAGGGTTATCCTATACAATGAACGCAACAAGAGTGGAGGAACGAAATATGTTATTCATCGACAATCGGAACATCACCGATCCGCGGATCAACTTGGCGATAGAAGAGTATGCACTCAAGCATTTAGATATTGAGGAGACGTATCTCCTGTTTTATATCAATGAACCTTCCATCATTATCGGCAAACATCAAAACACAGTGGAAGAAATCAATGTCGATTATGTACGGGAGAAAGGCATTCACGTGGTGCGCCGGCTGTCCGGAGGCGGGGCGGTGTACCATGATCTGGGCAATCTCAACTTCAGCTTCATCACCAAAGACGATGGCAAGAGCTTCGCCAATTTCCGCAAGTTTACAGAGCCGGTCATCTCCGCACTGGAGAGTTTGAACATCAAAGCCGAATTGAGCGGGCGGAATGATATTTTGGTCGATGGGAAGAAAGTGTCCGGCAACGCCCAATTTTCAACGAGGGGACGTATGTTCAGCCATGGCACGCTGATGTTTAACGTCAATATCGAAGAAGTGGTTAAAGCACTGCAAGTGAAGAAGGAAAAAATCGAATCCAAAGGGATCAAATCGGTGCGGAGCCGGGTTGCTAATCTGGTGGATTACTTGGCGGAACCGATGTCCATCCAGGACTTTCGGCAGGTGCTATTGACGCACATCTTCGCTGGAAAGCAACCGGTCCCGCAGGTTGAACTAACCGCCGCAGATTGGGCCGAGATTGAAAAAATAGCCGACCAGCGTTACCGGAATTGGGATTGGAATTTCGGCGAGTCGCCAGAATTCAACGTCCAACACAGCAAGCGGTTCCCGATCGGATCGATTGACATCCGCCTCGATGTCGGGGAAAAAGGCGTCATCCGCCAGTGCAAAATCTATGGGGACTTCTTTGGTGTGGGTGATGTGGCCGATATTGAACAGCGCTTGGCAGGGGTTCGGTATGACCGGGATGCCATCGAGAAAGCGTTGGCAGATGTGGATGTGAAGCATTATTTTGGTGACATCACCAAAGAGGAATTCATCGACTTGGTGTATTGATGACCAAACACGCCGTCCTTGGCACCACACCCGGAAAGAAGATAGTTGCTATTGACACTGGAAAAAGCGATGTCGTCAGCGGGACATCGCTTTTATTTATACAATGTGTTTCAATTCCCCTTCTGCTAATCGTTTGTTGAACGCCGTCAAAAATGCTTCCTGCTTATGAAAGAGCACATGTTCTAAAACGAATTCCTGATAGCCTTGTTCAAGGAGGAAATATAATACGCTGCGGAATAGTTTGGGGCCATGGGGGTTGGTGGGGTCGATGAGTTGGAAGCTGGAATTGTAATCTTTGATCGTTTCCAGTAGAAAGAGGGTGCTCAAGCGCCCATTGGGCAAGGTGAACGCATATTCTTCCAGCACATAGCGATTGCGGTTGCCGCTGAATTGTACGCGTTCTTTGGGGATCAATGGCGGATGTTGTTGTTGTAAGACATGGGGCGCGATCGTCAAATCGAGCCGGTCGTGTTGGGTTGAGATGAAGCGGCGAACCGCTTTGTAGTTGTTGAGGGCGGGAACAAGGGAAACGCGGCCGAGGAATGTTTGGATGATCAATTTATGATCGATGATTTTATAACCAAACAAAATGTCTTGGTCGATGAAGCCCCAGCCTTTTGGTGACAAGGTAATGCGGCCCAAATGCAGGAGCTGTTGTAATCTGATTCGCAGCAGGGAGAGACTTGGGCAAGGACTGATCCGCTCTGTCCAACGTTCATACGCGTGGCTGTCCATGTGAACGATCAATTCCATGGATGCGGTGGAAATGCGTGTGCGCGGCGTGTGGCGGCGTTGCTGTTTCACCACGCGCATCAGTTCATGTTTGCTGAGATAATGGTCGTGATGAAGAAAGCATGTCCAATCGGCAAGTTTAATTTTTTTATTAATAAACGTCTTACTATTTAAGACCTGATAACTTAAAGGATTTCGCTTTAACTCATTAAGCCAATTTTTGGAAGGGAGTGGTGTGTCAAATGGCCTGTGGCTATGCATGAAAGCCACTCCTTTCTGTATTTGGTCAAGTTGGAAGCCTGCCAATCTTGTTTGCATCCGTGTCGATAGGTGAAAAACCGATCTTGGGAGGGCGGTGAGCCCAGGTGCAAAGGGGTTACTCGTTGCACCCCACCATCCATATCTCTCCATCCAAAAGATGGGTTAAATCGTTGAAAAAAATGGGGTTGTATATTCATATTACCATAAATAACCCAATTTATGCGAATATTTTTATACATTAATAAGAGTAGTTTTTCACGTCATTCCGTTGTGGGGTGCACCCTTTTTGATTGAAATTCGGCCTAGAGAGTTGGTTAGAATAGATGGGAAAATCATTCATTAAAACGCATGTAAGTCACAACTTGTCTAGGCCGATGGTATCGGTTAAGCCTGCGGTGGATGGAAGGGATCGGCTGGCGTATGTTAATGCTGTAATAGATTAATACCCGTTTTGTAGGGAAGTTATGATCAAATTCTCATAAAACCTTGACAAAACTCTGAATATTCTATTACGATAAAAACAAACAAGCGCTTGTTTTAAAGAAAGGATTTAGCTATGCCAAAAAAAGGGAGAAGAGAAGAAATCCTAGCCATCGCTTGTCGCTTGTTCAGCCAAAAAGGATACCATGGCACCACGATTCGTGATATTTCCGAAGCTTGTGGAATTTTGGCGGGCAGCTTGTATGCTCATATCAATACCAAGGAAGATTTGTTGTTTGAGATCACCAATCGGGGGGCGGATGCTTTCTTGCAATCGTTGGCCCCGATCGTGGAGAGCCGGGTCACGGCCAAGCAGAAGCTGAAGCAAGCCGTTCGCGCGCACATCCAAGTGGTGGAAGCCAATCTTGAAGCGGCCACGGTGTTTTTCCATGAATGGAAGGCATTGACGGGTGAGCGGTTTGAGCAGATTCAGGAAAAGCGGGACCAATATGAAGGCATGTGGTCGGCCATTTTGGCGGAGGGTGTGCAAGAAGGGATCTTCCAATTGCAAGATGAGAAATTCGCCCGTCTGTTGATTTTATCGGTGGGCAACTGGATTTACCAATGGTACCGCCCAGATGGCGGGTTGAGTGCCGAAGAAATCGCAGATCGGTTTGTAGCGTTGATGCTGCACGGATTTGTGAGATAGGGATGGGAGGGAGAGGCTTGCAAGAACAAGATTACTGTTCGTTCATGGAGCGAATCGAACGCGGAGAGAAGATCGAGGCGACTGAATGGATGCCGGATGAATACCGCAAACTTCTAGTCAAATTGATCCACATGCATGCAGTAAGTGAGATCATGGGTGCATATCCGGAGAAAGAGTGGGTTCCCAAGGCTCCCAGCTTGCGGCGCAAACTGGCGATCATGGCCAAGGTGCAAGATGAGATGGGCCATGGGCAGTTGCTGTTGCGCGTCGCCGAGGATTTGTGCGCCCCGTGGGGCAAAACGCGTGAAGAGCTTATTTCCGACATTTACAGGCAACGGGTGAAATTTCACAATGTCTTTCACATGGAAGCTCGTACTTGGGCAGATGCGGGTGTGATCGGTTGGTTGGTCGACGGGGCAGCCATCATTAACCAAGCAGCGCTCCTAGAAACCTCCTACGCTCCTTACGCCCGGGTGTTGAAGCGGATCTGTGCCGAAGAGAGCTTTCACATGCAACATGGAGAGAACATCATTTTGGCGCTGGCCATGGGAACAGAAGCGCAACGGGAGATGTTGCAAGAGGCCGTTAATTACTGGTGGGAATCGTTGCTGTTCTTTTTCGGCCCCAAAGAGGTCACCCCGGCGGCTGAGCGTATGCTTCATTACCGCATACGCATTAAGACGAATGAGGAGTTGCGGCAAAAGTTTTTGGACAAGTATGTCCCGCGCATCTGGTCGCTGGGCTTGACGGTGCCCGATCCGCAGTTGCGTTATGACGAGACAGAGAAGTGCTGGCGCTATTCGGAGCCCGATTGGGAGAAATTTGGCCGGATTGTGCGCGACTGTATGGGTCCCAAATCGCAGGAGCGGATGGCGTTGCGCCGTCGCGCCCACGAAGGTCAACTCTGGGTGCGTGAAGCGATGATTCGCTCCCGGGCTTTGATGCATGCGGTGTGAGGTGGGATCAAATGACTGAAAAAATGGAATATGGCGTCTTCGAGGTATTTGTGCAGCGGACGCATCTAGATCATCATGTCCATGTGGGCAACTTGCTGGCCCCTTCCGCCGATGTGGCAGCGCAGATGGCGCGGGAAAACTTCTTGCGGCGGGAGAAAGTGGTCAGCCTGTGGGTGGTTCCCCGGGACCAGATCACCGCTGTTTCTGAACATGGAGAGTGGTTGGGACGCGAATTGGATCGGAGTTATCGTGAAGTGTCCGGGTACACCGAAAACGGACGGCTGTGGCGCATGTTTAAAGAGAAAGCGCTAACATTGGAGGAAATCGTGGCTTATGTGGAGCGGCGGAGCGAAGGAGGGAGAAGGAATGGACATCAAAGACGCCCATCAGGCTCGTGAGCATCCAACTTATCACCAGGCATTGGTCCGGTGGATCACTCAGTTGGCCGACGATGAATTGACATTGGGCCATCGGGACTCGGAGTGGCTGGGACTGTGCCCTGACATTGAAGGAGATGTCGCATTTAGTTCGATTGCGCAAGATGAAGTGGGACATGCCGCCTTCTACTTTGAGCTCTTGCATGAATTGGGTGAACCTGATCCCGATAGGCTGGCCTTTGCCCGAAAGAGCCACGAACGGCGCAACGCCAAGCTGGTGGAACAGGAAAATGGCGATTGGGCATACTCCATTCTCCGCCACACCCTCTACGACATTTTTGATGGGATCCGACTGGAAGCGATGCGCCAATCCAGTTACCTGCCGCTCAGGCACGGGGTGGCGAAGATCCAGCGGGAAGAGGCGTATCATTTGTTGCATATGAAGACATGGGTGGTCCGCATGGGCAAAGCGGGCGGTGAAGCGAGACAATACCTAGAGGAAGCGGCAGTGCGCCTATGGCCGCAATTGGATGACCTCTTTTCCTTTGGGGATGCGGATGAGGAAACGCTGTTGCGGTTTGGGATCATCGCATTTGGCTCCGCCGAATGCCAGAAGCGCTGGGAAGAACAGGTGAAAGTCGTTTTTGGCCAAGCGGGCCTTCTCTGGCCGGGGGAGATTCCACTTAGCGGGCGCGATGGCCGGCTGGGGCAGCATGACCCCGCATTGGCCCAGTTGCTGAAGACGATGACGGAAGTGTACCGCCTTGACCCTGTAGCGAGGTGGTGAAGGAAATGGTGACGGAAGCGGAATGTTGGAAGCGGTTGCAAGAAGTGAAAGACCCGGAGATTCCCACAGTGAGTGTGGTAGAGATGGGGATGGTCAAGCGGGTGAAGGTGATGCCGGGGCGGGTGCATGTCGAGATGATGCCAACCTTTGTGGGATGCCCAGCGCTGGACTTGATCCGCAAGCAAGTGGTTCGCCAATTGTCTGAGCCGGACGCTTCCGTTGAAGTAGAAGTTGACTTTGTCTTCGACCCCCCATGGACGAGTGAACGCATCACTGCGGAGGGCGCGCGGAAGCTGAAGGAGTTTGGGATCGCACCACCTGGTTCGCAGCTGGATGAGCTGCCATCTTGCCCATATTGTGGGGAGGAAAAGGGGCAGGTGGAGAATTTGTTCGGTCCGACGGCCTGCCGCGCAATCTATTATTGCACGCGTTGTCGGCAACCGTTTGAAGGCATGAAAAAAGTGTGATCAAAGGAGTTGGCGCCATGTACCAACCCGCAGTGGAGGCGATGGAGAGGCGAGAGTTGGCTCAGTTGCAGGAACGGCGCTTGTTGGAAACGGTGCGTCGCGTGTATGCACATGTGCCATTTTATCGGTCGAAGCTGCAACAAGCCGGCATTGACCCCGAGTCATTTCGCGGTTTGGCCGAGCTCACGCGGTTGCCGTTTACCCGCAAATCGGATTTGCGTGACCAATATCCGTTTGGATTGTTCGCCACGCCGCTCGCCGACGTGCGCCGCCTTCACGCTTCATCGGGAACGAAAGGGAAGCCGACGGTAGTCGGTTATACTGAACGCGATTTGCGCTTGTGGAGTGAAGTGTGTGCGCGGGCGCTGGTGACGGCTGGAGGCCAGCCAGGAGATGTATTTCACAATGCTTATGGGTATGGCTTGTTTACGGGAGGATTAGGGATGCATGCCGGCGCCGAACGGTTAGGCATGGTCACGGTGCCGGTTTCTGGCGGCGGGCGCATGCGACAGTGGACGTTGATTGAAGATTTTAGCCCCCGCGTGATCGCGGGAACGCCCTCATTTATTTTGAGCCTGGGCGAAGCGATGATACAAGCGGGCAAACATCCCCGCAACAGCTCAGTCAAAGTGGGGATTTTCGGTGCCGAACCGTGGTCGGAAGAGATGCGGCAGGAATTGGAGGCGTTGTGGGGCATTCATGCGGTGGACATTTATGGCTTGTCAGAAGTGGTCGGACCGGGAGTGGCCATTGAGTGCTGGCAGGCAAAAGAGGGCTTGCACATCGCCGAAGACCATTTCTTGGTGGAAGTGATTGATCCGCACACCGAAGAAGTTCTGCCGGAGGGCGAGGTGGGTGAGCTGGTGTTCACCACATTGACCAAAGAAGCGCTTCCTGTCCTCCGTTACCGGACGGGGGATTTGGCTAGTGTCACGAGCGAACCCTGCCGTTGCGGGCGGACACACCGCCGGATGTCCCGCGTCAAAGGGCGGATCGACGACATGTTGATCATCCGGGGAGTAAATGTGTTTCCGATGGAGATTGAGCCCATCGTGATGGCCCAGCCCGAATTAAGCCCTCATTATCAGCTTGTTGTAGAAAAAGAAGGATCGATGGATCGGTTGACGGTTGAAGTGGAAGTGTTGGAATCTTCTTTTAATCTCGTCGATTTTTCAGCGTTGACCAAACGGTTGGAGGGGGCGCTGAAAGAAAATTTAGGTGTCTCTGTCCGTGTGCGCGTGACGATGCCAGGATCATTGCCACGTAGTGAAGGAAAGGCCGTCCGCATTCTGGATCGGAGGTAAAGGTTCGTACGGCGAGTTTATTAAACTATCCAGTTTGGGAGGATGATCAGCATGGTAAAATTGGTCGCTCTGTACAAACAACCGGAAGACAAGCAGGCGTTTGATAAGCATTATTTTGAGGTTCACCTGCCATTGACCGAAAAAATGCCAGGATTGATCAAAACAAAAGTAACTAAGTTTTCAAGCACCCCGATGGGAACCGAGTCGCCGTTTTATTTGCAGGCCGACATGTACTTTGAGTCGGAGGAGGCTCTCCAGGCGGCAATGAAATCCCCTGAGGGTAAGGCGGCTGCCAAAGATGTGATGTCCTTTGCCGGAAAGCTGATCACCATGATCATCGGGGAAGAGGCGGAAGCTGAGTGAGCGGGTCGTGGCTGACAACGCCAGCAGTGGTTGGCGCCGGTACGATGGGGATGGGGATTGCGGAGGTGCTGGCGACGGCCGGTTATCCGGTGTTGATATGGGACATGTTGCCTGCGGTGATGGATCGTGCCCGCAAACAATTGAAGGAGCGTTTGGCGGCGCGGGTAGCCAAAGGACGCTTGTCCGCCGAAGAAGCGGAGGGAATGCTTGAGCGCATCCAACCGGTGGAGAGCCTTGATGAGCTGGCGAAATGCGAGCTGGTGATTGAAGCGATCGTGGAGCGCTTGGAAGCCAAGCAATCCCTGTTCGCGCAGTTGGATGAGCTTGTGTCCCCCACAGCAGTCCTTGCTTCCAACACCTCTTCGCTGTCGATCACTGCGATCGCTGGCGCCACCAAGCGACCTGATCGGGTGTTGGGCATGCATTTTTTCAATCCAGCGCCTCGCATGCCCTTGGTCGAGGTCGTACATGGTGCGCAGACGGCGCCCCACGTGCTTAAACAAGTCTATGGGTGGTTGTCCGGCCTGGGCAAAGTGCCGGTGCGGGTGGCAGACGCTCCCGGCTTTCTGGTGAACCGGGTAGCCCGTTCGTACCATACCGAGGCGGTCAAGCTGGTTGCCCAGCAGTCAGCTCGCAAAGAGCAGGTGGATCGCATTTTGGAGGGGGCTGGCTTTCCGATGGGGCCCTTTGCCTTGCAAGACCTGATCGGGATTGATGTTAATTTGGCGGCGTCTGTTTCCGTATATGAAGCGACTTTTCATGAAGCGCGGTTCCGTCCGCATTATCACCAACAGCGAATGGTGGAACAAAAGGCGCTAGGACGCAAGACGGGAAAGGGGCATTACGAGTATGGCGGATAAGGTGGTGATTTTGGGGGATGGCCCTTTCCGGGAGCCGCTGGCAACATTTCTCGCGTCACAGCGAGTAGCTTGCATTTCGCCGGAGCAGGCGGACGGCCGTGACGTGTTGGCAGTGATTGATGTGCAAACCGGGTGTGATGGGGGCAAACGCGATTGGCTGGTCTCTGCGGAGCGCGTGGTCTCCGAGCGGACGCCCATTTTCACCTCTGTCTTGCACCGGACGGCGACCGAGATCGCCTCTTGGTTGGCCCATCCCGAGCGCGTGGTGGGGTTTTCACCCGTGCATTTCGCGGACATGCCATTGGTGGAAGTGTGCCGCCCCCTACAAGCGGAAGAGGATGCCAGCTGGACAGAACATTTGCAAGTGCTTGCTGGCTTGGGGAAAGAGGTAGAAGAAGTGGGAGACGAGCCGGGGTTGGTGTTTCCGCGTACCTTGGCGCTATTGGTGAATGAGGCGGCTTTTGCACTGGCGGAAAAAATCGCTGACAAAGAAGACATCGACTTGGCGATGCGTAAAGGAACCAATTGGCCGTACGGTCCGCTGGAATGGGCA
Organism: Laceyella sediminis; assembly: GCF_003003125.1. GTDB lineage: Bacteria > Bacillota > Bacilli > Thermoactinomycetales > Thermoactinomycetaceae > Laceyella > Laceyella tengchongensis. Next base: position 35,136 of record NZ_PVTZ01000007.1, on the reverse strand, counting down.
GACCGCATCGGCATCGACCAGATTGTCGCCATATTGACCGGATTGGAGAGGGAGCTGGGAGAAGAGCGTTACCGCCCGGCGCCGCTGTTGCGCAAGATGGTTTACGCCGGGTATCTGGGCCGGGCGAGCGGCCGCGGCTTCTACTGTTATGATGAGCAGTCGGTGCGGAAGGGAGCAGAGGGATGAGGCGTCGCGAAGTGGTGATAGTGGATGCCGTGCGCACCCCGATCGGCCGATATCGGGGGGGCTTGAGTCGGGTGCGCCCCGATGATCTGGCGGCTCATGTCATCCGGGCTTTGGTTGAGCGCAATTCGCAACTGGATGAAGTAGAGATCGAAGATGTCGTGTTTGGATGCGCCAACCAAGCGGGGGAAGACAACCGCAATGTGGCTCGGATGGCGCTATTGTTGGCCGGATTGTCAGAAGAAATCGGTGGAGTCACGGTAAACCGCTTGTGCGGTTCGGGATTAGAAGCGATCAATCAAGCTGCGGCGGCAATCCAGATCGGTAGCGGCGATGTGATGATTGCTGGGGGAGTGGAGAGTATGACCAGGGCGCCGCTGGTCATGTTGAAGCCGGAGCAAGGATGGGCCCGTGGTGATCAGGCGTTGGTGGATACCACCTTGGGTTGGCGGTTCATTAATCCCCGGTTGGCTGTGCGCTATGAACCGATCAGCATGGGAGAAACCGCGGAAAATGTGGCTGAAAAATGTGGCATCACCCGCGAGGAGCAAGATGCATTTGCCTATCAAAGCCAACAACGGGCCGAACAAGCTCGCGTGCGAGGCGCGTTTCGGGCAGAGCTGGTGCCTGTGCCGGTGGCTGAGGAAAAGGGGGAAACCGTTTGGGTGTCTGCGGATGAACATCCCCGGCCTCAGACGACTCTTGCCAAGCTGAGCCATCTTCCACCAGTGTTTCGGCCAAACGGCACGGTGACAGCTGGCAATTCGGCGGGTATCAATGACGGAGCGTCGGCACTATTGTTGATGGAACGTGAAACGGCCATTCGCTTAGGTTGCCGTCCGTTGGCCCGCGTGGTGGCATTTGCCGTGGCTGGAACCAACCCGCTGACCATGGGTCTGGGACCGGTGCCCGCCGTGCGCAAAGTGTTAGCGCGGGCGGGGCTTACGGTGGACGATCTGGATTTGATCGAACTGAATGAAGCATTTGCCGCTCAAGCCCTCGCTTGCATGCAAGCATTGGCGTTGGACCCGGACAAAGTGAATGTCAATGGCGGCGCGATTGCGCTCGGACATCCACTTGGGGCCAGCGGAGCACGAATCATGACGACATTGGTGCACGAGTTGGTACGCCGAGAAGGGCGATACGGTTTAGCGACCATGTGTATTGGTGTGGGCCAGGGGATCGCTACGGTGATTGAACGCATTTGAAGCATCTTATCAACCAAAGGAGCGTGTGACATGCATATGGAGAAAGTGGCTTTTTTAAAAGAAAAATACGATTTGCTGATCAATGGGGAAGCTGTGCCAGGTAGCTCCGGAGAGACGTTCACCGTCTACAATCCGGCCACTGGAGAAGCGATTACGGAAGTGGCGAAAGCGACCCGTGCGGATGTGGACCATGCCGTGGAAGCGGCTCGTGCGGCTTTGACGCAAGGGAAATGGGCGCGCTGGCCCGCTTCGCGCAGAGGGCAAATCTTGAACAAGATTGCTTTCATCATGCGGAGCCGTTTTAAAGAGTTGGTGGAGTTAGAAGTGTTGAATACGGGGAAAGCGCTTTCCGCGGCCAAAGGGCAAGTGATGCAGGCGATTGAAGACTTTGAGCTTTACGCGGGGGCAGTCTCCACCATCCAAGGTCACACCAAGCCGGTGCCAAACGGGTTTTTCCATTATTCGGTCAAAGAGCCGGTCGGCGTGTGCGCGCAAATTATCCCTTGGAACTATCCATTGATGATGGCAGCATGGAAAGTGGCTCCCGCTCTGGCCGCAGGATGCACGATCGTCTTAAAGCCGGCGAGTTTGACGCCTTTGACCGCGCTCGCTTTGGCCGACATTTGCCATGAAGCAGGGGTGCCCAATGGGGTGATCAACGTCATCACGGGCAGCGGCTCGGACGTGGGATCGTACCTGGTGGAACATCCTGGGGTGGACAAAGTGGCGTTTACCGGGGAGACGACGACTGGTAAAGACATCATGGCTAAAGCATCCGAAACATTGAAGCGGGTCACGCTGGAGTTGGGAGGAAAATCACCGAACATCATCTTTGCTGACGCTGATTTGGAAGCGGCGGTCAACGGCGCTGTCTTCGGAATCTATTACAACACCGGGCAATCCTGTGAGGCGCGGTCCCGCCTGTTGATCCACGAGGATATTTATGACGCGTTTATCGAACGGTTCATTGAGAAAACAAAACAATTGCGACTAGGTGATCCGTTCAGCGAAGAGACCCATGTGGGAGCGGTGATTTCGCAAGCGCAATGGGATACTATTCATAGCTATGTGCAAGCGGCGGAAGCGGAAGGAGCGCGGGTTCTTTGCGGCGGTAAGCGGCCCGAAGGGAAAGAGTTTGAGCGGGGGCATTGGTATCTGCCTACTTTGATTGGCGATGTGACCAATGACATGCGGGTTGCGCAAGAAGAAATCTTTGGGCCGGTGGTCGTGGCAATCAAATTCAAGGATGAGCAAGAAGCGATTCGTTTGGCCAACGACACCGTGTACGGATTGGCGGCGGCCGTTTGGACGCGCGACCACGCGTTGGCCCACCGGGTGACCGGACAATTGAAGGCGGGTGTCATCATGGTGAACAATCCATTTTCCACTTTCCCAGGCTTGCCGTTTGGCGGTTATAAGCAATCCGGGTTTGGCCGGGAGCTAGCGCTGGAATCGCTGGACTTGTACATGGAAACCAAAAGCGTGCTTTCTTATGTCGGGCCAAAACCGCTCAACCCCTTTGGCCTATAGGAGGAAGAGCATGAAGCAGGGACTGGAACCAGGACATCAAGAAACCATCTCCATTGTCGTAACCGAGGAGATGGCCGCCTCTTTCGCAGGTCAAATGGTGCATCCGGTCTTGTCCACGGTGCATATGGTGTACTACATGGAGTGGGCTGGACGCAAAGTGATTCTGCCGTTTTTGGAAGAAGGAGAGGAAGGGGTCGGGGCTACCATTCACATCCGTCACATCGCCCCCGCCCCCATCGGCAAGCGGGTGGATTTCACCGCGACGGTCATTGAGCGGACCGACAACAAAGTGGTGTGCCAAGTCAAAGCCGAACACGACCGGGCCGTGGTGGGAGAAGGAGAATTTGTGCAGGTCATTCTGCCACTAGCCAAAATCGAGGCCAACATCAATCGGATGAAATAAGAGCTAACCGCCGCATCACGTTGCGGCGGTTGCTGATTTTATGGAAAAAATAATGTGGGCAAAAAAAATTGAAAGTACCTGTTGACATTATCTTAGACACATGATAAATTTATAAATGTCGCTACGACATAATGAAATTTCATAAACGAGCCGAAGTGGCGGAATTGGCAGACGCGCACGACTCAAAATCGTGTTCCCGCAAGGAGTGTGGGTTCGAGTCCCACCTTCGGCACCACATTTTAAACTAGAGAAGATTCTCTGGTTTTTTTACTTTTTGCTAGATTTGCTTGATTGCGCGCCAAGTGAAAGAGCAATGAAAAAAATGCATGTTAGGTTGTTGACTTTATCTATGATGCGTGTTAAATTATATCTTGTCGCTTAAACCATGACTGTGAATAAGTTTGTCGGGATGTGGCTCAGCTTGGTAGAGCACCTGGTTTGGGACCAGGGGGTCGCAGGTTCGAATCCTGTCATCCCGACCATTTTCTCTTTGTTTAACGCCGTAGCGCGATGAAACATATATTTATCGGGATGTGGCTCAGCTTGGTAGAGCACCTGGTTTGGGACCAGGGGGTCGCAGGTTCGAATCCTGTCATCCCGACCACACAAAAAAGGAGGCCATCTAGGGGTCTCCTTTTTATTTTGCCGTTTTTTCAGATGTGGTTGGCAATAAGTGGTGTTCGATGAGATGGGAGACGGCATGTTCATCATGGCGCGCCACGATCACATCTGCCTGCTTTAAGACTTCGGGATGTGCATTGCCGACTGCGGCCCCCAGACCGGCCAACTTCAACATGTCCAAGTCGTTGCAATGGTCGCCGATTGCTGCCAGTTGTTTCGGCTCCATCCCTAGTCGCTTCATAAGCTTAGCGGCGGCCGATCCCTTGGACATGCCGCGCGGCAATATTTCAAAATAATTATCGTAAGACAGAGTGGCGTCGATTGGGAAGGCGGTCAGCGTGTCCGACCATGTGATCACTTGGTGCATTTCCTGCGGATCAGCGATGACCACCAGTTTGAGATACGGGACATCTGGGAGATCATTAAACGAAGGCAGAGATACCACTTTCAGGTCTTCCGTTTTTTCAGCGGCTAAGGCGGCTTCCGTAGAGGGGCGTAGCTGGGTGATGTAGATGGCGTCGATGCCATAGATGATCAAGTCCATCGGACAGGATAAGCGTTCTAAGGCGTTGGCCGCCAACTGCCGGATCATGTCGGCTGGCAATGTGGCCACAGGCGACAAGTGTCCGCTTGCCGGATCAAACAGCAGCGCTCCGTTGCAGAGAATGACCGGAACATCTAGGCTTAATTCGTCAATGAAGCGTTTTGCTTCCATATAGGTGCGACCGGTGGCCAGAGTGAAGATGCCTCCGTGCTCCTGAAACCGTGCGATGCTGCGTTTGTTTTCCGATGAAATCCGGTTGCCGGCGCCGAGCAAAGTGCCGTCGACATCAGATACCAACAAGGGGTAAGGCAACATGCTCATCACAATCCACTCCTTTATCTCTTTCAGTGTACGGGTGCAAGGTCAAGCGGAGATTGAGAAATGATTCATTTTTGATGAAGCTCGCCAACCAAGTATACCATGCCGAACGCTCTCATCGCCTCCCTTTCCATCGGCGGCCGCACATCGTACAATGAAAAGGTCTTGACATCACCTTCCGCCGCCAGTGAATAAACATGGGACAAATAGAGAGGAGATAGAGAGGATGCAGATGGGATTGGATGAATTATTTCATCGGGTGCAGCATTGCACGATGTGCAGATTGCATGAGCGGCGCACACAAGTGGTTCTAGGAGAAGGCAATCCCCATTCCCCGTTGATGTTTGTGGGCGAAGGGCCGGGAGCGGACGAGGATATCCAAGGGCGCCCCTTCGTAGGGAAAGCCGGGCAGTTGTTGAACAAAATGTTAGCGGCGGCGGAAATACCGCGGGAACAGATTTACATAACCAATATTGTGAAATGCCGTCCGCCAGGCAACCGGACTCCGACCGATGATGAAATGAACACATGCATCGCCATTTTGCGGCGGCAGTTTCTCGTGATCCGTCCCAAAATCATTGTGACATTGGGCTCGGCTCCCACCCGGGCATTGATCGATCCGCAGGCGAGAATCACCCGTGTCCGCGGTCAATGGGTGGAGAAGAAAGGTGTGCGGTTTATGCCGACGTTTCATCCGGCCTACCTGTTGCGTAATCCGGAAGCCAAACGGGAGGCCTGGGCGGATTTTCAGCAGATTCGTGACGCATACAAAGAAGTGTTGGCCGGTATGAACAGTTGATTAAGACGTGTCTGGTGCATAGGTGATCAGGATCACACGTGACGGAGGCGCTCAATGAGAAAAGGTTATTCCACTGCACCACTTGGACTTGGTTTGCCAGACATGCCCTAGACGCAGAATAAAGGAAGCAGGTGATCAGACGATGGAACGATTGCGGAGCATCCTGACCCGCATCGATGGGAAAGGATACAAAGCGTATAAAGATTTGACAGGAGAATATCGGTTTCCCCACTTCCAATTGTTTGTTGACTATGTGCAAGGTGATCCTTTTGCCTCGCCGTCCCGCATACGCGTACGCATTCCCAGTGCGCGCATCTCTTGGAAGCCGGAATGGATGGCTAGCACTTTCCGCAGGACGGCCCTAGAAGACTGGTTTGTCCGCAAATGGGTGCGACAGCTTGACCGATCGGCACCCCGTGTCTCAGGCACAGGCAAAAGCGGCCTGATCGCTATCGATCGTCCTGGGCAAGCGATTTTACAGCGTACGGCAGTCGTCGTTACACCGGAGTGGTTGGAAGCGCGCCTCCACATCGGGTTGCCGGCGCGGGGGCGGACGGTGATGGGCAAAGCCGCTGCTGAGATGTTGTGCACCGTGTTGCCTCAGTGTGTCCAGCAAGTGGCGACCCTGAGTGAAGCGGATCTGCGGGCCATCGAGCAGCGGATGTGCTTGGTGGACAATCAGCAAGCGATTCGCCAAGCGATGCGCGAGCGGGGATGGGTGGCGTTTGTGGCAGATGGGGCAATCTTGCCACGCGAAAGCGGCATCAGTGACCGGCCCTTGCGTGGTGAGCAGGTCATTCCGTTTGCCGCTCCCCCGTCCCTGCGACAAACGGTGCCGGTTCCACATGGGGAATCCATCAGCGGGATGGCGATTCCCCGCGGAATCACATTGATCGTCGGCGGGGGGTATCACGGCAAAAGCACCTTGTTGCAAGCGATGGAACGGGGTGTTTACAACCATATTGAAGGAGATGGGCGGGAATATGTGCTGACTGATCCCGACACGGTCAAAGTGCGGGCAGAGGACGGGCGCCGAGTAGAGCGGGTAAATATCTCTCCTTTCATCAATCAATTGCCTTTGATGCGAGATACTGCACGTTTTTCAACAGAGGATGCGAGTGGAAGCACCTCGCAGGCTGCCAACATCATGGAGAGTTTGGAAATGGGTTGTCGTTGCCTGCTGATAGACGAGGACACCAGCGCCACCAACTTTATGATCCGCGACGCCCGAATGCAGGCCTTGGTAGCTAAAGGCAAGGAACCAATCACTCCATTCATCGACAAAGTGCGTCAGCTGTATGAAGAAAAAGGTGTGTCCAGCGTGCTAGTCATTGGTGGATCAGGAGATTATTTTGATGTGGCTGATCTTGTTATCATGATGGATCAATACCTACCTCATGATGTGACTGCTAAGGCGAAAGAGATCGCCGGCAACCAGCAGAGCGGACGTGTGCGGGAAGGCGGTGCGACTTTCGGGGAGATTACCGCCCGTTCGCCGCTGGCCAAAGGGCTGGAAGCGGACCGCAAAGGGCGGGAAAAAGCGGAAGCGAAAGGCCGACATGCCATTCTTTACGGTACGCAAGCGATTGACTTGTCTGCTAGTGAGCAATTGGTTGACACCAGCCAGACCAGAGCGATTGCGCTGATGATGCGTTGGATCGGCGAACGTGCAGATGGACGAGCTAGTTTGCGGCAACTGATTGAAGCTGGCTTGAAGGAGGTGGAAGCACACGGATTGGATGTGCTTTCGCCATTCCGAGGGAAGCATCCGGGTGATCTGGCCCTGCCGCGTAAGTATGAGATCGCCCAGGCAATCAATCGCTTGCGCTCTCTGCACGTGAAAGGAGGGGACAAAGGATGAAGGAAGTGATCATCTATACCGACGGCGCCTGCTCACACAATCCGGGGCCGGGCGGATGGGCGGCGGTGCTCTTGTATGGGCAGCACCGCCGGGAGATTTCCGGAGGGGAACGGGAGACGACGAACAACCGGATGGAGTTGATGGCCGTCATTGAATCCCTCAAGCTGCTGAAGGAACCATGCCGGGTCAAATTGCATTCAGACAGTGCTTATATCGTGAATTGTTTTCAGCAAAAATGGTATGTCAAATGGATCAAGAACGGTTGGATGACCGCAGGCAAAAAGCCAGTTGAAAACAAGGATCTGTGGCAGGAGTTGTTGGCCTTGTGCGAGGAGCATGAAGTGGAGTTTATCAAAGTGAAAGGCCATAGCGATGTCGAATTGAACAACCGCTGTGATGAATTGGCCCGCGCGGCCGTGCCAAGATAGGGGAGAAACTGGTAGGAGCCTAGGGAGATCGCCGTGGTATAATAACATCTCTATTTGTCGACGGAAGGGACAGGTGCCGCCAAGCGGAACAACATTTAAGAAAAAGGAGGGGAACCGGGTGAACAGTGCAGAATTGAAACAGAAGCTTATCACCAAAGCAAAAGAAATCGGCATCGACAAAATCGGATTCACCACCGCCGACCCATTTATCGCGTTGCGGGAGCGGCTGAAAGAGAGTCAGGAGAAGGGATACGCATCGGGATTTGAAGAGCCGGACATCGAGAAACGGGTTAGACCTGAGCTGTCGTTGCCCGAGGCTAAATCGATCATCGCCATCGCACTGGCCTACCCCTCCAAGCTGAAGAATCCACCCCGCTCGGAGGCGGGTGCGTATCGAGGCATCTTTTGCCGCGCCTCGTGGGGGGAGGATTACCATCATGTTCTGCGGGAGAAGCTGACCTTGCTGTCCGCTTATCTCCAAGAGTTGGTGCCTGATGCGCGAACCCAAGTGATGGTGGATACGGGAGCCTTGTCAGATCGCGCGGTCGCTGAGCGGGCTGGCATTGGATGGAGCGGAAAGAATACATCCATCATCACGAAGGAGTTCGGTTCATGGGTGTATCTGGGGGAAATGATTACGGATGTGTACTTTCCACCTGACACACCGGCCACGGATGAATGTGGGGATTGCACAATCTGCATCGATGCCTGTCCCACTGGGGCAATTGTGCAGGCGGGGCAGTTGAACGCGCAAGCCTGCATCGCCTATTTGACCCAAACCAAGGGTTTTCTGGCGGAGGAATATCGGAGTAAGCTAGGCAATCGTTTGTACGGGTGTGACACCTGCCAAACGGTATGCCCGAAGAATCGTAAGCGCTACTTTGACCATCACACTGCGTTTCAGCCGGACCCCGAAAAGGTGAAGCCGCTGTTAAAGCCGTTGCTCCAGATGAGCAATCGGGAGTTTAAAGAGAGATTTGGACGGATGTCAGGGGCATGGCGTGGCAAAAAACCGATTCAACGCAATGCTATCATCGCGTTGGCCCATTTCAAGGATCAAACGGCGATACCCGATCTGGTGCGGCTATTGGCAGAAGACCCTCGCCCAGTGATTCGGGGTACTGCCGCATGGGCTTTGGGGAAAATCGGGGGAAAAGAAGTGCTGGAAGCATTGCAAAAAGCCCAGGAAAAAGAAGGGGACCAGGAGGTCCTGCATGAGATCGGCAAGGCATTGGACATGGCGCAAAACGCATAAAGGAACTCAACCCCCCGCGGGACGTCAATGTGACCGCGGGGGGTTGTTGTGTAGATAGCATTTGTCGCCGGTTCATCTGGCAGACGGATGCTTCTTCACCACGTCCGCCAATAGATTTTTTCCACTTGATGGTTGGCACCTTTTTTTATGATGAGTTTGGCCCGATGACGCTGGGGATAGATGTAGGTTTGCAAGTTGGGCAGATTAATCTCCTGCCAAGCTTGCTCGGCAATAGACAGGGCTTCTTCATCAGGCAACTGGGCCAAATCGTAATAATATGATTGCGGCGCATTGCGCGCCAGATTCCGAAACTCTTGAAATCGTTTCATAAACCAGTGAAACAAGTGCTCCGGCTCAGCGTCGAGATAGATGAGCAAATCAAACAAACTTTGGATCGGCGTAGCGGACAAGGTTGTTTGTGGATGAAGCAAGTTGACGCCTTCAATCAGCAAAATGTCTGGTGCAGCAATGGACTGCGCCTGATCGGGAACAAGATCATACAAAAGGTGCGAATAGACGGGAATTTCCACTTCATCTGCGCCGGTCTTCATATCTAACATGAATTGGAGGAACCGCTTCCAGTCGTAACTTTCAGGAAATCCTTTCTTCTCCAAGATGCCCCGCTCATGCAATATGCGGTTGGGCAATAAAAAGCTGTCCGTCGAAACAATCTCCACACGGGGTTGTTCAGGAAAACGGTGGAACAACTCTTTCAACACTTGGGCGAAGGAGCTTTTGCCCGAAGCACTGCTGCCCGTGATGCCGATCAGATAAGGAATGTTGGGCCAAGGGTGCTGGAAGAAGTTCTCCCACATATGTTGCGATGATCTCGTTTGAGAGAGTTGTAGATACAACAATTGGGAGAGAGGAAGATACACCTCGGCCATTTCTTCATCAGAAACCAGCAACGAGAGCGGAGCGGATGGCAAATGGGAGGATGCCGTATATACGGGCAACCACTGTTGAAAGCTTTGCCGGTCAAATGTGAAAAAGGCCTTATTTGACATGCGATCACCTTTTTTCCAGTAATGGTCTCATCATCCGTGTGAGAGAAGGTTTCCTGTGTGGCGGGATGCGGTTCTCTTGATGTAAGGGAAACATTTTCTTTCATTATAGTGGATTTGTGGGTGAACACGCACAGCACAACAAGGCTGATTGAAAGAGCAAGGAGTTGATAAACGGCAAAAAATTCAGATAACCATAGAAAATGGGCTCCTTGCGACGGAGTGAACATTTGATGCGTCAGCATCTGAAATGACAAGTTGCCTCATTAGTGCTTACGTACCCGCAGTATGGATGAGAATTTCTTCCGTTAAGGAATTCATGTGCCAATCCGGGGTGAAAAGAGGTAAGATAGATGGGAGGAGAGAGAAGGAGCTTGACTGTTCATGTTTTGAAAAAAATGAAACTTCCTATGCATTGGTAACGTCTAATTTAATTGGAATCAGTAGATTGCGGTGGGATTTTGTCTCGCTAAAGCCATAATTTCATTGTAAAATAACAAAGACTTGCAAATAGGGAGGGTTCCTTTGATGACCCCTGGGTCACAGAGCATAGTCTGGAGTCAAATTGACAGTCCGATCGGGCCGCTAACCTTGGTAGCCAGTCACCACGGTTTGTGTCATATCATGTTCAGCCGCAAAAACTCGCCAACAAGAGGCTTGCAGATGTGGTTGAACAATTGGTTTCCTAATCCGAGATTGGAACGGAACGATCACGAGTTGCAACCTTACATCATCCAGTTGGAGGAATATTTCAGACGGGAACGGCGCGAGTTCGACCTGCCGATTGATTTATATGGAACGCCATTTCAAAAGTTGGTCTGGCGTTATTTGCGCACCATTCCTTACGGGGAAGTTCGCAGTTATAAAGAGGTGGCCCAGGGCATTGGCGCTCCCAAGGCGGTGCGCGCGGTGGGTGGGGCTAACAATAAAAATCCCGTTTCCATCGTGATACCTTGCCATCGGGTGATCGGTTCTAATGGGTCACTGGTAGGGTATGGTGGTGGACTCCATATCAAGGAATATTTGCTTACTTTAGAAGGCTGGCTTAAGCCGAACGAAAGGGACTGAAGTGGAGCAGCGTAGGCTGCTTTTTCTTTTTGTAATAGATGTGCACTCCTTCTCATAAGGGTTTAGTAAAGATGGGAGGAGTGGGAACATGGCTTATGATCGGGCACGCGCGGTGAAGTATGCAGAAACGTTTTGGAGTCGGCCCAACCCTTACTACAGGGCGTTTGCGGACGATTGCACCAATTTCGTGTCTCAATGCCTGCGAGCTGGAGGGTTACCCATGGCCCGCGGTTGGTGGTATCGGCGGGGGCGGAACGGACAGGCGAGTTGGAGTCACTCGTGGGCGGTGGCCCATTCGTTGTGCCTCTTCTTGAAACGTGGCGGACCGACCGGAATGACGCGGGAGGTAGGGGATGTCGGCCAGTTGCAATTGGGGGACGTGATCTGTTACGACTGGGAAGGAGATGGCCGGTGGAATCACAACACCATCATCACCGCGTTTGCCGAAGACGGTAGTCCGTTGGTTAATGCCCGCACCATTAGCAGGCAACATTTCCCATGGGATTATAAGGCGTCTCATGCGTGGACTCCGAAGACGCGCTACGCTTTTTTACATATTGAATAGGTTGCGGTAAAATAAGAACGTGATCGAGTCATAGATAGATGGAAGGGATGTCGCTGTGCCGTTTCATATTGTGCTGGTAGAACCGGAAATTCCACAAAACACAGGAAATATCGCCCGGACCTGTTCCGTGACGGGGGTGCAACTGCATTTGGTGCACCCATTGGGATTTAAGATTGATGATGCCAAACTGAAGCGGGCCGGGTTGGATTATTGGCATGACTTAAATATTCAACATCATGATTCATTTGCCCAACTGAAAGAAAAATACCCGGACGGGCGTTTTTTTTGCGCAACGACCAAGGCGAAAAAAACGTATACCGAACATCAGTACCAACCAGGGGACTTCTTTGTGTTTGGCAAAGAGACGAAAGGATTGGCCCCGGACATCTTGTCTGCCCATGCGGAGACGTTGATTCGGATTCCGATGAAGCCGCAGACCCGTTCACTGAACTTGTCGAACTCCGCCGCCATTGTCGTGTATGAAGCAATGCGCCAAATCGGCTTCCCGGGTCTTGAATAAGAGCGTCGCCGCCCCTTCTGGGGAGGGGTGCCGCTTTAATTGACCGATCAGTATAAATGTAGAGAGAAGGGGAACAGGCATGATTAAAGCGTGCTTATTCGATCTGGATGGAACACTGCTTCCCATGGATACGGAAGCGTTTGTGAAAGTGTATTTGGGTGCCTTGGCCCCACAAGTAGCCCATGTCATTCCACCGGACAAGTTGGTGAAAATGATTTGGCACGCCACAGAAGAAATGATTAAAAACATTGATGAACAACTGACCAATGAGCAAGTATTCGAGCGGGCTTTTCTGGAAGTGTCCGGGGTGAGCAAAGAAGAGATTTGGCCTGTGTTTGACCGGTTTTATCGTGAAGAATTCCCAAAACTACAATCCCATGTCGGCCAGGAACCGCTCATGCGCGAAGTGGTGCAGGCCGCATTGGGACGGGGATACAAAGTGGCTGTGGCTACTAATCCGGTTTTCCCCAAAGAAGCAATTTGGGAACGGATGCGCTGGGCTGGGGTAGACGATTTGCCGTTTTCGCTTGTGACGGTGTATGAAGAGATGCACTTTTGCAAACCACAACCCTACTATTATCTGGAAGTGGCTAATTGTTTGGGTGTAGAACCGGAAGAATGCGTCATGATCGGCAATGATATGCAAGAGGATATGGTCGCTTCCACGGTGGGGATGAAAACCTTTTATCTACGACAACACCGCATCGACCGTGGCCAGCCCGTTTACCCTTTTGATATGGAAGGAACCGCCGCCGAGCTGTTGTCGGCGATTCGCGAGGGCAAAGGGTTGTTTGCCGCGGAGGCAATGAAGGTGAGATAACCATTAGTGAGTGTAGAAAAACCTTGGTTTTTGCACCAAGGTTTTTCTATCTTTTTCCTTTATTTTTTGATAAAATAGAAGTAACAACTTTCTATCTGTAGCATATATATGCTATAAATCTACTCGTTCACTCTCTATCATTCATTCTCTATCAAAATGAAAATCTTTTGAGCATTTTTATTCAGAAAAATCAAACACCTTGTTTGGTCGCTTGACCGAAGGAGAGGAGGCTTTCCATGGACATTCTTAAGCGCATTGCCGAGTATCGAAACCGTGAGAAAGAACTTCAATGGGAAGGAACCTTCGCCGAGTACCTGGATATCATAAAGAAAAATCCCCGAGTAGCTCAAACCGCGCATTCCCGCGTTTATAACATGATCGCCAAAGCCGGTATTGAAACCGACTCGCAAGGGAATAAAAAATACCTTTTCTTCAGCAAGGAATTATTCGGACTGGAGCGTGCCATTGAGCGCCTCGTCGAAGAATATTTCCACTCGGCCGCGCGCCGCTTAGACGTGCGCAAACGGATTCTGCTGTTGATGGGGCCTGTCAGCGGCGGAAAGTCTACCATTGTCACTTTGCTCAAAAAGGGGTTGGAAGAATACTCGCGCACCGATGAGGGCGCCCTTTACGGCATTAAGGGATGCCCGATGCATGAAGAACCGCTCAACCTGATACCGCGTGAACTTCGTCCGGAATTTGAACAAGAGTTTGGCGTCCGCATTGAAGGCAATCTGTGCCCTTCTTGCCGCTTCCGGTTGCAAGAGGAATATGGAGGCCGCATCGAAGATGTGATCATTGAGCGGGTACTCTTGTCTGAAGATGAGCGCGTCGGCATCGGCACATTTAGTCCCTCCGACCCAAAATCGCAAGACATCGCCGACTTGACCGGTAGCATCGATTTCTCCACCATCACCGAGTATGGTTCCGAATCCGACCCGCGCGCCTACCGGTTTGATGGAGAGCTGAACAAAGCCAACCGCGGACTGATGGAGTTCCAGGAGATGTTGAAGTGCGATGAGAAGTTTTTGTGGAATTTGCTTTCACTGACCCAAGAAGGGAACTTCAAAGCAGGCCGCTTCGCCTTGATCTCCGCCGATGAAGTGATTGTGGCCCATACCAATGAGACGGAGTACAAAGCCTTCATCGCCAACAAAAAGAACGAAGCGCTCCAATCACGGATCATTGTGATGCCGGTGCCATATAACTTAAGTGTCACTCAAGAAGAGAACATCTACAAAAAACTGATCCAGCAAAGCGATCTGGCCCACATCCACATCGCCCCACATTCGCTTAGAGCTGCGGCTATCTTCTCCGTCCTGACCCGCCTGAAAGAATCCAAGAAGCAAGGCGTCGACCTGCTCAAAAAGATGCGCCTCTATGATGGCGAATCGGTCGAAGGCATGGCCGATATCGATATCGAGGAACTGCGCAATGAGCATCTCGACGAAGGCATGGACGGAATCGACCCTCGCTATGTGATCAACCGTATCTCCAGCGCATTGATCAAGACAGAAGCCAACTTTGTCGGAGCATTAGATATTTTGCGCTCCCTCAAGGAAGGGCTAGATCAACACCCGTCCATCACCCCCGAACAACGCGAAAAATTCCTCAACTTCATTTCCATCGCCCGCAAAGAATATGATGAAATCGCCAAAAAAGAAGTGCAAAAAGCCTTTGTCTACTCCTATGAAGAATCGGCTAAAACCTTGATGGACAATTATCTCGACAATGTCGAAGCATATTGCAACTGGCAAAAGATCCGCGATCCGATCACTGGAGAGGAGCTGGAGCCAGATGAAAAGCTGATGCGCTCGATCGAAGAGCAAATCGGCATTTCTGAAAACGCCAAAAAAGCATTCCGCGAAGAGATTCTCATCCGCATTTCCGCTTATGCCCGCAAAGGCAAGCGTTTTGACTACAATACCCACCCTCGCCTGCGGGAAGCGATCCAGAAAAAGCTGTTTGCCGACTTGAAAGACGTAGTAAAAATCACTACCACCACCAAGACGCCAGATGAAAACCAATTGAAAAAAATCAATGAGGTGATCAATCGCCTGGTAGAGGATTACGGGTATACCCCGGCCAGCGCCAATGAGCTGCTTCGCTATGTAGGCAGCCTATTGAATCGCTAAGCTGGTGTTGCAAATGGCTCCCTTGTTGTCACCCAGACTCCATCCGGGAGGTGAAAGATATGTCACACCCCCATTTCAGCGTGTCAGAGGAAGACTGGTCGCTTCACCGCAAGGGTTATGAAGACCAACGACGCCACCAAGAGAAGGTGAAAGAAGCCATCCGTAAAAATCTGCCTGACCTGGTCAGCGAAGAAAGCATTATCATGTCCGACGGGCAACAAATTATCAAAATCCCCATCCGCTCCATGGAAGAATATCGCTTTCGCTACAACTACAACAAAGGTAAACACGTCGGCCAAGGCAATGGCGACAGCAAAGTTGGTGATGTATTGGGCAAAGATTCGCCGTCGGGCCAAGCCGGGCCAGGCAAAGGTCAAGGCGCTGGTGACCAAGCGGGCATGGATTATTATGAAGCAGAAATTTCCATCGCTGAGCTGGAAGGGATGCTCTTCGCCGAAATGGAGCTGCCCCACCTCGAGCGCAAAGAACAGCTAGAAATCACCACCGACGACATCCGGTTCAACGACGTCCGCAAAAAAGGCCTGATGGGCAACATCGACAAGCGCCGCACCTTACTCTCCGCCATCAAGCGAAATGCTATAACGGGTCGCAAAAAAATCCGCATCCATGACGACGACCTGCGGTTCAAAACGTGGGATGACGTCGTCGTACCCCACTCCAATGCTGTCGTCATCGCCATGATGGACACATCCGGCTCCATGGGCGTCTTTGAAAAATACATTGCCCGCAGCTTCTTTTTCTGGATGGTTCGTTTCCTCCGCACCAAATACGAAAACGTCGAGATCGTCTTCATCGCACACCACACCGAAGCCAAAATCGTGAGCGAAGAATCCTTTTTTACCAAAGGGGAAAGCGGGGGAACCATCTGTTCCTCCGCTTACCGCAAAGCCCTCGAAGTCATCGACAGCCACTATCCCCCAGACCGCTACAACATCTATCCCTTTCACTTCTCCGACGGGGATAACCTCAGCTCCGACAACGAACGGTGTGTCGGACTAGTCAAGGAAATCCTTAAACGATCCAATCTCTTTGGCTACGGAGAAGTAAACCAGTACAACCGCAACAGCACCTTGATGAGCGCTTACCGGCATGTAAAAGAAGATCGGTTCTCTTATTTTGTGATTAGAGAAAAAGCGCAAGTGTATGAGGCATTGAAGCATTTCTTTGGGAAGAAACAAGAGGGTTAAATTCGAGGAAACAGTTCAACTTTAGACTCATCAGCTTTTTTTCTAAGATAGGTCGCTTTCTCAAGTACAGACTTGAGGAGGCGATTTTTTTTAATGTCATCTGTTTCATGATAAGCAGATAACACATTTTTGATATTAGGGACGTATTCATTTCTTTCTTTTTGTATTTGCTTCTTCTGTGTGGATCTCATTTTGTAACTTTTCAATACGTTCTTGAGCATCTTGTATTTTTTGGCTGATAATTTGTTCTTGTTTTTAAATACTTCAACTGTATAGAATCTCTTATATTAAATAATGGGGTATCAATACCTTGGTTAGGAATTGGTCTATGGAAAGTTTATGAGGAAGAGGAAGTGGTGAATACAATAAAATCAGCAGTTCAATTTGGTTACCGTAGTATCGATACAGCAGCGAATTATAAAAATGAAGAAAGCGTGGGCAAAGCAATTAAAAAAGTAGATGTCTCACGCAATGAATTATTTATTACTACTAAAGTATGGAATACTCATCAAGGATACGAATCAACTCTAAATGCTTTTGAAGAGAGTCGCAAGAAATTGGATTTAGAATATATAGATTTATTTTTAATTCATTGGCCAGTTAAAGGAAAATATAAAGAAACGTGGAAAGCACTTGAAAAGCTATATAAAGAAGGTTTTGTGAGAGCAATTGGTGTGAGCAACTTTCAAGAACATCATTTGCAAGATTTATTGAAGGATTGTCAAGTGAAACCCATGGTTAATCAAGTAGAGTTTCACCCATATTTGACACAAAAAAAGTTTACATACTTTTTGCAGAGAGCATAATATTCAATTGGAAGCATGGAGTCCACTTATGAAGGGTAAAGTAGTAAATATTCCTCAAATTAAAACGCTAGCGAAGAAGTATAACAAAACTTGTGCGCAAATTGTATTACGCTGGAATATTCAACTTGGGGTTGTTACAATCCCAAAGTCAGTAAATAAAGATCAAATTAAAGAGAATGCTGATTTATTTGACTTTAATCTCGACCAAAACGATATTGATCTTTTAAATAACCTTAATAGAGATTATCGTATTGGTCCTGATCCTGATAACTTTGATTTATAACAATACTCAATACTTCGGAATAAAGAGAGTCTCTGCCTAGGAAAGATTAGTTGGGATTTATAAAACCCCATATTTTCTAATGGGAAAGATAGGTATAAAGCTTGGCTAATATTTTTGACCAATGCTTGATTTTCCATAAAAACAAATCACCTGTAATAAACACCCCTGGTGTTGGATGCATGTAAAAATTATGACAAGAGAGGTGAAGAAGATGGAACTGCTTGGATTGATTTACAGACGGGAGAAACTATTTTTCTTACATGGTCGAAAATGAATTATATTAGTCTTAGTCAAGATGAATCTAGTATTATTGTTGCGCAAATGGAGCTTTCTCCTGACCAAAAGCAGTTGGCGGTGTATGTATGGTATGATTGTAGTGCTTCTGCGATGTACCTCTTTCCAAATTTGCAATATAAACATCAACCTGTAGAAGAAAGGCCATTAAGTTATTATATTGGTGACAACATTTCCGATTTTTGTTATCATGCCGATTCCACCCGCATGGTCTGCTTTAAGACAATGAAACCGGGAGATTGGAAGTTGGATGAATATCGTGAGCACTTCACCCCCGGATGGCTAGGAGAGTTGATCGCCCAATCAACCACACATCAGGAAGAGTTGTGGCGGGTAACGATCGATGCTAGCTTGACCGGCTGGGAACGGGGAATTGTAGAGGGGAATTATGAACCGGATGGATATGGAGGAAAAGTGTTGGTTGGAGAAACGGAAGTAGTCTGCACGGCTCCGGGTGGTCAGTTACTATTTTTTGATATGGAAAGCGGCTCATTCAAGCGGAAGGTGAAAGTGAGCGGAGACTACATTTACGCCATTGGTTGGCACCGTGATGGGGATAAAATCCGGGTGGCGACAGATCAGGAACTGCAAGTGATTGAGTGGAAGTAATGTATACTTTGATGAAATAGAACAATCAATAGAGAAATCTTTGTGTTATATTTACATCGCATTGGCGTAAAAAAGCAACAATTCTCTACAAGAATTGTTGCTTTTCTTTATAATTTTGAAAAGTGGTTGTTACATGTAATTAAGATCATACAGTTAGCTGCTTTCAACAACATTTCGTTGCTTGAAAGGTGGAATTCAATTCACCGAGATCATGATCAACTTTCAGGTTCTACTGAATCGTAGTATGGCCAGTTTTCATTTTTAACAAAGATATCACCGGTGACAATATCAATACAAAGATCCCAAGTATAAGGAACCCTCAGTCGCAGATGAACTCGACTCCAAAAGTCCATTATTTTCAATTCATGTTCTTTGAATTGAGATAAGCATGTTTGAATCGATTCGGGATCCAGTTTTAGTTGGATGTCCGACAATCGAAGGATGGCAATATGTTCAGCATGTAGTTCGCGAAATTCATTCACTTCATCTACTGTGGCTTTAGCGATGACAGTACCATCTTGGGGATGGTTGTCATAAATGTTTCTTCCAACGATCATTATTTGTGATTCTCCTTGTGTTCATCTTGTTTTTAAACATTATATTATATAAAAGCGTGATGAAATATATTCTTTATGGTTATGGATTATTGGTAGTTGATTTTCGTTTAAAGTTGTTTTGCATTTAACCACTTTCAAAAGAAAGAGGATGGTGGTGGAGCTGTCACTCTGGGTAAAATCGCTTATGTAAATAAAAATAAAATAAAACACCGTCTTTTGTATTCTCCGCTCCGTATGGTACATTGTGAAGTTCAAGAATTTTTTTAGATATGGCCAGTCCGAGCCCCGTCCCCCCTTGAGCACGTTGGCGAGACGTATCACCTCGGTAGAAGCGGTCCCAAACTTTTTCCAACTGGGTCTCCGAGATTTGAACTCCTTTATTCTCAACACTCACTTTTACCAATTCGCCCTCTTCAACGGTTGCAATATAAATGCGCTCGCGCTCCGGTGTATATCGAATAGCATTTGTCATGAAATTGGTTATAACCTGCTCGATGCGGAGTTGGTTGGCGATGACCTCGACGGAGGCTAGCTGCAGGTGAACGTGGAGTTTCTTTTGCTTAATTTCAAGCGATAACTGCTCACAAACTTGTTCCAGCACTTTATCGATCTCAAAAACATCCATCCGCATCGAATACGTGCCTGATTCAAACTTGGCTAGCTCTAACATATCGACGATTAGCAGATCCATCTTGTCGATTTCCTTTTCCATCGCCTCGAAGTAATACTTTCTTTTATGATAGGCAACACCGTCCTTCAAGATAGAAATGCAACCCTTCATAACGCTGAGCGGTGTTTTCAGTTCATGCGAGACGCTTGAAATGAATTCCTTCCTCGTTTTCTCAAGCTGTTTCTCTTTTTCTATGTCCTGCTGCAACTTCTCAATATAGGAGTGCAATGTTCTCGATAGCCGGTTGATGTTTTGTGACAAGTCGCCGATTTCGTCAGCTGAGGTAATGGGCACCAATTCGGAAAAATCGAGTTTTGCGATTTTCTCAGTGGTTCCATTGATTTGTAGGAGTGGTTGGGCTATTTTCTTTGAATAATAAAACGAAACAAGTAAGATAAGCAGCATCGTAAGTCCAACCAGGTAACCATAATAATCCTTCAACATCTGTACCGCTTCATCAACAGGTTGCAACGAGGCCATCGAGAACACATACACGGTCGAACCGCGTCTATCTTGAATCGGATTAATGAACAGCCTATACTTCACATTATTTTGTGTCAAATCAATTGTACGCTTGAATGCCATGTGCGGTTTTTTCTCATCAAGTAGAAGTCTTGCCTGAAATTCCTTGATCTTCTCCATAAACAACGGGTTGGTGCTTGCGAGACTCGACGCATCGTTCCGATCAGGCAACTGGATTTTAGAGACCGTTCCGCTTAGTAGCGCAATCGAACCGTTCATATATTTATATTTGAGAGTGATATCGTCTATTTGTTTCAAAATCAGCTCGTTGCCCCAATAGATGCCACTGTTTTCGTCTTGAACTTTTATCGGAATGTATGCCGCTTTCTTTTTGATTGCCATAATTGCCACGCGCTTTCCTGCTTGGATAGGAGAAGTCTCATCAGCAGCCACTTTGGTATCAACAAGGTTATACAGCGAACTCCTGATGACCGTATTCGAGAGTTCTTGATTGTTTGGGGAACCTTCCAACTTAACTTCTATGAAAAAGTCAGTAGGGCTCTTCAAGTTTCCGTTGCTGTCGAGTGTGGTGATCCAGGTATTGTTCACCCGATAGAAATCTTGCTCCAGTTTTTGAAGGGCGGATGGATTGCCTTGGCTGTTCAAGTAAATCTTTTCAAATGATTTGATGCTGGCTTGAATATCATTCAGCTTGCGATTTGCATAGTATTGCTCGAAAAAAAAACGTTTGTCCCACATAAATGATTGCCAGGATCAGCATGCATAAGGCAGTTGTCAAAAGGAATAACTTCCATACGACGCCGATTCTCATACGTTACCCTCGAATTTATAGCCAATCCGAACAACGGTCGTAATTAGCTTCCCTTTGTCACCCAACTTATGCCGAACGTTCCGAATATGAGTGTTCACCGTACGATCGTCTCCCGCGTATTCGTAGCCCCAAATTTTCGTGATTAACTGTTCCCTTGTAATGACAATGCCTTGGTTAAGCATTAGATAGGTTAAGATTTCGTATTCAGTATACGTTAAGTTTATATTTACTCCGTCTACCGTGACTGTGCGTGAAGGAAAGTGAACATTTATGCCACAGCAGGACAGCGTGTCTTCGGACGATACGGCTTGACGCGTGCGACTGTTGAGCAAACGTTTTGCCCTGGCAAGTAACACAGGGGGGCTGTACGGCTTTGTCACATAATCGTCTGCACCGAGCTCGAAGCCAAGCAGTGTATCATCTTCGTCCACCCGAGCGGTCAGCATAATAATCGGGACATCGGATGTCTTCCGAATACGTCGGCAAACAGACCAACCATCAACTTCCGGTAGCATAATATCAAGAATAATCAAATGGATTTCGTGTTTTTGAAACAAATGCAATGCTTCTTTCCCGTTTTTAGCTTCTAGTACGAAATATCCCTCTTCCAAAAGGTAATCTTTTACAATTTCTCGTAAAATTTCTTCATCTTCTACGATTAAAATTCGTTTTAGCATTTTCTTTCTCCCATAAAATATTTGTGTATGATTTGCCAAGTTTATCGTAGACCATGATTCGCAATAAATATAGAGATAATTAGAGGCTATTTCAAAACGGTTTTTTGAATGTGAAAGTGGCGATGGTGAAGTGTAAATGCTTCTCATTCGCTTTTATGCTCCATAACAACTATATAAGCAAAACAAGGCACATTCTTCATAATCAAGAAAAGTGCCTTGTTTTGAGTCCGGCTTTTACTGAATTTTTCTATGACGACACTGGTACTATCTCTGTGGTCTCCCTTGCTTTATTCCCAAGCGCCTCTATGCTCAACAACTTGTTTTACTTTAAGTTCAATGCCACGAATTAGTTCATCGATCGGTGTGGGCGGTACTTTGCCATCCTTTTCTGCTTGCTGTTGTACTTTAACTTGGGCTTGTACAATGACATCAATTACTTGTTTCTCCGAAACATTTTTGGATGCTGCGACATCCAAGACAGATTTGCCCGAATCTAAAGCTTGTTTCAATGTAGCAGCATCCATTTGCAAAAGGGAAAACAATTGTGGATTATTTAAAAAGGCTGCACCCGGTCCATCAAAGATGAGATCTTGCGGCCCATCGTAGATGTCATTTGGTTGAGATGCTTTTTTATTCACATCGCCGGAATGTATGTCTTTTGCGATATGAACTGCTTTTTTAGCATGCACAGCTTGAACCGGTTGTTCGGAAAAAGCAAAGACACTTCCTGCTCCTGCAAGTAGTAATGTTGCTGAGAGGCCCATTACCGCCCAACGTTTTGTTTTCATTTGCATGGAAGATCACCAATCCTTTAACAGAGAATTGTTTGTTGCATATTGAATATAGGCCACACCAATCAAGATAAAATCAAAAGCGTATAAAGATAAAATAAAGAATGTAAGCTGGACTAAATCCTTAAAGAGTGCACCAGATAGGTTAAAGGATGGTTTGGTAAAAAGGGAAGGGGGATTGGAGCGATTGGATTTATCGGGGATTAACTCTCCTGGTTGTCGGTTGTCCATGCAACTTAGTCATCTCGACTCCTGTTTCGATTGTGACAGCAATCGGGAATGCAGCCCGCCATGGGGTATTAATCAAAGGTGGAATCCATCTTGAAGAAGCAGGTGTGTTGTCAACGATTGCCTTTGATAAAACGGGACGAAGATTGTAATAATAAAGATTTTTTTGAAATCTATTTTTGGTATACTGAATAAGATAAATCCAGATTTATTCTGGGTCGTAGGTGATTTAGATATTCGAGAAATCCATAGAGATAACAAGGCTTATCAAATGAGAGTGCATTTTGAATATAGTAATCATAGAGCTATTTTAAAAAGGAGTGACATTTTAGAAGTACTAAATGATACACAAACGATATATTGCGGAGCATTTTGAAATCGTTTTAAAGGATGTTTTGTTGTTAAAGGAATTAGCAAACTGTGGGCGTGTTGGCATTATTATTAGTGGTGGAAATGTTGATCCTTCTCTAGTAGCTAGTAGGATCTAAGTTAGCCAATAAATTTTTAGATTTTCCCAGAGTTGGGAAAGCTCCAACCGACTGTCGACGGTAGGGAGGGAATGTACATCTACTAAGATGAAGGTGGTGAAGCGGTGTTAGTTACCCGATTTCCCATATCCAATCTAATTATTGTTGATATGAAGGCAAGGCGTTGGGATGATTTTAAAAAGTATCATATCCACGATGACAGCAGTTATGGTGAAGGTGGAGGGATTTTATATGAACACAGTGCAAGTTGAAGAGGTAGATGATATATTAATGGATGTTGGATCAGAAGATGACGTACCACCATTATATTTATTAAGTAAAGAGAAAAACGGAGAGAAAATTTACCAAATATGTCCTGCTGATCATGAGAAAAGACCAATAGAAGTAGTTAAGAATGTGCTTACAAACTTCCTTATCCAAAAAAATAAATTTCCTATATATTTGTATCTTGAAGTTTATCCTGATTTGATGGATGAATTTAAACAAGAAAATATTAATTTTGAAGTAGTACACTTGGAGGACTTTAAAAAACGCGATTATGAAGGAGAACGATTTGTTGGTTTTTATCAGGTTTTGCGAATAAAAATTGATAATGAGTCTGTCCTTCGACATGTTATTAATAGAACTTACAATTTGGCTACTATTAATTTCCTTTACCAATTATCATATGATAAGCATTTAGATTTTAAAGTGTATAAATCTCCTGTTGATGCGGTTGTGCCGATTTATCATATGCTAGAATCCAGTTCATATATTATCGCTGGTTACGATGGTCTATATTTAGAGTTAATTACCAATGAGCCGGAGTTTATGGGATTGAATCAATTAGCTAAGTTTTTATCTACGATTGTGAATGTAAGATAATAACATCGCTGATGTGGATGAAGACCTGAACCCGCCTCTCTAAGCAGAGAAGCTTAGGGAGGCGGGTTTTTGTTATGTAACAATCCCTGGCGTCTCCTTTCTTTTTGGCGGTAAGGTGATTGTTACATGGGTTCCACGATTCACTTGGTTGCTAATCTCGATTTTCCCCCCATGTAATTCAATCAATTGTTTGGCGATGGCCATGCCCAGTCCGGTTCCCCTCTTGGAGCGCTTCGTGCGTGTTCCTTGATAATAGCGTTGAAATAATCTTGAAACGGTTTGTTCGTCCATGCCGCACCCTTGGTCGATCAACTCGATTTTTAAGGCAGATGTAGTGTTTGGTGTGGGTGATGTCGTTTCTTGAAGCTTGACGGTGATGGGAGTATTTTTTGGAGACGGCGGAAAAATAGATTTTAAAATATTTATGTATTTATAAATTGATATTCTTGTTGAAAGTGGTTATGCAACTGCTTTTATCGGGAATATGGCAAACAAAGTGGAATCATCGAGGTGGTAAACCAGGATTGCAAACAACAGGGAAAAGCATGTTGTAAATGCCGAAAACCTTCAATCATGCAACAAGAATGCCTAACGAGGAGAGGGTTAAGTGAGTAACGATCAATTTAAGCGATTGGACCCCAAAATGGTGGCGGCTAAAAAGCAAGAAGGAGTCGTCTCTTTGTTTGTATATGGATTGATTTGCCTTGCATTGCTTTATTGCACGTTCCAGTGGAATTGGCCGATGTGGATCTTCGTTGTTGCAACATGTTTGTCCATCGTTTCTGCACCGTTTGATATTTATTTTGTGCCGAGGTGGACATATCAGCGTTGGAGGTACTGTATCAGCGAAACAAGTATCCAAATCGAAAAAGGAATCTTTATTAAACGGAAAATATTAATTCCCATGGGGAAAATTCAACATGTCGATGCAAAACAAGGGCCTATTTTAAAAAAGTATGGCTTGTCCACCGTGATCTTATCGACAGCCGCAGGCAGTCATGAAATTCCGGGACTAGCGGAAGAAACCGCCGATTCTATCCGTAAAGAGATCGAAAAGCATGCGAGGTTAGACGATGAACAAGTGTGAAAAGTTAGCGAAGCACCGTCTCCATCCTGTTTCTATGCTCTATTTTATGGTTACTGTTGTGAAGGAGTCTTTCTCATTTATTTGGGTGTTTCCGCTAATCGTTCTATATGTGCAGCAACACATCAATGAACAAATTTCCCCATTAACCATCGGGATTGTTTCCGTTACGGTTCTGCTGATGTTGTTTTTAATTGTTGTTGTTTTAAGATGGCGGTCATTTACTTACGAAATTCATGAACAGGCGATATATATTGAATCGGGATTGTTTGTAACGAAGAAAAGATGGGTGACACCAGATCGCATTCAATCCATCGATTCTACCGTTCGCGTGTATGACCATTTCTTTTCCACGCGAACGTTAACCATTGAACTCGCCGGAGGAGAGGAGTCCAGCATCACTCTCAGTTGCATCTCCAGAGAAGAAGAAAAGCGCATCCGTGGGGTTTTGGGAGCGCAAGCCGGAGACAAGCCCGCTGATCCGTTTGGAGAGTCCGTGATTCGGCTGTCTAAGAATGACCTGATTTTGCACAGCCTTCTCTCCCCTCGATTCGGGGCTGTGTTTACACTCCTATCCGTCGGGTTTTTCAAGTATTTGGATGTGACGGAAGAAGCGGATCGCAACCTTTTGATTCATTATTTATCTAGTTGGTTTGGTGAAAACTGGATCATCCTGACGCTTGTCATTTTGTTGTTTTTATCATTCGCCATTTCTTTGCTGACGACTTTTACAAGTGATTATGATTTCACGTTGCATAAGAATGACAAAGGCGAGCTTGAAATCACGCAAGGGCTGTTTGAAAAGAAAAAGCGGACGATTGCCCAAGACCGTATTCAGGCCCTGTGGATCATTGAGCGGCCATTGCCTCGCCTCTTGGGGTATGTGTCAATCGAAGCGGTTGTTATTCGCAATGGACATGATAAAGAAACGCAAAAAAATATCACCCTCCTTCCCTTTGTTCAAAAGGATACGGCTCTGTCTATGCTAGAACCTTTAACGGGATATCAGATGGATAGTCACTTGCACCGTCTTACAAAGAAAGCGAAGTTTGCTTACATGGGGATTCCATTTATCCTGGGATGCCTTCTTTCCATTCCTGTCTGGTTGTTTGTACCAGGCCTGTATCATTATGCGGCTCCGCTAATCCCGCTGGGATTGTTCTTTCTTGGATGGATGGAATACCGTAAGATCGGTTGGAATCAAAGTGAGAACTTTTTAACCTTGCAATATGGAAAGGTGACCCGCAAAACGGCGTTGATTAAACGTGGGCGCGTACAATGGGCATCCCTGCGCCAAACAGCGCTACAAGCAAAAAAACACTTGGCATCTGTGCGGGTCGCGGTGGCCTCTGGGAAAATGAAGGTGAGCATGGGATTGCGTCACATCCCCCTGGCAGAAGCGGAAAGGATTTATCGATATACGCTCAAACCAAAGAGAGAAACCAACATAACCAGTGTGGATCAGAGTGCGTCACGCGAGGCAAACAGATGATAGCATTTCGCTTCTAAAAGGGATTGTTACTAAAGGGCAATTCGGGTATGTCACAGCATATGGCGATTTGATTAGGAAAGTCTACTGCTTTGTAGGCTTTCTATTTTTGTGTCTGCTGGATTATTGAGATTAACAGCATCAAATGACGATGGTTTTCCCCGGTTGTTGGGCTGTCATGCTTCGGTTTGTTGGCTTCTTTCGAAAAACGCAAATGACCTGAATGCCGTGAAGGGAAAATTGTATGATTCATTGCTTTTTTGCCCAATATAATAATGAATCTGAGGATAAAAGAGGATGGCTGGATGAGAGAGCGAGTTTTTTATATTTTGATGATGATCTCCGTAGTGGGGGTGTGGATTTGGTCTGCGATTCAGCCGGCTGATCGCAAGCTATGGTTTTATGAAATGATTCCGGCTGTGTTGTTGCTGTTGGCACTCATTTTTACTTATCGATCATTCCCCTTTACTCCATTAACTTATTTTTTCGCTTGGGTCGGCATGATCGTGATGCTGATCGGGGCGCATTATACATATGGTGGCATGCCTTTGTTTGACATGTTGAAAGATGCCTGTGGTTTTTCGAGGAATCATTTTGATCGGGTGGGGCATTTCTTGCAAGGGGTGTTGCCCTCCCTTTTCTTCAGGGAAATCCTGATTAGAAGAAACCTGGTTCACAGGAGTTGGGTCTGGTTTTTTGTAATCAGCATCAGTACGTTTTTTAGTGCAGGATACGAGATATTCGAATTTCTCTATGGACGGTTGATGGGCGAAAACATGGAAGACTTTTTGGGAACGCAAGGGGACCAGTGGGATTCGCATTGGGACATCATCTCTGCCATGTTGGGCTCTACATTTGTTTTAGTATTATTGAGCGGGTGGCAGGATCGTCTCATTCAAAAAGAAAAACAGATGAAAAAGCATACACACCAGATAACACCAAACCGATAATGAAGTATTGTGCAATAGGAGTAGCGATGTCAACGCGCGCCTCTAGATGAAAATAAATGAAGGGTTCGCCCTCTCCAAAAACGCAGATTCAAAAATCGGCTTCGACCATTTTGTCAACCAGCGCAAGCGCCTTCTTAAACATAAGAAGGCGCTTTTTTGAGGTTATTCACCTATTTGGATGATTGCATACATCCAAAACAGCATTTTTTACCCATTTTTGGTGGAGAAATTAAAAGGCATGCTGGATAAGTGGTATATGCTTTGATGTTACATAACACTTTCTAAACCATTTGATTTTCTTTATCATTGAGTATGATGTCCTGATATGGCGTTGCCTTGATCATGATGAATCAATTTGTATAAGGAGTCGTGTTCATGAAGCGCAAACTGTTTATAGCCATCTTGTGTTTCATTGCAGTGATGTGGGTACTTCATACTCTGTCCAAAAATTTTATGGTTGACCCGTCGTTTCATTCTTTCTTAGCTAAAAAAGATGTCGCTTTGACCAATCAAGAAATCTGGATCTTGATGATCCGGGCTCATATCCTGCTCGCTCTGGTAGCCTTGATTACGGGGCCGGTCGGGTTGAGCAAACGGATTCGTGTCAAGTTTGCGCCCGTTCACACGTGGAGCGGGAGAATCTATGTCTTATCCATTCTGTTGAATTTCTTTCCAAGCATATATGTGTCTTTCTTTGCTTCGGGTGGCATGCCCAGCACGATCGGCTTTCTATTGCTAAACACTCTTTGGATAGTAAGCACCGTGCTTGGATACACATCGATCAGAAAGAAGAACATGGTTCAACATACCAAGTGGATCATTCGCAGCTTATTTCTTTCCTTCGCCAATATGACCATTTATATGATTGTGGCTATCACGCATCATGGTTTTAAGCTTGAATATGGGTTGGCTTATTCGATTGCCGTTTGGCTGAGTTGGATGGTCAATTTGCTCATTGCTGAATGGACAATCAGGAGAAAATTGATTTATTAATATGTGCAGATGCAAAGAAACCGACTCCTGTCTTACAGGTTAGTCGGTTTCCTTGCGTTATGGCTCCAATGGATATTGGGTTACTCCTGCTTCCTAAAAGGCGCCTGACTTCATTGTCGGGCGCCTTTTTTTGCTTTCTTTCCATGACCTTCATCTTCATAAGAATCTCATATTTTTGTTTTAAGATGTTTTCATGAATATATACAGTGGTGATAATGATGCCAAAGGGGGAACTGTCAGATGAAACGACTCACTCTCATGTCTGTTCAATTGCTGATGGGTATGGCTGTCGTTTTGACGGCTTGCAATAATGGAAACCATACTGACAACATGCAAGGAATGGATCACAGCAAGATGGGACATGGAAGTAGCGGAGCGACGGAGCAAGTAACGCAAAATCTCCTTACGCTAAACACGAAAAATGTAACACGGGTCAACCATGACGATCCTGTCAAAGTGGCTGTAACAACCTCGCAAACCGTATGGCCGGCGACCATGGATCAGAATCGGCCAAGTACCGTGATTTTGGGATTGAAAGGGGACTGGAATGTTAATTTGCCTTCTGTCACCTTAATCCATCATCCTAACAACGGTCCGTTGCTCTATGCTGAGAAAGACCGCATCCCGGCCGATACGATGAAAGAGATTCAAAGATTAAAGCCATTGGGAAGCCCAGCAAATGGCGGCGTTCAGGTGATATTGATTGGTGATTTCGCTGCCAATGTAAAGCAGGAGTTGGTGGAAAAAGGGTTTAAGGTGGATAGCATTGCCGGGAATGAGCCGGCGCAAATGGCGAACAAACTAGATGCATATTACGCCAAAGCAAGTGGCGGCAAGCTCCCTGAAGGTGTGATTGTCGGATCATTGGACGCACCGCAATACACCTTGCCCGCGGCCAACTGGATCGCACACATGCCGGAACCCCTCCTTTATGTGAAGAAAGACAGCATTCCCAATCCGACGGTCGATGCATTGAAGAAAAGAGCGGGGAAAGCTAACATTTACATATTGGGGCCAGAACAAGTCATATCCAAAGCGGTGGAAGAGCAATTAAAAGAATACGGAAAAGTGATTCGTATCAGCGGGGCTAACCCTGAAGAGAATGCGATTGCGTTTGCCCAATATAAAGACCAGGACACGGGCTTTGGTTGGGGTGTGACGGAGCCTGGTCATGGATTCACATTTAATCGAGCTAACCGTGTGGATGCGGCCATTCCCACAGCTGCTTTTGCCCATCTGGGGAAACATGCTCCGATGCTGATATTGGATGGAGAAGGTCTTTCAAATAAACTACACGAATATCTCATGCAGCTGCAACCCAAATTTAAGGATGATCCCACCGTGGGTCCGTACAACCATGGCTACGTGATTGGTACGGGCAAAACGATTTCTTTTGTCACACAAGGAATGATTGATCAAATGCTTGAAATTACATCTGAGGACGAAGGCGGCCATGGCGGCCATCACTGAAGCGATTAGTGGATGAAGTGAAGAAGAGTTTATTTAAAACAGTGGCCCGGAGCTGATGGTAGAATCCCTTTCGCTCCAGGGCCGTTTTTGCGAGAAGCCGATCCGCTACCGAATGCAAAAAAAGAGATGGGGAATCAGGAAATGAGAAAAATTTTGATTGTGGATGATGAGGAAAAGATACGCGAAGTGTTGGTTTCCTACCTTGAAAAGGAAGGTTACGCGACGCTGGAGGCGGCAAACGGGACCGAGGCGCTAAAGTTGTTTAATGAAGAAGCGCCAGATTTGGTGATTCTGGACCTGATGTTGCCGGATGTTTCAGGGGAAGCGGTCTGCCAGCGCATCCGCGGGCAATCGCCTGTTCCGATCTTGATGTTGACGGCGAAAATCTCGGAAGGGAGCAGGATTGAGGGTTTTGCTTTAGGTGCTGATGATTACGTGATTAAGCCGTTTAGTCCCCGGGAAGTAGTGGCCCGCCTAAAAGCCATCTTGCGCCGTTCGCATCAGGATTTGTTGGCTTCGCGCATCTCTTACCGGGACGGGGAGTTGATGATAGACACGGATAGGAAAGAAGTATTTATAAGAGGAGAGGCGGTTTCTTTAACACCAGCTGAGTTTAAGTTGTTGTTGATCCTTGCCCGTCATCCCGACCGCTCCTTTTCCCGTGAGGAGTTGATTGAAAAAGCGTTTGGCATGAGTTATATGGGCGATGACCGCATCATTGATCAGCATGTCAAAAACCTGAGACAAAAAATTGAGCCCAACCCTAAAAAGCCACAGTATATTATGACCGTGTATGGATTTGGTTACCGGTTTGCGTCGAAGGGGTGAGTAAATGTGAAAAAGCGCTTAGCGTGGGCCTTTGTTTGGGTGGCGTCTGGAATGATCTGTTTGTCTGCTGCCATATTCATCATGGGTATGCATTATCATTTGTCCATGTTTTTAAAAGAGATTCCGTTGCCCAACCCGCAAGTGATCAATTTAAGCCATCATTTCGAACAGGCCTTGATTCAATCGATTGTGTGGACGTCGGTGGGCACGATCATCTTGGCTGTAGTGATCAGTTTTTATGTCGCCCAAAAGATTGCTTCCCCCTTGATTGAAATGAGAAAGGCGGCGGAGAAAATCACTCAGGGAGATTTGGAGATGCGGGTCCATTTGGAAGGCAAAGACGAATTGTCAGAGTTGGGACAAGCATTGAATCATTTGACGGAGGAACTGAAAAAACAAGAAGCATTAAGGCGCATGCTGACCTCGGACATCGCGCATGAGCTACGCACGCCACTTGCGACTCTGAAGAGCCACATGGAAGCATTTGAGGATGGCATCTGGGAACCGACGCCGGAACGAATTCGGTCTTGCCACGAAGAATTGGAGCGATTGATTCATCTGGTTGGGGATTTGGAGCAATTAACCAATGTGGAATCACCCGGATTCACATTGCGCAAAAAAAGAGAGTGCTTGGGAGAGATTGTCGAGCAAAGTATGAAAGCGATGGAAACCGCATTTCGGACAAAGAACATTCAATTGAAGAAGGTAATTTCGACTGAGATCCCCGTATGTGTCGATCGGAACCGGATCATGCAAATATTGATCAACTTGTTGTCCAATGCTTTGAAATTCACACCACCAGGCGGAACGGTTTCCATCGAGGTGAAAGAAGAGGACGGCAAAGCATACATCATTGTGAAAGACACAGGTGTGGGAATTCCCGCTTCAGAGACGGCAAAAGTGTTTGAGCGGTTTTATCGCGTGGACAAGTCGCGTAGCCGAAAGTCGGGTGGTAGCGGGCTTGGCCTTACGATCGTGAAAAAGCTGGTCGAAGCGCATGAAGGGACGGTAGAAATCCAAAGTAACCTAAATGAAGGAACGCGTGTGGTAATCATGTTGAACAAGGAGAAGCCTGCTGATTGTAAACAGGAAGGGCATGGACAACATACGAATTGAACAACACGCCTTTACATACCTTATGGGGGTATAGTATATTGAAGGTGAGCAGAGAACACGCAATGAATCGTACCCGATTTGACCTAGTGAAATCTAGTTGCAAGAAACAGTGTGGGGAGCATTCTGCTTGAATTCATGTGTAAAGTTGCGTAGTAGACCGGTAGGATGGAGACACTAACGTTATCGATGAGATAAAAGGAGAGAAGCAAAATGAAAAAAGTTGAATTGCGGGTAGAAGGCATGTCTTGCGGCCATTGCGTCAATGCGATTGAAGGCGCATTGAAGAAACTGCATGCGCATGCCGTGGTTGATCTGGCCAGCAAGACCGTCACTGTGGAATTTGATGAGAATGACCTAAGCGTGGATCGGATTAAAGAGGCGATTGAGGAGCAAGGATACGATGTGATGTAACGCCTCTTATTGGAGGGCTCATTTTTTTAGGCTCCAATATACCCCATAGCGGTATGTTGGAGCCGCGAAAGGGGATTGGAGCATGTCCACTAGACAAGCGAACATACGGATATCTGGCATGACGTGCGCTGCTTGCGCCAATCGGATCGAAAAAGTCCTGAAACGAATGGATGGGGTGACTGAAGCCAATGTGAATTTCACTTTGGAGAAGGCCACTGTTTCTTATGATCCGGAGCTTGTCAGCCTCTTGGCATTGGAAGAAAAGATTGCGTCCCTGGGTTTTGAGACAGTGAAGGAAACGGTTGAACTTGAGTTAAGCGGCATGACGTGCGCCGCTTGTGCGAATCGGATCGAAAAGGGATTAAACAAAGTGCCTGGCGTAACCAAAGCAACGGTAAATTTCGCTTTGGAAACGGCCAAAATCGAGTATCAACCCGATGAGGCAAATGTGCAAGACTTCATCGATAAAGTAGAACAATTGGGTTACCGAGCGAAGGTCAAAGATGAAGGCAATCAAGAGGATCAACGGCAAAAAGAAATCCAAAAACAGCAACGAAAGTTTTTATTCTCAGTCATTCTTTCTTTTCCGTTATTGTGGGCGATGGTGAGCCACTTTACGTTCACTTCTTGGATTTGGTTGCCCGATCTGTTTATGAATCCATGGTTTCAGCTTGCTCTAGCCACACCGGTACAATTCATTATCGGCGGACATTTCTATGTTGGTGCGTATAAAGCGTTGCGAAACAAAAGCGCCAACATGGACGTGTTGGTGGCACTCGGCACGTCGGTTGCTTATTTTTACAGCATCTATCTAACGGTTCAATCGATAGGGCACAGCACTCATCAGATGGAATTGTACTATGAAACTAGCGCAATCCTTATCACGCTGATCATCCTTGGTAAACTGTTTGAAGCACGAGCCAAAGGTCGCTCTTCCGAAGCGATCAAGAAGCTCATGGGATTGCAAGCGAAGACGGCGTTGGTGATCCGTGACGGCAAAGAGGAAAGCGTTTCGATAGAACAAGTGAGAGTCGGGGATCTGCTGATTGTCAAGCCGGGAGAGAAAATTCCGGTTGATGGGGAAGTAGTTGATGGCTTATCAGCCGTTGACGAATCTATGTTGACAGGGGAAAGCATCCCCGTAGAAAAACGAATCGGAGATTCCGTGATCGGTGCCACGATCAACAAGCATGGGCGCTTGGTCGTGAAGGCGACCCGGGTGGGGAAGGACACGTCATTAGCGCAAATCATCAGAGTGGTAGAAGAAGCACAAGGATCAAAAGCGCCGATCCAAAGGGTGGCGGACCGGATTTCGGGGGTGTTTGTGCCGATTGTGGTTGCGATAGCTACCGTTGCGTTTCTGGTGTGGTTTTTGCTTGTCGATCCGGGGCAATTCGCAAATGCTCTTGAAAAAGCGATTGCTGTGCTGGTGATCGCTTGCCCCTGCGCCTTGGGCTTAGCCACGCCTACCTCGATCATGGCAGGTTCCGGACGGGCAGCAGAACTGGGTGTTTTGTTCAAAGGCGGGGAACATCTCGAAATGACCCAGCAAATCGATACGGTTGTTCTTGATAAAACAGGGACGATCACGATGGGCAAGCCGCAACTGACAGATGTGATTCTGGCTGAAGGAATGGACGAAACGGAATTTCTAGCCTTGGTTGGGGCCACAGAGAAACATTCTGAGCATCCACTGGCGGAGGCGATTGTGGAAGGGATTCAAGAGAAGGGAATCTCTATTGCACGTGCGGAAGCATTTGAAGCGCTCCCCGGCTTTGGGGTACGTGCAACAGTTCAAGGCAAGGAAGTTTTGATCGGAACAAGGAAGTTGATGGCAAAACATCAAGTAGATGTAGAAGAGATTTCACCCCGGATGTCTCAGCTTGAAACCGCCGGAAAAACAGCCATGCTGGTCGCTGTTGACAAGCGGTATGCCGGTTTGCTGGCTGTCGCTGACACGGTGAAAGCGACCTCCAAAGAAGCTATTCGCCGTTTAAAAGACTTGGGAGCCGAAGTGATCATGATCACTGGGGATAATCAGCGGACGGCGCAAGCCATTGGTGAGGAAGTAGGAGTTGACCGGGTCTTGGCTGAGGTATTGCCTGAGGGGAAAGCTGAAGAAGTGAAAAAGCTACAACAAAGCGGAAGAAAAGTGGCCATGGTCGGAGATGGGATTAATGATGCACCAGCTCTTGCCGTGGCAGATATCGGCATGGCGATGGGGACAGGTACGGATGTGGCCATGGAAGCAGCTGACATCACGCTGATCCGCGGCGATTTAAACAGTGTCGCCGACGCCATGTTAATGAGCAGGAAAACGATGAGAAACATTAAACAAAACCTATTCTGGGCCTTTGCTTACAATGTGATCGGCATCCCTGTGGCCGCGCTCGGGTTCCTCGCACCTTGGGTTGCCGGTGCTGCCATGGCGCTTAGTTCTGTCTCGGTTGTGTTAAATGCATTGCGGTTGCAAAGAGTGAAGTTATAAAGCATAAAAAAACCAACAAGCGTCTAGCTTGTTGGTGAGGCTGCTGACAAACTGCCTTGAAAGGCAGGGTCAGCAGCCTTTTTTGTCGAATCAATAAAAAACACTCTATAAGGAGTTTTTTCTATGTTTAGAACAAACCCGAGTAAAGAACATCAACCAGAACTAGTTAACATAGAAGAATTAGTTCCACGAGATCACTTGTTACGGAAAATTAATGAAACGATCGACTTCTCCTTCATTGCTGAGAAATGTAAAGAATTATACTGCCAAGATAAT
>NZ_PVTZ01000006.1 GCF_003003125.1 Laceyella sediminis | reverse complement strand
CATAATATGCATGACTTCTATAAAACATTGGAAACAACAGGTATGGATCCGAGCAATTTAATAATTAGTAAACAGCAACATCCTACTTTTCCCGGCTTGTATGAAGTACGATACAAGATTCCATCCTTAACTTATGGTCCGGATGGAAAACTAATTCCCTCTGGTCAATTTAAGACAATACGATTTCCTAAAACTGTATATGACCCTAATGTTTATACAGATGCTCAAATGATTCAATGGGGAAAAGAGGCGATGGAAGAAGGTATCAAAGCGAAAAGGATTACTGGGAGAGAAGTAGAGGGCTATAGTTCCAATGGGATGAAATTTAGAGGATATATAAATGATCAAGGGGAAATTACAAATTTTTTCCCTACGTTTAAATAATAACTTGGTTATTATCGGGAAATAGGGAGGTTTTAATGTATGTACAATCATGAGGAGCAAACATATAAAATCTTTTATGATGATAAAGAGAAAAAGGATTTTATGAAATATTATTTTTGGCATATTGGAGATGGTTATTTTATTGATGCATTAAATAATTTTAAAGATAAATCAGGTTTCGGAATAGAATGTGTTGGCATTCTATTTCGTGATGATTTTGATGAATGGGAGGAATATCGTTGTAAAGAAGATGAAGTATCTTTAATTAAAGATTATCCTGCGGCGGAAGAAGATACAATGGGCTATTTGAGTTTTAAGGATTTTTATAATTGCCTTATCGATCACAGTAAAGAATATATCAAAAAATATCCAGAGCATGAGGAAGAGGTTTGCAAACTGTTAAGAGAAATTAAGGAGAGTTTGGATATAAACACATAACGTAGCGGTGCCAATAGTGCGTTTCTCGGAATTTCATCCGAATATTATCCATAACAAAAATCCTCTGACTGAATCAGAGGATTTTTGTTGCTTAATTCCAAAGTGGGCTCAATATGGTCAAATAGAATGTAATACTTGTACGGGTATGTTGCTATTCTAATTCGAAATTGGATTCAATTTTAGGGAGGTCACCAAACCCTTTGGATACCAAAGGGTTAATTGAGGCTTAAAACTGCAAAAGTATTTATCCTGAAAATTATCTGTTATTTTAATACGGATGGCGATGTATGTACAAAGTTATTTATATTCCATCGGGTATAACAGGTTATACAGGCGGAAGAGATGTTTGGTGCGGTAATGGCATTTAGGTGAAAAGTTGGTATTGGAGGTAGTTTTACAATGGAATGGGAGTATAAAAAGCCCATTGATGAAAAGCGGATACGGGAAGTTGAAACGGAATTGGGAGTTCATTTTCCAAAGTCTTTTTTTGATTGTGTATTAAAAAATAATGCGGGACGTCCCAAAACAAAACTTTTATTTGATTTGGGGAATGAGAAAGAGAAAGTCTTTGGAAATCTGTTTAACTTCAACGAGGACGAAGATAATTTTTCAATCTTGGAGGCACATGAAGTATTGATTGGAGAACACGAAGCTCCAATAGAACTTGTTCCTTTCGCTGATGATCCGGCAGGAAACTTCATTTGTTTTGATTATCGTACACTTGTAGCTGGGGAGCCGATTGTTGTTTTCTTCTATCATGAGCGTGATGAAGACAATATTAAAAAGATTGCCGACTCCTTCTCTCAGTTTCTAGATATGCTCTATGAGCCGAGAGACTAGCAACGAAAATATTTTAAAGAAGAGCCTACTTGTGCGGGCTCTTTTATTTTGTAATTGACTAAACAGGAGGGATTTAAAATGGCTAAGTGGGAAGCAGTAAAGCAACCGGCTACAGATGAAGACATCCAGCGGATTGAGGCGTTTGTTGGTCAGCGTTTGCGAAGGTTTATTGCTTTTTGGTTTAGTTCAAACTTGGTTTTGTAGATAAAAATCTTTTAATTGGCTATAATCAAAAGGGATAAATATATAAATTTAACGGAAAATTGTTAGTAGAAAGGAGGAGCTATGTGGCTTGGTTTAAGACCAAAAGTGGGATAGGGAGCCTATTAGGTCTCTTTTTTTTGTTGATTGTTTTCTGGAACTCACTCTTCGGATTTTATCAAGGAGTTGGCAAAAGCATGGAGCCAGCCTTAATGGAAGGGGAAGTGTATCTGGTTAAAAAGAATCCCGATACCATTAAGCGAGGGGATATAATCGTTTTTCGAGCTCCAGGAGTCAATCAGGTGCATACGAAACGAGTTGTTGCTTTTGGAAATGAGACAGTCGAGATAAAGGAAGGCCAGCTATATATCAACGGGCAAATCTTGATGGAACCGTATCGTCCACGCTTGGACAAAAGGGTTAATCAAGAAACCGTGGTGGTGCCTGCAGACCATTTCTTTGTTCTCGGAGATAACCGTTTGACGAGCTATGATAGCCGCCAGTTTGGTGCCATTAAGAAAGATGACATCATTGGAGTAGTTGTGAAATAGAAAGGGTGTAATGCTTGTGTTAGATGTTTTGCGAGTGTATTGGGTTCCGCTCATAAAGCAACCAAAAAACACCATTCGACAAGCAATGGAGGAAACATCATCGAAGTTGTTATTTGTGTTAATTCCACTGTTTGGGATTACCTTGTGTCTAGAACAAGCCATGAATAGAGACGCAGGGGATACCACCTCTATACCGGTAATTCTGCTTTTATCCATGGTGATTGGTCCCATCCTAGGAGCGGTCGCCTGGTTTTTAGGAAGCCTTTGTACATTCGGTGTGGCCAGGTTATTCGGAGGTGTAGCAACATTCAGGGAGACGAGTGAAGCCAGTGCATGGGCGACGGTGGCATATACGACAAAGCTGGCCTTGTTCATACCCATGTTGCTGATCTTTCGGCAAGAGAACTTCACTTCTAACACTCCTGATATTGATTCTTCCATGTTCCTTGCCTTATTGTTTTTTCTTTGTCTGACAGCAAACTTTGTCATGACGATTTATTACATCATTGTCCATTCCAAAATCATTGGAGAAATTCATGAGATAGGCTCTTGGAAAGGTTTTGCTTCGATCATTCTTGTTCCTCTAGTACTTATTTTACTTCTATTTCTTCTGGCTTTGTCACAGTAACTAAGGAAGGGGAAGGAATGATGAAGCATTGGCTTAAAAGAGTTAAACAGCATTTACATTCAAAGCGAGGGGCTTCAACGGTAGAGTATATCATCATCATTGTAGCTGGTGCTCTTTTAGCTGGGTTGCTTTTGACTGCAGTAAATAGTTCAGAAATCCAACAATCTCTGCAAGAGAAAGTGGAAGAGGTACTAAGTGACACACCCAACCAGGACGTAAATAAGCCAACCGAACCAACATCACCCCAGATTGTAACGAGTGATCATTCCAAGCCCCCCAGTCTTTCTGATGTGCAGCCAATGAAGTCTCCAGGCGAAAAAGAACCAAGCCTTCTTGACCGGTTAAAACAGAAGACTTTGGATGGTATTGATTGGGCGGGAAATAAAATTGATCAAGGCATCAATTGGTTAGGTAAACAGAAGGATCAGATTTTAAATGAGGATATTAAACGTGCTATCAATGAGCCAGGAGCTTATTTTTCTGAAGTATTTGGATTTGAGGACTATAAGGCTGCTTGGGATAAGTTAACTTCTGATCCTTTAGGCTATGCCAAGGATTCATGGGATAATTTGAAGGCTAGTGTAAACGACATTATTGAGAATCCAGAGAAACTTATTTTCGATAAAGAAATGTTCATGGAAGCGTGGAATGGGAAGGACAAGAATGGAAAGTCTATTCCGCTTCCAAATCGCCTATGGAACATGGTCGAGAGCCTACCGACACCTGTTAAGTTGGTTAAAGTCGGTCGGATAGCTAAGGATACGCTGGTACCTGACAGTTGTCATTGTGCCATGAAAAATCCAAAAAAAGATAAAGTTAATAATAAACGAGTTAAGCAATTTACCAAAAATGGTGAAGAGAAATTTACCAAGGAAATACTTGCAACAAAGCCGAAGAATTCACCTAACCCTGAAAAGTGGTTAAATAAAGGTGGAAGTATCACTATAGATGACAAGGGGGTTTGGACTTATACAAATAGTGAAGGTAAATCAGTAAGCTACCCTGATGGATATCCTGATTTTTCAAAATATATTCATCCGAAAGTTAAACCGGTTAAAATTAAGTTTTCAAATCCTGAGGATCGCCAAAAAGATTTCAGAGAAGCCAACGCAAAAGCGGGTTTAGATAAAAATTCTGATCCACCTGTTCCAGCAAGTCATAGACCACCAAAAGGATATACTTGGCATCATCATCAAGATGGAACGACAATGATGCTTGTAGAATATTCTATTCATAGACAGTTTACTCATGTAGGTGGAATATCTGAAATGAAAAAGTGAGACCTATCAATATGGTTAAAAGCGCCATTAGGCGCTTTTTTCATTCTTCATATTCTTTACAATTAACCAACCCATTTATAAAGGTTTTAAAATCCTTTGCAAGGACAGTGATCGTAGGTTCATCGGGATTTCCAACATCAACATGAATAACTCGGGGCTCACCATTTTTTCCACATTGGCTATAATCTAACATCACTGCATCGTGACCTGCTGATGGACAATCACATATTACAAATCCTAGATGAATAGGATAACCCCAATCTTCATCAATACTTCGGAGTTCTTCAGAGTCAATACCGTCAGTTCCTCCAATGCCACGAATATTTTCAATCGCAATATGATTCTCTGCCCAAGAGGTTCGAACGGTTGTTGGAAAGCAAGAGTTGGCAGGAATTCCGCCATTTTGTGTTTTGATTAGCTCTATGTAAGAACTAGGAAGTTTGAAATTTAGCTTTTGTTCAGCTTGAGCTATCATTTCATCTGTTACTGGAATGGGACTAGTATATTCATCTAATGGTAGCCAAAACCCTTGGAAATCCTTTTTCATTTCATTCCCACCACCAAATCTTAAAAAATAAGGGAGCCTATTGAAGATCAATTTTGATGATAATGTCTCAAGTTTATTAGAGATATTATAACATATACAAAGTGTTGGAGGCACATGAAGTATTGATTGGAGAACACAAGGCTCAATAGAACTGGTTCCTTTCGCTGATGATCCGGCAGGAAACTTCATTTGTTTTGATTATCGTACACTTGTAGCTGGGGAGCCGATTGTTGTTTTCTTCTATCATGAGCGTGATGAAGACAATATTAAAAAGATTGCCGACTCCTTTTCTCAGTTTCTAGATATGCTTTATGAGCCGAGAGATTAGCTAAAATAGAGCCTACCTGTGTGGCTCAATCAGGAGGGGGAACAATGACTAAATGGGAAGCAGTAAAGCAGCTGGCTACAGATGAAGATATTCAGCGGATTGAGGAGTTTGTTGGTCAGCGTTTGCCTAGTGCTTATGTAAAATGGGCGAAGGTTTATCATGGAAGCAATCCCGGATGTTACATTGATGTAGATGGTGAACCCTATTCTTTCGATCGGTGGTTATCTATTTCAGAAGAAGTAGGGGATGATGATGGCTTTTGCCATGTGATTGGGGAATATAGACAGATGTATCTCACTGATGACTCTGACCCTTCCCTTCCTACAGGGTTTGTTCCCTTTGCATTGGATGGACAGAACAAATGGTATTGTTTCGATTATCGAGGATCAACTGAATCTCCCTCAATCGTGCTAATTAATTGGGAGGCTCATTATGAGGATGATCCAGATTATGTCGTTACTAAAATAAAAGGATCGTTTAGCGAATTAGTGAATAGCTTGTACTATCCATCTACTTAGACTTGTTTCAACTTTGCTTTAAAGCAGGAGCAGGGGGGAGGGGATTTGTTACATGATTACTTGGATAAAGCGAGAAGAAAAAATGCCTGTTGAACAATTTGATGAAGTTGAAGCAAGACTAGAAGTGCAATTTCCACAAGACTATGTAAATTGGGTTCAACAATATAGACGACCAGAAAGCGGCCATGGACACATTCTTATCAATGAGGAGCATTATCATTTTGATGAGTTTTATGATCCGGAAGAGATCTTCGATGAAGTTGAGGCCCTGTATTTTGGTGAAGAAGAATTTAAAGAAAAAGGACTGATTGTTCCCTTTGGATTTGATTCAGCCTTAAATCGCTATTGTTTTTTTTATGATAAAAACAAAGAAAATCCAGTGATCATCTGGTTTTCCTCTGATGATGCTCTTTCGGAGATTTTTGATAGCACGGGATTTAATTTAGATCGTGTTCGGGTAGTCGGATCTTCTTTTACAGAGTTCATTATTTCTTTATATGAAAGAACCGATTACTAACTTTTTATAGCGCCAATATGGCGCTTTTTTAATTTTGCGCTGTTTTGACATATTGATCCCTTATACTGTTAATGGGGAATTATGATGACTTTTACCACGTGATGGGGGCATATAGGCAGATGTATCTCGCTGATTACTATGATCTTTCATGCCAGAAAGAAAAAATAAAGTGAGGTTTGTTTCCTATGAACATAAAGGGTTTTGGTAAAGCAACAAAAGAAATGATACAAAGTCTTGAGCAACAAATTGGGTTTTCGCTTCCGGAAGATTATAAAGACTTTTTGCGAAAGTATAATGGAGGCACAGCCTTAGTAAGGTACAGCACTTTTTATGTAAAAGAACTAAATGAGTGCATTCTGCTGGATGTAATGTATGGACTGGGAGTGGAAAAGTCTTTTGATTTGGTCATGTGGTATCATGAGTATAGAGATGATTTGTTGCCTAACAGCATAATCATCGGCGATTGTCCTGGATCAGGGAAAATTGTATTAGTTACTGATCTTGGCAATGAAGGAGTTTACTATTGGGATCACGCATTCCATTTTGCGCAGTCAGATGAAGATGCAAACACTTATAAAATTGCTGATAGTTTTCGAGATTTTGTTTATGGGTTGAAACATCCATAAATCTCAATCACCCCTTCATAATGAATGCCCACTTGCAGTAAAAAGCAAGTGGGTGATGGCTATTTGCTCGCATCCTCAGCAATCTCATAGGTATAAGCAAATTCATGTAATGAAGCGTTGGCGATAATGCGGCTGTATTCAAACAAGATTTCTTCAT
This sequence comes from Laceyella sediminis, assembly GCF_003003125.1. Taxonomy (GTDB): domain Bacteria; phylum Bacillota; class Bacilli; order Thermoactinomycetales; family Thermoactinomycetaceae; genus Laceyella; species Laceyella tengchongensis. The sequence continues at coordinate 199,362 of NZ_PVTZ01000006.1, read as the reverse complement.
CGTGATCGCCGTTTTCAGGTTTGGCCCAGATCCAGCGGTCCATTTCCACGATTGGTTGGTTTCTTCCGATATGGAGGAGGGTGGCCTCATCGGCTGATGGCATGCGACAGGTGAGTTGTTCATGCGTGCGGATGGGTAGCAGTTGTTTATGCTCACGCAGCCATTTGAACAACGGAAGTTGGTGATCTTCTTGCCCAACCAATTCGCCAGCTACAGAGGCGAGCAGATAGGTGTCCAAGATCCAGTAAGGAACGCGGTCAACTAGTTGCACGCGATAGCGACGCAATATGTTCTCATGCTCCGGTATGTTGAGCTTAGCGCCAATCTCTTCGCCGGCGGGGCGGATGGAGGATGGTTCCAGATAGCGGATGAGTATATCCCGACCAGACGCACGCATGGAATGGATGAAAGAACCGACTTGCTGCAATTCAGGTCCTTTGTTTTTGGGAGTTCCGCCACCCATTTTTACTTTTGGCGCATGGGAACGGACAAAAATGCCACCGCGAGGCACAATATCGATGAGATTGTCTGATTGAAGTCGAAGGAGCGCTGTTCGGATGGTGGGGCGGCTAACCCCCAATTCTTCGGCTAATACGCGTTCTGCTGGCAATCGTTGTCCAGCCACATATTTCCCTTCTATAATCCGTTCATGAATGATTTTTACGACCTCGTCTATTTTGGAGTTGCTCATCTGGTTCACCTCATTCACCGGATAAAGGCTTTTTCCTGATGTTGCAGATAGTCTTGGATGCGAACGCGTTGGGCGGGATGCATCGCAAGCTGTTTCGTTTCTTCTACGGTGAAAAATTGGACTTCATACGACTCCGAACTAATGGATAATTCACCACCAATAATTCGGCATTCAAAACAGATGGAAAACTGTTGGCGCACTTCCCCATCTGAGTAGGCGATGATGTGCTCAGGATCAGTGTAAATCCCGATACATTTCAACACCTCCACCTCAAACCCCGTCTCTTCTTTCACTTCCCGGCTGATCGCTTGTTCGATGGATTCGCCTAGTTCCAACGCTCCACCTGGCAAAGACCATAGCGCGTTGTCTCTGCGTTTATGAAACAAGATTTTTCCGTTTGAATCTGTGACCACTGCCGAGGCAGCCGGAACAATGGAGTTGGGTTGGGGGGCGTTTGGTTGATGATAGTAATCTTTTCGTGCCACAGTATATCCTCCAAAATGATTTTTCAAAGTGATACTGGTCATTACCAAAGGTTATGTCAATATCGTGGTATAAATATTCCGAATACACAATCGAAATGATCTATTTGGAATTGATAACTGGTAATAACCAAAAAGGAGCAGGAATTGGGATTAACGTTCCTGAGTCTTCCTGACAATATGAAGGCCAATGAAGGCGTTTATTTCTTTAGTGAGTGCCAAGGATGTTGGTCATGGTGGGTCTTGCTAAATGGCACCGAAGACCCACCCGTGATCGTAGAATCTCTTTATGATGAAGCACAAATCCTTGCATGCGAGAAACTGAGCGACTTCATCTTTGCTAATGCCTGGGATTTATCGTTGATGGATAGTCCGTCATTTCAAACCGGGGAATTTTCATGTGAGGAAGCATTTCTGCAAACCTTACGCGATCAGTGTGTGGAAAAACCAACCACCCGCCTTGCTTCCACTGTTCACCGGGACCCAGTGAGTTGGTTCAAAAACGCATTTATAAAGAGTTGAAACAGATGTATCAATGGCCGGCGAAAAAGGAAAAGAAGGCGACCAAAACAGTCGAGATTGACTTTTAAGGGGTTGGTGCGATGGTGATCGATGTTTTGCGCAATGATGAACTGGAGACACAGGAGAAAATGATGTTGCTCCTTTTTTACTTGGGCATGGCCGATCGTTACCAACTCGCCAAGTTGTTGGCAAGATCCGTTCATACTGTGGATCAAACCATCAAACGGTTAAATAAAAAAAGCAAAGAGGAAAAGCACATCCAGTCATGCACTGCCCCATTTAATAAAGGGCCGCGCATGTACCAATTGGGGCCGGCCGGTTGGAAATGGGTGATGGGCTGGTTGGAGGAAGATCGTCGGTATTATGAACGAAGCGAGTCGCAGAAACGGCATTATCGCAGGATGACGGAGATCTTGATCCGGCTTATGCACGCCATGGGTAGAGATGAAGCGCTAGATCGGCTCCGTTTTTACAACACTTATGAGGCTACGGAGATGTTTCGATATCCGTGGGAAGTGGTGAGATGGCAAGAGTGGCAAGATGTGAAGCTAAAGCAGGAAGAAGAAAAGGAATTGCCCCGTCCTGATCTATGCTTGGAGATCGATGATAGCTCTTTCTGGATTGAATACGATACGGCCAACGAAAGCCCAACCAAGATCAAGGCCAAATACAGACGCTATTACCGAGCCTTTAATCAATTGGCTGTACGAGCCAGCTCACGCAAGCCTGTTATCTGGGTGACCACATCACGAAGTCGGGTGGAGTTGATGAAAAGCTGGTTGGAAGTGGTGCAGCGAGAATGGGAGTTTCGCGAGATGAAAAACCCACCGCCGGAGATGCGTTTTTTCAAAGAAGGGGAGGAAACATCCTACTTTCTGGAGTCACTGGCAGTGCGTACTTAAACGTATACAGGTTGCTGTACAAAAGCATATCCCTATGCAGGGCTAGAATGTGTACCTATCACACAAATGTGCTGGCACCGATGAGAAAAGGGATGATGTGTGATTTTTAATGCCGACTAATGATACCTGTCTTTTTTTGTTTTGATTTGAAGTTAATTGATTGCTGTTACTTGGCGTAGCGAGAAAAAGTGAGTGAACAGTGGAGAGGTGGCTTGATACCAAACCGAAGGGATCAGGAACACCTTTTTTATTTTCCAAAAGAAAGGGAGATGGTGTTGTTTGATGAGTTCGTTGCGCACACATCTGTTGTCTCAATCATGCTTTTAGTGGGGACGACCAGCGTGGTGATCCTCTATTTGCTCTTGCAAATCACATCACTGATGGAACGGATTTTGACTGGCCAAGGTAAGCAAATGGTTGCAGATATGAAAGCCAGATTCATGCCTATGAGTCAGGGTGTGAATAAACCATTGAGAAAAGATCATAAGGCGTTTTGGATTGCAGTTGGCATCGGGTATGGATTGGGAGGCTTATTCTTGTTTTTGCCAGTAATCTTGGTGTTGTTCATTGTTTATTTAGTTTTTCGCTATATCATTTTCAGGTTTGTCTAAGTGCTACGGGAGAGTGTAAGCAGATCTCAAGGAGTTGACGGATGGGATGAGCAAACAACGTTCAAAACAAAAAGTGATTGAGCTGGAAGATGTTATTTTGATTATCAATGGCAGTCCCACACCGGCTGCCTGTGAAAACTTTATCAGGATGGTAAACCAGATGAAAGTATCTCAAAAGAAAGCTGCTATACGTTGCAAATGACTTTTTTCACTTGTATTGTCTACCGAAACGAGATGAGAATGGCAAGAGACGGGCTTGTATGTTCAGTTGATGTTGGAAGCAAAGATATGCTAAAAAGAAGTGGAGGATAGTGGATATTGGATATGTAGCATATCCTTTAGTAAGATAAAAAGTCTGTGAACCTCCCGGGGTTTTTGCATCATTAACGGTTCACAGATTAATTTGGTTTTTGATATAATGAAAATGCTTGAGATGATTGATGTTCACATACGGGTTTAGTTGTAACCATAGTGGTATTGAAATATATCTCCAGCCAAGGAACCAGCATCTGCGGCGGCAGGTTTAGTTGTAACCATAGTGGTATTGAAATTTAATCAGCTGTTTAAACGTTTCGGGTTGAGCTACGTTTAGTTGTAACCATTGTGGTATTGAAATGATCTAAGATTTGGTGCACCTCATCTACCAAAACCTGTTTTAGTTGAATCCATAGTGGTATCAAATGTGTATCATAAACGTTCATTTTTGTTACACGATTACACCATCTCATGTGATCATCTTTTACTAGTTCTCACTTGACAATATTGTTATCATGAGATGAACCCCCGTCAAAGGAGAAAAGATAATGACTAAAATCTATAAACAAATCCCATCCGCTGCACTCCAGTATCTTCAATACGCCATTCATGAGCACCGCGAGCAACTGATCACCCAATTTGATCGCTACATTAACACCTTTGAAGGTGAGTTGGAAATGATGCGCCAGACGCTTGTCAGTCAATGGTCAAATCTTATGACAGCTTATACATATTTCGTCAGGAAGATCCGCTCGCAAGCTCTGCGCTTCGACAAGAAATTGACCAGGTAACTGAACTGCTTAAAAGTGATAACAAATTGCGTCCGCTGATTGAAAAAGAAGAAGCTCTTTTTGATGAGTTAAAGAAAATCGCCGCCCAATGAGTCGGTTTTTTTGCTCGTAGAAAAAGTGCCGTCCAGTAGCACCGGTGCCTTTTTAGGGATAGTGTGAAGATAAGGAATCGACGAAGCTTTAGTTGAATCCATAGTGATATTGAAAGGATGACAAGGGATACAACAAGGAAAAGTGGTTCACATCCAATCTGCCAACTAAGAGTCCTACGCCTGGGATAGCCAAAGGAGAACCTAACCCCAGTATCTCTGATCGTGACTGTAATTGGAGCTATCCTTTAGTGAGCTAAAAAGTCTGTGAACCTCCCGGGGTTTTCGCATCATTAACGGTTCACAGATTATTTTGGTTTTTGTTATAATGAAAATGCTTGAAATGACTGATGTTCACATACGGGTTTTAGTTGAATCCATAGTGGTATTGAAATTCCGTGGTAAAATCGTCTTCGCTTACCGCGAAGCGCGTTTTAGTTGAATCCATAGTGGTATTGAAATAGTGAAAGACGTTCAGCCTTCCTCCCGGCCTTCTGCGTTTAGTTGTTACCATAGTGGTATTAGAATGGGTGTATGACCCAAGGGAACAGTTCCGGTTCAAACACCACAAGTTGTTTTGGATCAGCATGGGGGCTGCCTATGTCTTAGGGAAACTCCTCATCTTCTGGTACATCATCTTGATCCTAATTGTCTTACCCTTGGTCGGCAAAGCATTTGAAAAGTTTATTTCAGAAAAATATAATATATTGCAGTCTAGGTTTTTGCTTCTGAGGTGTTAGTATTCAAAACTGTATGAAAAATGATATGATAGGCACGGAGGTGAGACTGTGAGAATCAATATAACCTTTCAAGACCCATCACAAGCAAGAGAGAATGCATTTTGGTTGGCCATTTTGACATATGTAGAGCCGTTCGTATTGTGGTTTGGCATCATGGAGATGTACTCGTTGCCCCCAACCGACTTCGGCTCAGTCGCGTTGCTAACAACATTGCTGATTTTCCTTTTCATGTACACCGCCAGGACATTTACATATCCGCTGGTGTGGGGCGTATTTTTATATGCCTTCACTGATGGTCAACTTCTTCCTTGGTGGATCGATGTGTTGGGGATCGTGCTGGTTGTGGGCGGCAGGTTCTGGATGCTATTTTTCCGAGGGAAATGAGCTTTCTGTTATTGGAAATTGTTGCTATACTGAGAGAAAGGAGGCTGGACGATGGAGGAGTTATTAAAGCGAATTCTTTCCAAATTGGACAATATGGAACAACGTTTCGAGCAACGTTTCAACGAAGTTGATAAACGCTTTGATGAGGTTGACAAGCGCTTCGACCGTATTGAAACGGAGCTAGAGGATGTGAAGCACATTGTGCGCATGTCAGCGCAGGATACTCTAGAGAATCAAATTGAGTTTTCAGAGAAAAGTGACCTTCTTGATCAGCGCATCCGTTTGTTGGAAGAGCGGCAGAACTACACTGATAAGCGGGTAAGTCGCTTGGAAAAAGAGAAACGCGCCAACGAACAATAAAAGCCAGCCCTATCGCATGATGGAAGCTGGCTTTTTTTATTTAACAACAGTAGTGCGGCTCTGTTCTCATGACCTGATATTGAATGATCACGGATAATCAGAAAAGAGGGGATGTTATTTTCAATATCTAATAAAACAATATAGTTAACACAGAATGGCCAGGAGGGGTAAGGCCATGGCATCAGTTGCTATTGAATACGCTTTGCTTAATTATAAGGAGGTTGTTTTAACCTAACACGAGCTTGATCGGGATTATATACTCGATGAGCGGGGGCGAATTTTCAGAGAGGCTCTGAGTAGCCTCTTTTTGTTGTTGAGGTGATCCTAGAGGACTAGACTATCCCTTGTCCTCCACGTCAAATGAAAAAAGCAGGGTATCATTACCCCTGCTTCTAAGTATGTTCAATCCCTACCGGAATGGTTCGATTCCTATGGTTGGAGTTAAGAAGTATTGATAGACCATTTAAATAAAACTAAAGCTGAAGGAAATTTTAATTCTTTTCAATTCCATTGCTCTTCACTAAAATTGATAGTATGTAGTGAAAGTGCAGTTTATTTAACCCGGTAGAGACATGAGGAGGAATCATATGAAAGGGCGATGTTGGCTATTCATATATATTTGTTTGTATATCCTGCTGAGTCTTCCTTCTCTGGCTTATGCAGAAGATGCCAAACAAGTAGAAAAGGCACCCACACTAGAAGGATTAAACAACCGTATTGAAGATTTGGAAGGCCATCGGGAGTTGCTAAAAGATCTTGGGGAAGAGGTTAAAAATTACCGAGATCATATTCAAGCAGAAATGACTCGTTTTCAGGAGACGATGCAAAGCGAACGCGATTCATTTTTCGCAATGTTTCAGTTTCTTGTAGGGGCGCAAACGGCTTTGCTAGCTATTGGAGGCTATATTGTTATTTATTATATCGGTCAAACGAAAATGGATTTAAGAAAACAAATGGAGCTAGAGTTAGACCAAACCAAAAAAGAGTTAAATAAAGAGTTTCAACAACAATTAAGAGAAGAGAAGCAAATGATTGAAAAACAATTTCATAATGAACTTGCTTTGGCCATTAAAGATTACCACAATCAGTTGCAGCAGGTTCGATTGCAAATGGAGAAACAGTATAAGGATACGTTAGAACAGGTTGCTCGTGAAACAGAACAAGATTATGTTGCACTGAAAAAGAATATTGAAAATGAAAAAACATTTACTTCTTCACGCATTTGGGTGATGGGGCCTGAAGCAGAGATCAAAAAAATGGAAACAGAGGAAGTGGACTTGATTCGTCGACGTGGCATTCAACATGTTCAAGTCAAATTGTTTGATCGCGATCAACTGCACCAAGCACTGGAAAATAATGAATTTGATATCCTAATTTACCGATATATTATGTCGGCTGATGGATCCAGCGACCAAGATTTAATTACCATTGCAAAAATGCTTATGGAAAAAAATGATGAGATTCCTTTCATTGTGTATGGAGAAGAAAAAATAAAGAAAGAAACGTTGAATACACTTAATAAATACCGATACTTTAGTATATCTAACTTCCGATTATCGTTGATCGGTAATATTTTTGCACTTGCATATGCATTTAACAAGCAAAACAGGAATAGATCTTGACGTTCTAAAGAGCAGAGGGTAACACCTCTGTTTTTTCTGTGTGTCTATGGCGAATAAAAATCTTCTATCACCATTTAATACTTAAAGTGCTACTACATGGTTACTTATTTATCGGATACATGACTTGGTTTAAAATTATGGGAAAATGAAAAAATATAGAAGATCAAAAAGGAAAAACAAAACAAATGCAGAATAAAATACAATTGTCGTCGATTTTCTGTATTTTTAAGGAAGTTTATATTTGAGGTTGAGAATAGTTTTTGAAAGTATCAACCACCTCCTAGTCCCTCGGACTTTGTTTGAAACCTATCAATTACCTATGCCTTTTTAAAGAACATTGGAAGGTTGGTGATAAAGTGAAAGTAATCACAGCTACTTTTCGGGTAGTTACCCCTTTGTTTTTGGCGGGAGCAGATGCGATGACAGCAGAACTTCGACTGCCCTCTGTAAAAGGGGCGTTGCGTTATTGGTATCGGGCAATCAATCCTCACTTTCAGAAGGTACCAGAGGGTGGAAAAGCGACATGGGAGGAGATTTTATTTGGAGGAACAGGGGGAGGAGCTGGGCAGTCAGCTTTTTTTATGCGCAAAAAAAATGAAAATCTAAAAATAATGAGAATGAGTTCATTGCCTCGAGATTTGGACTACTTCAGCTTTTTCCTAAGGCGGAGGTGTTCTTACATTTCCCCGGTTTCAAACTATGCCGATAAACTTTCTGGCCGCTTCACGATTCAATTGTTGTTACGCCCCCACCGTAATGCCAATAAAGTAGCACCTGATTGGAAAGGGCTGGTGTCCAGCCTATGGATGTTGGGACATATTGGTGGTCTCGGAGCCAGAAGTCGTAGGGGATTTGGTACCATCGCCTTACAGGAATGGCAAGCGGATGATCCAGAAATTCAGCAATGGATGGATCAGCTACCTATTGCACATGAAGCATCAACCATAGAAGAATGGATTAAAAGGTTTCAATGCGGGTTACAGCAAATCCAATTTTGGTTTTCGCCATGGGATCATTGTAATCATACCATTGTAGATCAGCGAACTACATTCTTTTTAGCCAATGAAGGAAGCGACACAGAACTTAATGCGATGGTAGCGGGAATGCAAGTAATCAAAGGATTTCGATCAGAGCATAAAGAACATCGTCTCTTTCTTGGTCTACCCTTAATAGTCTCATCCAAAAAAAATGGACAGATATATCAGATTCTTCCAAAACGATATCAACGGGTTTCATCGCCGGTATGGCTAAGGGTAATTCAAATTGGTCAACAATATTATCCTTTTTTTGCTATTTTATCGGCCCCTTTTCCCGACAAATTAATCAAGAAAGTGGGAGAAGAGCAAAAAAATCACCCTTTCTGTTATCACAAGGCACTACAAATGTTTAAGGAGTATATCAAAGATCAACCATTTCGGGAGGTGCGTTGATGAGCGGTAAATATTTTCATTTTACCATTGGACCTGTTCAAGGATTTGTTGCTCAATCTCGTCGAACACGTGACCTGTTGGCCAGCTCATTTCTGCTTTCTTACCTTTCTGGTCATGCGATGGCTGCGGTGATGGATCAAGGTGGTAGTATTGTATTTCCTGATGTACATGATCAATTTAAGCAAATTCATAATCCATTGCTACAGGCAATTAATCAAACGCTTCAGGGAAAGGAATTGTTTGAGGGGCCTTGGATTGGGTCATTGCCCAATCGATTTAAAGCGTCAATTCTGGAAGGGTTTCAGCCCCAAAAAGTGGAGGAGGCTGTGCAACGGGCTTGGATTAAGATTGCAGATACTGTTTGGAATGAGACAATAAGCGATATAGCGGTACTTGGTAATGGGACCAGGGAAATTTGGGAGCGACAAGTACATGGTTGGTGGGAAATGGCTTGGGTAATTGGAGATGATCCCACCTTGCTGAATCTGCGGAAAAATTGGCGCAGTTATATACCAACCATCGAACCTGGTGATAAATGCACATTGATGCCACAGTTACAAGAATTATCTGGATATGTTAGATCTCGTCATCGCCAGGAACAGGATATGTTTTGGCATTCCTTTCACGAGAATCAACGCAATGCCTTAGATTTGCGTGAACGTGAACGGTTAAGTGCTATTGCTCTCATCAAACGGTTTTATCCTCTCTATGCCAAAAAAGCGATTGGGTGGGAACTTCCTTCTGTTGCTGTAAAATTTCCTCCGACTACTTATTTGGCGGCTTTTCCAACCATTTTACGCATGCTAGAGAAGTCTCCTGAGCAGGCGAAAAAATTTGCTTCGATCGCTTTGAAGTCATCGAAGAATACTCAAACAGTAGCACTGGCTGATCATTTTCCGTTGTTGCAAAGAAAAGCGGAAAAAGATGTTCTTCTTAAAAAATTTATTCAACTGGATGGCAATGTTTTTTTTCAAAGATGGGCGGACAAGGTTGTTGATGCTGAAACATTTGCTCAGTTGAAACCCTTATACCTTGGTTTGAGTAAAGAACCTTCCCCCTATTATGCAATACTGTTGATGGATGGAGATCAGCTGGGGAAACAGTTACAAAAGAATGAACAAAAAGTGAGTAAAGCTTTGTCCCAGTTTTGTAAGGATCTAAACGATTTGGTACGAAACCATAATGGCGTGGTTATTTACGCAGGTGGAGACGATGTGCTGGCAATGTTACCTGTACCAGAAGCATTGCCTGTTGCTGTGAAATTGCAACAAAAATATCGGCAAGCTTTTAGAGAAGGCGGGGAGCCAACTTTACAAGCTACCAGTTCTGCGGCGATTCTGTATGCTCATTGCAAAACGCCGCTTAAAAGTGTGTTGCAAGAAGGACATCACTTGCTTGATCAAGTGGCCAAAGATCATACTGGTCGCGATAGCTTAGCGATTGGGATATGGAAAAGCTCTGGTGTAGCCTTGACATGGTCAGCTCCGTGGAAGGTTGTATGCGATGGGAATCCAGATCAAGCACAAACTATATTTGATGGGTTTAAAGAGTATACCCGCAATGGAGACCAAACTATTTTCTCTAATCAGTTTCTATATAAGTTGAAAACACTTTACGAGCAAGCTCCTATGCTTACAAATGACCCAGAAGAGCATAGGCAAAAATTGAAGCGTCTAATTACTGCCGATTATGTTCGTATTATGGATTCTGAAAAATGTAATGAAGACGAAATCAATCAACGAATAGAAAATTTGATGAAGGTATGTTTTGTCGCCAAGCGCAAGGACGATAACGTGGAGTTGACAGGGAAGTTTCGAGTGGCGGGGGCATTGGTTGCTCAGTTTCTTGCACAGGAAGGAGAAGGTGTGGTTGAGTAGGATTTGGTCGTTTCAAGCACTGGATACGTTATTTTTCCGCGACGGTACGCCTTTTAATATGAATGAACCGGTAGCGATGCTCAAGAGTGTGTTTCCTCCCTCTATGATGACATTGCAAGGCGCTATACGCACGGCAATGGCTTATTATCGCCTTGGATGGACCTCAGATAATTCCATACCATGGCCCAAGGAATTGGGGGATGCTGGGGAAAGTGAGTTGAAGGATTGGGGGAAACCAGATCATCTGGGAGATTTGCGTTTATTTGGTCCATATCTGATGTGGAAAGGAGAAAGACTTTACCCATCACCTAGAATATTGTATAGAAAGCGTAAGGAAGATGAGGATTGGGTATATGCCCGTTTTACATTGGGAAAGGTTGTAGAAGCTAGTGATTTGGGAAGTGGCATTCGGTTTCCGTTGGCGGAAAATGCCATCGATAAAGGCGAAGCACTTGAAGTGTGGCTCACTTCAGCAGGAATGGAAGCGGTGCTAAGCGGGGATGTTCCCTCGCCCGAACATATGTTTAATCCGTCTGATGGATGGAAGTTAGAGCACAGAGTCGGGATAAAAAGGAGCGATCTTACCCGAACGGCAGTAGAAGGACATTTGTACTCAATTGCACTGACTCGCCCAAGACCAGAATTGGAGGTGGTTGTGCGAGTGGAAGGGTTGGACGAGTCGTGGCATCCCATGGGAACGCAAATCGTTCCGTTGGGTGGAGAAGGCCGATTTGCCAAGGTGACGGTAACAGAAGAATTAACACCTGAATTGCCTCGGATGCCAGAGGTAGCTACAACAAAAGAGGGGATTATTCGTTTTACCGTTTCATTACTTACTCCAGGAACTTATATTGATATGGACCAAGCTGTGCGAAACGGGCCGCCTGAAGTCAAAGAAATATGCCCGTCGGCACAATGTATTTCGGCCAGTTTAGGAAAAGCAAACCAAATTGGTGGACGCAATATGGTGAAGAATTGGCCGAGAGATTTGTTTCCGGTCCTTCCAGCTGGAGGAACATGGTTTTTTGAAGGAAAGATAGAAGATTTACCAAAATTGAATTTGTTGCATGGAGCTCTAACAGGGGAGCTTAAATCATATGGCTTTGGTCAGGTAGTGATTGGAACTTGGCAAGAATGAGGAGGGTTAAAAACATGAATGGCTATATCATGGGGATGTTGGCAGAGACATCTATTCATCCTGGTGCAGGACAAGTTTATAGTGTGATCGATTTACCCGTAGCCAGAGAGGCAACAACTAGTTATCCAACGATTCCTGGATCAAGCTTAAAAGGGGCTCTGAGAGATAAAGCAAGACAGGAGAAGTTGGAGGTTAATCAGATTTTTGGTATCGAAGATTCCGCAGGTGCAGTAAGTGTAGCTGATGCAAGATTGTTGTTATTGCCTATCCGTTCTTTGACAGGTCATTTTCGATGGGTGACTTGTCCTTATTTGATAAATCGATTTTATCGCGATTGCCAACTGATCAACAAAACAGGGATTACTATTGACAAAGCTCCTTCTTCGTATGAGGCAGTGGTAGCATCTGTTCGAGACCAAGAGGAAGTTTTGTTTCTGGAAGAGTATTCGTTCAAGACAAAGCCTGATCCAGAGCTCATCGAGCAGGTGGCAAACAATATTTCCTTCTTGATTCATCATGAGAGTGTACGAAATGAACTAAAGCATCGGCTAGTTATTATTCGTGATGAGGATTTTTCTTATTTTGCGCAGTATGGATTGCCCATCCAATCACGTAATCGACTGGATGAGGAAACAAAGAAAAGTATAGGATTGTGGCAAGAAGAAACGATTCCCCCAGATACGGTTTTTTATACGTTACTCATGGGACGTTTTGGGAAAGAGCGAGAGTTGAAGGAGCTTGTAAGTTTTTTGAGCCAATCGCGCTACCTGCAGGTCGGAGGGAATGAAACCATCGGACAGGGTTGGTTTGTTACCGAAATCTTCTAGGGGGGAGAGGAAATCAATGGACCAAACGCTGGATCAACAACGAGCTGCTTTTTCATTGGATGTTGTGGAGCGAGTGAAGAGACAAATAGAGTCAGAAGAGAAAGGGGATGAATATGCGGGATATGTGGTAAAGCTTGCTGGGGATATTTTAATCAATGGATTGGGACAATCATTGGCCCAACTTCAAGCGGCAGCAAAGGACAAAAAAAAGGAAGATCCCCATTATTGGCTGTATGAACATGTACAAGAATGGTTATGTAAGAGGCATCCTTATTCTCTGTACGCTGGCGAGGAGGATTTGCTGCATGCGATTACTAAACATGACCAACGTAGATATCGGTGGGCGTTGGTTGAGACATTGGCTTGGTTGGAATGGCATCGCAAAATTGCGGTTGCTGAGCTGAAGAAGGCAGAGGGTGACGATTGATGATGCCTTTATATGTTGAAGCCAACACTGTTCTCAACTCTAAAGACAGCAATATGGGATTATGGTTTGAAAAATTTTGTGATCAATGGGAAATTCATGAGAAATATGCTTATTGGACGTTGGAGAAAAAGAAGCAAGCATGGATGAAATCTGTTTCAAAATCGAAGATCGGTGATGCACATCAACTAAATTGTGCTGTGAAGAGGATGGAGAAGCTAATCCAGTTTCGCTCAGGCAAGCTGTATTATATGAAAACGATATCCCGATTTGTACCAGGCATGGGACGTTCTAATCCTGTGGATAACGGCCTAACTTGGCATCATACTTTGGGAGTTCCTTATCTGCCCGGTTCTTCGATCAAAGGAATATTGCGCAGTTGGGCAACATCATATGACACCACGGTTACAAGCACACAAATTAATGATATTTTTGGGCCAATTCCTGAGGAATCTAATAGTTCGGTGGGGAGTGTGGTCTTCTTTGATGCATTACCTGTGGTACCAGTACAGTTGGAAATTGATATTATGACCCCACATCACCCGGAGTATTATAAAGACCCGAAAAAGGGTAAGCCAGTAGATTGGGAATCTCCCAATCCGATCCCTTTCTTGACAGTGGCAGAAGGGCAAACTTTTGTTTTTGGAGTTGCTCCACGCTGCTCTGGTAACGAAGGAGATCAAAAAGCTGTTCAAATGGTAACAGAGTGGTTACCTCAAGCGCTTGATTGGATTGGAGCTGGTGCTAAAACAGCATGGGGCTATGGGCGATTTGCATCTGATAGCAAACAAGGTTAGCACTTTTCCGATGTCGTCGATCTCCAATGAGAAAAACTCTCTGGAGATCGACGACTCTATTTATATTAATAGTGAAGTAGGAGTGCACGATATAAATTAAAGCTATTAAATACATAGGGGTTAAACTCGTTGTTAAGAGATTGTTCTTTTTTAGGGATAGTGTGAAGAAAAGGAAGCGACGAAGTTTTAGTTGAATCCATTGTGGTATTGAAAGGATGAATCCCCAGTATCTCTGTATGATTTTTAAAAGGGCAAAAGGAAGAGTAAGCTTTTTTCAATTTTATATTGCGATGGAGGTAACGTAGCTTGTGAGAGTTTTCCGTAATTGGAGCTATCCTTTAGTGAGCTAAAAAGTCTGTGAACCTCCTGGAGTTTTTGCATCATAAACGGTTCACAGATGATTTTGGTTTTTGATATAATGAAAATGCTTGAAATGACTGGTGTTCACAAACGGGTTTAGTTGTAACCATAGTGGTATTGAAATTTCAACTCCTCCACTAAGATGTTGATACCGTTTAGATGTTTAGTTGTAACCATAGTGGTATTGAAATGCGACGAAATTTTAAACTCTTTACCCGCTAACCGGTGTTTAGTTGTAACCATAGTGGTATTGAAATTTCCACCAGATGAACCGCACGTTAACTGATCGAATCGTTTAGTTGTAACCATAGTGGTATTGAAATAACGGATCAGTTTGCCCACCGCCACCGGTATTTTTTGTTTAGTTGTAACCATAGTGGTATTGAAATTCGCTCGCTGTCGGTGTAGGCCAGTTCAAGCCCGGTTTAGTTGTAACCATAGTGGTATTGAAATCCCATCGCGGGGCCTTTTTTTGTGGTTGATACTTGGGGTTTAGTTGTAACCATAATGGTATTGAAATGATATACGTCAGGTGGTGGCGGGGAGATCGGCGATGGGTTTAGTTGTAACCATAACGGTATTAGAATGGGTGTATGGATGAGGAAACCGTTCAAAAGATGACTGCCTGGTGGTGTTGTCAGAATTAAAATAGCTGAAGCTACGGACTGTCGCGGTGAAGTGCCAAGCTATATTTTGAAAGGAAGGACGGGAGTTTCAATTTTAATATTAAGAATATTTTACATATAATTAAGGTGTAACTACATCATTTTTTGATAGTAGGGGGGATCATATGCCAAGATGTCCTGCATGTGGAGAAAAGGAAAACATCGAAGAAACACACTCTGGAAACTATGGTTGCAAGGAGTGCGGGGAGACATTTGATAAAAACGGCAATCCCTATAAACATTAGTAGTGGTACAATGGGATTACCTATTAAGGTAGTCCCTGTTTTCAAAGGTGGGAATAGCAATGGTCAAAAAAATGATGGTAGATCATGAGGCTTTTCTTAAAGGAATAAAACCAGCCTTGTATCGAGCCTACAATCAAGGTTTGGCGGAGTTGTTTCCAATACTAAAAGAATATCCGCATCTTAGAGATCACACAGGTCGTTTTCTTTTTTTTCAATCAAAGGAGAAGAAACAGGAGTATGTTGACAACCTACGGCAAATTAATTTGAATTCCCCTGAATACCACAAAATGCTTGGTCTGCTCCTAGGTTATCCACCAAAAGCGGTTGATTTCTATGTTAGGAAGTGTACAGATCGTTCATTAACTGAGGTCAGCATTGGGCTGGGTTATTCCGGTGTTCGTTGTGTATGTGATGTTCGGGAGTTGATTAAGAATACTATATGGTTGTGGGATACATACCAATTGGATGAAGAGCTGCGCTTGATGGTAGAAGGGGAATTCATTTATGTTTCGTATCGAAATATGGAAGAGTTAAAAAATGTACAGGCTTCAATCCTTCAACGTATCACGGTTACTGCATAAATAATTGGGACTTCGAGGGTTTGGCTACTGAGTTGGAATCAACTAATAAGAAATCTAAAAAAGAAGTGAGGGGTAGATTGTATCGGAGGACTGAATTATCCTTTAGTGAGCTAAAAAGTCTGTGAACCTCCCGGGGTTTTTGCATCATTAACGGTTCACAGATTATTTTGGTTTTTGATATAATGAAAATGCTTGAAATGATTGATGTTCACATACGGGGTTTAGTTGTAACCATAATGGTATTGAAACTCCATATGAAAACCTGATACATTTACGGCGCTTTTTGGTTTAGTTGTAACCATAATGGTATTGAAACTCCATATGAAAACCTGATACATTTACGGCGCTTTTTGGTTTAGTTGTAACCATAATGGTATTGAAACTCCATATGAAAACCTGATACATTTACGGCGCTTTTTGGTTTAGTTGTAACCATAATGGTATTGAAACTCGCAACGAAACTCCTGGGCTTCGTCGAAGATCAGGGTTTAGTTGTAACCATATTGGTATTGAAACCAATACTTTCGCATCCACGCCCATGTGGGCCGCCAGTTTAGTTGTAACCATAATGGTAAAGCAACAACTAGAGAAAGGGGGGGCTTTTTGGTTTATGATATAACCCCCTATTTAATAAGGTTTTTTAATATTTTGAATTAAATGTATATAATCTATACTTATATAAATAAAATATAAAGGGGTATGGTATGAAACAGGTTATTATAAAAACAATTATCAGCATTGCTATTGTCGCTGTTTCTCTTACAATACTTGGTGTTGTAGCTTATTTGGCTTTTGGGTTAATTATTGCATTCTGGTAAAATTGAGCCTATCCCGCCGCGTATACATATCCAAGCCGACCCGTGACCAGTTGCAGCTCATGTTTGATTGACCTTTGCTCGTATGAAAAAGAAGACCCCTTTTTGAACGCAGGTCATGAATTTTTTTCACAGCACAGTCGGGAACTTACAAAGCTGATTGAGCGAGAACTCGATTTGACCGCATTCGATAAAGATATCCAAGCCTTGCCCAAGTAGCCTTGTTCTAAGACAAGGTTTTTTTGTCTTATATTTTTAATAAATTCAGATAAATAGAAAGGGAAGGATACGAAAAGAGGGGGGATAAGCATGCCGCCGTTAAAGATACGGGTTATTCGGGTAAGAAATTCGTTAAGGCGTGTATTCGATTTGTTCGGATTGTATTGAAGGAAAAGCGTTGGCCAGATTGGCAACTAGTGAAGGCCAGTAATTGTGACTTTTATCTTGAGAAGAGATTATATTTGGCCCTGACGAGTGCCGGCTACCGTGTAAAAAAACATATCCTCTTTGGGGACTTGGAAGTGGATTTGTATATTCCAAAATACAATCTGGTGATTGAAGCGGATGGGAATGCATATCAAAGCACACCAGCACAAAAAGAGCGGGATCGTAAAAAGGAATATGTATTGAAGAAACATTACAAACTTAAGGTGAAACGATTTAATAGTGATCAAATTAAGAACTGGTTGAATTGGTGCGTGGGAAAGGTTCATGAAGTAACGGGTGGACCAAGAAAAAGTTTGTGGCAACAAGCGGGGGAGGTCATTAGTGGGCTTTATGGATTGTTTAAAGATATAGTTATTCGTAGACTATATCAGACGAGTACAATATACTTTAGTGTGGTAAAAAGTCTGTGAACCTCCCGGGGTTTTTGCATCATTAACGGTTCACAGATTATTTTGGTTTTTGATATAATGAAAATGCTTGAAATGACTGATGTTCACATAAGAGTTTAGTTGTAACCATATTGGTATTGAAATATCCCAAACTTTTACTGGTTCCTTTAATCCTTTAATGTTTAGTTGTAACCATATTGGTATTGAAATGTTTAATATGATCCACTACTGTGGCCACTCCACCGCGTTTAGTTGTAACCATTTTGGTATTGAAATGGTTTATTCCCCCTCCTCTAATGTATGATTTGTTGGTTTAGTTGTAACCATATTGGTATTGAAATAGCGAATCAAATTCAGTGCTGTTTTGAATGATTCCGGTTTAGTTGTAACCATATTGGTATTGAAATGATATGGTGACAATCCAGAAAATGTCCCTAATAAGTTTAGTTGTAATCATAGTGGTATTAGAATGTACAAAGAAATCCGTAACAACCGGTGGTCAAAGAGTTTTAGTTGAATCCATAGTGGTATTAGAATGGGTGTATGACCCAAGGCAACAGTAACGTTTCAAACATCACAAGTTGTTGGGGTTGCCTATGCCTTGGGGGAGTTCCTCATTTTCTGGTACATCATTTTGATCCCGACCGTCTTATCCTTGGTCGGGCAAGCATTTGGGAAAAATGGTTTCAGAAAAGTCTGAGATATTGCGGTATAGGCTTTTTACTCCTGGGGCGATAGTATTCTAAACTGTATGAAAAATTGATATGATAGGCACGGAGGTGAGACTGTGAGAATCAATATAACTTTTCAGACCCATCACAGGCAAGAGAGAACGCATTTTGGTTGGCTATTTTGACATATGTGGAGCCGTTCGTCTTATGGTTTGGAATCATGAAGATGTACTCGATGCCCCCAACCGGCTTCGGCTCAGTCGCGTTGCTAACTACATTGCTGATTTTCCGTTTCATGTACACCGCCAGGACATTTACATATCCGCTGGTGTGGGGCGTATTTTTATATGCATTCACTGATGGTCAACTTCTGCCTTGGTGGATCGATGTGTTGGGGATCGCGCTGGTCGTGGGCGGCAGGTTCTGGATGCTATTTTTCCGAGGGAGATGAGCTTTATGTTATTGGAAATTGTTGCTATACTGAGAGAAAGGAGGCCGGACGATGGAAGAAATCCTAAAGCAGATCCTTGCCAAGCTGAATGACATGGAAGAAGAAAACCGATCGCTTCGCCAAGAGGTAGCCGAACGCTTCGACCGGATTGAGACGGAGCTGGAAGAGTTTAAAGTAGAAGTGGCGGAGCGTTTTGACCAGGTTGATAAACGCTTTGATGGAGTGGAGAACGTGGTGCGTATGTCGACGGAGGACATTCTTGAAAATCAGGTGGAAGAAGTTGCGCGGCACAATTTGCACGAAGATAAGATCCACTCGCTAGAGGCGACCACGTTTCGCATAGACAAAGCCGTGTTAGAGCTGAAACGCCGAGTAGACCGGATAGAGAAAGCGAACGAACAATAGAAGCTGGCCAATCAGATGTGATGCGGCTGGCCTTTCATTTAGCAGTTCAATAGGGGGAATTTTATGCGTCTACCGCTATCTAAAGATCAGATACATTACTAATTAGAGAGAGCAAATTGAAGACAAGTAAGGGGGTTAGTTATAGAGTTTATTAAAGACCTACATAGTCAAGGCAATATCTTCAATGGGCAGAGATAGATCGGGTAAGGGGTCTACAATACCCTTTAGTGTACGTTTAGTTGTAACCATAATGGTATTGAAAGTTGATGTTTTCGGCTGGCCAAGGGAGATTGGTGAAATAGCAATGGACAAAAAAATGATGGTAGATCATGAGGCTTTTCTTAAAGGGATAAAACCAGCCTTATATCGGACCTACAATCAAGGCTTGGCGGAGTTGTTTCCAATACTAAAAGAATATCCACATCTTAAAGATCACACAGGTCGTTTTCTTTTTTTTCAATCAAAAGAGAAGAAACAGGAGTATGTTGACAACCTACGGCAAATTGATTTAAATTCCCCTGAATACCATAAGATGCTTGGTCTGTTATTGGGCTATCCACCAAAAGCGGTTGATTTCTATGTTAGGAAGTGTACGGATCGTTCATTATCTGAATTCAGCATTGGGCTGGGTTATTCTGGTGTTCGGTGTGTATGTGATGTTCGGGAGTTGATTGAGAATACCATCTGGTTGTGGGATACATACCAATTGGATGAAGAGTTGCGCTTGTTGGTAGAAGGAGAATTCATTTATGTTTCGTATCGAAATATGGAAGAGCTAAAAAAAGTACAGGCTTCAATCCTTTAACGTATCGCGGTTACTGTATAAATAATTGGGACTTCGGAGGATTTGGCTACTGAGTTGAAGTCAACTAATAAGAAATCTAAAAAAGAAGTGCGGGGTAGATTGTATCGGAGGTCTACCATATCCTTTAGTAAAAAGTCTGTGAACCTCCCGGGGTTTTTTGCATCATTAACGGTTCACAGATTATATTGGTTTTTGATACAATGAAAATGCTTGAAATGACTGATGTTCACATACTGGTTTAGTTGTAACCAAAGTGGTATTGAAATGTCAATACCGCCACCAACAACTACGACGATAACGCCGTTTAGTTGTAACCAAAGTGGTATTGAAATCGCCCCCCATTGGTTTCCCCACGGGTAGCCCCTCGCGTTTAGTTGTAACCATAGTGGTATTGAAACAAGTCAATGGCATCGCCGTCTTTATATTCGGTTGAAGGTTTAGTTGTGACCATAATGGTATTGAAATCAACTTTTCATGGAGTGACTCAATCAACTTTGATATTTAGTTGTAACCATAGTGGTTGTTGAATTGTAATAGCGGGCGTTGAAAAGGAAATTGTACTGATAGACTACTTCGAGTCGAAGTCAATTATAAGGAATCTAAAAAGAAATGAGGGGGATAGATTTAATCAGAGGTCTAAACTATCCTTTAGCATGCTAAAAAGTCTGTGAACCTCCCGGGGTTTTCGCATCATTAACGGTTCACAGACAATTTTGTTTTTTGATATAATGAAAATGCTTGAAATGACTGATGTTCACATACGGGTTTTAGTTGAATCCATAGTGGTATTGAAAGTCCATATTGCTATTCCCTCACCTTCTGAGCTGAGCGGTTTTAGTTGAATCCATAGTGGTATTGAAAGCAAGTCATACCGCCTGAAAAGCGAGTGGCGAAATCCGTTTTAGTTGAATCTATAGTGGTATTGAAAGCATTATGGCGAATACCGCAATGATGATTTCCAAAGTTTTAGTTGAATCCATACTGGTATTGAAATCCTACCATTTCAGCTAGCTTTGCGGTTTGGCCAAACGGTTTTAGTTGAATCCATAGTGACATTGTTGAAAATCGATGATCATTTAAAATACTTTCAGGAGACCAATACATATATAAATAACCAAATGGCATAAATGTAACCAATGGATGTAAGTTCCCTCTCCTTTTTGGCAACAATGCACCCATAAGGGGTGGACAGTCAATGAGGGAACAACATCCAGAGCAGAAAGTGATCGAGCTGGAAGAGGTTATATTAGTCATAAACGGCAGTCCTACACAGGAAGCCTGTAAGGACTTTGTGAAGCTGGTCCAACAGATGAAAGTAGCTCAAAAGAACAGAAATTAAGGGGTTTCACTATACGGTCGGGGTGCGCTTTGCATCCCGATTTTTTTGTTATATGATATGTACATAACAATGCACCGAGAGGAGTTCGCAAATGAGCCAAAGCATTTACGATGTGCACAATGTTGCCATTTATCTGCGTAAATCACGTGGCGATGAAGATGTGGACCTTGACAAGCACAGGGATGAACTGGTGTCAATGTGCGAAAAGAATGGTTGGTCCTATGTTGAATACGCGGAGATCGGTACGGGGGACAGCATCGAAGCTCGACCCAAGATGCAAGAGCTTTTGCAAGATGTTGAGCTGGAGATGTATGACGCTGTGCTGGTTGTTCACTATGACCGGTTGGGCCGTGGTGACAAAGTAGACCAAGCGACGATTGAAAAAACGTTTGCGATTTCGGATACGCTAATTATCACGCCGCAGAAAGTCTACAATCTGAATGATGAGTCAGACATGATGTTGGCTGATTTCCAGGGGATGATTGCACGGCAGGAGTATAAATCGATTGCCAGACGGTTGCGCCAAGGGAAAGCGCGAGCCACAAAAATGGGGAACTGGTGCAATGGAAAACCGCCGTTTCCTTATATATATGATAGAGAATCGAAGAAGGCGGTTCCTGATCCCAAAAAGTTGGAGATTTATCGCATGATGGTAGATTGGGCGCTTAGCGGTTGGTCTTCAACGGATATTGCGTGGGAGCTGAACAAGCTGACGATTCCTTCTCCTCGTGGAGGATTATGGAGCCCGCAGGTTGTTCGTCGCTTACTGTTAGATGAGGTTCATTTGGGACATATTGTTGTAGGGAAAAAGAAGAAGATTGTCACGACGGGTGCGATCATTACCAAACCCAAGACGGAATGGGTGGTATACAAGAACTGCCATCAGCCCGTAAAGACGGAAATCGAACACAATAAGCTGCAATTTTTGTTTCAACGGGAAAAAGTAACTCCACACGCCAGCAGGGCAGGGAAACATGCTTTTTCTGGGATCATCAAGTGTGGAAAATGCGGACATACGTTGCAAATTCAGAAGAGATCTGACAGGCCGTATGATAACTTGAAATCCTGCACCTACCGAGATCATTTTGGAACGCGTTGCACCAATGTGGGCGGAAACATGTCGCAGATCGAGTCGGCTGTTCGCGCTGCGATAGAGCAGAAAAAAGAAGAGTTGGAAGAAGCGATTCGCAAAGGGATTGATCTTGAAGATCGGCGCGTGCTGTATGATTTGTTGGAAAAGAAATTGGCAGAGATCAAGAAGATTGAAAACCGCCTCAGCAATTTGACCGACATGAGAGCGGATGGGGAGATAAGCAAAGAGGAGTACGTGCTGAAGAAAGCGGAATATGAATCGCAATTGCGACAATGTGAAGAGGATTACCGAGTGATTGAGAAGCAAATTGATCATACGGAACAAGCCAGAAATGAAGATATGTTGGCGACGGTGAAGGATGTCATTCATGTACTGGATCATGAAAAAGACGCCAAGGCATTAAACCGCGCATACAAATCGATTATTCACAACATTATCTGGGAGCGCGATCAAATCGACGAAAAGCCGAAGGTAACGATAAATTTTCTATAGGGGTCTAGTATGTAGAACGGCTATCGTGCCTTGCTGGCTTTTGGCTCGTTTGCAAATTACCTTTGGAACAATCATCATCCCAGTATCCAAAGTGGGTTTTGGATTTGCGGCAGGAGGAAGTGAGTTCAAGGGAGTTGCGGAAGAAGAGAAAGGAAGCCGCTCGGGGGAGGAAGACAAGAAAAAAGATCAAGAAGGGAAAGGAAAGGAGCAAGAAGGCGGAAAGTTTCCTTTCGGCGGTGGAAGCGGTGGGGGAATTTCCATCACACCTGTCGGATTCATCGTTGTCGGCGACAAAGGCATCCGCTTGTTGAACATGGATGGAAATACTCATTTGATCGACCGGGTGTTGGACATGGCGCCGGGATTGGTTGAGCAGCTGAAAAATTGGGGCAAAAAGAAATCAAATGGAGGATGCGAATAGGACGAGGGTCTGCTTGACCGAGTTCTTAAAGATCCCGCTCCGGAGGGTGCTAGGCTTTGCGGGAGAAGGTTTTTCTAATATCGATACGTGTTTATGGAAAACAACGATATGGCGGGAGTGCCGTGTCGTTGTTTTCACATATTCTTGTCCCCTTTGCATATATTGGTACAAACCCAGACGGAGCAATGGGGTGAATAAATGGTGAAGCTAAAACGATGGGGAGCGGTTCTGATCGTTGCGGTATGGGGATGGATGGTGGGAGTGCAACCGGTGGCGGCGCAGGAGACCATCGACATCGCTCCCAGTGCGCAAGCTGCGATCTGTGTCGATGTCACATCTGGCCGGGTTTTATTTGAAAAGAACGCCGACCGAGAAATGTTGATTGCCAGCCTCACGAAAATTATGACGGCGATCGTGGCGATTGAAAATGGAAAGTTGGATGAGTTGGTGACGGTTGGGCCGCGGGCGGTCGGAGTGGAGGGATCGTCCATTTATCTCAAGCTGGGGGAAAAGATCCCATTGCGAACGTTGTTGTATGGATTAATGCTCCGCTCGGGCAATGACGCGGCAGTTGCTATCGCGGAACACGTGGGCGGATCAATTGAAGGCTTTGTTTATATGATGAATGAAAAGGCCGAATATTTGGGGTTATCTCACACCCATTTCGTCAACCCTCACGGGCTAGATGCCGAAGGTCATTATTCGTCGGCGCGAGATTTGGCTGTATTGACCTCATATGCCTTGCAGAACCCGGTCTTTCAAGAAATCGTGAAGACGGAAGTGAAAACTGTCCCATGGCCCGGAGAGAAATGGCATCGTAAATTTTATAACAAGAATAAAATGTTGCGCTTATACAAATGGGCTGACGGTGTAAAAACGGGATTTACCAAAAAAGCACGCCGCACATTGGTCTCCTCAGCCACAAAGGACGGGCACCAGTTGGTGACGGTAACTTTGAATGACGGCGATGACTGGCGCGATTCCATGAGCATGCTGGAATATGGTTTTCAGCACTATGATTTGGTGCCGATCTTGCGGAAAGGACAAGTCATTTCCAAAGAAGCACACCTGACGGCGGAGGAAAAGCGTTTTGATATCATCGCAGGGGCGTCGTTTTCCTACCCGCTGACAGATCAGGAAAAGGGGCAAGTGGTGGTTGAACCGGTCATCAGTTTTCCGCTCAAGATGGTGAAACATAACCATCAGCAGGTGGGAAGTGCCCGGATTTTCCTCAGGGAAGAGCAGATCGGCGCCATACCATTGGTGGTGAAGCAACGTCCAGAACCATCCATCTTCCATGAAATGAAAGAATGGATCGGATTGATGGTGTGGCAGGGGGCGGAGCGATGATCAACTGGATTTGGTTTTTCATGATCTTAAGCGGAGTGGTTGCCGCCGCGGCCCAAGGCCGGTTCGACCTAGTGACCAATGCGGCGTTGAACGGGGCGAAGGATGCGGTGGCTGTGTGTATCGGTCTGATCAGCATTCTTGTGTTTTGGTTAGGTATGATGCGGATTGCGCAAGATGCTGGGCTGTTGGAGAAGTTGGCCCGGCTGATGAGGCCGGTCGCGCGGTTTCTATTTCCTACTGTGCCACCGGAACATCCGGCGATGGGTTACATCTTGTCCAACATGAGCGCCAACTTGTTTGGCTTGGGAAACGCCGCAACCCCGATGGGATTGAAAGCCATGGAGGAGTTGCAGAAGCTGAATCCCGATCCCAAGACGGCGACACCGGCCATGTGTACGTTGTTGGCGTTGAACACTTCAGGTTTGACGCTGATTCCGACAACGATTATTGGTATCCGACTCAAGTATGGGTCGGTGGAGCCAACGGAGATCATCGGACCGACGTTGGTTGCCACATTTATAGCCACATCAATGGCCGTGTTGCTGGATCGCTACTACCAACACCGCACGTTTGACCGTTCAGGCTTGTTGAAGCCGCATTGGAAATGACCGGGGAAAGGGGGAGTGTTTGATGTTTGAAGCGGTTTCGCTCATATCCAAAATCATGTTGCCGGCCTTGCTGGTGTTCATCCCCCTGTACGCTTTGTTCCAACGCGTGCCGATCTATGAAAGCTTCATTGAAGGAGCCAAAGAAGGGTTTCCCACCGCTGTTTCCATTATTCCTCATCTTGTGGGAATGATGGTGGCGGTCGCCATCTTCCGGGATACCGGCGCAATGCAGTTTTATTTGCAGTTCCTCACTCCGGTATTATCGTTTTTTCACATTCCCGAGGAAGTGGTGCCGATTGGCATTCTGCGCCCGATCTCGGGTACGGGTTCATTGGCCTTTGTCGAGAGCATCCTCCGCACGCACGGCCCCGACACTTTTTTGGGCAAATTGGCATCCACCATCCAAGGCAGCACCGACACGACTCTATACGTTTTGACCGTGTATTTCGGGGCGGTCGGTATTCGCAACTCCCTGTATGCGCTGAAGGTCGGATTGTGGGCGGACTTGATCGGCTTTCTCGCATCCTTGGGGATTTGTTCCATCCTATATTTATAATTTCTTCTATTGGCCTGGAATCAGGTCTTTTTTTGTTCCGGTGCGCACACTTGTGTCCCCCAGCTGAAACGGTTAAGATGACATAGAGGTGAATCATAGTGATTGAACGTCTGCAAAAGGTGTTGGCTCATGCCGGTGTTGCGTCAAGGCGCCACTCCGAGGAGCTGATTAAAGCCGGAAAAGTGAAGGTGAACGGGAAAGTCGTCACCGAATTGGGAGTCAAAGTCGACCCGGCGCGGGACCGAATTGAAGTGAATGGGGCGTTGGTACAACAGGAACAAAAACGAGTGTTTTTATTTTATAAACCTTTGCGTGTCATCACGAGCATGTTCGATCCGCAAGGGCGACGGGTGGTCGCGGATTATTTCCGCTCCGTACCCGAACGCGTCTATCCGGTGGGGAGGCTGGATTATGATACGGAAGGGTTGTTGTTGTTGACCAATGACGGGGAACTTGCCAACCGCTTGATTCATCCGCGATATGAAGTGGACAAGACATATGTGGCCACCGTGAAAGGGCGGCCAAGTCCGGCCGATTTGGAAAAGTTGCGCAAAGGGGTGAAGTTGGAGGATGGTTGGACTGCCCCCGCCAAAGTCCGGATCTTGTCTCAAGACGATATCCATACCAAATTGCAACTCACCATCAGGGAAGGGCGCAATCGCCAAGTGCGGCGGATGTGCGAAGCAGTTGGCCTTCCGATTACCCATTTGATCCGGACAAAGTTGGCGTTTCTTACGCTTCAGGGATTGAAGCGGGGAGAATACCGCGAGTTAACCCGCCAAGAACTGGATAGATTGCGGCGGCTACTCACATAAAAGGGTTTTCATATAATCTTCAAATTGCAGTACCGTGGTTAAAAAGACAGGCGTTATAATGTAAGTTGGAAGATTGTAGAGTTAGACAAAGCAAGGGGTTGAAAAACGGGGGGAGAGATAGCCTTGATTGAGAATTCCAAATGTGAATGCGGTCACAATAACCCCGTCGGCACCATATTATGCGAGAGTTGCGGGAAACCGCTTGATGAAGAGACCAAAGGGAAAGAGACAATTGTTCAGGAGATGCGATATGAAGGGAAAGCGCGGCGTTCGCAAACCTTTCAATCCTCTCCTTTTGATATGGTATGGAACTTTTTCTCTTCGGTTAAAGTGGCCATCATTCTCATCATCATCACATTAATCGCGGCTAGCATCGGGACGATCTTCCCACAAGAGAAGTTTGTTCCATCGAGCGATCCCGCGGCTTATTATGAAAAGCAATACGGGTTGTGGGGCAAATGGTTCCACATCTTGGGCTTTTCCGACATGTACAATTCATGGTGGTTTTTCACAATGGTCTCCTTGATCGGGATTTCGCTGGTGGTATGTAGCCTTGACCGCGTGATCCCATTATACAAAGCTTTGAAAAACCAACAGGTGAGAAAGAGCGTCGATTTTTTGAAGCGGCAACGGATCACTGCGGAAACCACTCTCACAGCGGCAGAAGCAGATGAGAAGTTGGCGAAGCTGGAGCAGGCGTTACAGTCGAAGCGATACCAGGTGAAACGAGAAGGAAACGCTTTGCTTGCGGAAAAAGGACGCATTAGCCGGTGGGGACCTTACATCAATCACATTGGCTTGATCATTTTCTTATTCGGTGTTTTGTTGCGTTATGTGCCGGGTTGGTACTTGGATGAAACGATGTGGGTGCGCGAAGGGGAAGTGAAAAAAGTCCCTGAATTGCCTTATTATGTTAAAAATGAGGGTTTTGATATCACCTTCTATGATCAAAAAAACGTGCCCAAGTCGAAGCAAGATGCGGGGCCAATCGCCCAAAAATATGAAACCCGAGCCGTGCTGTATGAGAAAGATTGGGATACTGGCAAGCTGAAGCCAGTGGCCAAGGGTTCGATTCTCGTCAACCATCCGCTCGCCTATAAAGATCTCCGACTGGTGCAAGCCGACTTTCGCATCGGATTGCTGGATGCGCTCGACTTGAAGTTGGTGGACAAAGAAAGCGGGAAGGCGTTGGGAAAATTCACTGTTGATCTATATGATTTGAAGCCAAATCAAGTTTTCCGGGTGAAAGACAAAGAAGTGGTTCTGCTCGATTACTATCCTGACTTCGCGTTGGAGAACAACCGGCCGATAACCAAGTCTCCCGATCCGAACAAACCGGCGTTTGTCTTTGAAGTGAGAGAAAAAGGACAAGCTAAAGGGGAGCGTTCCTGGGTGATTTCCGGCCAAAACCTCGATGAGTTGACGAAAGAAAATCGGTATGCGATAGACTTGGCGGGCATGAAGATGGTCGATTCTACCGGTCTGATGGTTCGTGTTGACAAAAGCCTGAATGTGATCCTGTTTGGTGGGGTCATCTGCATGATCGGCTTGGTGATGGGCTTCTATTGGCATCATCGCCGAGTGTGGGCGCTTGTGGATGATGGGCGACTCTATATCGGTGCGCACACGAACAAAAACTGGTACAGTTTGGAGCGCGAACTCAAACTGATAGGTGAATTTGACACACTCCAAGTGAAACGCAACTGAGCATGGGAGGATAGGAAACGATGGAACAGTTGATGGAAAATCTCCTTTTGTGTACCTTTTTCCTTTACCTATTATCCACTGTCGCCTTTGTGATGGGGACCAACAAAGGATCGGAGAAGGAAAGTCCCAAGAGCCGTTTGTGGGGAAATATCGGCATCGGGATGAGCATCGTCGGCGTGGTATTTCAATTGATGTTTATTATCACCCGGGTGCTGATCGGCGGGCACTGGCCGACGAGTAATATGTTTGAGTTTACGGCGTTTTTGTGCTTCACGATCGTCATCGCGTTTATCATTCTTTATTTCATGTACCGCTCGGCGGTATTGGGGGCTTTTGTGATGCCGCTTGCGGTGGTCTTGCTGGCGTATGCTTCGGTGTTCCCGCATGAGGTTCAGCCGCTGATTCCCGCGTTGCAGAGCATCTGGCTGCCGGTGCACGTATCGACTGCTGCGCTTGGTCAAGGGGCGTTTGGGGTTGGCTTTGTGGCTGGCCTGATCTATTTGGTGTTTCAGTTTGGTAGAGAGAAAGAAGGAAAAAATGCCAGATGGTTAGAAATTACTCTGGTGATCGTTTTGATGTTTGTGGGCTTTAGTGCGGTGAATATGGCATTTAAAACCATGAACTATGAAGCGAAATTTTCACATATCGTCGACGGGCAGCCGGCTGTGCAGGAGTACTCCTTGCCGCCTTTGGTTGCGCCGCATGACAGTGAAGTGATCAGCATCGATCGCTTTGCGGGCTTGGGCCAACCGTTAATGGAAGCGCCGAGTTGGATGAAAGGAAAAGATGCCGCATCACAACTCAACTCGGTCTTGTGGGGCGTCATCAGCGGAGCGATTCTGTACGGGTTGATCCGGCTTATTGCCAAAAAGCCGCTTCGAGGAATTCTCCACCCCATGGTGAGCCGGGTAAATCCCGATCTCGTAGAGGAGATCAGCTATCGCGCTATTGCTATCGGCTTCCCGATCTTCACGCTGGGCGCACTGATTTTTGCTATGATTTGGGCGCATGAGGCTTGGGGCCGTTTTTGGGGATGGGACCCGAAAGAAGTGTGGGCGCTCATTACCTGGTTGTTCTACAGCGCTTATCTCCATCTCCGCCTATCGCGCGGATGGCATGGCGTCAAGTCGGCTTGGCTAGCAGTTGGCGGTTTTGTCATAATCATGATTAACCTAATTGTGATTAATTTGGTCATCTCAGGTTTACATTCTTACGCATAAGTTTAACAGCCGGGGTGAAAGTGCAATGGAAAAACAATATCACATTCTTGTAGTTGATGATGAAGATCGCATCCGCCGTCTGCTCCGCATGTATCTGGAGCGGGAAGGTTATTTGATCGATGAGGCGGAAAACGGCGAAATCGCTTTGGAAATGGCGTTTTCTACAGATTATGATTTGATTTTGCTTGACTTGATGTTACCAGGGATGGATGGGTTGGATGTGTGCGGTGAGATTCGCAAAAAGAAGGCAACCCCCATTATTATGCTGACTGCGAGAGGAGAAGAGGCCAATCGTGTGGAAGGATTTGAGGCGGGAACCGACGATTATGTGGTGAAGCCATTCAGCCCGCGCGAGTTGGTTCATCGGGTGAAGGCGGTGCTTAGACGGGCTTCGGCCACCGCTTTCCTCACTACGGATACGGAGACGCACAATGTACTCGTATTCCCGGAGCTGACCATTGACCACGATGCGCATGAGGTGAAAGCGGGGGGCAAAAAAATTCAACTTACGCCCAAAGAATACGAGTTGCTGTACTACTTGGCCAAATCCCCAGACAAAGTGTTCACACGGGAACAATTGCTCCGCGATGTGTGGCATTATGAATTTTTTGGGGATTTGAGAACGGTTGACACGCATGTGAAACGTTTGCGCGAGAAACTCAACCGTGCTTCCTCCAGAGCCGCCAAGATGATCACCACTGTTTGGGGAGTCGGTTATAAGTTAGAGGTGCCGAAAGAGTGATCTTAAGAAGTGTTGTCGGTAAATTATGGTTGACTATCATCATTCTCGTCACATTGATCTTGGTGTTGTTGAGCCTGTTTTTGAGCGAACAGATCGAGAACAGCTATGTCGAAGGGCAAAGACAAAGTTTGGAGAAGTTGGCGACGCGCATTCAGACCCAATTGAAAGAGGCCGGCCCCAACCAGACCCAATATCTCAACAATGTGCTGATGGGGGCGTCCGAATTCGGTACATACTTGGTGGTGTTGGACGCGAGTGGCTCTGTCAGCCCCATCGGGGTTTCGCCGCACGTGCCCAATGTGCAGTGGCGGGAGATATTGACGGATGAAGAGTTAAAGAAGGTCTTAAAGGGTCAGTCGATTACCATGCGGGGGAAGGTGCGATTGCAAACCAACCCCCGTCCGGGAAATCCATTATTAAAGAACGACATTTTGCTGGTGGCGGTGCCTTATATCAAGGATAAAAAGCCATCGGGGGCCATCGTGTTGTACCAAGTGCAGGATCAACTGAGCGAAGCCGACATCAAACGGTGGATTTTCTACACGTTCCTGATCGGCATCGTCTTGACGACGATTTTCGCCTTCTTCCTGTCTTCGCGCATTTCGCAACCTTTGATCCAGATGAAGCGCGCGGTGGAGAAAATGGCTCGTGGGGAATTTTCGACACGGGTGCCGGTGCGCTACCATGAACGGGATGAAATCGCCGAGTTGGCTATGACTTTCAACCGCTTGGCCTCACAGTTGGAAGACACGATTCACCAGTTGTCACAGGAGAAGGAGCAGTTGGCAAGCATTTTGCGAAGCATGTCAGATGGTGTGTTGACCATCAACAAGTTTGGCAAAATCATCATGACCAATCCCATCGGTGAGGGCTTTTTGTCGTTGTGGAAGGGAGAAGTGAAGAAAAATGCTCTGCCCCCTTCTTTGCAAGCTCTCTTTAACAAGGTGATCGAGGATACGCAAGAACATACAGGGGATATCTCGGAACATGGGCGCACGTGGGTTGTCATGATGTCGCCACTGTATGCGGGCGATCAAGTGCGCGGAGTGGTGGCCGTGTTGCGGGATGTGACGGAAGAACGGCGCTTGGACAAGCTGCGCAAGGACTTCGTTGCCAATGTGTCGCATGAATTGAGAACACCTCTGGCCATGTTGCAAGGCTACAGCGAGGCTTTGCTCGACGATATAGCGGAAACGCCGGAAGAGCGGAGAGAGATTGCGCAAGTGATCAACGAGGAATCGCAACGGATGGGGCGCTTGGTGCGCGAACTGCTGGATCTGGCCCGAATGGAGGCGGGGCACATTCAAGTGGAGCCGGCCGAGAAGCCGTTGGACAAATTCGTGCAACGGGTCATCCGCAAATTCCAAAACCTTGCGCGAGAACAAGAAGTCCGTTTGGAAGCGGATTTGGCCGAACATTTGCCGACGGTGTTTTGGGATGAAGACAAGATTGAGCAAGTGTTGACCAACCTAGTGGACAATGCGATCCGCCATACACCGACGGGCGGTTCTGTGACAGTCCATGTGCATCAGAAAGGAGAACGCATCTTTCTGGAAGTGGAAGACACGGGCTCGGGTATTCCCGAAGAGGATGTGCCCTTCGTCTTTGAACGTTTTTATAAGGCGGACAAGGCACGAACCAGAGGAAAATCCGGTGGAACAGGCTTGGGCCTGTCCATTGTGAAGCATCTGGTCACCGCCCACGGAGGTACCGTGTCGGTGAAGAGCCAACTGGGCGTAGGCACCGTCTTTATCGTAGAGTTGCCTGTGCGTGTGGCTGATGAAGTGTTGTACGCATAAAAAGAAAAAAGGCCGTTACCCTAAGAGGGGTGACGGTCTTTTATTATTGCCCGCTACGCGTATTTTCCTGATTGGGTTATAGCCCCATTACTTGGCGGGGACCAGCGGACGCATGATGATGGTATTGTAGATGACTCCCTTGGGTGCGGACACGATGGTCCAGACCGCTTCAGCGACCTGCTCTGCTTCCATCGCGTAGTCTTTTTGCCGTCCGAATTCGGTCTTGATGGAACCAGGACACAAAGCGGAGACTTTCACATGGTGCGGCTTCAATTCTTGGGTCAACGCGTCGGTCAACGCCATCAATCCGAACTTGGATGCGCAGTACCCGCCGCCGCGAGCAAAAGCTTCCGTCCCGGCTACACTGGAGATGTTGACGATATGTCCCTCCGTCGCCTTGAGGTGGGGAATCGCATATTTGCAAGTGAGGAAGGCTCCTTTGAGATTAACATCCATCATTTCATCCCATTGCGACTCGGTGAGTTCGTCAACGGGGGCGAAGTGGCCGAGGCCGGCATTGTTGATCAGCACATCCAACCGACCAAAACGTTGGATCGCGAATTGCACTAAGTCTTGCACTTGTTGACTGTTCGTGACGTCGCAGGCAAATGGGTGAATCCGCTCAGGATTGGTTTCTGCCACTGCTTCCAGCTTGGCTTGGCTTCGGGCGCTGGCGATGACTGTCGCCCCGCCCAATGCCAACCGCTTGGTGATGGCTTCTCCCAATCCTTTGCTGGCTCCGGTGACAATAGCAACTTTTCCGTTCAGTTCCATGGTTGGCAGTCCTCCTTGATGCAGTGACGGATTGCATCCGGTCACGAATGAACAAACTATTGTTAGTTTATCCCATTCAGCAGCGCCGGACAAGGGAGGCTCACAGGTCGATTTCCATTACGGATTGGATCTCATCCATTTGTTTCAAAGTGTTCATCAAGTCGTGAGGGATCGCTTTGTCAATGCGTAGGATCATGATCGCCTGTCCTCCCGCTTGCTTTCGACCGACCTGCATGGTGGCGATGTTGATGTCCCGGCTGCCTAGCAATGTGCCAACTCGGCCGATGGCGCCCGGTTGATCTCGATGCTGGATGAATAGCAGATGTCCCTTGGGAGCAACATCAACCGGGAATTGGTCGATTTTGATGATGCGCGGCCCAAAACCGTTGAGCAAGGTGCCGCTGACTTGATGCTGGTTTTTGTCCGTTTTAACCTCAATGTTCAGCCATTGAGTGAAACCATGGCTGTGTCCTGATTTCTGTTCCAGCACATGTATGCCGCGCTGTTTGGCCAAGTGGGGGGCGTTCACAAAGTTGATATCTGCTAGATGGTGTGAAAGGACTGCTTTCAGCATCATCCGCGTAAGGGGAACCACGTCCCCTTCAGCCAGTTCCCCAGCGTACGTAATGGTGATTTCTTTGATCGCCTCGGTGGTCATTTGACCCACGAAATGCCCCAGCTTTTCGACCAACTCATGGTAAGGAGCCAGTTTTTGTTGCAATTCCGCCGGGATGGAAGGGAGGTTGACCGCATTTTTAAACGGCTCGCCGCGCAGGATATGAAGCACTTCTTCGGACACATCTACCGCCACATTTTCCTGCGCTTCAATGGTGGAAGCGCCCAAATGCGGTGTACATATCACCTGTGGCAAAGTAAACAACGGGTGATTGCCTGGCGGTTCAACCTCAAACACATCGAGAGCGGCCCCGGCGACTTTGCCGGAAACAATGGCGTCATAAAGAGCGGTTTCGTCGATGATGCCACCACGGGCGCAGTTGAGGATGCGGACGCCGTCTTTCATTTTGTCGAACACCTCATGGTTGATCATATGGCGTGTTTCTTTGGTAAGCGGGGTGTGCACGGTGATAAAGTCGCCAGCGGCAATTGCTTCGTTGAAAGATGCTTTTTGTACGCCAAATTTTTGCGCCCGCTCTTCAGTTAGATAAGGGTCGAAGGCGATCACGTTCATGCGGAATGCTTTGGCACGCTTGGCCAATTCCGAACCGATCCGCCCAAAGCCGATGATGCTCAACGTTTTTTGGTTCAACTCCACCCCGACAAAAGCTTTTCGGTTCCATTCCCCGTTTATCACGGTACGGTGAGCCTGAGGAATGTTGCGAGCCAAGGAGATGAGCATGGCAAAAGTGTGTTCCGCGGTGGAGATCGTGTTGCCATCGGGGGCGTTGACGACGATCACCCCTTTTCTAGTGGCTGCGGGGATATCAATGTTGTCAACACCAACGCCGGCGCGGGCGATCACTTTCAACCGGCTTCCTTGATTGATCACTTCTTCAGTCACTTTGGTCTGACTTCGTACCAATAGAGCATCGGCAGTGGCGATTTCTGACAACAATGCCTCGCCTGTCAAACCGATTTTTCGCACGACTTCGACGTCTTCGGCCCGCAACAGTTTGTCAATGCCCTGATCGCTCAACGGATCGGTAATCAATACTTTATACATGCAATATCACCTCTTGTGCTGCTTTTACGCCAGTTCCCAACTCTACAGGTACGCCCATTTTAAAACATGCCATCTCCAACACGCCCAAGACTGTAAGCACGTCTAGCTCATCGCAGTAACCCATGTGGCCGATTCTGGCAATTTGGCCTTTCAGATGTTGTTGGCCGCCAGCGATGGTGACGTTCATTTCGCTCATGTGTTTGCGCAAGGACTCTGTATCCCATGCCGTTTGCCGTCCGTCGATGGCGGTGACTGTCGGGGAAGCGTCATCGTCGGAAGTGAGTAACGGCAATCCTAGTGCCCTAAGTCCCGCGCGGGTCATGCGCATTAAGCGTTGATGGCGTGCAAAGACGTTTTCCCATCCTTCTTCTTCCAGCATGAGCAATGCTTCCTTCAAGCCGTACAACAGAGACACGGCCGGGGTGTAAGGAGCGGTATGTTGTTCCATGCTACGCTTGTACGCAGTGAGGTCGAGATAAAAACGGGGCTGTGTTTGCTGTTCGATGCGTTTCCACGCCCGCTCGCTCACTGCGACCATAGCGAGGCCGGGTGGAAGCATCAATGCTTTTTGGGAACCGGTCACCATGATATCCACCTGCCAGTCATCCATGTGGCAGGGTACCGCGCCCAGACAGCTGACACCGTCGACAATGACCAACGCGTCAGAATGCTCGCGGACCGCCTTTGCCAGGTCGGCAATGGGATTGAGCACGGCGGTGGAAGTCTCGCAATAAGTGAGAAACACCGCTTTGGCCCGGGGATGGTCTTGCACGAAGGTAGCCAACTGCTCAGGTGAACAAGAGGTTCCCCACGGGACATCCAACCGATGCAAGGCAATTCCGTATCGTTCCACTATTTTGGCGAAACGATCTCCGAAAGCCCCTGTCACCACAACAATCGCTTCATCCCCCGGTTGTACCGCATTGGTTACGGCTGCTTCCAAAGCGGAGGTGCCGCTTCCTGTCAAAATGAGCGGGGTATGGGTTGTGCCAAACAGAGCGCGCAACGATGTCGCGCATTCCTGCAACAATCGGGAGGCCGCCTGTCCGCGGTGTCCGATCATCGGCTGGGACATCGCTTGCTGAATCCGAAGTGGGATCGGGGTTGGTCCGGGAATTCGTAAATGGGCTTTATCTTGCCAATTCATCTTAGTATTTCCTCCTTCGTCATATATAAAAAAACCCCACGCCTACTCCACCCAATTCGTTTGGGCAGAGGGACGTGGGGTACGTGGTGCCACCCTCATTCGCTGTCGGCTCGCGCTGACAGCCTTGGCAAGTCGATGGGCATGATCTGCCATATCGACTCTAGTGGATAACGGGTCAACCGTGCTGATCTACTTCTTAGCGGTTCAATCAGCCACTCGGGAGTGCTCCACATCAGGCAAACTGCCGATTCACAGCAACCATCGGCTCTCTGAGAGTTCACCATTGATGTTTGGCTCCTTCATCGCGTTGCTAATCTAAATTTGATACCTAATTTAGCATGTTGAATCAGTAGTGTCAACTGTGAAGAGTAAAAAAATTTTTTGCTGGGTTAAGCGTGTTGGCTGATTTGTGATAAGATATAACCTAATCGAAATGAGCGTGAACATCAAGGAAAGGAGGACGCGAGTTGCTGCAAGTGTCGGGAATGGAGATGTTGTTAAGTGGGTTGAATGACGACCAGCGGAAGGCGGTGACCGCGCCGATCGGCCCCACGGCAGTGTTTGCCGGTCCGGGTAGTGGGAAGACGACGGTGCTGACCCGGCGCGTGTTGTATTTGTTGGAACAAGGCATCCCGGCGAACCAGTTGATGTTGGTCACATTTACCCGGGCCGCCGCGCGGGAGATGCGGGAGCGATTGGAACAAGTGATGCCTACTCGCACCCGGGAGTTGGCTGTTGGCACTTTTCATTCGTTGTTTTTGCAGATGTTGCGCGAGAGCGGTTGCAACGTTCCTCCTCTTATGGGACAAGCCGAACAAACCGCTGTGATGCGGGACTTGTTAGCGGAGCGGGAATTACCGACCGATGAAGAGACGGTGTCCACTTATCTAAACCAAATTGGACTGTGCAAAAACAATGGGATTTTGCCGGCACGGTTGCGAGTCGAGAAACAGAAGAATATTCTCTTCCGGGATTTGTATATGGCATATGAAAGCATGAAATCGGAACGTGGAATGTGGGATTATGATGACATTCTTTTAGCTGTGCATGCATGTTGTCGGCAATCGGAATGGCTCTCCCACTGGCAAACGAAGTTCCAACATATACTGGTGGACGAGTTTCAGGATATCAACCGGGTGCAGTACGAGATCTTGGTGAAATTGGCGGCGAAACACCGCCATTTGTTTGTGGTAGGGGATGATGATCAATCCATCTACGGATTCCGCGGAAGCGACCCCAAATTTATGCTTGAACTAAACAAAGATTTCCCCGAGCTAACGCGGATCATTCTGTCTGTCAATTACCGCTCTACCGAAGAATTGATTCAGGCAAGTGAACAATTGATTCGCCACAACCGCCGCCGGCAGCGGAAACCGCGGGCGGGAACCGGGGTGAGGGGGCCAGATGTGAAGTGGATGGAGCCGCTTGATGAGGAAGAGGAAGCAGAACAGATTTTAACTCACCTGACTGATGGGATGGAAACGGCCATTCTCTACCGTACGTCGACTCAGGCACGCGCGGTGGTTGATGCCCTGGTGCGCAAAGGGATTCCCTTTATGGTTGCGTCGGGGGAAAGTTCGTTTTATCGGCGGTGGCAAGTTCAAGACGTGTTCGCCTATTTAAAATTGGCTTGGAATCCACAGGATCTGGACGCGCTGGTGCGGATTATCAATAAGCCTAAACGCTATCTTTACAATGAGGATTGGATTGACGCTTGTTGGGCAAGGGCGAAAAAACAAGGGGGATCATTGTTGGCGGCGTTGCCCGGCTTAGATGGATTGGAACCTTACCAAGTCCGGTATTTGAGTGAGTTGCGGGATCAAGTCCCGCGCTTGACGGAGATGAACGCCGAGGAAGCTGTGGCTTATATTCGCGAACGCATCGGTTATGACCGTTATCTGGAAGCGTTTGCTAAGGAAACGGGGAGTGATCAATCCAGCCTGTTTGAACCTTTGGATGAATTGGCCTTGGCGGCCCGCCATTTTGCGAATGGACAAGGGCTCCTGGCCCATGCGCAAGAAGTTGAGCGGCAATTGCGCCATTCTGATGCGACCGCTCCTGTCAAACTGATGACCCTTCACCGTTCAAAAGGATTGGAATTTGACCGTGTCTATATCATCGGGTTACATGCGATGGTACTTCCACACCACCGAAGCCTACAGGTATCAGAACAACGGAAAGCGGCCGCGTGGGAAGAGGAGCGGCGCCTTTTGTACGTGGGGATGACTCGGGCTAAAACGGAATGCTGGCTTTCTGTCAGCCAAACCAGACAAGGCAAAAGAGTGGCGCCGTCCCCGTTTGCTAAGGAATTGGGGCATGGGGGAGCGCGCTTCTCCACGAGTGCCCCGCTTGAACGCAAGCGAGAGTTGGAGCGAACGGCTCGGGTGTTTACGTCTGCCCGCGC
Source organism: Laceyella sediminis (assembly GCF_003003125.1). Lineage (GTDB taxonomy): Bacteria > Bacillota > Bacilli > Thermoactinomycetales > Thermoactinomycetaceae > Laceyella > Laceyella tengchongensis. The sequence continues at coordinate 161,438 of NZ_PVTZ01000006.1, read as the reverse complement.
AACGAGCAAAGCCCAGCCCCAACTCCGCTTTGTCAGTGAAGAAGTGGCCCCGGGGATGTCGGTCAACCACATTCGCTTCGGCTTGGGTAGCATTGTGGAAGTGACGCCGCTTGCCGGAGTGGCGCCGGGACGAAAGATCCTGGTACGGTTCCCCGGCCAAACGCAATCCCTCCACTATGAGCTGTCACGGCAATTGGGCCTGTTGTCCTGCCCGGAATGAACAAAAAACCCCTTGCTTCACGAAAACCGTAAAGCAAGGGGTTGGCTGATTATTTATTTTGTTGGTAACGGTCGAGGCATTGTTGGTAGAGTTCAGCGGCGAATGCAGCGTCTTTCCAACCGATGATGTTGGTTTCTTTGTTTTCCAAGTCTTTGTAGACGCGGAAGAAGTGTTCGATTTCTTTCAGGACGTGCGGAGCCACATCATCCAAGCTGTTTACGCCATTGAAACGTGGGTCATCTACAGGCACGGCCAATACTTTTTCGTCTGGACCTTTGTCGTCGGACATGAGCAGCACGCCGATAACCCGGCTGGAGATCACGCAACCAGGAAAGGTTGGGAAGCTGGTCAGGACAAGGATGTCCAATGGATCTCCATCTTCAGCCAAGGTGTTTTCAAGGTAACCGTATTCGGTTGGATAATGCATGGGGGAGTACAGCACCCGGTCAAGACGGAATACGCCTTTTTCTTTGTCGAATTCGTATTTGTTTTGGCTTCCAGTAGGGATCTCAATAAAAGCATCCACAATCAGTTGGTTAGACATGAGCTTTCCTCCTCTTTATGTACAATGAAGCTGTAAAATCACTCAACCCTCATTTTAGTCGGTTTTGAATAAAGAAGCAAATGAAAAGACACTGTGAAACAATAAATCAATAAAGGAGCGCAGTTATGAAAAACGATCAAAGCAAGTATCACATCTCACCTAGTGCGTTTGCACAGAAATACTTAAACGGAGAGTTGGGGGCGGACCACATTGAAGTGATCGACGTACGCGAACCCGCAGAATGGGAAATGGTTCATTTGGAGCATTGCAAACACATGCCACTTGGCTCGTTGCCGGAGCGGTTAACGGAGATCGATCCGAACAAAACGATTTACCTCTTGTGCGCGCATGGGGTTCGCAGTTTACATGCCGCCAATTTTTTATTGCAGCAAGGTTACGCGGATGTGGTAAATGTGGACGGCGGTTTAGCGGAAGTGTTGCTTTATTTGGAGCAGGAAGAAGAATGACAGCGGCATAGAACGGACAAAGTTCCTTCTGAAAATATAATAAATAAATTCTTATATAATAATAAGTTTTTAATAATGATTGACAATTTATGTTGCCTCTTCTTCTATTTCGTTTTTGAAGAAGGGGTTTTTATTTAAATATCGAATTTAAATTTTTCAGTACGATCATCACCACAGAGAGGAAGTGCATCAGTGAATAAGATTCGACTTTTTGTTATGACAGCTCTTTTTGCTTTGCTGTCTGCGGTGGGCCTCCAGTTGACGGCACCGGATCAAGCAAAGGCGTACGGCGCTTATGTGCCCGAAATCAAGCAAGATTACAGCAACTGGTGTTGGGCGGCAAGCGGAGCCGCAGTTTCGCAATATAAAGGCAAGAATGTTTCACAATACAATTTCGCATATGCGGTCAAAGGTGGGTACTACAATAACCCGGCCACCAGCAGTGAGATTCAAAGTGGGTTGTCCACCTACGGCTTAAGATCCAGATGGACCAACTACTATGGCAATTGGTACTACCCCAACTATTCATTCATCCAATCGCAAATCAACAACGGTAGACCGATGATTCCCCTGATCTGGTGGACAAATGGAGCTACCATCGGACATTTTGTTGTTTTGGATGGCTACTTCACCTCAAATAATAACAACTATGTCGAATATATGGATCCTTGGTATGGAGACCATTATTACATGACTTATCAAGCCTTCAAGAGTAACAACAATTTTTATTGGAGAGAGCTCATTTATGACATTGGTTACTGATGACAACCATCGAGGAGGAGATTTCACATGCTTAAAAGCTTAAAAATCATCATTCCCGCAGTGGCCATTGTCGCCACCGTCGGCTTGGTCGGATTTATCGGCAACGGCTTCGCTTCGGACCAGCCTGAAAAGACAGCTTTTCAAGATTACCTAACAGCAGTTTCACAAAAATCTCCGAAACAGGGCAAATCATTGATGCCTCAAAATGCATCTTCTTTAGAAGGACTCCAACTCTCTTCTTTCTCCATTCCGATTTTCCGTACACCCGATGCCAACGTAATCAAATCATATGAAGGAACTAGCCTGATTGGCATGTTGCAACCGACGAAAGAGAAACTCTGGTTTATGATGAAAGGCGAGCAACCCGAAGGCATCGTTGTCGCCGATGATGTCCAACCGATCAAAATGGGCGGGAAAAACCGCAGCAAAGATTTGATGAACATGTACAAAGCCGCGAAAAAAGCGGTGAAAAAAGAGAACCAAATCCGTTACTTTGAATTTGTAGGACAAGGCATCTTCATCGCTAAAACCAGCAAGGGTGAACAGGTTTATCTGAGCCAAGGCGCCGCTCAAATATTAAACCTGCCCGCTGGCAAGCAACTTGCTTCCACCGATGTGACCGCCAAGATGAAAGAGTTGCTAAAGTAACCGTTGACGAATCATAGAAACGGCTGAGAAGCCAGGTGGTAAGACTTCAGATGACTTAGCTTCTGGGTTTTAGTGCGAGTCTGATGCAAAATAGCCAGCGGCTCCAATTGTACTTCAACAACCTTAGTTCGGTATTGTACTGGGCTAAGGTTTTTTTATGGAGATTTTGAAGGTCATAAATAGGGTTGAGGGTGAACGGAGGGGAATGAATAACTGAGTTGACGAAGATAATGATAGTCATTATCATTATATGGTGGGCATGTTTAAAGGTCGCACTTGAACGGCGTATGTGCGAAAAAGAACAAGCCACCTGGCAAGAGGTGGCTCATCGTTGTTCTGGTATGTAAGCGATCTGGGTTGACCGCTTGTTGACAGCACGTGGTGCGTGAGTGAAGCCAAACCGCTTGCTTACATGCACCGTGTGAACAACATGGTTTTGACGAATTACTCTTCTACTTTAATGGAGTCGGTCGGGCATCCTTCTTGTGCATCGCGAACGTCATCATGAAGTTCTTCTGGTACGTCTGCCGTTCCGGTGTTGTCATCGAGGATCACATATGCGATGCCATCCTCATCGTAATCGTAAACATCCGGAGCGGTTGCGCCACAAGCTCCACATGCGATACAAGTATCTTTATCTACCCATGTGCGCATAGTGAAAATCTCCTCCCGTGTATATATCCCAATAATGAGTTAAGTCCACTTCCACCCCTCATTGTAGACGGAATTGTGTCCGATTTCAAGGAGCAATCAGTAAATCAAGAAAAAGGAGGGGCGATATGAGCGAAGACCTGAACGGCATCAACTGTGATCAGCGGAGCCAGCAGGAGCGATTAATCTTGATTAGTTTTTATTTTACGCAACTGCTGTTTATTTTATTGAGTGTTCCATATTTATGGTGGAAAAATCGACTTTATGTTGAATTGGCTCCGTTTACCAAGCTCCATATGTGGCTGGTGGGTGTCGGCGTCGGTGGATTCATCGTGGCCATGGAGTTTGTGCTGATCCGTTTGTTGCCTGAACACCATTTTGATGACGGGGGATTAAACCAATTATTGTTTGCGCGTCGTCCTTGGTGGCATATCATGTTGATCGCCGTGATGGCTGCCATCGGGGAAGAGTTGTTGTTCCGCGGTCTGGTGCAGGGTTGGATCGGGGTATGGGGAACGGCTCTCCTATTTGCGCTTGTACACACCAGATACTTAAAAAAATGGGTACTGGTCGTCTTTGTCACCGGAGTCGGAACAGTCTTTGGCCTGATGGTCGAATGGACGGGTCATCTTGCCCCAGCAGTGATCGCTCATGCGGTTGTCGATTTCGTGATGGGATGTTACTTGCGGTATGGAGCGAAGGGATGAGGGTGCGGCCCCAGGGTTGGCAATGCCCCGAAAAAAATGCGAATACCCTATGCAAGGAAAGCCATTTTTGTGTATGATTGATATAAAGAAAAATAGGAGACTTGACCGCGTAACAGTGAGATTCAGTCCCTCATATTCTGAATGTGGGAGTCTCCGGCGAGGGAGGGTAGGCCATGCGTGTCGAGCGTTTAGACGGGGATAAGGTGCGCTTTTTCTTGACTCTCGACGATTTGGCTGATCGTGGGATTCAAAAAGAGGACATGTGGAGAGATATTCCGAAAGTGCATGAACTCTTTAATGACATGATGGAACACGCATATCAGGAATTGGGTTTTGAAGTGGTTGGGCCAGTAGCTGTCGAAGTTTTCGCCCTTCCCGCACAAGGGATGGTGGTTGTGGTTACCCGTGGCCGGACTCCGAAATCAGAAGTCGATGAGTTTGAACAAACGGAAGAAATGTACGAGTTAGAAGTGACGATGGAAGAGTCGGACGACATTATTTTCCGTTTTAACGACTTCGAAGACGTAGTCCAAGCGGCTGTGCGCATGAAAGCCCATGCTATGCAAGGAGGGCAGCTATTTGCCTACCAAAACCGCTATTATTTGCTGTTTGGTGGAGAGAAGAATTTGTCCAGGGGTCAGGTGGATACGTTGATTGCCATGCTGTCGGAGTATGGCGAAGTGTCCACGGTGACAGAGGCAATGCTGACCGAGTATGGCAAAGTTGTGTGTGAAAACGATGCGATCAACCAAATCAGTCAATATTTTGGATGAGATAAATAAACACACCCGTAATAACCGGGTGTGTTATTAATTTGCTGTATAAAAAATTTTATTTTTGTATAACTAGTTGATAATATTCATGTGAACGCAAGCGGTTGATATCACCATCACGCACACCTGGAAAGACGCGATCAATTGAAAGGTGTTGGGTTTTATGTTCGCGTAGCGCTTGGGCGATTTTAGCGCGGAATGGGGTCACATCTATTTTCATGGATACGTATTCATCCGGTGTCGCATGGATTTTTCCAGAATGCAAATGAGCGATTGATTCTGGTATGACGTTATAGTAAAGTTTGGTAGGGAATGTAGTTTTCTTTACTGCTTCCAAGGTAGCCTGTTGAATAATCTGATGATCAAGGTGGCCAGAAATGCCAGACGGCGGGAAGGTGATAATGAGATCTGGGCGGATGCTTTCCATGATCTTAAACAAATCGTCAACGAGTTGTTGGAAAGGGAGTTGGCTCAATTGTCCGTCTCCATAATCCCGCAGGATGCACTCATCTATACCAAGAACATCACAGGCCCGAGCCAGTTCTTGCGCACGGACATCACCTAACTCTTCCTGTGCGCAAAGTGGTGGTTGTCCTGTTTTCCCTGCTTCACCACGAGTGGCGCAGTAGAGCGTTTGACGGACGCCATCTGCATGGAAGCGGGCGATGGTGCCGCCGCAAGTAAATGTTTCGTCATCAGGATGGGCAAAACAATACAGAACTTGTTGGTACATTTTCGAGTCAAATCCTTTCAGTCGGGTTCTCTTGCATTATTATACCTAATTGGTGCGTCTGTTTTTAAATATACGTAAAAACAGAGACATTCTTTGGTTGTTTAGTGTATTATTGTATACTGAATACTGGTCTTTTTAGCAGTTAGTATTTAATTCTGAGGTGGTCAGGATGGAACAACAGTCTGTTGCTGCAGGTCGTCAAGAGGAACAGCGTGAAAATATGGATGTCTTGGTATCCACGCAAACAGTGATTCATAAAGCGTTGGATAAGCTGGGTTATCCAGAGGCTGTGTACGAATTGTTAAAGGAACCTATGCGTGTATTAACCGTTCGGATTCCCGTCCGCATGGATGACGGCACTGTGAAAGTGTTTACGGGATATCGCGCTCAACATAATGATGCCGTAGGTCCAACCAAGGGTGGAGTGCGCTTTCATCCAGACGTAACTGAATCAGAAGTGAAAGCGCTATCAATTTGGATGAGTTTGAAAGCGGGCATTGTCGACCTCCCTTACGGCGGAGGAAAAGGCGGCATCATCTGCGATCCGCGGAATATGTCTTTCCGCGAGCTGGAACGCTTGTCTCGTGGCTATGTGCGTGCGATCAGCCAAATTGTAGGGCCGACGAAAGACATCCCGGCTCCGGACGTGTTCACCAACTCGCAAATCATGGCGTGGATGATGGATGAATACAGCCGCATCCGCGAATTTGACTCCCCAGGATTCATCACTGGTAAACCGTTGGTGTTGGGCGGTTCCCGCGGTCGCGAAACAGCTACGGCCAAAGGCGTAACCCTGATGATCCGCGAAGCAGCGAAAAAACGCGGCCTCAGCATCGAAGGCGCACGCGTCGTTATTCAAGGATTCGGCAATGCCGGTAGCTTCCTGGCGAAGTTCATGCATGATGCAGGAGCCAAAGTGATTGGTATTTCTGACGCTTACGGCGCCTTGCATGATCCGGATGGGTTGGACATCGATTACTTGCTTGATCGCCGTGACTCTTTTGGAACCGTCACCAAATTGTTCAAAGACACCATCACCAACCAAGAGTTGTTGGAACTCGATTGCGACATCCTGGTTCCAGCAGCGGTTGAAAATCAGATCACCGCTAAAAACGCCGATCGAATCAAAGCCGACATTGTCGTTGAAGCGGCTAATGGACCGACCACGTTGGAAGCGACCAAAATCCTTCATGAGCGTGACATCTTGTTGGTGCCAGACGTATTGGCCAGCGCTGGTGGCGTGACCGTTTCATATTTTGAGTGGGTGCAAAATAACCAAGGGTATTACTGGTCTGACGAAGAAGTGGAACAAAAATTGGAAGACATTATGGTGCGTGCGTTTGAAAACGTCTATAATACCGCTCAAACCCGCAAAGTGGACATGCGTCTTGCCGCGTATATGGTGGGTGTGAGAAAAATGGCGGAAGCATCACGTTTCCGCGGTTGGGTATAGTATAATAAGGAAGTGGTGAGGAGAACACCCTTGAATGAAGGGGTGTTCTTCTTTTGCATCGTTGGAGGTGACAGTATGTTTGATGTAATTGTGGTGGGTGCGGGCCCTTGTGGGCTTTCAGCCGCGATTGAGTTGAAAAAAGTGGGCTTGAATCCATTGATCATTGAGAAAGGTTGTTTGGTGAATTCAATATATCATTATCCGCTGTCGATGACTTTTTTTAGCTCGGCCGACAATTTGGAAATCGGGGGCATCCCATTCACGACAGTAAATGAAAAACCGACCCGGCATGAAGCGTTGGCATACTTTCGGACCGTGGTCAAGAAGCACCACTTGGAACTGCACACATACGAAAAAGTGGTGGAGATCGAGCGGATAGAAAACGGATTTCGCGTAATTACGTCCAAGCGGGATGGGCGTGGTATATATGAAGCGGAAAATGTCGTGTTGGCCACCGGGTATTATGACAATCCACATATGTTGAATATTCCGGGCGAAGATTTGCCCCATGTAAAGCATTATTTTCACGATGCCCATCCTTATGCTCGGGAGCGGGTGGTGGTGATTGGCGGACGTAACTCCGCGATTGATGTGGCATTGGATTTGCATCAAGTGGGAGCGCACGTTCATATGGTTTACCGCAAAAGCGCCTTTCACGACAGCGTCAAGGCGTGGGTGAGACCCTTGATCGAGGCGGCCATCGAAAAAGAACGCATCCATATGCATTGGGAAACGGAAGTGCGTGAAATCACTCCAGAGGCTGTGGTGGTTGAAGAAAAAGGCGTACGGAAGGAAATCAAGGCGGATGCGGTGTTTGCGATGACGGGGTACAGGCCCAACTTGACTTTCGTGGAGAGATTGGGAGGGCAAATCGATCAAGAGACGGGTGTACCGGTGCTGTCCGACGATATGGAAACTACGGTGCCAGGATTGTACTTGGCCGGAGTGATTGCCACAGGGCATGATGCAACCAAAGTGTTTATCGAAAATGGACGTTACCATGGGCGTTCCATCGCGCGCCACATCCGGGACAAACGGAAGGTGGCCCGCATATAAGCGAAAAAGCGATTCCGAGAGTCGGAAATCGCTTTTTTTCTTTATCCTTTATCCGTGCAAACCTAGTTGAATCATGAATAACAAGGCGATGATAAAAAATGAGATCGGCACTTCCCTCGCCCGTTTGGCCGCAATTTTCAAAATAGCATAGGTGATGAAGCCAAACGCGATGCCGGTGGGAATGCTGTAGGTGAACGGGATGAATGCAAAAGTGATGAAAGCCGGCAACCCCTCCGTAAAATCACCGAACGGGATCGCTTGCACCTCTTGCATCATCAATCCGCCAACCACAATCATGATGGCAGCCACCGCACTTTCTGGAATCCATTTCAGATAGGGAATGAGGATCAGCGAGAGCAAGAAGAGACCGCCCGCCGTAATGGTGGTCAAGCCCGTTCTCCCCCCAGATTGGGTGCCAGTGGCGCTTTCCAAGGCGCATATGGTTGCGCTCGTTCCCAGTAGCCCAGCCATAATATTAGATAGGGCACTAGCTTGAAAAGCGGCGGGAAACTTTTGTTTGTCAGTTAACAGTCCTTGCAACAATCCCATATTTTCAAACACGAGAATCATGGTTAGCGTGAATGTCGCCACCCAGAAAGTGAGTTTGCCCAACCCTGCCAAGGCAAAGTTGCCTAGCAATGGAACATACTGTTCAAATGAAAGGGGAGCTGGCTCTCCCTGGGCGGATGAAGGGTCGGCGATTAACGCGACCACCGTCGCCAACACCAGCGTGATCAAAAACGCGCCTTGTACCTTGCGCACAAAGAGAATGATCAACAGTGCAAGGCTGAACAGCGTGATCCACACCTTGGGTTGATGGAGGCTGCCGATGCTGACGAACGTTTGTTCATTGCTGATGATTAATCCGCCTTTTTGTAACCCGATAAAGGTGATGAGCAAGCCGATGCCGACGGTCATCCCCTTTTTCAAGGCGGTTGGTACCGCTGTGCTCAACCAAGTGGCCAGCGGAGTAAAGGTGATCACGGTAAACAGGATGCCAGAGAGGGTTACTGCGGTTAGCGCCTCTTGCCAGGAGAGGCCCATCTCATGCACCATGGTATATGTGAAAAACGCGTTGACACCCATGCCTGGCACGATGATGATGGGGGCGTTGGCCCATAATCCCATCAGCAGGCAACTGAGGCATGAAGTGAAGATGGTTCCCAAAAGAGCTGCTTCAAAAGGGATCCCCGTCTCGGAGATGATAGAGCTGTTGACGATGATGATGTAACTGATGGTGAAAAATGTAGTTAAGCCGGCCAAAAATTCTGTACGAATAGATGTGTTGTGTGATTCTAATCGAAAAATCGAATGTAATCCTTTCAATTTCCTTCCTTCTTTGCTAATGCTCCCTCGCCCACCCACGCTCTGATTGAGCGCACAATCAAATCAATACTGAAAATAGCTTTGTAATTCGGTTGCGTCTTTTGTTTTTGACAAGGCGAGCATCAGTTTGATCCGCGCTTTTTGGCCATTGATGCCGTTGGAGAAGATCAAACCAAGCTCTTTTAGTTGTTTCCCGCCTCCTTCATATTCATACGTGTCCTGCACCGATCCATTGAAACAACGGGACACCAGCACGACGGGAATCTCGCTGGCGAGCGCGCGTTTTAGCCCGGGCAACATAGCGGGAGGCAAATTTCCCTGTCCCAGCGCTTCCAACACAATACCGTCAAATCCGTGCTCTACCGCCCATGCGATCAGGCTGTCATCCATGCCAGCCGCCACTTTGATCAAAGCGACTTGGTGTGAAGGCATCGCAAGAGGGAAGCGGGGCTCTTTTACCGAATCTCGGAAAAAGCGAATTTCCTTTTTGGTTACCAGGCCGACCGGCCCCAAGCCGGGTGATTGGAAGGTGGCCACATTGCTGGTGTGGGTTTTGGTGACATCCCGGGCTGTGTGAATTTCGTCATTGAAGACGACCATCACGCCACGCCCCAGCGATTGCTCGTGTGCGGCCACGCGGACGGAGTTAACCATATTCACAGGCCCATCCGCCCCCAGTTCATTGGAGCTACGCATGGCCCCGGTAACGATCACGGGTATGTCAGTGTCGAGAACCAGATCCAAGAAATAAGCCGTTTCTTCCAACGTGTCGGTTCCATGCGTGATCACGATCCCCTTGGCACCCCGGTCCAGATGTTCTTTCACGCGTTCTGCAATCAGGAACATATCCGCCGGGGTGATGTGGGGGCTCGGCTTGTTGAAAAGATGATCCATTTCCACTTTTGCGTATTGGTTCAATAACGGCAGGGCGCTTTGCAATGCTTGGGGATCCTGCGGTTTGACCCCTTGCGACTCCATGCTCTCGCTCATGGCGATCGTCCCACCAGTGGTAATGACAATCACTTTATTATTCATATATGGCAGACTGTCGGCATGATGACAATCCTTTTCCACCTTTCTATTTTAGGATGCCATTTTCTATCGTATGGAACCCATCATCCCATGTCAATAATAGGGGGAGAAGAAGGCGGTGATACATATGAGCGAAAATGAAAAATATGTGGTTACCATCAATTGCAATCAATGTGGTGAACGTTTCATTTTAAAGGGACGGATGAAAAAAGGCAAGTTGGAAACGGGTTTTAAGCGCTGCCTGTGCAATAATGACGACGATTTTCAAATAGAGAGGGAAAAATTGTGAAAGCGGAAGTCTGAACTAGGCTTCCGTTTTTTGTGGCACGCGTTGCATATTTCGTTTGCGCATCGTTCAGACTACCAAAAGAATCTTAGAAGAACGCATGACAACAAAGGAGACGTGATGTCATGTACAAACGAATGGCAGCGATCTTATTGCCAATTGTGGCTGTCGCATTCATCGCCGCAGCCGCATGGGGTTATATGGAGCATCAAGACAAAAATTCCGTGTTGATCAAAGCGGAGAACCAATACCAACGCGCGTTCCATGATTTGAATGACCGCATGGATCGTTTGCAAGGAGAATTGGGGAAATCGATCGCCCTTAATTCGCGGCGCCAATTGAGCACGGCTATGACCAACGTGTGGCGTCTGGCGTATGCGGCGCAAAGCGACATCGGCCAATTGCCATTGACGTTGATGCCGTTTGATTCAGCGGAAAAATTTTTGTCTCGCGTTGGAAATTTCGCCTATGAAGTAGGCATCCGGGATTTGGATAAGGAGCCGCTCAGCGACAAAGAATGGAAGACATTGAGTGATCTATACCAGCAAGCAAAACATATCCGTGATGATATGGCAGCGTTGCAGAGCAAAGTGATCAACCGGAACCTGCGCTGGATGGACGTGGAATTGGCGGTGGCGTCAGAAGACAAGAAGATGGACAACACCATTATCGACGGGTTTAAGAAAGTGAATCAAGTGGTGCAGGAATTTCCGGAAGTGGATTGGGGTCCGTCCGTCAACAACATGGAAATTCGCCAACGGGAACGGGTGAAGCAGTTGAAAGGGAAACTGATCACGCCGGAGCAAGCCAAACAGCGAGTCGCTCATGCATTTGGACGCGAATCCACCAAAGGGATGCATGTGACCCGAAACAAAAAAGGGGATTATCCCACTTATAGCGTCAGATATGAGGGGCGCAACAAGACGGAAGTGTACACGGATTTGACGACCATTGACGGTCATATCGTATGGATGGTGTTTGACCGGCCTGTCACGAAAAAACGGTTGACCTTGGATCAAGCGTTAACCCGGGCGACCCGCTTCCTCAATCGGATTGGTTATAAAAGCATGACTCCGATTTCTTATGACGAAGTATCCAACATCGCCTCGTTTAATTTTGTCCATAAAGAGGGTGACGTGTACATCTACCCTGAGTCACTGGCTGTAAAAGTGGCATTGGATAATGGGGAAGTCATGGGTTTGCAAGCAGATGAATATGTTTTCAATAAGATGGATTGGTCCAAACGCAAACCGAAATTAAGCGCAACCCAAGCACGGAAGCAAGTGAATCCCCATCTGAAACTGACCAAGAACAATCTGGCTGTGATCTACGATCGCAACGGTCGCCAAGTCCTGTGCCATGAATTTTTGGGGACGATTAACGGAGAACAATACCGGTTGTTTATCAATGCCGATACAGGCGAAGAAGAATATGTCGACCGGATAGAGAAAGCAAATGGAAATCGAATTTAATATTTTAAATGGGCCGATATAATACAATCGGCTCATTTAATTGTTTTCATTGCATGTGTGACAAAATTATGTTATTCTTTAAACAGGATTTCTTTACTCTATGAACCATGGCACCAATTATGGGATCCTAATAGATTTGTCAAAAAGAAATACATAGTAGATAGGCTGTTGGGGTCGAAGATTTCGATAGGGATTTACTTGGCGTCGATTTAAATCGAATAAGTATCTCCAATCGAGCAGGCGCACCCTGCTCGGTTGTTTTTCATCCCGACTTAGGGAGGATTTGTTAGGTAGATGAAACAGTTGCAAGTAGCGATTGATGGACCGGCTGGAGCCGGCAAAAGTACGGTGGCTCGCCGAGTCGCAGGCCGCCTTGGGTTGTCTTATGTCGACACCGGGGCCATGTACCGAGCCATCGCTTGGAAAGCGCTTCAGGAGAATTTAAATGTGTTTGACGAAGAAGCGGTCACCCAGTTGGCGGAACAGCTTCACTTTTCCCTTCATCCTCAAGGGGTCATGGTCAACGGCCAATTGCTGAAAGAAGAGATCCGAACCCAAGAAATTTCGAGCTTGGCGTCGGCCATCGCGAAAATGCCGGGGGTGCGCCGCATCCTTGTGAATAAGCAGCGGGATATTGCCGCACGTCAGAGCGTAGTGATGGATGGGCGGGATATTGGCACACATGTTTTGCCGGAAGCAGACGTGAAAGTGTTTTTGACCGCCACCATTGAAGAACGTGCCCTCCGACGGTACAAAGAGTTGAAAGCCAGAGGGGCGGACGTGGACTTGGATGGGCTGAGGGAAGAGATCCGGCGCCGCGATGAAAACGACCGCACGCGCAAGCATGCTCCGCTTAAACAGGCCAAAGATGCTGTGCTTATCGACACGACACATCTCTCGATTGATGAAATTGTTGAAAGCATTATGCAACTTTGCCGTCACAAATTAGGCGGTGGGGAGTAAGATATGTTCTATACGAAGATCCGCAGTATCGCACAACACCTGTTGCGCATGTTGTTCCGGGTGAAAGTGATTGGAAAGGAGCATGTTCCGTCACAAGGGCCCGCCGTCATCTGTGCCAATCATATCAGTAATTTTGATCCGCCGGTGGTTGGCGGATTCATCGACACGCGCGAAATCCATTTCATGGCCAAAGAAGAGTTGTTTCGCATTCCGTTCATCGGTAAAATTCTTCCGAAATTAAATGCTTTTCCGGTTAAGCGGGGCGGAGGCGACAGCGGAGCGGTTAAACATGCGATCCGCCTGCTTCGAAATGGACACGTGTTGGGGATTTTTCCTGAAGGAACCCGCTCCAAAACGGGTGAACTCGGAAAAGCCCACGTCGGAGCTGCGCTGATCGCTATGAAAGGCAAAGCGCCCATGATCCCTGTGGCGATTATCGGTCCATACCGTTTGTTTCGCCAGACCAAAGTGATTATCGGGGAGCCGATCGACACGGTGGTGTACACGGAAGGCAAAGCCGGAACCGACGCTGCGAACGAACTCACCGAGCTGGTCATGTTGCGGATTAAACAAATGATTGATCAACACAGGTAATCAGATCATATGAAAAAGGTGAGCGCAATTCACCTTTTTCATCCAGATCTTTCCTTCATATAATTTGATTTAGGTATTTTTATGACAGTGTGGAGAATGAGGAGGGCATGTTCATGGCAGAAGAGATGAAATCTGAATTGACTGAAGTCGCTACATTCCAAGTAGGAGATGTGGTGAAAGGGAAAGTTGTTAGCGTAGAACAAAATCAAGCGTTGGTGGACATTGGTTACAAATCGGAGGCAATCCTGCCGATTTCAGAATTATCTAGTTTGCATGTGGATAAAGTAGCTGACGTCTTGAATGTTGACGACGAGCTGGATGTGAAAGTAATCCGCATCAAGGAAGACGAAGATAAATTGATCGTTTCCAAAAAAGCCGTCGACGCTGAAAAGTCCTGGGAAGAGTTGCAACGCAAATTTGAAAGCGGCGAAGTGATCACAGCGACCGTGGCCGATATCGTCAAAGGCGGCTTGGTTGTTGATGTTGGTGTGCGCGGTTTCATTCCGGCTTCCCATGTTGAATTGCATTTCGTGGAAGATTTCAGCGATTACAAAGGCCGTGAGCTTTCATTGAAAGTGATTGAGCTGGACGCTGAGAAAAACAAATGCATCTTGTCCCACAAAGCGGTGTTGGAAGAAGAACTGAACCGCAAAAAAGAAGCCGTGCTCGCTTCTTTGGAAGAAGGGCAAGTACTGGAAGGTACCGTTCAACGCTTGACCGATTTCGGCGCGTTTGTCGACATCGGCGGAGTGGATGGCTTGGTTCACGTATCCGAATTGGCTTGGCATCGCGTTGAACATCCGGCCGATATGTTAAAAGAAGGCGACAAAGTGAAGGTAAAGGTGCTCAAAGTAAACCGCGAACAAGAGCGCATCAGCTTGAGCATTAAAGAAACCGAGGAAGGCCCATGGGAAAAAGTGGCCAAAGAACTCTCCGCCGGCGATGTGGTTAAAGGCACCGTAAAACGCTTGGTTTCCTTCGGTGCATTCGTGGAAGTGTTCCCAGGCGTGGAAGGGCTTGTTCACGTATCTCAAATTTCCCGCCGCCATGTGGCCACCCCAGCTGAAGTGTTGGAGGAAGGCCAAGAAGTGCAAGTGAAAGTACTTGAAATGGCTCCAGAACAAAAGCGCATCAGCTTGAGCATCAAAGATGTTGAGGTGGAAGTGGAGCGCAAAGAAGTAAAAGAAGTAATGGAGCAACAACAACAAGAACAACCGGCTAGCGGATTGAACGTCACGTTGGGTGACATGTATCCCGAGTTGCGCAATTTGAAATAACAATCAGCTTTTGTCAGAACCAGCCAGATTTTGGCTGGTTCTTTTTTTGCTTAAAAAGGTGGTAGCGGAGTGACACTAAAAAAAATCCCCCTGCGTCTGGAGGAAATCGGAAAATGGCTCCCGGCATTTTGGCACAATTGTGTTTGCTCATTTTGATCATCTTGTATTGGGCGGGATGGCTGGAAACGGATTGGCCCCGCAAATGGGCATATGGATTGGCCGTGACCGCTTGGTGGCTGACTTCTAGTCCGCCTCTTGCCATGAAGGAGGCGTGGTGGATTCACCCAGGGTCTGTCGTGTTGCTGGGAGGGATGGCCGTTACGTTTGGCCGTCTCTGCTTGTCCAGGGCAACGGTAATGATCAGTTTCGGGGTGTTTTCGGGAACAGCGCTTTTCTTGTGGCATGAATATGCCCGGATCGCCACCGATTGGGCTGATCCTCTGTTCCGCTTATTCTGCGTTGCAGTGTTTGTGGGTGTTGGCGGCTTGTTTTCCCGAAGTGTCAAAGAGCATCTGGCTTGTGTCCTTTGTGGAAGTGTGATGTTGCATGTATGGATTGCGTCTTTTCACCGTGAGATGTTGATGCCGCTGATCTGGGGGTCAGGTGATTTTTTGGATACGGTATGGCTTTCGTTGCTGGTAATGTTGGGATGGCGCCGGTTAAGAGCGTTTGCCGCCAACGTTCATGAGAAATGGATGCGGATTCCTCTACGAAAGGAAGAGTGAAGTGAAATGAACTTATCTCTTTACACCTTGGCCGTGGTATGGGGGGTGGCGGCTGGTTTCGTAACAAGAATCCGGATGTTGGAGAGTGACTACCGCCAATATCCGACCTACCCGCACGGCCATGTGATTCATCTGGCTTTGGGTCTGATTGCTGCCGCTCTTGGCGCGGTGGCTGTTCCGGCTCTGATGCAAAAGGATTACACGGCAATCACATTTTTGACGGTAGCCGCGCAACAATTTCGTGATGTTCGCAACATGGAACGGCAGATGTTGACCAATTTGGATGAACTGGAATTGGTGCCCCGGGGGAAAAATTATATCGAAGGCATTGCCATGGTTTTTGAAGGAAGAAATTATATCGTCATCTTCGCTGCTTTTCTTACTTCGCTTAGTGTCGTCATTTTCCATCATTGGTGGGTGGGGGCGCTGGTCGGTTTGGCGATTCTTTTTTTGAGCGGGTTTCTTATGTCGGGTAAAGTGATTCATGACATCGCCGAGGTGGAGGTCGCACCGCTCCGGATTGAAGGAGCCAGCCTGTATGTGCAGGACATCTATTTGATGAATATTGGGTTGGAGGACAACCGTAAACGCATCTTGGAGAATGGGATCGGCATCCTGGTCACGCCGCGCCGGGCAAGTGGACGGGTCACGATTGGCAATATAGGACAAAGGCAGGCGATTTTGCATGATGTGTCCACCATTTTGGGCGTGTACCGCGACACGGGAGAACCGGCGCTGACTCCGTTGGCCAAACGGGACCTGAAAGACGGGCGGCTGGGTATCCTGTTGTTGCCGCAAGAGAAAGATGTGGAACGAGCGGTTGAGATCGTTAAAAATGTGCCCGTCTTAGAGAGCGCCATTCGCAAACCGAGCAAAATGCCCAAGGAATTGAGAAAAAGGTGGGAAAGTACATGAGCAAAGGGAAAATATTGGCGGTGATCACCACGCAGCCCGACAAAGTGGCAGGAGGGGCTCCCATCTTTGCGGCTGACTCCCTGGAAGAGTTGGAGAAAAAAGCGTTTCTGCTCGAAAAAATTTTGGATGCGATGGTGCATGAGATTGACCAGGACACGAAGATTATCGTGAAACACTAAGATGCTTGTTGCTTAAAGAATCGATGTTCAGTTAAGATTAGGTATGTCTTATACTTATATATGGGAATATGCGAAAAGTGAGGATGTTGTATGAGCTTACCTGTAGTAGCGATAGTTGGACGACCGAATGTGGGAAAGTCGACGATTTTCAACCGCTTGGCAGGGGAACGCATCGCGATTGTGGAAGACCAGCCAGGCATTACTAGAGATCGGATTTATTCTCGTAGCGAATGGAATGGGCGTGAGTTTCACTTAATTGATACAGGCGGCATTGAGTTTGGAGACACCGATGAGATTATGGATCATATTCGCAATCAGGTGGAATTGGCCCTTGACGAAGCGGATGTGATTTTGTTCGTCGCCGATGCCCGCGATGGCGTCACTACCACGGATGAAGAGGTGGCCAGGTTTTTGCACCGCACCAACAAACCAGTGATCCTGATGGTAAACAAAGTGGATGACATCAAATACACCGAGAATGTATTTGAGTTTTACCAATTGGGTTTTGAGCATGTGATCCCGGTGTCTTCCTTGCATGGAACCGGAACAGGCGATATGCTGGATGCAGTAGTGGAACATTTTCCTGACAGGGAAGAAGAGGAGTATGAAGAAGACACCATCAAAGTGTCCCTCATCGGCCGCCCCAACGTCGGAAAATCTTCACTTGTCAATGCGTTGCTGGGAGAAGAGCGGGTCATTGTTAGCCCTGTTGCGGGAACCACGCGGGATGCTGTCGACACTTCGTTTGAATATGAAGGACAAAAATATGTCCTCATCGATACGGCCGGGATTCGCAAACGGGGAAAAGTGTACGAATCGATTGAGAAATACAGTGTGATCCGTGCATTGCGCGCTATCGAGCGCTCTGATGTGTGCTTAATCGTGATCGACGGCGAACGGGGGATCGCGGAGCAGGATAAGAAAATTGCCGGATATGCGCATGAAGCGGGAAGAGCCGCCATCTTCGTGGTGAACAAATGGGATGCGGTCGAAAAAGACGAAAAAACTATGGACCGCTTCAAGCGGCGGATTCGCGAAGAATTCCAGTTTATGCACTACGCGCCGATCCTGTTTGTTTCCGCTAAAACGAAACGCCGCATTCATACGGTTTTGCCTGAAGTGAATGAAGTGGCTGAACAACACGCAATGCGCGTGCCCACGTCGGTGCTGAACCAAGTGATTCAGGACGCCATGGTGACAACACCGCCTCCGTCGGATCGGGGTCGCCGGTTCCGGGTTCGGTATGTGACCCAGGCGACGGTGAAACCACCTACCTTCATCTTGTTTGTCAATGACCCGGAACTTTCGCATTTCAGCTACTTGCGCTATCTCGAAAACCAATTGCGGCAAGCGTTTCCGTTTAAAGGGACGCCACTTAGAATCTTGTTGCGAAAGAAAAGCTAAAGAAACTGAGAGACGGGGAGAGGGCAATGACAATGCTACAAACATGGGGGATACCGATTGTCATTTCTTATTTGTTGGGTTCAATAAGTTTTAGTTATTTGTTGACCAAATGGCTCAAGGGCGTCGACATTCGTGACTACGGTAGCGGCAATGCGGGGGCTACGAATACGTCGCGTGTGCTGGGGAAAGGGCCAGCCTTAGTAGTGTTTTTGCTGGACGCGCTCAAAGGGATGGCCGCGGTCGGCTTTGGTTACTGGATGGCTGGCAACAGCCCGGATGTGAAATTGGTGATGATGGTGTGCGGGATTGCCGCCATCATTGGGCATAATTGGCCAGTCTTTTTAGGATTCCGCGGTGGAAAAGGCATCGCCACGACAGTAGGAGTGACGTGCCTCATCGGCTTCACTGCAGCCGTCGTCGCCGGGATCTGTGCTATCTTGTTTATCTTGTTTACACGCTATGTATCTGTCGGATCGCTGGTGTACACCTCCATCGTTCCCGTGATGATGTGGCTGTTGGATTATCCCACGGCTGTGGTGTGGTTGATGTTGATCGTGTCTGTGATGGCGCTGTGGAGACATAAACAAAATGTAATCAATCTGTTTAAGGGAAACGAACGCAAGATTTAGATTGATACAAGGGAGAAATCACATGAAAGGTAGAGTTGCTGTACTTGGAGCGGGGAGCTGGGGTACGGTTCTCGCTGCGGTGTTGGCCGACAACGGCCATGATGTGACATTGTGGGCGAGGCGTGAGGAGCAGGCGCAGGAAATCGATCAAACGCACACCAACCGCAAATATTTGCCGGATGTGAAATTGCCGGAAACCTTGCGGGCCACCTCTTCGCTGTCCGAAGCGCTGGAAGGCAAAGAGGCGGTGCTATTTGCGGTTCCTTCGCATTCCATGAGGGAAATTGCCCGTGAAGCACGGCGGTGGATAGAGGCTGACGCGCTCGTCATCCATGCGGCCAAAGGGTTTGAAATCGACTCGTTGAAACGGATGTCCGAAGTACTGGCAGAGGAGTTGGGTGCAAGCCACGCGGATCGCATTACGGTGTTGTCCGGACCCAGCCACGCCGAAGAAGTGATTCGCCGTTGCCCCACGACTGTCGTCGTTGCCTCGCAGTCGGCACAAGCGGCCGAACAGGCGCAGATGCTGTTTATGAACTCGTATTTTCGAGTGTACACCAATCCTGATGTGATCGGGGTGGAAGTGGGGGGCGCCTTGAAAAATATCATCGCCCTGTCCGCGGGACTCGTTGACGGGTTGGGCTTTGGCGACAACGCCAAAGCGGCTTTGCTGACCCGGGGATTGGCAGAGATCGCCCGGTTGGGTCATGCGATGGGCGCTGAGCCGATCACCTTTGTCGGACTGGCTGGCGTGGGCGACTTGGTGGTTACTTGCACCAGTAGCCACAGTCGTAACTGGCGGGCCGGCCACATGATCAGCCAAGGCAAAAAGTTGGATGAGGTGCTTGCTACGATGGGTATGGTCGTTGAAGGCGTCCGCACCACCAAAGCTGCGTATGTGCTCAAGGAGCGGTATCAGGTGGAAATGCCGATCGCAGAGCAGTTGTATTCTGTGCTGTTCGCTGACAAAGACCCGGAACAAGCCGTGAAAGAGCTGATGGGACGGGGGCGCACGCAGGAGCTGGAAGAAATTATCGGCGGCTGGTAGCCATTTTGGGCGCTTTCCCTGTTGCAAGGTTTTTGCTTACTTCATACTCTGTAATAGCTTCAACCAATATCCATAAACTTGAGCACAAGAATCGGGGTCAGGGATGTGTGCAGGTGAAAGGGATTGGTCACGAAAGAGAGGGGTAATGCTGAATCAGCATTACCCCTCTCGTTTTTTGTAACTGGCTGCGGTCGGTTGCGATGGGCGAAAAAGGCTTGCGATGAAGCGTTGAATGAGCGGCGATTGCAATAAGCTCAAGATGTTGCCCAATTGGAAGGGGGTCTGTTGCCCTGGTGACCCGTTCGGCGGATCATTGTCAAAGGGGAGATTGATAACCGGAATATCTTGGTCTAAGGTGGATGGGGGACGCTTTTCGCCAGGCAGTGCTGGAAACCCACCGCGTTGTTTGGCATGGGCCATCATTTTGGTGGCGATTTCAAACATTTGATAAGCATGATCCATCACGTTTTCTACCCGCTGGATGGATTG
Organism: Laceyella sediminis; assembly: GCF_003003125.1. Classification (GTDB taxonomy): domain Bacteria; phylum Bacillota; class Bacilli; order Thermoactinomycetales; family Thermoactinomycetaceae; genus Laceyella; species Laceyella tengchongensis. Next base: position 141,085 of record NZ_PVTZ01000006.1, on the reverse strand, counting down.
GCTTAAATCTTTGACGGTGGAGCGGAACTTCAGGAATCCGCTCAAAATGCGGGCGATGCTTACCGAACTCAGTTGGGGAAAGACAATGGGAGGCATGGTTTCTTCAAGCGGTTTAGCCAAGGTGGTGTTTGGTTTTGTTTGTTTTTTGACAGCTTTTTTATGACTTTGCGGTTTCTTTTTCTTTTTGGTGCTCATAGGAAAATCCTCCATTTCAGGCTAGAGTCTATTTATCGTATGCAGGTGCCCGTCGGTGAAGCAGGGCACCTGCCCGACTGCTTGGTAGGCAGATGTGGATTTGCTATACTGTAATGATGAAGACAAGGGGTGGAAATGAAATGGAATTGGGTGTGAGTTTATTTTTATTGGTTTTGATTAATTTATTGATGACGTTGGGCAGACAGCAAAAAAGAGCTTGGGTGAGATGGCTTCTGTCGTCTGTCTCATTGATTTTATTGATTGTGGCTCTGCTGTTTATCCTGAGAATGTTCATGTGATGGAGGAATGGAAATGCGACGCTGGAGTGGCTTGGCGATCCTCTTGCTGTTTTGCACGCTGTTGACGGGGTGCCTGTATCCGCAAGAACGAAGACAAGAATGGGACAAACTGGATCAGCATCTTGCACGGGTTCAGGCGGCGGTGGATACATATTTGAAGCAACAAAAAATGTTGCCGTATAAATACAGCCAAGATGATGTGAAATACTCGACGCATTATCAGGTCGACTTTATGCAGATACAAGGGTATTTGGGGGAAATTCCGCCGTCGGCGTTCGAGAAAGGCGGGTACTTCATTTATGTGATGACCAATGTGGACACTAAACCGTTGGTTCGCCTGTTTGATCTGCGTACCCATGATGCCGTGGACAAAGTGCAATTGTCTGTTAATGCGTTTAAAGCGAAAGAGGGAAAGTATCCACGGGGTGAAGCCGTAAGCCCTGGTTTTTACAAGGTTGACTTGGAGCAGTTAAATCTAGACAGCGTGCAAGTACCCAGTCCGTATTCTCCGGACACACTGCTGGACTTGATCATGGATGAACGCGGGCGGGTCTATGTGGATTACCGTAGCGAAGTTATGAAAAAATGGCAACAAGCCAAAGAAAAGCCGTCAGCGGAGGAAGATCTGCGGGTGTGGCTGGCGCAGGACTCCTATTTTGTACCGGGATATTCACCGATGATGAAAATGAATAAAAACATGCCAGAATTGATTGTTCCAAGTGAAGGAACAGAGAAAAAATCGCCTTGAAGCCAGGGCGATTTTTTCTTTTCATGAATTTCTGATCTGTAGCCACATATTTATGGAATGACAAGTGTGTTGAAGGGGTGGAATCAAACAATGACGAGTTTATGGTTTCATCTCATTGTCATACCAGGCATTTTCTTGTTGGGCCATCTTACAGGATCAGTCAAGGTGGCGGGCTTCCGGACGCGGACGATGTTAGTGAAAGGCAAATCATCTCCTGTGCGTGGGAAGGTGAAAAAAAGAACCGAAACGGGATAACTACCCTCGGCGGCTCTATTTTTTTAGGCAAAGATTCATATTGGGAAAAGGCATTCATATATTAGTAGTGTCAAAGGAAGGGTCCGGAGGGGGGATAGCCTTCGCACCGGCGACAGATCCAGAAAAGAGGGCGATTTTGAAGGAGGGACTTTCGTGGAGAAAGTAGATATCTTGAAAGACATTGCAGAACGGACAGGAGGAGACATCTACCTGGGTGTGGTCGGTGCGGTGCGCACCGGTAAATCGACATTTATCAAACGGTTCATGGAACAGGTAGTGATTCCCAACATTGAGAATGAAGCCGACCGTTCGCGGGCAACGGATGAATTGCCTCACAGCGGCGCGGGGAAAACGATCACAACGATCGAACCCAAATTCGTGCCAAACCAAGCGGTCCAAATACACGTCGATGAGGGGTTGGACGTCAATATCCGGCTGGTTGATTGTGTCGGTTACGCGATTGATGGCGCCAAAGGCTATGAAGATGAAAACGGACCGCGCATGATTAGCACGCCTTGGTTTGAAGAGCCGATACCGTTTCAGGAAGCGGCAGAAGTCGGCACAAGAAAAGTGATCCAGGAACACTCCACCGTGGGGATCGTCATCACCACGGACGGCTCAATCACCGATATACCGCGCGAATCTTATCAAGAAGTGGAAGAGCGCGTGATCAATGAATTGAAAGAAGTGGGTAAACCGTTCATCTTGCTGTTGAACTCGACCCGTCCCTACGGCGAACAGGCGCAACAGCTACGGGCGGAACTGGCGGAGAAATACGATATTCCTGTTTTGCCCGTCAGTGTGGCGACGATGAGCGAAGAAGACATTCTCAGCATCATGCGAGAAGTGCTGTATGAATTCCCGGTCCACGAAGTGAACGTCAATCTGCCAAGCTGGGTCATGGTGTTAGATGAAGAGCATTGGTTGCGGCGGGACTTCGAAAATTCCGTGCGGGAGACGGTGAAAGATATCAAGCGCTTGCGCGATGTTGATCGGGTAGTCGGCCAATTTTACGATTACGAATTCATTGAGAAAGCAGCTTTGTCCGGGATGGACATGGGGCAAGGGATCGCCGAAATCGATTTGTACGCGCCAGACGCTTTGTATGACCGGGTGTTGCAAGATGTGGTGGGCGTTGAAATCCGCGGCAAAGATCACTTGTTAGAATTGATGCAAGAATTCAGCATCGCCAAGCGGGAATACGACAAAGTGTCGGATGCGATTAAGATGGTGCGCACAACAGGCTATGGCGTGGCGCCGCCAGCTTTGGAAGAGATGACCCTGGATGAGCCCGAGTTGATCAAACAGGGGAGCCGGTTTGGCGTAAGGCTCAAGGCGACGGCACCGTCCATCCATATGATTCGCGTCAATGTGCATTCTGAGTTTGCGCCTATCATCGGTTCAGAAAGACAGAGCGAGGAGCTCTTAAACTACCTGATGCGCGATTTTGAACAAGATCCTAACAGCATTTGGGAAACAGATATTTTCGGCCGTTCACTCAACCAAGTCGTTCGGGAGAGCATCCAAGCTAAATTGGCGATGATGCCGGAGAACGCGCGGTATAAACTGCAAGAAACACTGGAACGGATCATCAACGAAGGGTCGGGCGGATTGATCGCCATAATCTTGTAAATGTTCCATCACAAGCGCTGAAAAAGCGCTTTTTTTGTTTCCAAACAGAGAAATCGCAAAGATTCTCTTGAACTTCCCATAAGTCTATATTAGTATAGGATTGTCCCGCGCAAAGAATCTTCTTTCGCGGATCGCTTAATGCGATAGCTGTGGATGTTTTAGGAGGTGCGGTTATGAATAAGACCGAACTAATCAATAAAGTGGCAGAAGCTACTGAAATGACGAAAAAAGACGCTGCAAAATCTGTGGAAGCTGTATTTGAAGCGATCACTGAAGCTCTGCGCACGGGTGACAAAGTGCAACTCATCGGCTTCGGTAACTTCGAAGTGCGTGAGCGTGCGGCTCGCAAAGGTCGCAACCCGCAAACAGGTGAAGAAATCGATATTCCTGCAACCAAAGCACCTGTTTTCAAACCAGGTAAGCAGCTGAAAGAAGAAGTGAACAAATAAGCAGGACGAAGTACATAAGGATGACCTGCTAAAAAGGCCTCTAAATCGAGGCCTTTTTCCTTTTTCTTTTTTCGCTTGGGGATTGTGATATAATATAGCTGTTTACAGTTGTTGAGAATATAACTAAGCAGATGTTATTTGGATGGAGGAACAGCAATGATCGATCATCGCAAAATTGAGGACGCGGTGCGCATGATTTTGGAAGCGATCGGCGAAGACCCAAACCGCGAAGGTTTATTAGATACACCGGCCCGTGTGGCACGCATGTATGCTGAAATTTTTTCGGGTTTGAACGAAGATCCCAAAGAGCATTTTTCAGTTGTGTTTGGAGAAGATCATGAAGAGCTGGTGCTTGTCAAAGACATCCCATTCTTCTCCACTTGTGAGCACCATTTGGTTCCTTTCTTCGGCAAAGCTCATGTGGGTTACATACCGCGTGGAGGGCGGGTCACAGGATTGAGCAAATTGGCGAGAGCGCTTGAAACGGTAGCCAGACGCCCACAATTGCAAGAGCGGATTACAGCTACGGTAGCAGATTCAATCATGGAAAAATTGGACCCGCACGGGGTGATCGTCGTCGTGGAAGCGGAGCATATGTGCATGACTATGCGGGGTGTGAAAAAACCGGGATCCAAAACGATCACATCGGCGGTACGCGGCGTGTTTGCTGAAGATTCGGCGGCCAGAGCAGAGGCGCTCAGCTTGATTGGATTAAAATAAAAAAAATAAAAAAGATCCTTGACACATATGCAAGCGTGCAATATACTAATACTTGTCGATGCGCAATCACATAGTTATCGGGCTATGGCGCAGCTTGGTAGCGCGCTTGCATGGGGCGCAAGAGGTCGTCAGTTCAAATCTGGCTAGCCCGACCATATAAAGACCCTTCCTCATGGAAGGGTCTTTTTTATTGCATCAAGCGCAAAGTTCCATGTTAAACTATCATGACGGATAGAATAGGAAGAGGAGGGATAAAGGATGAATGGATCCGCTGACTATATATTGATCAAGGCGAAAGAAAACGGTGTCAACGTCATCGGTCTTACCCGGGGGAAGGACACTCGTTTTCATCATTCAGAGAAACTGGATAAAGGCGAAGTCATGGTCGCGCAATTCACCGAACATACATCGGCTGTGAAGGTGCGTGGCAAGGCGACGATTATCACGCCTTTTGGCTCCGTGGATACGGACTAGGGAGCTTGTTTCTTCTCTTCCTTTTGCAAAGGTGATAAAGGGAGGGAGGAAGCGTGTATGCATGTTGTGCGGACGTTGGCGCTTCCGCGTGTCGGCCGCGTCGGTGGTGTGCTCCACTCGCGTTTTCGCACGCCCGATCGTTGGTTCAACCAGGACGACAATGTGCATCGACTGCGGTTGCTTGTCCACTTTCGAAAACCTCACTTGGAGCGCTGATCGAAGCAAAAAAACGGTCGCGTGTCGGCAAAGCCACCGCTGGGCGCCGGCGGGGCTTTGGTGCGAAAGGAGACTGGAAAAGTTGACCACAGTCAACGTTCAGCAAACAATTAGAGAATAGGGAAAACAATGGAAGCATCAATCCCAATTAAAAGTATGGTATACTATTCGCAGTGCCTGAACTCTATGGTTTTTGGGGGAACGTTTGCATGTCGTCCATACATAAAGAAGAATTGAACTGGATCATCGATGCGATTGACGGTTTGTCCACGCCTTCGTATCTGAAACAAATCATTGGGAGACCCACGATCCCTGTTTTTTTTGTGCGCGTTTTGCAATTGATGTTAAAATCGTTGCATGTGCCTGAAGAACGGGCGCGAATCTATGCAGTTGCGGTCACCTTGCTTGATATGGGGCAAGTGATGCATGATCGCGTCACGGTCGATTCGCAGCCCGAACCAGACGCGCATCGCAAACAGCAATTATACGTTCTGGCTGGAGATTATTTCAGCAGCATCTTTTACCAACAGCTGGCCAAACATCAAGAGACGGAGGGGCTAGCCTTTCTGTTGGAAGCGATTGGCCGAATGAACGAAAAGAAAATGACTTTTCACATGGCACAAGAAACGTTCGCTTCAAAGGTGGAAGAATGGGAGCAGATGCGGGAAATATCGGGTGGTCTTTTGGTGGCGCTAGCCGATTTTTTTCATGCGGATCAGCCCGAGCCAACGCCGTGGCGTGACATCGTGAAGGAATTGATGGTGCTCCGCCACATCAAGGACAGCGGCTACTTGTTTGATACGGAGGCCGAGGCCGCGTGGGTTCAAAGCGCTTCGCAACGCCTTAACGAGGCCACCGCCAAGCTGGAGGATGATCTCGTTAAAGATGAGCTCAACATTCTTATTAGAGAGGCAATGCCTTTCACTTGAAGCAATTGAGCGGTGAAAGGGAGTGGACAAGACCATGAGGGATAAGTCAGAGAAAGCGAAATTCGTTTTGCAGGTATTTGAAAGCATCGCCAAAGATTATGACCGCATGAACACCTTGTTGAGCTTTTATCAGCACAAGCGCTGGCGCAAGTTTGCCATGAAAAAAATGGCTGTGAAACCGGGCGACACGGCGATCGACGTCTGCTGCGGCACGGGGGATTGGACGATCTCGCTGGCGAACGCTTCGCAAACGGGTCGGGTGGTCGGCCTGGATTTTAGCGACAATATGTTGCAAGTGGCGGAGCGGAAATTGTCTGAAAAAGGGCTGAGGCAACAGGTTGAATTAGTGCGGGGAGATGCGATGCAATTGCCGTTTCCGGACAACAGCTTTGACCACGCTACCATCGGGTTCGCCCTTCGCAACGTGCCAGATGTGGTGCAGGTGCTCAAAGAGATGAAACGGGTTGTCAAACCGGGGGGACAAGTGGTATCACTGGAGTTGTCCAAACCGACATGGCCCCCGTTTCGCGCGTTGTATTACTTTTATTTTGAGCGCATCTTGCCGTGGTTGGGCAAGCTCTTCGCCAATCGGTATGAACAATACCGCTGGTTGCCGGAATCCTTGATCCATTTCCCTGACTATGAGGAGCTGGCGCGGATCATGAGGGAAGAAGTCGGGTTGGACGAAGTCGAGGTGTACCCGCTCACGGGTGGCATCACGGCGTTGCATGTCGGGCGAAAAGCCGGCCAATGAGAGATGAAACGAAGGAAGATGGTAGGATGAACTTGGTGCATAAGTTGAAAGTTGTATTAGAGATGATTAAGTTTGAACATACCATTTTTGCCCTGCCCTTCGCTTATATGGGAGCCGTTCTCGGCAGTTTGGAAGTGCGCGGGGTTCTTCCGAGTTGGGCGGAAATTGGTTGGATCACATTGGCGATGGTGGGCGCACGCAGTGCCGCAATGGCTTTGAACCGTTTGATTGACCGACATATCGACGCGAAAAACCCCCGCACCAAAAATCGGGCCATTCCAGCAGGGTTGGTTTCTGTCCCGTTTGTATGGGGGTTTGTCGTCGTTTCATTCGCTATGTTGTTTGTGGCCGCATTCCAATTAAATATGCTGGCGGTCAAATGTTTGCCGTTGGCTGTGTTTTTTCTGATGTTTTATTCATACACCAAGCGCTTCACTTGGACATGCCACTTTTTCTGCGGCCTGTCGAGCGCATTGGGGGCCATCGGTGGCTGGGTAGCGACGACAGCGCAAATCGATGTGACATCAATTGTCCTATATCTCACTGTGGCGTTGTGGATTGGTGGATTTGATGTAATTTACGCTTGTCAAGATGTAAAGTTTGACCGAGAGGAGCGGCTGTTCTCCATTCCCGCTAGATTTGGCATCGCGCCTGCGTTGTGGATTTCGGGATTGATGCACGTGTGCACTGCTGTGGGCTTGATAGCGCTCGTCTACATGACTTCGCTCGGCGCGTGGTATACGGTGGGGGCGTTGATTGCTATCGCCATTTTGGTGTATGAGCATGCCATTGTGAAGCCGAATGATTTGTCTCGCTTAAATACCGCTTTCTTCACCATGAACGGTGTGTTGAGCGTGTTGATTTTTGTATTTACGATGTTGGATGTGTTTTTATGAGTCACAAACGCCTGATTTTGGGGATGACCGGAGCAAGCGGCGCCCCGTATGGATTATGCATCTTAGAGGAATGTTTAAGGCAGGGGCATACTGTGCATCTCGTCGTATCCGAAGCGGGATGGCGGGTGTTGATGGAAGAGCATGGATGGGAAGTGCAGGAGCGGGAACGTTGTTTCACCAAACGGTACGGACACCTGCCAGGCACACTCGTCTACCATCCATTGAAGGATATTGGCGCGACGATCGCTTCCGGTTCCTTCCAGACAGACGGCATGATTGTCGCCCCTTGTTCCATGGCGTCATTGGCCAAGCTGGCTCACGGCCTGTCTACCAATTTGTTGGAACGGGCCGCAGATGTCATGATTAAGGAAAACAAGCCGCTCATCATCGTTCCGCGAGAGACGCCGCTGTCTTCAATCCATTTGGAAAACATGCTCAAACTATCACGATGCGGTGTTTCAATCGTGCCAGCGATGCCCGCATTTTATCACCAGCCGTCCTCCATCGAGGAAATGGTGCGGTTTGTGGCCGGAAAAGTGCTTGATCTGCTTAAGATTGACCATCAATTGTATCAACGTTGGGAGGGTGGACGATGAAACCGATCCGAATCGGAAGGATCGCATTCACCAATATCTTGCCGATCTATCAATATTTTGATGATCAGGGGCTTGATGTGGAGTGGATCCGCCAGGTGCCCAGTTTGCTTAACCGCGATATGGCGGCGGGAAACATCGACATGAGCCCTATCTCGGCATTTGCTTATGCCGAACATGCTGACGAGTATGTTTTGATGCCCGATTTGTCGATTAGTGCGATGGGCCCTGTGGGCTCCATTTTTCTGTTCACCAAAGGAGATCAACTTCACGACTTGGACGGGAAAACCATTGCATTAACCAATACGTCGGCTTCTTCCGTGGCGCTTTTGAAAATCGTCCTGGAGAAATTTGCGGGGGTCCGTCCAAATTATGTCACCATGGCCCCATCGTTGGAAGAAATGATGAACGTAGCCGACGCGGCTTTGTTGATCGGCGACGATGCGGTGAAAGGCAAATGGAACGGTTCGGCATACCGGATGTATGATTTGGGCGAAGAGTGGATGAAGCAGACGGGGTTGAGCATGACTTACGCCGTCTGGGCGGTAAGGCGTGCCATCGCTGAATCGCGCCGAAGCGATTTGGAAGAGATTTACCTGCGTTTCATGCAAGCCAAAGCGGAAGGGCGGAAGAACTTAACTCCCGCGATCGAGGAGGCCATGCGCCAATTGGGAGGCGATGCGGCTTTCTGGAAAGCATATTTTGAGGGCCTTTGTTACGATTTTGGCGAAAAGGAAAAGCGGGGACTGCAAACCTATTTCCGCTATGCTGCAGACTTGGGACTGTTGCCATCCAATGTGGAAATCCACATGCTGGATTTACCAGCGAGTCTAGGCATGCGCTGATCAGGGTGAAGTGGATAATGAATCTACAAGAAATATATGAAGAGAAAAAAAGGGAGTTAGCACAGATCGAGCGAGCGCTGGCCTGTGCCATCCACACCGATCACGACATGTTGCGCAAGACCTCTAACCACCTGTTGGAAGCGGGGGGGAAACGGATGCGCCCCGTCTTTGTGTTGCTGGCCGGTTCGTTCGGTTCCTATGAATTTGAGCAGTTGCAAAAAGTGGCCGTAGCATTGGAATTGATCCACATGGCCACCCTCGTGCATGACGATGTGATCGACAATGCGGAGACCCGTCGCGGCCGTAAAACGGTCAAGGAAGAATGGGACAATCGGGTTGCCATGTATACTGGTGACTACATTTTGGCCTGTGCATTGAAGGAACTGACGGCTCTGGGGGAGTATCCCGTGCAGGAAAGATTGGCAACTGCCATGGTCCGCATGTGCTTGGGAGAGATTGCGCAAATCGAGGATCTATTCAGCGAAGAGTTGAGTTTGAAAAAGTATTTGCACCGGATCAAAAGAAAGACGGCTTTGCTTATGGCAACCAGCTGCCAACTGGGAGCGATGGTCTCTGATGTTCCCCCTGCTTTGGAACGGGCCGTTACGGCTTACGGTTATTACGTGGGAATGGCTTTTCAGTTGACAGATGATGTGCTTGATTTCATGGGGGATGAGAAAACGTTGGGTAAGCCAGCCGGAAGCGATCTGGAGCAAGGCAATGTGACATTGCCGGTCATCTATGCGCTGAACCAAGGCTCAGAGGAAGTCAGGCAGGCGATTCTCACTTACCTGCGTTCCAAAGGGGACTCGGGATCGCTTAAAGAGATTCTCGATATGATTCGGACCAGTGGTGGGATTGAATATACCATGGACTTGTCGCGCAGGTATATGGACAAAGCTTTCAGCTGTCTGGAAAAATTGCCCGCCACGGCTGAACGGGAATCTCTCCAAATGATTGCGGAATTCATTTTGCGCCGTTCCTATTGAGGCATGGGGATGGTTGCGTTTACAACCCATTCCTGTTACAATTTTCATGCACCAATCGGTGTGATCTGATACATAGCATGAAGTGGAGGAACAACGGGTATGGAGAAAACGTTTATCATGGTGAAGCCTGACGGAGTGCAACGTGGGCTAATTGGTGAAATTGTCGCTCGATTTGAGAAAAAAGGTTTTCAGTTAGTCGGTGCTAAATTGATGACCGTTTCCCGTGAATTGGCTGAAGAGCATTACGCTGAACATAAAGAGAGACCGTTCTTTGGAGAACTGGTTGATTTTATCACATCCGGCCCTGTGTTCGCGATGGTGTGGCAAGGGAACAACGTGATTGCTACTGCCCGTCAAATGATGGGCAAAACCAATCCTGCTGATGCTCTGCCGGGAACCATTCGCGGTGATTATGGCGTGAATGTTGCGATGAACATCGTGCATGGCTCCGATTCCCCCACAAGCGCAGAGCGGGAAATCGCGCTGTGGTTCAATGAAGCAGAATTGAACGAATACGAAAAAACGATCAATCGCTGGATCTAATGTTCCTCGACATGAGGCGCGGCCGATAGGCCGCGCTTTTGTTTGTTATCGGTGTGCCGATCTCTCTCAAATGCGGTGGGTGCGGTTGAAATAATGGAAAATACCGTCTATTTCCCTAAGGTTTTGTCCAGACTGGATGTTAACTTAGAAAAGGGGGAATTCAGATGGATATTCCACTCAGCGTAGATGAAGTGGCGGCCAAAATCAGGCAAATGGCAGAAAACGGCCAGCCGCTCGGAAAAAAGAAGGTGAAGCAAGCCGATCCCGACTTGATGCAAAGCGCGCTTTATTATTACCCAAGTTGGGAGCATGCCGTTCGGCAAAGCGTGGGCGGCGAGTGAGCAATAGGTGCTCATCATGCCACAACAAGGCACCCGGCGAGTGATGGTGGAGAAAACAGGCTCGTCCGGATCTTACAATCACCCAGTTCCATGTGGAACCGGGTGATTTTTATTAAATCTTATTTTTAACTGATCGAAACTGTGGTATGATTACTAACAAATTTTTTATTGTTTGTTTAATGTGTGAGCTTAGATTAGGAGAGGACGATGAGAGATGAGGTATTTAACGGCGGGAGAGTCACACGGCCCTCAATTGACATTGATTGTGGAAGGCTTACCAAGCCATGTTCCTTTTGACAAAAAGAAAATAGACCATCAACTGGCGCGCCGCCAAAAAGGATATGGCCGCGGGCGTCGGATGCAGATTGAGAAAGACCAGGTGCAAATTTTATCCGGCGTTCGTTTCGGTGAGACGACAGGCGCCCCAGTGGCGTTGGTGGTTGAGAATAAAGACTGGACCCATTGGAAGAAAGTGATGAGCATCGACCCCCTTCCAGAAGAAGCAGAAAAACGCCGAATCTCGCGGCCCCGTCCCGGGCATGCCGATTTAAACGGTGCGATCAAATATGATCACCGTGATATGCGTGACGTGCTTGAACGTTCCAGCGCGCGGGAGACGACGATGAGAGTGGCTGCAGGTGCCGTGGCGCGGTTGATCTTGGAAGCGTGCGATATCCGTGTGGGCGGCCATGTGCTACGCATTGGTAGCGTCGAAGCGAAGCGTTTGGATTTTCCGTGGGAAGAGTGGACTGCGCGTGCAGAGGAATCCCCCGTGCGCTGTTTGGATCCAGATGCTGAACAACAGATGATGGCACTCATTGACCAAGCCAAAAAAGAGGGCGATTCCCTTGGAGGCATCGTGGAGGTCATCGTGGAAGGCGTCCCGGTGGGGCTAGGTAGCCACGTGCATTGGGATCGCAAATTGGACGCGCGCATTGCGCAAGCGATTGTGAGTATCAACGCCTTTAAGGGGGTTGAGTTCGGTATTGGCTTTGAGGCGGCCCGCCGCCCAGGCTCCGAAGTACATGACGAAATCGAATGGTCGGAAGCGACCGGTTTCACTCGCCGCACCAATCGATTGGGCGGCTTTGAAGGCGGGATGACCACAGGAGAGCCGATTGTCGTTCGCGGGGTGATGAAGCCCATTCCCACCCTATACAAGCCGCTGAATAGTGTGGATATCGATAGCAAAGAGCCTTTCGCCGCTAGCATTGAGCGGTCGGACAGCTGTGCTGTTCCGGCGGCGTGTGTCGTGGCGGAAAATGTCGTGGCGTGGGAAATTGCCTGTGCGCTACTTGAGAAGTTTCCAGCCGATACATTGAATGAGTTGAAAGAACAACTGAATCGTTACCGTGAAAGGGTGTTGAGATTCTGATGCGCACTTTGACGGTGAACACGTCTAATCAGTGTTACCCCATTCATATCGGCCGTGGCACCTACCAGATGTTGCCTCGCCTAATGAAGGAAGTGGGTGTAGAAAAGGATCGCAAGCTGATGGTGATCACCGATAGCTCTGTCGCTCCCTTGTATGGCCAATCGCTCCAAGCGTCATTGCGTGCGGAAGGGTATCAGGTGGGGATGACGGTTTTTCCCGCCGGCGAAGAGAGCAAAAACTTAAGCGTGGTTGAGCGAGTGATTGGTGATTGCTTGCAGTTCGGCCTTGACCGCAGTAGCGTTGTGCTGGCTTTGGGAGGCGGTGTGGTGGGGGATTTGGCCGGGTTTGTTGCGGCCACCTATATGCGGGGCATCCCTTTCATCCAGTTGCCGACCACCTTGTTGGCGCATGACAGTAGCGTGGGAGGGAAAGTAGGCGTCAATCATGCGTTGGGTAAGAATTATATCGGAGCATTTCACCAACCGCTGATGGTCGTTTTTGATGTCGATGTGTTGCGCTCGTTGCCAGCGCGCCAAGTGCATTCCGGACTGGCGGAAGTGGCGAAGCACGCACTGATCTGGGATGTCTCCTTTGTGGAGTGGTTGGAAGCCCATGCCGAGGAATTGCTTGCGCTGTCCCCCGAGCGTCTGACGGAAGCAATTTTTCGCGGTTGCGAGGTGAAATCCGCCGTTGTGTCGCAGGATGAGAAAGAATTGGGCATCCGTTCGATCCTCAATTATGGACATACCATCGGCCATGCGTTGGAGGCGGTTTCGGGGTATCGTGTGTACACTCACGGTGAAGCGGTAGCGATCGGCATGGCTGGCGCGTCGCGATTGAGCGCCCGTTTGCTGGGCGCACCGGGCGAATTGGTCGATCGGACGGAACAGTTGCTCCGCCGCTTGCGCTTGCCGATCCGGTATGCGGAAAATTGGCCGTTGCCTGCGCTGTTAGAGGCGATGAAAAAGGATAAGAAAGCGCGCGGTGGCCAGTATACTTTTGTTTTGTCGCGCAAGTTGGGACAGGTAGAGACGGTGCGTGGAATCGAGGAAGCCGAAATCGTTCAAACATTGAAGGAGATTTCTACGCAGTAAATGAAAAAAGGACGGGCCGTTCATCAAAGAGGCCCGTCCTTTTTTTCGACGTGGGTTGACATTCTGTGGGAACTCGGATAAAGTCTTGATAAGATCAGTTAGTTTGAGTGGATTGATGAGTTAGTTGAGAGCAGAGTTGAGTGGAGAATAGGATATAGCGTAGTTGAGCTGAGCCAGATGATGAAGAATATGATGACTTCAGTCAGAGCTCGCGTGCTTTGGCTTTTTTATTTGTGTTACACCCCCTCTATATCCTTTTCTCCCTTCTCATCATCGAGAAGGAGGGAGCCATCCATGATTTACCCCACGTATGAAGAATGCCAATCTTTTTCTTCTTCTTATTCTTTTATTCCCATATGCAAGACCGTAGTAGCTGATACGGAGACGCCGATCCGGTTGTTTGAACGGGTGAAAGATGACCCTTACGCTTTTTTGTTGGAAAGTGTGGAAGGCGGCGAACGGTGGGCGCGTTACTCCATGATTGGAGCCGAGCCGATGTGTGTGTTGAAATGCAAAGGCAATCAGGTAGTGATAGAAGATGAGCAAGGGCGCCGCACCCTGGACATCACGCATCCGATGCAGTTTTTAAAGGAGTGGTTCAGTCAATTCCAAGCTCCGAAATATGCCCATCTTCCCCCGTTTCTTGGCGGCGCGGTGGGTTATGTCGGATATGAGGCTGTTCGGTTTATTGAACCAACTCGCCCGATCACTCATCCAACCGCAGAGACGCGACATTATGATTTTCATCTTATGGTTGCGGATCGGTTGATCATTTTTGATCACCTGAAGCAGACCGTCACTTTTGTGCAACATCTGGCACTGACTGACGGCGCGCTGGCAGAGGTTCCGCTGTCGGAGCGTTACCGGCGGGCGGTTGAAGAGTTGGAAACTTGGTGTGTAGAGATGTTGCAAGGGCATGCAGGCGGGGAGTTATCTTTTAAGCATGTCCTATCGCCTGATTCCCAATCGAGCGAAGAATTTGCCAATATCGGCAAGGAAGAATACATGGAGCTGGTGAGGCAAGCACAAGAGCACATCCGGGAGGGAGACATTTTCCAAGTGGTGCTGTCCCGAAAATTTATCCAGCCCCACGCGCCAGATCCGTTCCGCGTCTACCGCATTCTGCGGGTGCTCAATCCCTCTCCTTATATGTACTATCTGCGGTTGGGGGAGGAACAGGTGGTAGGGACTTCCCCTGAACGCATCATCCGTGTGACCGACCGTCTGGCGGAAATCTGCCCTATCGCTGGAACACGTCCACGTGGCCGGCACGAACGTGAGGATCAGGAGCTAATGGACGAGTTGCTCAACGATGAAAAAGAAATTGCCGAGCATGTAATGTTGCTTGATTTGGGCCGCAATGATTTGGGTCGTGTGGCGGAATATGGTGCTGTGCGCGTCCGGGAGCGGATGGTCATCGAGAAATATTCCCATGTTATGCATCTGGTTTCTCATCTGGAGGCGACTCTGAAAGAAGGAGTACACGCACTGGAAGCTTTTCAAGCTTGTTTCCCTGCGGGGACGTTGTCTGGGGCGCCCAAAATCAGGGCCATGGAGCTGATTCGTCAGTTTGAGCCTGAACCCCGCGGCATCTATGGCGGAGCGATTTTGTACTTGAGCTTTACAGGTAATCTTGATTCGTGTATCGCTATCCGTACCATTCATTTTCAGAATCAGTGCGCCACTGTGCAAGCGGGTGCGGGCATTGTGGCCGATTCAAACCCGGTCGGCGAATACTTGGAAACATCGCACAAAGCCAAGGGAATGTTGACGGCGTTGGCCATGGCTAAACAGAGCGAATCCATGGAGGGGTTGAGATGATCGCGAACTTGGTGAAAAAAGTCGTTGCAGGGGAGCATTTGACAGCGGCAGAAGCGAGACAGGCGATGGAATGTATGATGGAGGGAAACGCAACGCCGGTTCAAATCGCCAGCTTGCTCACCTCGTTGCGGATGAAAGGAGAAACAGAGGACGAACTTCTTGGATTTGCGCAAGCAATGCGTTCCCTGGCGGTGCCCCTGCCGTTGCGGTTTGCTGATGCGGTGGATACCTGCGGCACAGGAGGCTCTGGCAGAAAGGCTTTCAATATTTCAACGGCCGCGGCCTTTGTCGTGGCCGCAGGCGGGGTTCCGGTAGTAAAACACGGAAACCGGGCCGCCTCGAGTCAGAGCGGGAGCGCCGATGTACTGGAAGCGTTGGGGGTGCAGATCCGACTCGCACCGGAGGAAGCCAACCGACTGCTAGAACAGACGGGCTTGTCATTTTTGTTCGCACAATTGTATCATCCGGCGATGAAACATGTGATGCCAACTCGCAAGCAATTGGGATTTCGTACGTTTTTTAATCTCTTAGGCCCTTTGTGCAATCCGGCTGGTGTGAAGGTGCAGTTGGTTGGCGTGTATGATGCGGATTTGACGGAGCCAGTCGCTTATGTGTTGCAACGGTTGGGTATCAAGCGCGCCATGGTTGTGGCTGGATTGGATGGCATGGATGAACTGACCAATGCGGCGGAAACGAAAGTGAGCGAATTAAAGGACGGGCGCGTGACGACTTATGAGGTTTCACCAGAAGCATTAGGCTTGGAGCGAGTGGCGCGCGAAACTTTAAGCGGGGGCACGCCGGACGAGAATGCGACGTTGATACGAGGCATTTTTGACGGGCGGATTACAGGCGGACCGCGCGATATCGTGGCCTTGAACGCGGGTGCAGCCTTATACTTGGCAGGCAAAGCCCCCACACTGTCTGAGGGAGTCAAAGAAGCGCTGTGGATCATCCGTTCCGGGGCAGCTTGCCGCAAGCTGGCAGAAGTGATTCGCTTGTCAAAGGAGGTCGCCCATGTTTCTTGAGAAGATTCTCACCCAAAAGCGGTTGGAACTGACACAGTTAACCCAGAGCTATACGGAAGAGAGTTGGGAACGGGCGGAGCGAATGCCGAAGGGGGTTTCTTTGGCGGAACGTTTGTGTGCCGAAAAGGAATTGGGGGTGATCGCCGAGATCAAACCGGCATCTCCGTCCAAAGGAATTATTCGTGAACGGGTGGACCCAGTTCCGATCGCCACCGCTTATGAGGAAGGCGGAGCCAACGCTATTTCCGTGTTGACGGACGCCGTTTTTTTCAAAGGCTCTACCGCCAACTTGGTGAAAGTGAAAGAACGAGTTGCATTGCCCGTCTTGCGCAAAGATTTTATCATTGATCCGCTCCAAGTCTTGGAGAGTAAGTTGATCGGCGCCGACGCCATCTTGTTGATCGTGGCCGCGCTTGACAGGAAGCGGCTACAGCTACTTAGTGATACGGCTCACCGCTTGGGTATGGAAGTGTTGGTAGAAATCCACGATGAACGTGAGATCGATGATGCACTCGCTTGCCAAGCGGATGTGATCGGCATCAATAACCGCAATCTAGAGACCTTTGAGACGGACTTGGCCGTGACAGAGCGATTGCGGCCGCTCTTGCCGACCCACCTTCCCGTCATCGGCGAAAGCGGCATCCATGCGCCAAAAGATGCCAAACGGATGCGCGAAGCGGGCGTTAAAGGAATTTTGGTGGGTGAATACCTGATGCGTCAAGCCGATCCAGCGCGAGCGCTTTCAGGGTTGAAGCGGGCGGGGTCGGCATGACGGGAATCAAGTTGTGCGGGTTTCAAACGGTGGAAGACGTGCGTATGGCAACCAGGCTCCCTATCGAGTCGATCGGATTCGTCATGGTCCCCGGCCGGCGGCGGACGGTTTCCCTCGACCATTTGCCGGAAATGCTGTCAGCCGTGCCGGCAGGCTTAAAAAAGGTGGCTGTGTTGAAAGATGCCTCTCTGGTAGATGCCGTAGCATGGCAAACCCGTTATTCGTTTGATGTGTTGCAGTTGCATGGAACCGAGTCTCCTGCTTATTGCGAAACATTGAAAAAGATGGTTGGGGTCAGTCTCTGCAAGGTGTTTGACGCCTCAGCGCGACCGGTATCAGAAGCAGGACTGTCGGAATATGCGCCATGGATTGACCGCATCCTGTTAGATTCGGCCCAAGGGGGCTCTGGAAAATCATTCGATTGGACAGGAATTCCCCAGTGGCAGAAAGCGGCAAAAGCGTATGGTCTCCCTGTGTGGGTGGCTGGGGGATTGCATCCTGACAATGTAGGTGCCTTGATCAGGAGATACGGCCCAGATGGGGTGGATGTGTCCAGCGGCATTGAGACGGATGGCCGCAAAGACGGCCTGTTGATAAACCGATTTGTGGAAAGGGTGATGGCGAGTGGTGATGAGGAAGAGCGCGGCGGAGGAACGGAGGGCGTCTTGGAGATACGGTGAGTTCGGGGGGCGATTTGTGCCGGAGACAACGATGATGGCCTTAGCGGAACTTGAGCAAGGATTTGCAGAAGCGGTGCGTGACGAGGGATTTATTATGGAATACAAGAACTTGTTGCGACATTATTCAGGGCGGCCAACTGCCTTGACGTTCGCCTCTCGCCTGACGGAGGAGATCGGCGGAGCCAAAATCTACTTGAAACGGGAAGATTTGAACCACACGGGAGCTCACAAAATCAATAATGCCTTAGGGCAAGCTTTGCTGGCCAAGCGGATGGGAAAACGAAAAGTGATCGCCGAAACCGGCGCGGGCCAACATGGCGTGGCAACAGCGACTGCCGCCGCCCTGCTGGGACTGGCGTGTGAAGTGTATATGGGTGAGGAGGATGTCCGTCGTCAACAGCTGAACGTGTTTCGCATGGAGCTGTTGGGAGCGAAAGTGATTCCAGTCACGTCCGGCACACGCACCCTCAAAGATGCCACCAATGAAGCGTTGCGCCGTTGGGTGGCGGAGGTGGACAGCACCTTTTACTTATTGGGTTCTGCTGTGGGGCCTCACCCCTATCCGGCGATGGTGAAGTTCTTCCAGCGCGTCATCGGTGATGAGGCTAGGCAACAAATGTTAGAGCGGGAAGGAAAGTTGCCGGAAGATGTAGTGGCGTGCGTGGGCGGCGGTAGCAATGCGATTGGCATGTTCGCCGCTTTCTTGGATGAGTGGAAGGTGAAATTACATGGCGTGGAGGCTGCCGGTCAAGGCATTGGAACCGATCGCCATGCGGCATCTTTGACCAAAGGCAGACCGGGAGTGTTGCATGGCATGTACAGTTATTTTTTGCAGGATGAAGCGGGGCGCATCTTGCCTGCTCACTCCATTTCCGCCGGATTGGATTACCCTGGTGTAGGGCCGGAGCATGCATTTCTGAAAAACAGTGGCCGGGTGCGTTATACGTCGGCGACAGACGCAGAAGCGATTGAAGCGGTGCGGCTTCTCTGCCGGACGGAAGGGATTTTGCCGGCACTCGAATCGGCCCATGCCATCTCGGAAGGGGTCAAGTTGGCCAACATGCGGCGCAAAGGGGAAATTGTGTTGATATGTCTGTCCGGACGCGGCGATAAAGATGTGGAAACCATACGCCAAGCGATGGAGGTGGAGCGAGGATGACGGCGTTGGATGTGAGATTGCGGCAAGCAGAGCAATATTTCATTCCTTTTATCATGGCGGGAGATCCCTCATTGGAGGTGACCAAGCGAATTCTTCGTTTGCTGCAGGAAGAAGGGGCGGCGGCGATCGAGCTGGGCGTTCCGTTTTCCGATCCGATGGCGGATGGGCCGGTGATCCAAACGGCGTCCGAACGAGCGCTTGAAAATGGCGTCACGCTCAAAGACGTGTTGCGATTGGGCGAAGAGTTGCATGCAGAAGGCTTTCACACTCCCCTGATCTTGTTCACTTACTTTAATCCCGTGTTGCACCATGGGTTGGAGGCATTGGTGGAAGATGCGAAAGCAAGCGGATTCGCAGGATTGATCGTGCCTGATCTGCCCCATGAAGAAAGCGCACCGCTCAGGCGAATTGGCAATCGATGCGCTTTTCCCATCATTCCGCTGGTGACGCCGACATCAAAAGAACGGATCGAGCAGATTGTGGCTGAGGCGGAAGGCTTTGTGTATTGCGTGTCTTCATTGGGTACAACAGGCATGAGGCAGTATTTCGCCGATGATGTAGAAGCGTTTTTGGATACGGTGCGAGCGGCGAGCCCCGTACCAACGGCGGTGGGGTTTGGTATCTCCACCGGAGCGCATGTGCGTCGTTTTCGCCGTCATGCCGACGCCGTTGTGGTGGGGAGCGCGCTGGTTGGGAAAATAGAGGAATGCCGTTCCGATTTGCTTGATCCGAACCGAATCGACCATGCGCTGGCCTCCCTCACACGATTTGTCAGACAGTTGAAATCAGAGTAAGATAAGTGGAAAAGGGATGAGAGGAGCATAGATATGCAACCAAAAGCATCGGTGAGGGGCCTTCCCTTGTACAAGCCTGGCAAGTCGCTAGAAGAGGTCAAGCGGGAGTTGGGGCTGGAAGATGTGATCAAGCTCGCTTCCAACGAAAATCCGTTTGGATGCTCTCCGCGGGTGTGGAAAGCCTTGGAGGAAATCAAAGGGGAATTTCAATATTATCCCGAAGGAGCCGCTCCGGAACTGCGGGAGAAGCTGGCGGAGCATTTGGAAGTGGATCCGCGCCGCTTGATTTTTGGCAACGGCTCTGATGAAATCGTACAAATGCTTGCCCGGACATATCTTGAACCGGGGGCTGAGTCGGTGATGGCTGATTTCACCTTTCCCCGTTATGACACGGTGACGCGCATCGAAGGAGGGGTTCCCGTCGTTGTGCCGCTACGAGAAGGTGTGCACGATTTGGAGGGTATGCTCGCGGCGATTACCGAGAAGACGCGGCTCGTCTGGATCTGCAATCCTAACAATCCGACAGGCACGATTGTCGGCCAGGATCTGCTAAGTGATTTTCTGGATCGGATTCCGCCGCATGTGTTGGTGGTCTTGGATGAAGCTTACTATGAATATGTGACGGATTCGACTTATCCCGACTCTATTTCTCTGTTGGATTACAATCCGCAAATCATCATATTGCGCACGTTTTCCAAAATATACGGGCTTGCCGCCTTCCGGGTCGGTTATGGCATCGCCCATCCCGATGTCATCGCAGAACTCGAACGGGTGCGTGAGCCGTTCAACGTGAATCGCTTGGCGCAAAAAGCCGCGGCGGCGGCTGTGGAAGATGAGGCATTTGTCTTGTACTGCCGCAACCAAAACCGGATGGGTATCAAACAGATGACTGAGAAGTTTGATGAGTGGGGCCTTTCTTATTTCCCGGCCCACGGCAACTTCATTTTGGTCGATACGGGGCACCCCGCTGACGAAGTGTTTCAGCATTTGTTGCACCGCGGTGTGATCGTCCGCTCCGGAGTGCACTTGGGCTTCCCCGAACACATCCGCGTAACAGTCGGAAAAAAGGAACAGAATGAACGTTTCTTGGAAGAGTTACACGCATTTTTACAGAAGAGAGGGAAGTGACACAGCATGCCAGATCGCATAGCCGTATTGGGAACCGGATTGATAGGCGGATCGATTGCGCTGGGACTGAAGGAACGAACAGATGCCGTGGTGGTCGGTTATGACCGTTCTGACGAGGACTTGGCCTTGGCCGCGACGTTAGGGGCGGTCGATGAAGCGACAACCGATTTGGCAGAAGCGGTTTGCGATGCGGATATCATTATTATCGCGTTGCCGGTTGGAGCGATCAAAGAGACGATCGACCGGTTGACCAGCTTACCGTTGAAAGCCGCTTGCATTGTCACCGATGTGGGAAGCACCAAATCGGAAATCGTCGCACACGCCCAAAAACTAAAACAGCAAGACGTCATCTTCATCGGTGGGCATCCGATGGCCGGCTCGCATCGCTCGGGCATGAAAGCAGCTCATTCCCTTCTGTTTGAAAACGCCTATTATGTGTTGACCCCGGATCCCGATACGTCTTTGCTGGCTGTGCAAAAGCTGAGTCGCCTCTTGCATTTGGCGACCAAAGCAGAATTGGTGATCATGGATCCGGTTCACCATGACCGAGTGGTGGGAGCCATCAGTCATTTGCCGCACATCATCGCTGCGGGGCTTGTCAACATGGTCGGCGATTACAATGAGCAAAACGAGTGGTTTCATCGGCTGGCGGCTGGCGGATTCCGTAGTTTGACGCGGATCGGCGCCAGCCATCCAGTCATGTGGCGGGATATCCTGCTCTCAAACCGGGAAGAGTTGATCAACCTGCTCGATGATTGGGTGTTGCAGATAAACAATATGCGCGACGCCATCCACGAGGGGGATGGGGACCGGATTGAAGCTTTTTTCGCGAGATCGAGGCGGTTGCGCGCGCAATTGCCTGACCGTAAAAAGGGCTTGCTTGCGCCTGTGTATGAATGTTGGCTCGACATTCCGGACGTGCCCGGGGAGATTGCACGCGTCACCGCGATCCTAAGTGAGCAGAGCGTCAATATCAGCAACATCGAAGTGTTGAACAATCGCGAAGAGTTGCCCGGCGTGTTGAAATTGACTTATAAAAAAGAGCATGATTTCAAGCGGGCCGTGGCTTGCCTTAAAGAGGCTGGATACGCCGTGTACGCTGACAGAACGTGATAGCGGTAAAAGGCGCAACCGGCTGCATGTTTTAACCGAGCCTAGATGTGCGCCGTTGACATCATGAGACGCGCCGCAACACAAAAAAACAGAGTTGACAGATAAACAAAGGGAGGTATCATCCATGATTCGCACATCACAGCGCAAACCATTTCGCGCTACTGTCACCGTGCCGGGAGACAAGTCGATATCCCACCGCTCCATCATGTTTGGCGCGGTGGCCAACGGAACGACAGAGATTGAAGGTTTTTTGCCCGGAGCGGATTGCTTGAGCACCATTCGCTGTTTTCAGCAGATGGGGGTGGAGATTGAACGCTTGTCCGAAACGGCGGTCCGTGTACGCGGGCGCGGTTTTGAAGGGTTGAAAGAAGCGGCGTCCCCACTAGATGTGGGCAACTCCGGTACGACAATCCGATTGATGTTGGGCCTCCTGTCTGGAGTGCCGATCTATTCCACGCTGATCGGTGACGAGTCCATCGCTAGGCGACCCATGAAGCGGGTTGTGGATCCGTTAAGAAAGATGGGCGCGCGCATTGACGGCCGGAATGACGGCCGGTTTACCCCCATCGGTGTGAGGGGAGGCGCGTTGCAGGGGATCACTTATGAAAGTCCCGTGGCCAGCGCGCAGGTGAAATCTTGTTTGCTGTTGGCTGGGCTGAATGCCGAAGGGGACACGGTTGTGCGTGAACCATCTCAATCGCGGGATCATACGGAACGCATGTTGCCTGGGTTTGGAGTGGAACTAGAGGCGAACGGGACGGAAGTGAGGATCAAAGGCGGTCAAACGCTAACCGGAACCAAGGTGCGGGTGCCTGGTGACATTTCGTCGGCTGCTTTCATCCTGGCAGCGGCATTGATGGTACCCGGTAGCCAAGTTACAGTGGAACATGTTGGCCTCAATCCGACGCGAACAGGTATATTGGATGCTTTTCGGATGATGGGTGCCGAGGTGCAGACAGAGATCACCGCTCATTGGTGCAATGAGCCGGTCGGCAATGTGACGGTCTCATGTAATGACCTGCATGGAGTGGAGATCGGGGGAGCATTGATTCCGCGCTTGATTGATGAAATTCCCATTTTGGCAGTGGTTGCGACGCAGGCCTACGGCACGACGGTGATTAAGGATGCGCAAGAGCTAAAAGTCAAAGAGACCAACCGGATCGCAACCACCGCGAAGGAATTGAGAAAACTGGGGGCGTCCGTGGAAGAGACGGAAGATGGATTGATCATTGAAGGTGGAACGCAGCTCAGCGGTGGATATTGCCACAGCCACGGGGACCATCGCATCGGCATGGCCATGGCGATTGCCGGATTTGCAGCGTCTGGTGATGTGGTGGTGGAAGGGACGGAAGCAATGGATGTTTCTTTCCCTGGTTTTGCGGATCTGATTGCGCAGTTATAGAAAATATCAATCAGAAAATTGCAAAAAAAAGATTGACCTTGTCCTGCTCCAGTCGTATAATTGGATATACAGTATGGTTTCTCTCCACTCCTATCCAATATTGTACGTCCTGTGCAAAGCCGCTCTTACATAGAGCGGTTCTTTTTTGTGGATTAGATTCATAAAAGTGGGGTGAGGTGGTTTCCGATGGTCAAGCACATGAGCCGGTTGGGTTGTGAGATCCTGCTAGTGGTGGGGATATTAATCGCTTTAAAAAACGGCTTCTTTCCCTGGATGATTTCCATGTGGTATCCCAATCCCTTGCTTTCGGAAAAAATGGGGGAATGGACGGCCATCATCATAGGAGTGGGCACATGCCTGCTCTATATGGGATTGGGCTCCGCCGCCAAACATGCGCACGCCCTCACCCCGACCCAGATGATCGGCACCTTCGGGCTGTTGCACGGGACTTTTTTTCTGCCGTTTCCCCAGTGGCTCGATCAGATCATTAGAGATTGGCAAGGTTTGTTGGATGACATGTTGGCGCTGTTTCTTCCCGGACGGATGTTCACCTCCTTTGAATTGTTTGGCATGCTACTAGGAATGTTCATCCTCGGGCGTTTATTTCATGTGAGGGAGGACGAACTCCGACACCTCGGGCAGGCGCAGAGGGAAGAAAAAAAATTGCCTTCTTCGGCCACTTGAGTCTATCTCGCTCTCGTTTTGTCAAAAATAGGAATGATGACGAAGCGAGAGGATGGGAAGATGGTGAGGATTGCAGATTGGTTAACCTATGCCGATATTGAACAATTGAAACAATTGACCCGGTTTTACGGTTGTCAAACGAATAATCAGCATTCCAAAAACGATTTGATCTGCGCCTTGTTGCAACAATTCGGCAAGAAAAACCAGTTGAGCTCCCAAATCAGCACATTGTCGCAAGCTGAGCAACGGTTTTTGCAACTGCTCGTGTTTGACCAAAGCCCGGCGTACACATTTGAGGAATTATTGGCCAAAGGGAGAGCGGCTCTGGACGGAACGGATGGGGAGCCGCGGTCATTGGTAGTCGGTGCCTTAAAGCGAGGTTGGCTGTTTCCTGGGTATTCGCATCGGACGCAATACCTCTACCATTTGCCGTCCGATTTGGGCAAACAAATGTGTGACATCTTTTTAGAGCCTTATTTGCAACCCCATTTCCGGCTGATGTCGAAGCCGTCGTTTTATCGGGATGAACAGGGGCAAATGTTGGATGATTTGCGGCTGTTTCTCGATATTTTGGGCAAGGAGGACATTCGGCTGACAGTGGACGGGTCCATCTACAAACAACAGCAGAAGTATATTTTGCAAAAGATGGCCATTGAAGAAAAGCCGATTACTGCAAAGGGGCCCAGGTTTGGCTTTGGCAGAAGATACCATCAGTATCCCGACCGTTTTTCCTTCTTGTACGACTATGCTTTTTATCAAGGTTATATTATTGAAGATCGAGAAGGCTATTTGCGTTTGAACGTAGAAAAAAGCGGGAAAATAAACAAACAAGAAGAAGCAGGCAAAGAAATGGTCAAGTTTTTCATCCGATTGTACCGCAAACCCATTCCGCACCTTCCCATCATCCTTCGCTGGATCAGCTCTTTGTGCCATCCGGGATGGATGATGACGGAAGTGGTTTACCAAGCGGTTGATCCATGGTTGGCCCCATACTATTATGAGACGAAAGAAAGCTTGTTTGACAAAGTGGTGCGCATGCTGGTGCACCTGGGGGTTTTGCGAGAAGGGGTGGATGGTGAAGTGCATTATCTGTCACTGACTCCGATGGGTGCCAAATGGTTGCGGGGGATCACTGCGTTTAGGGAAAAAGTCATCGAAGATCAATTTTTGAAATTGGGCTGACGAGCAGGAAAATAGGCGAAATCAGTCGAATTATATTGTTACCAGAAACTAACCACGATGTTTCTGCGTAACATAACCCAGCAATAGACTAAATATTCAAATAATTTAGTGAGTGAGGGGTAAGAATGGAGAGCAGCGTTACTATTCAAGAGAAAAAAGAGTTTATCCGTTGGTTCTTGAATCGTTATGAGCTGCAAAAAAAAGAAGCTGCGTGGTTGCTTGAATTCTTGTCTTCCAATGAACGATTGCTTTCAAGGGTGCATTTCGTTGATCATGTCCGCCATCTGCCGAAGACGATGATCATCTCGGCGAAGTGCAGTAAAATGATTCCCTTTCGATTCACTAAAAACAAACGCGTAGGTACAGATGTTGAGACGGCGTTTTATGATATCCGAACGAATCCGAACGAAGAGGTTTATATTGGGCTTCACTTTAAAGACCGAGCCGCATGTCCCGAATATGCCGCGATATTGGAGGGAAACCCCATGGAAAAACATGACTTGGTGCAAGACCATTTGCTCAGTCTGTTCGCGGAGATCATCCTAGACCAAGCGGTAAAAGAATTCCAACGCAAAGAACTGTACAAGCGGATTGACCATGCGCTCCAAGCAAGAGACGAAGAAACATTTTTACGGCTCAGCGAACAATGGGTCAAGATACTGGAGTCCTGATACGTTTTGCTGTATAATGCTCAGCATGTAGCTGAGCATTTTTCTTTGGAAAGAAGGAACGGACATGATCTTAAAAGGGATCGACCGGGAACAATGGGGCAGCGTGGCGGCTTATGTGGACACGCTCTTGTTGCCTATTTCCCCGGTACGGCTCACAGGCAAGATGTTGCAAGTGGATGAAAGTTTGTTTATAGACGAATTAGCAAATGATCTGGAGGAAAAACTAAGGGGCAGGCTTTTGTTGCTACCCGCCATTTCATACATTGGACAAAATCCGGAGGTGTTTAAACCTTACATAAATGAAATAATAAAAGAGATGGCCAACTCTGGTTTCACCTATCTCATTCTGCTTGCGGACCGGGCTCACACGGCCATCTTGGAAGATTTGCAGGAAGCGTTTGCAGAAAAAACGGGATTAGTCATCATCACACACACGGTTGAGCAGGGCGAACAGGAGGGGCGCGAGGAGAATCTGGAACAAGCCAAAGACCAGCTTTACCAAAAAGTGCTGGAAGCGTGGCAAAATCATGCTTAAATTGTCAATAAAACGTCCCGATTTTGTCCGTTCAAAGTCACAGCGGTTCCTTGACTTTATCACCCACCTTTCGCTATCATGTATATGTCCTAGTAAAAGATAGTCAGTGTCCTAGCAAAACAAAGATTCCGGTCCGAGTGGACGGTTGAAGCCGTATAGAAGGAGGTCGGACAAGTCGTGAGTAAGAAAGTTTCCCGCCGCCAATTCTTAACGTATACGTTAGGTGGGACAGCCGGTTTCCTCGCTTCGGGACTGCTATTCCCGATGGTGCGTTTCGCTGTGGATCCTATGCTGAAAAAAGGAGAAGCAGGAAACTTTTTGGATGTGGGTCTCAAGGTAGATGAGATCACCGATACCCCCATCAGCGTGAAGTTCGTCATTCACCGCAAAGATGGTTGGTACGAACCACCAAAAGGGGAAACCATGACGGCATGGGTATTGAAGGAGGGCAATGAAATCCTGGCCCTTTCTCCAGTGTGCAAACACTTGGGTTGTACCGTAAGCTACAATACCAACCCACAATTCAAAAATGAATTTTTCTGTCCTTGCCACTTTGGACGATATACGAAGGACGGGACAAATGTTCCAGGTACTCCTCCAGCAAAACCGTTGGATCGGTATGAAACCAAGATCGAAAACGGCAAGTTGCTGATCGGACCACTAAAGAAAGCTTAATGGCTCTTGAAACGGAGGTGTAGCGGATGCTGCGCGCCATCTATGATTGGGTGGACGAGCGTCTGGATATTACGCCGATCTGGCGCGATGTCGCCGACCATGAAGTACCGGAACACGTTAACCCTGCCCACCATTTCTCAGCATTTATTTATTGCTTTGGTGGACTGACATTTTTTGTTGTCGTTATTCAAATACTGTCCGGTATGTTCTTGGCGATGTATTATGTTCCAGACATTGTAAACGCTCACGCAAGTGTAAACTACCTGCAGAACGAAATCGCCATGGGCGCAATCGTTCGGGGGATGCACCATTGGGGTGCGAGTGTCGCTATTGTGATGCTGTTCCTACATACCCTGCGTGTCTTTTTCACCGGTTCTTATAAGCACCCGCGTGAATTTAACTGGGTTGTAGGTATGTTGATTTTTGCAGTTATGCTGGGTCTCGGATTTACAGGATATCTCTTGCCATGGGACAACAAAGCATACTTCGCTACCAAGGTAGGGGTCGAGATTGCCGCATCCGTACCAGTGATTGGGCCATACATCGCTATTTTCCTGCAAGGCGGAGACATTGTAGGTGCGCAAACACTTGCTCGTTTCTTCGCGTTACATGTGTTCTTCCTCCCAGCTGCGTTACTCGCATTGTTGGGCGTACACTTTATTCTCATTCGTCGTCAGGGCATTTCTGGACCGCTATAAGGTCTACGCGTGAGGAGGGATCCACTTGGCACATAATCAAGACGGAAACCATACACAAGTCCACTATGTGGGAGACTCGCGCGTTCGTGCAGACCGTCCAAAGATGTATCCCAAGGACTACTCAGAGTTTCCTGGTAGAACGGAAGCTTTCTTTCCCGACTTCCTTCTGAAAGAGTGGATGGTTGCAGCCGTCTTCCTCGTTGGTTTTATGACACTAGTCATGGCCCATGAACCTGAATTGGGAGAACTGGCGGATCCGACGAACACCGGTTTCTTGCCTGTACCAGACTGGTACTTCCTGTTCTTGTACCAGTTGTTGAAGTACAAATGGGCTGCTGGTAAATTCGTAGTGATTGGTACTGTTATCTTGCCGGGGATTGCGTTCATGGCTTTGATGCTCGCCCCATGGCTGGATGGTACGAAAGAACGTCGCCCTATCAAACGCCCGGTGCCAGTTGGCATCATGTTGGTTACGCTTGTCGCGATTTGCGCGCTGACATGGGCGGCAGAATATGAGCACGAATTGCAATTGGAATCAGCTATCGGTAAAACACCACAAAATACTAAAGTAATAGCCCAAGACGAACAAGGATATCAAATTTACGCGAAAAACGCATGCATCAAATGTCACGGTGACAACCTGGAAGGGAAAAACGGTCCTACGCTGATCGGTACAGGTAACCGTCACACCGCTGAGGAAATCACCAAGTACATTGATGAAGGTAAAGGAACAGCGATGCCTGCGGGCATGTTCCAAGGCAGTGAAGAAGAGAAGCGAATTCTTGTAGAATGGCTCATGAAGCAAAAACAACAATAATTTAGCACAAAGCCTGGTTACATCTATGTGACCAGGCTTTTGCATAATAAAAAAGTGGGTGGATCCATGTCTGTGTCTAATGCTATGCATTATGTGCTGTCCCTGCTCAGAAAACGCACCGTCTTATGGATATTATTCATCATTAATTTTTTGGGGTCCATTTATGGATTTTATTGGTACAAAGAGCAGTTGGCTTTGACTGAGCCCAAGGTGTTAACCCTGTTTGTCCCCGATAGCCCGACGGCGAGCGCTTTTTTTACTTTGGTGTTGCTGTTGTACCTGTGCTCGCGCCGTAGCCCACTGTTAGAGGCTTTTGCTTCTATCACCTTGTTTAAATACGGCATTTGGGCTGTGGTGATGATATTCTGGGGTGCTTACTTGGAGGTGCGCCCGATGATGGATTCCTTATCGTGGCAACATTGGATGTTGGTGTTTTCCCATTTGGGTATGGCCGCGCAAGCCATTCTATACGCTCCTTTTTACACTTATGGCCGGCGGGAGATTCTCATCGTCGCCGCATGGACGTTGCTCAACGACGGGTTGGACTATGGGGTGGATATTCATCCTTGGCTGGCATTGTCATTGGAGCCGTTTGACCATGTGGTGGGCTGGTTCACGCTCTTGCTTAGCGTGACCACGTTGTTGTTGTTTTCGATTTTTGCGATGTTGCCGAGCAAATGGCGCTCGCAAGACTTACCCCTGCCGCGATCTTCTTAAGCGTTTGCCGAGAAACCGGGAATTTGCCCCGGTTTTTCTTTTTTCCCGGGTTACAGACATATTCCGATGCCTGAAGGGAATAGTCTTGTACCAAAGACTAGTGAACGGGAGGAGTGTGTCATCAAGGTGCATTTGCGGTGGATAGGTAAGGGCCTGGCGGTAATCCTGCTGTGGCTGACCGTCTATCCCGCCGTCGCGCAGGCGGAAGGGGTGGAGCGGGAAAGGGAAGAATGGTCCCAGTTGGCTGGGAAAATCGAACGGGAAGTGGAATCGGCACAATGGCTGGCGGCACGTGAGGATTTAGGGGTGTTGGCAAGGCGTTTTTCCCAAGCAGATTGGCTGGCGGAAAATCTGTCGCTAGAAGCAGTACACAACTTGAGTGAAGTGTTGATGGAATTGGAATGGGGCTTAAATCAAGTTCGACCGAATCGGAAGGAACTTTCCCAGGCGGCGGAACGGATGCACTTGGCTTTTGATGCGTTGTCCCATCCCAATCAACCGTTGTGGCAACGTTTTTATCTGCCGATGAAAGAGGAAGTGGTCGCAGCGAAGCAAGCCATTGGGCGCAAAGACCGGCAACGCGCCAGCCAAGCGATCGAAGCATTGCATCAAAAGGCGCAACTCGTCCGCCCCGCGCTGATCGTGGCGAAGAGTCCATTTGCTGTACATAAAATGGATTCCCTGATCGCTTTTATGCGTAAGGAAAAGCGGCTGGACCGATTGGCCACTGCGCTGGGGCAGTTGGAACAGTTGCTTTATCCGCTGTTTTATGGCACCGAGCGAGATGTGATGGCGACAGTCCATCGGTGGAAGGAAGGAGAAGCGATTTCGCTTACATATTGGCTGGCGCTGATGATCGTCACCGTTTTAGCTTATGTCGCTTGGCTCCGTTATCGGGCCGAATCCAATCCAGCGCCAACGTAAACGGTTTTACCAGCCAGAGGTCACTTTCCGTATGTGAACCCTTCACCCAACACATCCTTGGCGTCGTGCACAACGACAAACGCATAAGGGTCGTGTTGGGTCACCGTGTCTTTTAACTTTGGTAGTTCATTTGGGCCGACAACCACATATAAGACTTCTTTTTCGTGGCCGGTGTATCCCCCTTTGCCGTTTAAGATGGTGACGCCGCGGTTCATTTTTTGCGTGATGGTGCGGGCGAGCTCTTGCGGATGGTTGGTGATGATGGTGGCCGCTTTAGAAGCATTCAGGCCCTCTACTACAAAGTCTACCACCTGTGCGCCGATAAAGACGGTTACCAAGGTGTACATGGCCATATCCAAGCCGATCAAAAAAACGGAGCTGGCTATGACGGCAAAGTCAAACAAAAACATGGTCCGGCCGATGCTCCAGCCAAAATATTTTTGCACGATCCGCGCAATGATGTCTACACCACCAGTCGTGCCGCCGATTCGAAAAATCATACCCAGTCCAGCTCCTACCAAGACGCCCGTATACAATGCGCACAAGAGCAGGTCTTTGGGAGGTGCGCCCCACAGTTTGACAATGGGTACGGTCAGCTCCAACATCAAGGATGAGGCGCCGATTCCGACCAACGTATAAAAGAATGTCCGCTTGCCAAGCACGCGGTACCCGATGAACAAAAGCGGAATATTTAAGACCAGAATGACCAAGCCAGGCGACCAACCGAAGGCGTAGTACAGCAACAAGCTAATCCCGGTGAATCCCCCCTCGGCCAATTGGCTGGGAATGGCGAAATAATTGATCCCCACAGAAAAAATGAAAGCTCCCAAAAAAATCAAAAAGATGTTCCTAGCATGTTCAATCCCCGTAAATTTCATCTTAACCGCCTCTTTGTTTATCATTTAATCCCGCTATATTATACATGTCCTATTTTGTGACATCAATGAGGGAAACATGAAGAAAAGCGCTAATGTGTTATGATTTTAGCGCGGCGGCGTATCTTCCTGAAGAGCAGTCAAGAAGTGCCGGACGCAAACGCAGCTTTGGGCCATGTTTGGACAAGCTTTTTATTCCCCTGAATGGGGATTTTTGATTAACTGCTTGTTTATTGGCTACGGCATGGTTACTATAAATAAATAAGTGGTATCGATAACCATCGGTTTGTACCGGCATGGTTTGGATTTGGGGTGGCGGCTGTGAGCGATTTATGGAATGATTAGAGAGATCAGGCTGGTCACCGCAAGGTCTTGACCATGAAGATGGCTCGCAACGAATATCTGTTGGCTGTTCAAACGAAGTGAATGCGATTTTGGCCACTGGCAAAGGCTAATGCCCATCACTCAGCGGCCTAGGGAATTGCCAGTGTGGTTGGAGGTTTAAGAACATGGCGGAAAAAACATTGAAAGAGATGCAACAAGAAGTAGATGTGTACATCAGTCAGTTTAAAGAGGGCTATTTTCAGCCGTTGTCTATGCTGGCGCGGATGACGGAAGAAGTGGGGGAATTAGCCCGCGAAGTGAATCATCGCTACGGGGAAAAACCAAAAAAGCCCGGCGAAGAAGAAAACAGCCTCGAAAGTGAGCTGGGCGACATTATGTTTATCGTCACCTGTTTTGCCAATTCGCTTAACATCGACTTGGAGAAGGCCTTTGATGGGGTGATGGAAAAATATCGCACGCGTGATGCGAATCGTTGGACACGGATTGATCAGGAAGGGAAATAATGGAGACAACAGAGAAGAGGAGAAATGACACCATGGGTATTCGAGTCATCGTTGCCGGCGCCAGTGGGCGCATGGGGCAAGAGGTAATAAAAATGATGCGGCAATACGATCATTTGGAGTTAGTTGCTGGCGTTTCGCGCACATACGCTGGACAAGACGTCGGTGAAGCGTTGGGTTTCAACCCGATTGGGGCCCCGTTTTATGCGACGGCGCAGGAAGCATTAGAAAAGCATGAAGCAGATGTGTGGGTCGATTTCACCACTCCCCACGCAGTGAAAGAACATATGGTGTTGGCGATCAGCAAAGGCGTGCGGCCGGTGGTGGGCACAAGCGGATTGTCGGAAGCTGAAGTACAAGAGCTATCCGAGCTGTGTGCGGAAAAAGGCGTGGGGGCGATCATCGCGCCTAACTTTGCGCTGGGTGCCGTCTTGATGATGGTGTTTGCCCGGCAAGCGGCCAAATACTTGCCCCATGTCGAAATCGTGGAATACCATCATGATCAGAAATTGGACGCTCCTTCAGGCACGGCGATGAAGACGGCCGAGATGATCAGTGAGACGCGAACCGAGATCAAACAGGGCCACCCGGAAGAGAAAGAACTGCTTCACGGTGCGCGTGGAGGGTTGACTCAGGGCTTTCGCGTTCACAGTGTGCGTTTGCCAGGGTTGATCGCGCATCAAGAGGTGCTGTTTGGCGGCGAAGGGCAACTGTTGACCATCCGCCACGATTCTTTCAATCGCGAATCATTTATGCCGGGTGTGAAATTAGCGGTTGAAAAAGTGATGGAACAAGACCGTCTCGTGTACGGTCTGGAAAATGTGATTGATTTCGCTTAGAGGAGAGCGGGGATCAAATGAAAAACGCGTTTCCAAGGTATCCGTTGCTGAGCGGAGATACCCCGTTGATGCCGCTAGCCAATCTAGGGGCGGAACTGGGGGTAGCCAGCCTGTGGATCAAACGGGATGATGTGACGGAATTGGCATTCGGCGGCAACAAACTGCGCAAGTTGGAGTATTTGCTGGGACAAGCACTGGATGAAGGATGCGATTTGGTGATTACGGGGGGAAGCCCCCAGTCGAACCACGCCCGCCTTACAGTGGCGGCCGCCAACAAAGCCGGCTTGGAAACTTGGTTGTGCTTTGCGGGTGAACGCTTAGGCGACGTGCAGGGGAATTTGTTGTTGGATCAATTGCTCGGCGCGAAATTGTTTGCGACTGGGGCGTACGGTTCAGATGGCTTGCTCGCGGTGATGCGGGAAAAAGCGTTTGCGGCGGAGCGTTTGGGCAGAAAGCCGTTTATCATTCCCGTGGGAGGCTCTACCGGAAGGGGAGACTACGGCTATGTCACCGCATGGTACGAGCTAGAGCGGCAACGGCAACAGCAAGAATTGCCGCCGTTTGATGAAATCTATGTGGCGGTGGGGACGGGCGGAACGTTGGCCGGCCTTGCTGTCGGGCGAAACCTGACCCAAACCCCCACCCGTTTCCGCGGGATCAGTGTCTGGCAAGAGCGGGAGCAGACGGAGCAAGAGGTGAACCGTTTCATGCGCCAGTTGTGCAAGGAGATCAACCAGCCGGTAGCTTCTGGATTAGCGCCGACCGACGCGCTGTTTGATCAATACATTGGTCGCAAATACGGTTCGCCCTCACCGGCGGGGAATGAAGCGATTCGGAAGTTGGCTCGCGCGGAAGGAATTTTGGTCGATCCGATATACACCGGAAAGGCGCTGGCGGGAATGCTCGACCAATTGGCGAAAACCGCCGATAAATCAAAACGGGTATTATTTTGGCATACAGGTGGCGCGCCCGCCTTGTTTACGCATGCATCATCCTTGGCGCGCATGTGACGTCATCATCGAAAAGGGGGAGCCCAATGAATATCGCTTTAATTGCGCATGACGCAAAAAAAGAGCAAATGGTGCAATTCGCTATCGCTTATGAAGAGTTGCTTAAGCCCCACCGCCTCTTTGCTACCGGAACAACCGGCAAACGCATTGCGGAGGCGACTTCACTTCAGGTGCATCGCTTTTTATCTGGGCCGCTGGGTGGGGATCAACAAATCGGAGCGTTAGTAGCAGAAAACCGCATGGATCTGATCGTCTTTTTCCGCGATCCGCTGGCCGCGCAGCCGCATGAGCCGGATATATTGGCTTTGTTGAGATTGGCCGATGTTCATAATATTCCTGTGGCTACGAATCTTGCTGCGGCGGAAATCATGATTCGGGCCGTCAAAGAAGGCGAGCTGTCGTGGCGCGAGCTGGTCAATCCAACCCGGTAATGGGAGAAGAGAGGGAACAAAGGTGAATACTGTAGATATTTTGGCGTTTGGTGCGCATCCCGATGATGTGGAAATCGGAGCAGGTGGCATTTTGGCCAAACATGTGAAACAGGGCTACCGCGTCGCCATTTGCAATCTGACCGAAGCAGAGCTGTCTTCAAACGGGACCGTAGAACGGCGACGCATGGAAGCGAAGCGGGCCGCCACCATCTTAGGGGTCGGGCAAGTGATCGATTTGGCTTTTCCCGACCGCGGCTTGGGCGGAAGAGAGCAGATCGACAAGATGACACAAGTGATTCGCCAGTATAAGCCCAAGGTGGTTTTGGCCCCATATTTTGAAGATCGGCATCCAGATCATGTGGCATGTAGTCGCATGGTGAAAGAGGCTGTTTTTGACGCGGGGATTCGCAAAAAAAAGACACCTGGGGACGAAGAAGCCCATCGTGTCAATCGCTTGTATTATTATTTCATCAATGATGTCCATCCGGCTGATGTGATTGTGGACATCAGTGATGTTTACGAACAGAAAATGGAATCGATTTTGGCTTATCAGAGTCAATTTAACCCGAAAGAGGGAGAAGTGGGCACCCCGCTAAACAGCCCAACGTATCTTGCAATGGTGCGCGGCCGTGACCAATTATGGGGCCATCAGATCGGTTCGCTCTATGGGGAAGCGTTAAAAAGCCCGACGCCATTGAAAACAACATCATTGATTGAGGCATAAAGCGAAAAGAGCGGGAGGATGCCAAATGCGCATTGGGATTACATGTTATCCTTCACATGGAGGATCGGGGGTTGTGGCCACCGAATTGGGGAAATTGTTGGCCGAAAGAGGCCATGACATCCATTTCATCACTTATGACATGCCGTTCCGTTTGGGGCGGTTTCATCAAAATATCCGTTATCACGGAGTGGAGGCGCACCGCTACGCAGTCTTCAAATATCCGCCGTATGATTTGGCCCTTGCCAGCCGAATGGCGCAAGTGGCCAAAGAGTACCAGTTGGATCTATTGCACGTTCACTATGCGGTGCCGCACGCGATTGCTGCCGTGCTGGCGAAACAGATGGTGGGCGACCATCTCAAAGTGGTGACGACTTTGCACGGTACAGACATCACGGTGTTGGGAGAAGATCCTTCATTGCGCGATGTAATTTGTTTTGGGATTCAGAACAGCGACGCCGTGACGGCGGTGTCAGATGATCTTGTTAGACAGACAGAAGATTTGTTTTGTGTGAACAAGGAAATCGAACGGATCTATAATTTCGTTGACACCCGCGTGTATTACCCTCGCGATGTGGAACCTTTGCGGGATCATTGCTGTGAAAAAACGGAAAAACTGTTATTACATATATCCAACTTCCGGGCAGTGAAACGCCCGCTAGACGTGATTTCAATCTTCCACCGGGTGGCAAGCGAAATTCCTGCAAGGTTGTTCCTTGTAGGGGAAGGGCCGGAGATGCCCAAAGTAATCCAGCGGGTGCAGGAGCTAGGCCTAGATGATAAAGTGGTTTTCCTAGGCAAACAGGATGAAGTGGCCCAATTGATTTCATTGGCCGATTTGCTGCTTTTGCCATCCGAAAAAGAGAGCTTCGGCTTGGTCGCGCTGGAAGCAATGGCTTGTGGTGTGCCCACTATCGCCTCCAACGCCGGTGGTATCCCCGAAGTGGTGACGCATGGGCAAAACGGCTTTTTGGCGCCAGTCGGCGCGATTGAAGAGATGGCTCAATACGCGTTGATGTTGCTAAGAGACGATGCGTTGCACCAAAATTTTTCGCAAGCGGGTCTGGATCGGGTTAAACAGGAGTTTTGTGGCTTGAAAATTGCGGGCCAATATGAACAGTTATATGCGAAGGTGTTGGCCCGCTAATTCGTCAGAGGGGTTTTGGACGGAGGAAAAGAGATGGATGAGCGCAAACAAGCGGCGTTGTGGGTGATGGAGAAGCTAGAGCAAGCGGGGTTTGCCGCGTACCTTGTGGGTGGATGCGTCAGGGATGAGCTGATGGGACGCCAGCCGCAAGATTATGATGTGGCGACAGAGGCGCGGCCAGAGCAGGTGCAAGCGATTTTTCCGCGAACGGCGCCCACCGGCCTGCAACATGGCACCGTTACGGTCGTGCATAACGACTTGCCGATCGAAGTGACGACGTTTCGCGTCGAAGGGGAATATGAGGATCGGCGGCGCCCAAGCCAAGTCGCTTTCGTATCTTCTTTGAAGCTCGATCTGGCTCGGCGCGATTTCACGGTCAATGCTATGGCCAAAGATCGGCACGGTGAGTTGATCGATTATTTTTCGGGAATGGCCGATTTGGAAGCGAAAGTGATACGGGCTGTCGGAGATCCCATGGAGCGGTTTCAAGAGGATGCGCTCAGAATGTTGCGGGCAGCGCGGTTTGTGGCGCAGTTCGGGTTTTCTCTCGATGCAGACGCTAGGCAGGCGATTGTGCATCTGAAACAGGAATGCCGGTTTTTGTCTGTCGAACGAGTGGTGTCTGAGTTGGAAAAAATGTGGAAGGCAACGGCTCCGTCCGCCGGGCTGGAGATTCTGGCTGACACTGGGCTCTTTGCCCATCTCCCCCCGTTTTGCCAGTGGGCAGACGGGCGCCAGCTTGCCATAGAAGGGCTGGAAAGGTTCGACTGTGTGCGTGACAGGATTGTCCGCTGGAGTTACCTGCTGTCACTGTGCAAAACAGACATGGACGGCCTAGCGGCGAGATTGGAACAGCTGAAGTTGGCCACTCGGGACAAAGAAGCTATCAGCGCTTGCATGCAGTTGGGATTGACTTGGCAGCGGCAAACGGATGAGGAATGGAAACGCCGTTTATATCGCTTTGGCCTTGATGCGCTTCAGCGAGCTGGGCAATTGGCTCACTTGCTGGAGTTAAGGCGGCCGGAAGATCCAGATGAGACGAAGTTGGAAGCGTGGTGGCAGGCTATGCCAGTCAAACATACGCGGGAATTGGCGGTTTCCGGGACGGATCTGATCCGCCAGACAGGCCGCCAAGCGGGTCCGTGGGTGGGCCGTACGTTGGCTTACCTTGCAGAACAAGCGGCGTTGCAACGGATTCCAAATGAAAGAGAAGCATTGTTGAAGGAAGGGTGTCAATTTGGGGCAAAGTATACGCAATGAATTGATCCGCGTTTTGATTGCAAACGACGCCGTTTTTATGTCGGGTGAGGAGATCAGCCGAAAAGTGGGAGTTAGCCGGGCGGCGATTTGGAAACACATTGAAGAATTGAGACAGGAAGGCTATGAGATTGAAGCACGTCCGCGCCACGGTTACCGACTGGTGCACCGGCCGGATCGGATGGCTCCAGAAGAGATATATCCGCATTTGCAGACGGACGTGTTTGGGCGTGAAATAAAATATCTGGCGCAAACAGAATCCACGCAAATCGTGGCGCACCAATGGGCGAGGGAAGGCGCTCCGGAAGGGGCAGTGGTTATCGCCGAAGAGCAGTTGCAGGGGCGAGGCAGATTGGGTCGCGCTTGGCACTCTCCTCCTGGCACAGGGATTTGGATGAGCATGATCCTGCGCCCGCCCATTCCATTGAGCCATGCACCACACTTGACATTGCTTGCTTCTGTTGCCGTGCAGGCGGCGCTGGCGGAGTCGACGGGATTGCCTGTGAAGATTAAGTGGCCCAACGATTTGCTCATCCACGGCAAGAAAGTGTGCGGTATTTTAACGGAATTACGCGGTGAACAAGATCAAATCCATTATGTGATCATGGGGATGGGGATCAACGTCAACGTGAAAACCGACGACTGGCCCGATTGGCTCAAGCATGTGGGGACATCTTTGATGCATGAGTGCGCCCGCCCGATACATCGCGCATCTTTGGCAGCGGGGATATTGTACGAGTTGGAGCGCATGTACCAAATGTATTTGCGCCAAGGATTCGGCCCGATTCGAAAAGCATGGCATGAAAGAGCAGGAATGCTGGGGAAACAGATTACTGCCCGTACCACGCAAGGAACGATGACCGGCATCGCCCAAGAATTAAATGAACAAGGGGCGTTGCTGTTGCGAACACAACAAGGCGTGGTACCCGTCTATTCGGCCGAGATCGAGTGGCGGGTGAATGAGTGAACGAAAAAAGTGAGGAAAAAAGACGCTAGTTGGTGAAAGCGAATTTTGCCGACTGGCGTTTTTGTTATGCCTTTTGCCACAGAGTTTGCCCATTTCTTCCGACCGCACAAGCAAACGCGAGTGTTGTGGCGTAAATTGTGGTATATTTCAATTTTTCGGGTATGTGAGATGCTGGGTGAAAGGAGGCCGCCCGTTGAGTCAAAGCGGAAAAACCAAATTCCGGATCACGAAAGAAGCGGTTCGCCATGCGTACGAAAGAGCTCGCAAGTCCAAATCGGTCGGAATCGACGGGCAAACGATCCGGCAATTTGAAGCCGATCTGGAAGGGAATTTGACCCGATTATGGAAACGGCTTGCGTCAGGTGATTATGCCCCCACACCCTTAAGGAGAATCGCCATTCATAAGCCTGGCGGCGGTTGGAGAATATTGGGTATTCCTAATGTGACCGATCAAATTGCCCAATATGTGGTTATTAATCATCTTGAGCCGAGAGTGTCGACCATTTTTCATGACAATCTGTTTAACAGAAATGGAAAAAGCGCCGCTGATGCCGTGGAAGCGGCCAGCAAACGGTGTCTGCAACATGATTGGGTATTGTGCCTGGACATCAAAGATTTTTTCTATTCAATTGATCACGCTAAACTGTTGCCAATGATTCAAAAATACACAGATCAAAAGTGGGTGTTGCTCTATATCGACCGGTGGTTGAAGAATCCGCAAAAAAACAACCGGGGTGTTTTATTCAAAAGTGCGGGAGTCTCCCCGGGAGCGGTCATAAGCCATCTGTTGGCTGACCTGTACCTCTATCATGCATTTGATGAATGGATGCAGACCAACTATCCGCATGTTCCTTTCGGGCGTTTTGTTGATGACATTCTTTGTCATTGCAAAAGTGAAAACGAGGCCAAGCGGCTATTGGCAAGCATAAACCGGCGGCTATCACGCTATCGTTTGCAACCCAATTCGACTAAAACGAAAATCGTCTACTGCAAGGATGATCGACGCAAAGGGGATTATCCCCATGTTTCATTCGACTATTTGAAGCGTCATTTCAAAGCGCGAAAAATGTCTACCAAAGACGGAAAAGAACGGTGGATTTTTTGTGCACGGCGATTGTCAAGCCGGGTGTTTACCGGAGCAACCGTAACTAACTGCAATAGCTTTGTTCCTATGAGTAATCAGCTCGCCAGTTCTGTCTGGATCAATCCTGAAGTCAAGGCACACAATCCCTAGCGGCGAAATGCAAGATAACGCTATCAATTTGAGTGCTACTATTTACGTAAAAGAATAAGATGATTATAATGATAAATATCTTATCATGAAAATTAGCGAGGTAGTTCAATCATGCTCCACTTCATTCGTTTTCGGTAATGTGAGGCACAGTCACTGAAACTCAACCGCTTTTAATGTATGACGAGGTTGGGTTTATTTGTCTGTGCCTTTTTTCATTCACCGATTATGAATGAATGGGGTGCTTTTTTATGTCCAAATCTAAAAAAATGTTGCAAGCGAGCCTACTTTTGGAACATGAAGGCATGCTAAGATGTCCGCTCTGTTCCAGTCAAATGAAGTTGGTCGGCTTCGCGAGCTTGATCTGTATAAAGAAACATTGTTTTGATCTGGCCAAACACGGCTACGTGAACTTCTTGACCCGTTCTCACCAGACAAAGTACGATAAAAGGTTGTATCAATGCAGAAGAGTCATATGGAGAAGCGGCTTTTTCACACCAGTGAGTGATTTGATCAGCGCCTGGATGATGAGTGAATTTCGTGTGGCAAGCGATCAGATGGCTGTCTTGGATGCCGGATGTGGTGAGGGATCTCTTTTGTCCGATGTGCGGCGAAAAGTTATCCATCGTGCGGCACATCACCTTGATTTTGCGGGCGTAGGCATGGACATTTCCAAACCGGGGATTGAAATGGCCGCGAAGGAAGATCCCCAACTTATCTGGTGTGTCGCCGATCTTGCTAACTGCCCGTTTGGCGATAAGCAATTCGACTTTATCCTTAATGTCTTATCCCCGTCCAACACCGCCGAATTTAAGCGGATGATTCGTGATGAAGGGGTAGTCGCCAAGGTGGTTCCGGGAACAAAACATTTGCAGGAGTTAAGGCGGATCATAGCCCCGCATGCCAAGAAGCAGACGGGTGCAAAGCAAAATGCGCTCACCCATTTCAAGAAGCATTTTGCTTTGCAAGATGTCGTGCACACTGAATATCGTGTGCCCTTGTGTCCAGAGTTAATTGAGCCCCTGATGTATATGACTCCCTTATCGTGGGGCACTACGGAAGAGCAAGCGCAATGGGTCCGCGAGATGGTTGAACCGGAGATGACAGTTGATCTCACCATCCTGTTTGGAAAAAAACAATAGCACAATCAGCCGGCAAATAGCCGACCTCCTTAGAAAGGGGTCGGCTTTTTTGTGTTTAGATGGGCCAGAACGCTACTTTAAAAAAGAATAGACTTATCGATTTATTTATAATAGTCTATGGTTATGGTATTTCCCTTGGTAGGGCCCAGCGGAATGCTCAACCTACATAACCATGCTGTTCACCCAAGATGGAGAAGCCCGTTTTCATAAGGGGCTTTTTTTGCATGTTTGTGTAAGGATTGGGGTTGGAGTATATGCTTATAAAAGGGGGATGGTCGCGGGTTTTATGGCCGAGGGGGCGATAACGCGGGGCCGGCCGACAAGATGCAAAGGGGAAATACCGATGCTGTATGATGAAGATCAACTTGCGTTTGAAGTGGAATTGAAGCGGTACGCACATTTGGAAGTGTTGCTGGGTGTGTTGGAACGGGACAAGAAGCAAATGGGTCACCTCAAGATGGGGGAGATATACCAATACCAGCTGGAGCAGATCATGGATCAATGTTTGCGTGATATGGCGGAGATTCGGGATTATTTCCGGCAATCTCAGGGAGAAATCATCCAAACGGTGCAATTGGCGGGTGAGCGGTTGGTAGAGTATAAGTACAAGGGATATCGCTATCAGGTGAAGTATTTGAATGAGTTTATGCGGGTTGAGTGCGGGGAGATGTTGAAGGGTTATATGAAGTTAAAGCGAGATGGGACCATGTGACGGGAGTGCCGGCACATGGCGTATTTTATGATTGGCGATGAACATCTTCATTAAAATTGTTATATTCAGATTGTAT
Organism: Laceyella sediminis; assembly: GCF_003003125.1. Classification (GTDB taxonomy): domain Bacteria; phylum Bacillota; class Bacilli; order Thermoactinomycetales; family Thermoactinomycetaceae; genus Laceyella; species Laceyella tengchongensis. The sequence continues at coordinate 99,688 of NZ_PVTZ01000006.1, read as the reverse complement.
ATGATAAAGCGCAAAGACAGCATGAGAAGGAGACAAAAGAAATGGAAAATAAGAAGCGCGGAGTTATGTTGGGATTGGCTTGGGGAGATGTACTAGGATGCCCTGTCGAGGGATGGCGCAAGAGGGAGATAGAAGAAGTTTATGGTGAATATAGGGAGTTACCAGCAGCGTACCCCGTCGACAAGATCGCTGAAAAAAAACGGCGCCGCTTGCGTCCGCTCGGCTTGCACTCAGATGACACACAACAAGCGATGGCCTTGGTGCAGACTTGTCTGGCTGAAGGAGGTTGGAACCGGGACGCTTGGAAAAGTATATTGGTTCAAGGAATGAAACAGGGCGCATGGCGAGGAGTTGGCCGATTTTTTACGGAGGCTTTGCATCGCATGCGCAAAGGGGAGATGGTGGAACATGCGGGTAGCCCATCTGCCGGAATGGGAGCCGCTATGCGCATCGGACCGTTGGGCGCTTTGTATTGCCAGCCTGAACAGGCTGACCACTTATGGCAAGTCGCGCTCGAATCCAGCCTGGCTACGCACCGCGATGCGAGGGCTGCGGGGTTTGCCGCTTTGTTGGCGCACGCCATTGCCCTGTTGTTGCAAGGCAAGTCTGGGCGTGAGACGCTTGCCGCTTTACCGGAGCTTGCCCGGCAAGGGGAAGAGCGATTGCAGGAGATGTCCAAACAAGGTTGGCGAATGGATGAGGTGAACTCTTCAGCCATTCGCGAAGCAATGGTTCAGGCATGCACTTGGATCGACTTGCCGGTGGAAGCGATGCGGCGCCGTTTGTCCGATTGGGCCCGCCCCCAGTTGAAAGAAGGGTTTACAAGAGCTCATCCCAACCAAGGTTTTGTATTGCTCGGAGGGTTACACGCCCTGCTCATGGCTTGTCGCGATGATCTTGAACCGACCGAGGTGCTTCTGTCGATCATTCGGGAGGGATTTGATACTGACACGGTGGCGGCGATAGCGGGTGCCGTCTTGGGAGCGCGGTTTGGGGATGCATGGATCCCGAAGGAGAAATTTTATGATCAGACGCGGATCGAAGCCTATGCCGACGCTTTGGTCACCCAAGTTCGACCGGAAACGTCGGCCTCGTTTTTAAAGCAGGAAGCGGAATTAACCGACATCGAAAAGGCATTTTCGTGCCGGAAATAAGGATCAGTGGGGCAAAAGGCATTGCCAAACGGGGCCGTATTCTTATTCGCGCTTCACAGGGGCTTCGCTGATTTAAGAGGTTTTTTACCTAGTTGACGATTCCAGACAAAGACCGCGACCGGTAGCGGGTCGCGATAAATTCATGGTTAATCTATTTCGACGAAATCCACTTTTTCTATGTATACCGCATCCGCATGTAAGATGTCCCGTTTCACGATAAACCTTACCATCTCTTCAGGTAAAGAAACGACTTCGCCGCGTTGGTATTTCAGATAGAGCAGGGCCCATTCTTCATGCGGATGAAACCATTCTTTCACTTTCATTTCACATAATTGACAGGTGGTTGTTGGTTGATTTTCCTTGCTCGGAGTTTGCTTCACGAATACCTCCGCGAATACAAAATCGGCGGCCTCATTGAAGCGGGTGAGATAGTAACTCCGATTTTGTTTCAATTCGGCGGTAATGGATTGCTCAATAAAATAGTGACGTGCGCTTTCCGCATCGGACGCCATGCAGTACAACCCTTCTTGTCCAAGCAAAGATTGGGAATGGCTAAAAACCCTGTACAATTGCTTTTCAACCAACTCCATCGTGCAGACACCCTCCTCGATATGAAGTACCGCCTCTGATTTGCATCTCTTTAGACGTTTTTTCTTTGGCGCCATCAAGAAAAAAGCCCCCCAACCAAAACGAATCGAAGGGGCTTGATTGATGAGATTCATTACTTTGCCGTGTGAGTAGCCGCAGGATTTTAATTATTTTTATTTTTGAAAAATACTAAAGAGGATGAATCATCTTGCTTGTTGCTGCGGCCATTTTTTGTTTCGTGGCGAAGAATTAAGCTTGGGGCGGCTCGCCAGAGTGCAATTTGCGAATCATGAATGGTCACCTCCTCTCGGTCATTTTTGTTTTTCAACAAATTGAAGCTAATTCCTCCTTAAATAGCAGAAAAATGATAAATTTTTTAAAATATGATGCCGAATGGGCAACCAGCTTTTTGTGTAATTGGCTTTCAATCCTTTTATTCTAATGAAAATAATAGATTTTTCAGGGATGAATGGTAGGGAATGCGCTGGTTTTACGCAAAGTGGCTGCGGAATTTTTGTGCAACAATTTGTAACAAATTGCGAAGATGAGAGGCTTGAGGATGACAGGATGGTTGCGGTGGCGCCGCTATGCGTGCCACGTGCTGCATATGGTAAAATGGTTGTGGTGGTGCTGAAGGGGCCTTCTCGGCATGAATTAGCAGAAATTTGTGAATTAAATCGACTTGGCGGAGGGGGTTTTGGCATGGAAGTGGCCTTAGGGGGAATGGTGTTGGGAGTGGGTTGCGTCCGCCTGCTTATTTTTGTGCATCGCCACCGGTTCTGGTTGTCTAAGCACACCGGTATGATGGTGGCCATGGCTGGCGCGACGATGGCGGGACTGCTTTCGGGAACCGTTTTGGGAATCCTATTCGGAGGCAACCTATTTTTGCCGACGGAATTGGCCATGCTGTTCAGCTTGTCGCTGGGGTATTGGCTGGGCAAGCCCAGCGGTTTGTTAGCCGCAGTGGATGGGATTGTGGCTGGGATTATGGGCGGGATGATGGGAGCCATGTTGGGTGTGATGGTGCTGAGGGAAGCTCCTGATCTGACAATCGTGTTAATGGCCGTTTTGTTTCTATGCGTCACGCAATTGCTTGTTCAGCTGATCAGGGAGGAGGCTGAAGTGGCACCGGGTTTGGGAGTGGGGGATTGGGTGATGTGGGGAGGAACCCTGCTCATGGTGGCTACGCTAGGGTGGCAACAAGCCGGTTTGTTCCCATTGGCTGACGCGCCGTCGCATCACTCCCACCATCCTAAAGCGGTGCGAGCTGAGCAGCTAACCAGGATGCAGGTGGCACAAGCCCTCATTGATGAGTCCGGATGGTCAGGCATGATCCAAGCGAAAGCGGGCATCCCGTTGCGATTGCAGGTGGTGTCAAAGTCAGGGGCGGATTGCGGACAAGGGCTCCAAATCGACGAATTCCAGATTTCAACACCGTTGGCGGACGGCAAGGCTACTGTCCAATTCACCCCGATCCACCCGGGGACGTACCCCATGCGTTGCGGAGCCAAGGTTGGTTGGCTGTTGGTGGAATGAGATGAAAGCTGGTAATGGGAGCGATGATCTTGGTTTGCTGTAGAAGGTCATCCTTCATTGCAATGAATTGTAAAGAAATTTATTGCATTGTGTTTTGATTTTGGTTAACCTATAGCTGGGGAAAAGGCGGCATCCACAAAAACTGGAGCTGCACTGTGTAACCTGAGTGATTTGATCAAACTAAGCAAAGAAGCCATTTTCTGCTTCGAGCCTTTGGGACGGAGACAGAGCAAGCGGTCAAGGATGCATGGCGCCCTTTTAGTCCCTTTGTGTGGCTGATAGCGGCGTTTTCTATTTTCTCTGACCCAAGGGCCCTATGAAAAAGGAGGGTTCCTTGTGAGCACAGCTAAAAAACGTGTGACAACCCGAACACTAATCAAGATGAAACAAGCAAATGAACCGATCGCCATGATCACGGCTTATGATTATCCAGCAGCAAAGATGGCTGAGGCGGCCGGAGCGGACATGATTTTGGTTGGCGATTCGCTCGGCATGGTTGTGCTGGGCTATGATTCCACCATCCCGGTAACGCTGGAAGACATGTTGCACCATACGAAAGCGGTTACTCGCGGTGCTAACAGGGCGATGGTGATTGCCGATTTGCCATTTATGGTGGCGCACCTGTCGCGTGATGAAGTGTTGAAAGCTGCTGCGCGTCTCATGCAAGAGGGCGGGGCCTACGGAGTGAAGCTGGAAGGTGGTCGGGAGATTATAGAGAATGTCCGGGCTTTGACCCAAGCCGGTATCCCTGTGGTGGGGCACCTTGGTTTGACTCCGCAGTCAGTTAACCAATTGGGCGGTTACGTCATCCAAGGCAAAGAGTTGGCGGCGGCTGAGCAGCTGATTGAAGAAGCGCAACTTCTGGAACAAGCCGGCATTTGCGCATTGGTGCTGGAGTGCGTCCCTGAAGAGTTGGCCCGCCTGATCAGTGAGAAGTTGCGGGTGCCCACGATTGGCATTGGCGCTGGACGCCATTGCGATGGGCAAGTGTTGGTTTATCATGATGTGCTTGCACTCGGCGGTGAGTGGCATCCCTCATTTGTCAAAGTGTATCGCCAAGCGGGCCGCTTGATGACTGAGGGGATAGCAGAGTATGTGCAAGAAGTGAAAAATCGCCAGTTCCCGCAAGAGGAGCATGTGACGCACTTGGCTGGCGAAACAGCGGAGCAATTGTATGGAGCGAAAGAAGGAGCAACCGCATGAAAACGATTGAAACCATCCACGAATTGAGAACTGCGTTGAAATCGCGTCGTCAAGGGACCATTGGCTTTGTGCCGACGATGGGCTATCTCCATCAGGGGCATCTGAGTTTGGTCGAACGGGCCAAACAAGAATGTGACACCGTGGTGATGTCCATTTTCGTGAATCCATTGCAATTCGGTCCCGGTGAGGACTTGGATCGCTACCCGCGCGATTTAAAGCGGGATCAGGCGCTTGCCGAGGCGGCCGGGGTGGACTTTCTGTTTCACCCTTCTGTCAGTGAGATGTATCCCACAGAACCATTGACCCAGGTGCATGTGGAGAAAGTGACGGAGCGCTTGTGCGGCGCTTCCCGGCCAGGCCATTTTGCGGGCGTGGCCACAGTTGTGACCAAGCTGTTTCATATCGTGGCCCCGGATCGTGCCTATTTTGGCATGAAAGACGCCCAACAAGTGGCGGTGATCGAGCAGATGGTGCATGATCTGCATTTCCCAGTGACGATTGTCCCATGTCCGACGGTGCGTGAACCAGATGGGTTGGCGCTCAGTTCCCGCAATGTTTATTTGTCTCCAGAGGAAAGGGAGCAGGCGCTCGTCATTAATCGGACTTTGCGGGAAGTGGAGCAGAAATGGACGCAAGGGCATTTTACTAGCGCCGACGAGTTGGCTCAATTTGTGCGTGAACGGATTCAGACAGCGCCGTTGGCCGATATCGACTACGCGGAAGTGTTAACCTATCCGCGGTTGGAAAAGCCCAGCGCCGCATGGAAGGAGCAACGTTTGATCGTCGCTGTTGCTGTGCGCTTCGGGAAAACGCGTCTAATCGATAACGTACTGCTTGACGGGAGAGGGGAAAAGTCATGTTCCGAACAATGATGAAGGCCAAAATCCACCGCGCGACGGTGACGGAAGCCAATTTGAACTATGTGGGTAGCATCACCATTGATCAAGACATCTTGGATAAAGTGGACATCTTGCCGAATGAAAAAGTGCAAATCGTCAACAACAACAATGGTGCCCGGCTTGAAACGTATGTGATTCCCGGTGAACGGGGTAGCAAAGTCATTTGCCTGAATGGAGCCGCTGCTCGTTTGGTGCAACCGGGTGACCGCGTTATCATCATTTCCTATGCGATGATGGAAGACCAGGCGGCCCGGTCGCATAAACCGGTTGTCGCCGTGCTGGACGAAGAAAATAATATTGTAGAAATGCTGGGAGAAGAAGTACACGGCACTGTGCTGGTGTGACGCACTTTTCGCCCCTCCATGTCATCATGGGGGGGCGTTGTCGTTGTACATGGCATCCCCTCCATTTGGGCATACTTACCACATGCAATGTCGGACAAACGAGGGGGAAGCGGGATGTATTATCAGCAATGGCTACAATTGGTCGAACAGGCATTGGATGAAATAGAGACGCAGTATCCCAAAAGTCCGGTTGCGGAAAAAAGCAAATGGCGCAACCGGTTTTGTGAAATTAAAAAATCATGCGATCAGATGCTGGAGTCCTGGGCCGCAGTCATGGAACAAGTGACCAAATTGATGGAGAAGTATCCGGATTTGGACGGTGGAGATAAAGAGATCGAAGAAGAGGTGTGGTTGCATGAATCGGCGGTGCGTTCATTTCGGCAGGGGCAAGGTTACTACGGGCTGACGATGTTTAAGGAAGCCAACCAGTTGTTTCAGCAAGTGGTCGAGCAGGAGCCCGACTTTCTGCTCGGACGGATTTATCTGGGTTTGAGCCTGTTTCACGAAGGGCAATGGCATGAAGCCGAACGCCATTTTCAAATCGTAGCCAATACGGAAGCACATGATTCTTTTGTGGGTTTCGCCCATCAAATGCTGGGTTGCATCGCCGTTAAGCGGGGGGATGACCGCAAAGCGATCAAACAGTTTTCTAAGGTTACGTCACTCTTGCCCGACCATGCGGATGCGTGGTTTAATCTGGGGGCATGCCATTATCGATTGGGAGAGTATCATGAAGCGGTTCCGTATTTTTATCACGCTTTGTCCATCAATGAAGACGATTGGGAAGCAATGTATTATCTATCCCATTGCTATCGGCACTGTCAAGAATGGAGCAGTGTCTCTTTTTGGCGGCTGGCTTCATATGAAAAAACCAATCATCCCCGCATTTTGGAATCGATTGCCCATGATTATGAAGAGATGGGAGATCATGAACAAGCTTTGGCGTGGTATCAGCGCTTGCTTGGGGTGGACCTAAAGCATGCAGGAGCTTATCACGGCGTGGCTTGGAATCTGTGGGCGTTGGGGCGGACCGAAGAAGCGATCTTGTGGCTCAAAAAAGGGTTAACTTTGTTTCGGGACAATCAATCGTTGTTATTTGCGTATGTGTGGATGGAAATGGCTACCGGCCAGGCCGCCAAAGCGGAACGGACGCTGGCGCGGTTGCCCCTGGAACAGAGCGAGCAGCCGATGTGGTTAGCCATGCGCTCACATCTTTCTTCGCATCAGGGGAATTACCTTGAGGCCAATCGGTTGGCGGAGCGATTGATCCAGCAAGACCTTCCCGCTTTAAGAGCGTTGGGCCATTATCAGCGGGGGCGTATCCAGCTGGAGCAGAAACGCGTGGATGAAGCGATGCGCCATTTCAAAGAAGCGCGCCAGCTGGCCAAGGGTTGGAAAGATCCGCTCTTCTTTGAAGGCGTGTGCCACTTGATGAAAGGATGCCCTGACAGCACTCGCACGTGCTGGAGTGAGATTGTCACATAAAGAAAAAGCCACTTCATCGCCGGATGAAGTGGCTTTGTTATTGCGGTTTGAAATAACGCATATAGGAGGATTGGTTGGTGGGCCGTTTAAAAAGCAGACGGCCGTTCATATCATAATGGTATTCCATTTCGCGGTACTGTTCCACGACCCAATGGCCCGCGCCTTTTGACATGGCGGGTGGATCATGTGCTGGAACCGTAGTCGTCTTGACCCATTCCATCCCGTACTCGACCCGCTCCGCAGTGTGCTCGGGGGTTTTAGCTAGTGAAGGGACGGATTCTTCAATGGTGATGCTTTCTTTCCCGGCGATTAGTGCAAGCATCATCAGATTGATGCCAGCCAACGTGCCGATGGTGATTTGCCTCCATGATGGATGTTTCTTTTCCTGCAACGGTTCCACCTCCCCATCGACCACAGTATATGTGAAAGATAGACGGGTTAGTCCTCACAGCTGCATTTTGACCTTGTACTCAGCTGGATGAAGGAGTATGATCAAAGGTGACAATGGCCGGTTCGGCGACGGAAGACAACATGGTCGAACGGGCATCATTTGACTGCGCAGCGCTGGCATAAGGAGAGATGCGCCCGTGTTTGATCTGTCTTTTCTTTATTTTCAATGGCTGTTTCCCATTGTTGTCACGTTGCATAATCTGGAAGAGGCGATTTGGTTGCCTGCATGGTCGCAAACAGCGGGAAAGTGGCATGCCAAAGTGGGGAAGCGAGAATTCCGGTTTGCCGTCTTGGTTTTGACCGTTCTTGCCTATGGATTAACCTATCTAAGCTGGTCAAACGGACCGGAAAGTGTGTGGTCTTATCTGAATTGTGGATATATATTGGCCATGCTCTTAAATGTGTTTCTCCCCCACGTGGCGGCAACCATTGCCCTGTGCCGGCCTTGCCCTGGGGTCTGGACGGCAGTGGCCTGCAATTTGCCGATCAATTCATTGCTGTTGTATCTCGCTTTCCACGATCAATGGATCACGGGTAAGACCTTTCTGATCTTTGCACCGTTTACCGTGGCAGGGATTGCCTTATCTATCCCGCTCCTTTTTTTCATCGGCAAACAATTGCCCACCATCAAACGGAGGAATTCATCTCGTTCCTGCTGATCGGCCGCCTCTTAGCGGTGCCGTTTGCATGGCAGAGACACCCGATTTCCCTGATACGGGAAATCGGGTTTTGTGTTACCGGTAGGTTAGTGGTGGCTGTGTAGCGGTTGCGAGGCGGCTTTCATCCCGGCGGTTGCAATCAGCTTGCCGTCTTTGATTGTCAAAACCCGATCACACAGATCTAGCACTCGTTCATCATGTGTAACCATGATCGCCGCTTTTCTCCTGGATTTAACCTCATCCGCTAACATCTCCACCACCTGCCTGCCCCGTTTGGAGTCGAGGCTGGCTGTGGGCTCGTCGGCTAGGATCAATTCAGGGCTGTTCATCCACGCGCGCGCGATGGCCACCCTTTGTCGTTCTCCGCCCGACAGATGCTCGGGATAATGGTTGCGACGATGAGCGAGTCCCAAGTGCGCCAACAATTCATCGGCTTTTTGTTCCGCCTCTATGCCGCGTTTTTTGGCGATCTCAGCGACTAACAACAACTGGTCTCGCACCGTCAAGAAAGGAACGAGGTTGGATGTTTGAAAGACAAAACCGATTTTGTCCAACCGGATCTTGGTCATTTCCTTGGCGGAAAGGTTAGTGATATCTTGGCCGTCAAGGATGAGGCGACCTGCGGATGGGGACAGCAACACCCCAGCGATCGACAACAGGGTGCTTTTTCCTGAACCAGATGGGCCGACGATAGCGACAAATTCGCCTTCGTTTACATGAAAAGAGACATGATCCAGCGCTTTTACGGCGTTGTCTCCTGTGCCATATCGTTTGCTTACATCTTCAAACGCTAGTTTTGTTTTCATTTATTCTGCCCTCCCGATTGCTTCAATCGCATCCACGTTGGCGATGCGGCGCAAAGATAACAATGACCCCAATACGGACACAACCAACAGCAATCCGGAAAAGAGGAAAAATGTTTCTACGTCCAATCTGAAAGGCACGCTTTCCGGCAGGATCGATTCTACTCCGTATGTGAATCCGACACTAATTAAGATCGCTGTGACGGTGAGCAAAATCACTTGCCCCATCAGGCTGCGCGCCAGATCGGATGTGTTGGCGCCAAGCGCTTTTAACACGCCGAATTGATTGGTTTTTTGCAGAGTGATCACATAGAAAAACACGGCTTGTACAAATGAAGCGATCACAAAAAGAAAGACAATCATCATGGAGAGTGATCCTTGCTCTTCTTTATATCCGGGAAGATTCTGCAACGCGTCCTCTTTGGTGATCACATCGATCTCACTCACATCCCGTTTCAGCTCGTCAGCTTGAGAGGGAGTCATTTGTAATGCAATTGCGCTGTAATACCTTTGTTTCAGTTGCGGATTGGCGCGGATTAGATCGTCCCAATCTTTTAAATTCATAAACACTACTGGTGAATGGCTGAAGGTGTGACCTTCCGTAAATCCAACCACTTTCCATTTTTGATTTGTTTCGGGATCTTGGAGCCAATCCCCCAATCCAATTCCTTCTTGCTTAAGGGATGCATCCACCACCACTTGGTTTTTGTCCGTATTGTTGAAGTGGCTTCCTTCGGTAATGACGGGGGCTAGAAATTGGTTCGCGTCGATAGCGAAAAGGGTGACATCCATTTTGTTTTTGGTGCCCGCCTTGGTGACGGACAGCATTTTTTGTCCTAACGGGGTTGCTCCTGTCCCGGCTGTTATTTGTTTGATTTCCGTCCATTTATCCTCAGGGATCTGCGATCGGTTTAGTTTGTTTTCAGAGTCGGGCTGGATCACGAAATGATCCGCCTTCATGTTTAATAACGCGGCGGCATTGTCGGCGGACAGTCCATTGGCTAGGCCGGAGATAATGAAGACCAGCCAGGAAATGAGAATCATGATAAACCCGATCAGGAAATAGCGCAACTTGGCAAATTTCAGCTCTCTTAGGGCCAGAAACAAGTTTATTCACTCCTTTTCTGTGGTTCTGGCCCCATTATAGAAAGCAAATATGAACGGCAAATGAATGGAAAGTTACATCTGGGGCAGGCGAACGGTGAAGGTCGTCCCTTTGTTTTCTTGACTTGCCACTTCGATGTTTCCTTGGTGCGCTTCGATGATTTTATAGACGATCGCTAGTCCCAGTCCGCTACCATGATCATTCCGTTCCCGGGCTTTGTCTACTTTGTAAAACCGGTCGAAAATTCGCGGGAGATCCTGCTCCGGGATGCCGATCCCTGTGTCTTGAACAATTACGGCGATTTCTTTTTTACGTGCTTTGTCAATTTTGATCGTGATGGTTCCCCCGCGTTCAGTGAACTTGATGCTGTTGGTAAGCAAATTGATCCACACTTGATGTAGCAATTTGGGGTCGGCTTGAATGAAGGTTTCCGGTAACTCCATCTCAATGGCCAAGTCTTTTTTTCGCCATTGCCACTCCATCATGAAAACCACTTGTTTGATCTGGTCGGCCAAATCAAAGGTTGTCTTTTCCAACGCTCCGGCTTCTTTATCCAAGGAGGCCAACGTCAGCAGCTGTTTGCTCAACAAAGACAAACGATGGCTTTCTTTCTCGATGATAGACAAATAATGTTTTTGTTGCGCAGGGGGAATCTCTTCCGACTGCAATGTTTTGGAAAAGCCTTGGATCGATGCCAGAGGGGATTGAATTTCGTGGGACACGTTGGAAACAAACTCCTGCCGCATCTCGTCAAGGCGTTGCAAGCTTTGGGCCATGTGCGTAAAATGCCTTGCCAGCTGTCCGATTTCATCTTCGCGGTCCACATTTAACGAAAGGTTGTAATTGCCTTGGGCGACGATTTTCGTGGCGCGAGTCAGGATTCTGATCGGTTTGACGATGTAATGTGTACCAGCAAACACAAAAGCCACACTCAAGCCGATGGTGAGTGCGACCAACACGGCGAAAAATACCCGCATCTCCCCGAATAAATATTCAATGTCGGGTCGGATGAAAAGAGCGTGGCGCTTCCCTTTGATATCAATGGGAACGCCGATGGTGTTGCTCAATTCGTCATCGAAAAACCCGGTCACAAATATCTGTTTGGGGTATTGCGCGATGCCGTGGTATGTTTGTCCGCGCAAGACGTGGTTAATGGCGGCCAGCGCCAAGGTCGTGCCGCTGAATGGCCTTCCGAATGTTATCAGTTTTTTGCGTTCGTCTGTTAAAGCGATTTGATAACCCAGATCGGCTACGCTGTCCAGATACTGGTGCAAGTCGACTTCGGAGTTTGCTTGGTAAAACGATGTGACATTTTTGGCCATGCGGGTGATTTTTTCGTTATTGTAAGGTTTCAATTTGATTTGATAATAAAGGTTGCTCAATAAAAAAGCGATCAATCCGCTCAGTAACATAATAAAAATGGTCGTGGCCACAAACCTCATGTATAGTGTTTTCACTGTGTGTCGGCCTCCAATTTGTATCCGATTCCCCGTACGGTTTTGATGGTGAAATCATGCGTTTTATGTTTAAATCGTTCCCTTAACCTTTTCACATGCACATCAACCGTGCGCATGTCCCCTTCGAAGTCTGGCCCCCAGATCAAATGAATAAGCTCTTCCCGCGTGAAAACGCGATGGGGATAGCTGGCTAGTTGGGACAACAATGCGAACTCCTTCAAAGGAAGGATAATCGTCTGTCCGCGGCACCGCACTTCATAGCTTTTGCGGTCAATCACTGTCTGCCCGAGTTGGATGCAATCCGCATTGACCATGCGGTAGCGCCGCAATAATGCTTTGGCCCGAAACAGCAATTCTTTTGGTTCAAACGGTTTGACCAGATAATCATCGGTTCCAGACTGAAACCCTTTTTCTTTGTCAAGTAGCTGATCCTTGGCTGTCAGCATGATAACGGGGATGTCATAAAAATCGCGGATGTCTTGGCACAGCGCATAGCCGTCTTTGCGCGGCATCATGATGTCCACCACAGCCAAATGAATTTGCTCTTCTTCCAGAATTCGCATCGCATCTTCCCCATCTGCCACTTCAAACACGGTAAATCCTTCTTTCTGAAAATGAAAGCGTACCAGTTCTCTGATGTTCACGTCATCATCGGCAATCAACATATGTAACATGAGCAATAACCCCCAAGTCAAGTAAACAAAAGATTCCAAAGTTGGTCTGATATGCCATCGCGAAAACCCCAAGGAAGAAAGCAAGCCCTAATAAAGATAGGGTACCATATCCTATCAGGCAAGTGAAAAGCGCCTGCATGCAGATCACCCGCTCTCTTCTGCGGCTGTAAAGTGTCGGCAAAAAGTTCCCGGCGGCTAGGGCGTGTCTGATGAATAGGACAGCGGCTCCAAAACCATTTTCTCATTCGCTTCACTTGTGCATCGGCGCTCCTCGAGAATAGGTTTTTCCGCCGATTCTTTCCCACCAACTTGATTTGCCAGACACACCCTAGTTGCATTGTGTGTTATCATTTTTCATGTGGTTTTCCGAATTCGAGGTAAAGGGGGATGCATGTGCAACAGAAAAAATGGGCGATCGCGCTGGGTGCGTTGATGATCGTTGGCGGTTTGGCCGGTTGCGGCGTTCAGGAGGGAGCACAATCCCACGATTCTACGAGCCATGCTAACCATGGCGGACAACAGCATGTAGCCGGTGATGTTCGCGAATTGACGGCGGGAGTAACAGTGTTGCCTTCATTTGTGAAGGGGTTAGACCCCAAGGTAGGGCAGATCTACCAAATTGCCGCGGCGAACGCCGATGTGTTGAAATCGATGCCCTGCTATTGCGGTTGCGGAGAAAGTGTTGGACATAAGAGCAATCTGGATTGCTTCATCCACGAGATGAAACCGAACGGCCAGGTCGTATGGGATTCGCATGGCACCAAATGCGGCACTTGCCTAGATATTGCGGCGGAGTCGGCCATGCTGAAGCAAGAGGGGAAATCGTTGAAAGAGATTCGGCAAATCATCGACAGCAAGTACAAGGATGGCTATGCGGCGCCGACGCCGACACCTATGCCTTCATAAAAAACAGCACTCCCCAGTGTGTAGCCAAATGGTGGGGAGCGCTGTTTTTTTGTGATGGACGATATCAGCCTGCTGTATTCCGGTTTGTTGGTCATCGCAACTGTCTGGCGGGAGACGGTGCTGAGTGGCGGCGTTGGATTCGTATCAGGCGGCCCATCAGGAAGATCGCGCCGAAGGCCAAGCCGGAGATCAAGCCAATCCAGTAACCGAACGCGCCGAATGCCAGGTAGTTTGCCAACAGATAACCGATCGGCAACCCCAAGATCCAGTAAGAGATGAGGGCTACCAGAAATGCGGAGTTGACGTCCTTGTACCCGCGCAACGCCCCTTGAATGGGGGTGGCGATGGCATCTGATAATTGGAAAAAGATGGCATAGATCAAAAATTGTTTAGTCAGTTCCAATACGGTAGGGTCGGTAGTATAAAATCCGGCCACCTGCTCATTGAAGAGAATCAGCGCGATGGCGCAAATCACGGACATCAAGAGGGCGATCCCGATGCCTAGGAAGCTGTATTGGCGTGCGTCTTTGCTCCTCTTCGCCCCCACTTCAAAGCCGACGGCGATGGTCAAGGCCATGGAGATGCTCAAGGGCACCATGTAGAGGAACGATGCGAAGTTCAACGCCGCTTGGTGGGCGGCGATAGTCGCCGTGTCATAACCACTCATTAGTAGCGTGACGGCGGCGAAAATGCTGGTTTCGAAGAAGATCGCAAACCCGATGGGGACGCCAATCTTCAATTGTTCCTTCCATGCGGACAAAGACAGTCGGAACCATCGAGAGAACACGCGATAGTCGGAAAAGGGTTTGACTCGAGCGATCACTGCGAAGCTGATAAACATGATGCACCAATACGTAATCGCCGTAGCATAACCTGCTCCGACCCCACCCAACCGGGGAAAGCCCCATTTGCCAAAGATCAGCAGATAATTCAACCCGACATTGATTGGCAAGGACAGCAGGATGATGAACATGCTGACCCGTGTTTGACCCAACGCATCCATAAAACAACGCAAGACGGTATAGATAAATAGTGGCACAATGCCAAATGCCAGCGCGATTAAATAGTCGTGGGCGATCTGCCGAACCTGCGTTTCAAGGCTCATTCCGTTCAGGATGGGATCAAGGAGAAAAGTCCCGCATAGGATGACCGCGGCTGCTATGGCCACCGCCAAGTAAATGCCTTGAATCACTTTAAATGGCACTTCGTTGTTCCGCTTGGCCCCGACTAATTGGGAGACGATCGGGGACAACGATAACAAAATCCCGTTCAACCCAGTGAAGACGGGAGACCAAATGCTAGAACCGATCGCCACCCCGGCTAAGTCACGGGCGCTGGCGTGGCCTGACATCACCGTATCGAAAAAGTTCATTGAAAACAGAGTCAATTGGGTCACGAGAATAGGTAATAAAATAATCAGAAACTGGTATGTTTTTTGTTTTACAGAATGTGTTTGATTCATTGTTCTCTTCCTCTTATATTGAAAATCAACGCGCATCTTCCGTCCACGCTAGCAGATTTGAGAGGGTAATTCAATGCTTTTTTTCAAGTCAAATAGGCGTGGAATCTCGTAGCGCAGATTTAGATAATCAACACCCCAAAAAAGTCAGTTTTTTGAAAGCGGCGTTCAGCAACCATGCGCATAAGACGCAGCCATCGTTAAGGGACATGCTACCAATAAGCCGACAACCCGCGTGGGACAAATGGATGTGTCAGCCTTCTTGACGCAAGTGGCTTCAAAACCATTTTCTCATTCGCTTCACTTGTGCATCGGCCTCCTCGAGAAAAGGTTTTTCCGCCGTTTCTACCCTACCGACTTGATTTGCCAGACACACCCTAGTAGGCCACCAAACGCCGTCCAGGGTGAAGCCGTGTGATTGCCATTGAGATACACCTCGCTTTGCAATGAGCTCGCAGGTTGGCACTGAGCGGGCATGGATATGAGATTTGCCCCTTCCTGCAATTTTATTTATTAGATTATAAAAAATATTATATAATTGGATTGTTGATGGGGCAAAATGAGTAACTTCTAAGATAAAAGTGATGTACGGAGAATCTTTTCCCGATGAGTGAATAAAGCGAGAGAAAAGGAGATTGAAATACGAGCCCTTCGTTATTTCCGCGTTGTTTTCATTCACTTGTTCCGCTGGTCGCTGGCGGCTGTTTCAAGCAGAAAGGATGGAATGCATGAAAATCGGTTTGGTTCGCCATTTTAAAGTGAAGAAAGAATTTCCGAAAAATTTTTGCTGACACAACAGGAATTATCGCAATGGATTCAGGAGTATGATGTCGCTGATATAGAAGAAGGCGAAGTGGATTTAGGAAATATCGCATGGAAACGCTGTTTCACCAGCGATTTGCCGCGGGCGGAAAAAACAGCGCGCAAAATTTATCAAGGGCCGATCACCGTGACAAAAGCATTGCGTGAAATCCCGATCTGTCCGCTTTTTCGCAACCAAGAGGTGAAATTGCCGCTTTGGGCCTGGGGTTTGATTATGAGGGGAGCTTGGCTTTGCAATCACCGCTCGCAAATAGAGGTCAAACAGGATGTACAGAGGCGCTTGACGGACGTCATAGATGAAATCATGTCCCGCAACGGGGAAGACACGCTGATTGTCAGCCATGGGATACTGATGGTGTCCATGCGCCAAGAACTCCTGAAAAGAGGATTTAAGGGGCCACGCTTGGGCACACCGGCAAACGGCAGGATGTATGTGTTTGAAAAATGAGCCCTGGATAGCGGCATGGAAATGGCGCAGAAATGGGTGTGTATTCTATCAGAAAGTTGACCTGATTTAAACTGTTAATCAACTATGAATAATCAAGGAATTAAAAGCATCCGATTAAAATGACGCGTCTATTCTGCGATAATGCCGGTGGAAAAATTGAAAATATGCAGGCTAGTAAGTTACAATTTCAATATAATGATTTTGTTAAAAAATGAATATCTTTGTGGGAAAAGGTGGAGCGCAAGATCTGCGCTCCCGAAGAGGGAAGATCGGTGAGAATCCGACGCGGTCCCGCCACTGTGAATGGGGAGTCTGAGTTTGGCCACTGCATTTGTCGATGATGGGAAGGCCAGATTCAAACTAAGACGATGATCCATGAGCCAGGAGACCTGCCTTTTCTGACAACACCGCTTGACCTACGCGGATGGGGAGGTGTTTATAGGGACGGCAAGAGATGCATGTGCCCATGTGGGATGTGTCTACTTGGTGTCTGCGATTCTGCGCCTATAAACACTTTCTGCCCGAGTGAGCGGAAGGTGTTTTTTCATTTTCCTGACAGATCAAAGTGTGTTGGAAGGAGCTTTTATTCGCTTTGATGGTTGAACATTTTTAATAGAATTAATATTCAATTATATCATGAGATGGGGTGATTGGATGGGCCGTCCAGTCGGCAAGATCTTGTTGGTCGGGTTTGGGCCGGGACATGCGGAGCACATAACGGCGCGTGCCCGTTCTGCGTTGATGGAGAGTGAAGTGATCGTCGGGTACAACACCTATGTAGACCTTATCCGTCCGCTTTTAACGACGCAACAGATTGTGCGCACCGGAATGACGGAAGAAGTGAGCCGGGCGCAGGAGGCGGTCAGGCTGGCGGAAGCTGGCAAAAAGGTGGCGGTGATTTCTAGCGGTGACGCTGGTGTGTACGGGATGGCCGGTTTGGTTTACGAGGTGTTGATTGAAAAAGGGTGGCACCCGGAAACCGGCATCGATGTGGAGGTGATCCCGGGAATTTCGGCGATCAACTCATGCGCTTCGCTGTTGGGAGCGCCGGTGATGCACGATGCTTGCACCATCAGCTTGAGCGATCATCTGACTCCATGGGAAGTGATTTCAAAGCGGATTGAAGCCGCTGCTGCTGCCGACTTCGTCATTGCCTTGTACAACCCCCGTAGCGGGCGCAGAACCAAGCAAATCATTGAAACGCAAAAAATCCTTTTGAAACATCGTTCCCCGGATACCCCGGTGGGATTGGTGAAGAGCGCGTATCGCGAACGGCAGCAGGTGGTGTTGACCACCCTTGGCCGGATGCTGGATCACGAGATTGGCATGCTCACCACCGTGCTGATCGGCAATGGGAGCACGTTTGTGCATGAAGGATTGATGATTACGCCGCGCGGATATCAGCGCAAATATACGTTGGACCAGACCGTGCAGGCTTTGAAACCGCACGAGCGCCTGCGTCCAGAGGCAGAGCCGTGGGCCCTCGAAGCTGAGGGTGCGCCGGACGCGGCAGACGAGATGAGTCCCGTGCAGTTAGCTGAAGAAGCGCTGTCGATGTTGGAAAGGCGCGAGACAGGCGTCGCGTCGATTTTTGAAGTGGCGGTGTCAGCGGGCTTGGCAGAGAAAAAAATCACACCGGAGCAGATGAGCTGTCTGGCAGAGGTGGCTGGGGCAGAGGGTGAGATCCATTATACGCCCGATCACCGGTTGTTGCTGAAAGTGCCGACGGAAAACCCGGATCGCGTGGTGGAGCAGTTGAGCGCGGCGGGACTTCTTCTGGAGCCAGTAGGTAATGTAGTCCAACTGAAGGCTTGTGATTTTTGTGATGGGGACAAGGGGGAGTCGATCCCGCAGTTGGAGGAATTACAGAAACGGATTGGGGGCTTGGGTGTCCCTAAGGAGCTGAAGATTGGGTTTAACGGTTGTGCGATGGCTTGCTACGGAGCGGTGACTGAGGATATTGCAATCGTACATCGCCGTGGCACGTATGATTTATTTTTGGGAGGCAAGAAAATTGGGCGCAACGCCCAAGTGGCCAAACGGGTGGCGGAAGGGCTCACCCCTGATGAGTTGATCGCCGCGGTTGAACAAACGGTGCGCGCCTACAAAGAACAGGCTGAGCCCAATGAGCGCTTCCATAAATTCTTCAAACGGGTGGAAGAGATTGGCGGGTTCCGATACACCGAAGGCCAGATCACGATTGAACCGCTAGCTTGTGGCGATTAGGCAGGGTGAGTCCATCGTTCTGGCTCGGAAGAGCATGTGGCGCACAGGTCGCGTCCAATTTCAACGGATGGGAGAGAGCGAGATGGAAGCGATATTGTTTGTGGGTCATGGAAGCCGTGATGCTGAGGGGAATGAAGAATTGTTGCAATTCACCGCACAGATGGCGACCAAGTTTACGGAACCGATTGTGGAGACCTGTTTCTTAGAATTTGCCCAGCCGGACATGCATGCCGGAGTGAAGAGAGCTGTTGACAGGGGGGCTACTTCGATCAAAGTGATTCCGCTGATGCTGTTCATGGCAGGGCATGCCAAAGTGCACATTCCTTTATTTTTGCAGGAGGCGCAAGCGGCCTATCCCGATGTTCGGTTTGTATACGCGCGGGCGCTTGAGGTGGAGCCATTGGTATTGCCCATCTTGGAAGCGCGGCTTCAGAGCTTGCTTAGGGTTGGGGAAACGGAAGAGACGGCCGTGTTGCTGGTGGGGCGGGGATCGAGTGATGCCAACGCTAACAGCGACTTGTATAAGATCACCCGCCTGTTGTGGGAACGTTTGCCTGTCCCGTGGGTGGAAGCTTGCTTCATCGGGGTGACGGACCCACGGCTTAACGAAGGATTGAACCGGTGCCTTCGATTGGGTGCCAAACGGGTGGTGGTGTTGCCGTATTTCTTATTTACCGGCGTGCTGATCAAGCGGATGGAGAGGATGGTGCGTGAGTTTAATGAGACCAACGTCGGTGCAGAAGCGGTGATGGTTTCTTACCTCGGGTGTGACGAAGGGCTGGTGGATATCTGGAAACACCGCGTCGACCAGTTGGAGCAGGGGCAGGCGTTGGACTGGGAAACCTTGGCCAAACAGGCGGTCGCTACCGGACACCACCATCATCATGACCATCATCACCACCATGACCATTGAAGGGGGAACAGCAGTGATTTTTCTGTTGGCCGGAACAAGTGATGCCCGTGAGTTGGCTTGTTTGTTGCAACAAGAAGGGTATCCACTCGTGGCCTCGGTTGTGACCGAAAGTGCCGCCGTCAGCTTGCGGGAAGCAGGCGTTTCTGTGCGGGTGGGCCGATTGACGGCGGATGAAATGGTTGCCGTTCTAAAGGAACAAGGTGCTGCCATGGTGGTGGACGCCAGCCACCCGTTTGCCGAAGAAGCATCCAAAAATGCGATCCTGGCGGCTGATAGCGCAGGCATCCCCTATCTCCGCTACGAACGCCCGGAATGGAAGGGCGAGCGTCATCCACTCATCGAGACCGTATCCTCTTATCAAGAGGCGGCGGAAGCGGCGGCGCGCCGAAAAGGGGTGGTCATGCTGACGACAGGGAGCAAAACGTTGGACATCTTCGTCCAGAGATTGTTGCCGGAACCGGGCGTGCGGTTGGTTGCTCGGATGTTGCCACGCAAGGATAACATGGAAAAATGCGAACGGTTGGGTTTGGAGCAGAAGAATATCATCGCCATGCAAGGGCCGTTTGGCAAAGAATTGAACAAGGCCTTGTACCAACATTATAAAGTGACCACCGTCATTACCAAAGAGAGCGGGCAGATCGGTTCGGTCGATGAGAAGGTGGAGGCCGCTTTGGAGTTGGGGTTACATGTGGTGCTCATTTCCCGGCCGCGGATCGAATATGGCCGCGCCTTGGATAAGATCGATCAAGTGCTAGATCAGGTGCGAGCAGAATTAGGAGGAATGTTCCATGAGTGAGTCTTTTCGTCCCGTCACCACTAAACCTCAGGAGATTGAGAATTTAAGCTTTCAAATGATTGCCGACGAATTGGGGGCACATGATTTTGCGCCGGAGCAATTTCCCATTGTGCAGAGGGTAATTCATGCAACCGCCGACTTTGAGTTGGGTCGAAGTGTTGTGTTTCATCCTGATGCAGTGCGAGCGGGCATCCAAGCGATCCAAGCCGGCAAGCCAATCGTGGCTGATGTGCAGATGGTGCAGGTGGGGATCAACAAAATGCGTTTAGGGAAATTTGGTAGCGATGTGCGAGTGTATATCTCTGACAGCGATGTGATGGCAGAAGCCAAACGGTTGGGGACGACCAGAGCGATTGTGGCGATGAGGAAAGCAGTCGCCGAGGCCGAAGGCGGCATTTTCGCGATCGGCAACGCCCCCACGGCGCTTTTGGAATTGATTCGCCTGGTTCGGGAGGGGGTGGCCAAACCAGGGCTCATCGTGGGTGTGCCTGTAGGTTTTGTATCTGCGGCGGAGTCGAAAGAGGAGCTGTTGAAGCTAAATGTACCATTTATCACCAACTTGGGCCGCAAGGGAGGCAGTCCGACGGCGGTGGCGATTGTAAATGCCTTAGCCATGATGGCTGAACGGGAGATGAAAGCGTGACATGAAGTCAACGCAGGCAGCAAGCGAAGAAAAGCCGCTCCGTACGGGATATACTACGGGAGCCTGCGCGACGGCGGCGACCAAAGCAGCTTTGCTCTCGTTGATCACCGGGGAAGCCGTCCGAGAGGTGACGATCCGCTTGCCGATCGGCCAAAAGGCGGTGTTTGCCATGGATGAGGTACGGATGGATGGAAACCATGCGCGAGCCAGTACGGTCAAAGACGGCGGGGATGACCCCGATGCCACGCATGGGGCGACGATTGTGTCCACCGTCACCTGGTTGCGTGAACAAGGAATCGAGATTGACGGTGGTGTCGGTGTGGGTCGGGTGACTAAGCCGGGCTTGCCGATTCCGGAGGGGGAAGCGGCCATCAACCCGGTGCCCCGGCGGATGATCAGGGAGACGGTGGAGACGGTGCTAGCCGAACATGGGGTGAACCGGGGTGTCAAAGTGGTCATCTCTGTTCCAGAAGGGGAAGTGATCGCCCAGAAAACGTTGAACGCCCGTTTAGGAATTATCGGTGGCATTTCCATCTTGGGTACGCGGGGGATCGTGGTTCCGTTCTCAACTGCTGCTTACCGGGCCAGTGTGGCGCAGGCGATCCAAGTGGCCAAAGCCAATGGTTGCCGTCATCTCGTGTTGACTACGGGTGGTAGCAGTGAAAAACATGCGATGAAGTGTTTCCCTCATCTGCCGGAAGAAGCTTTTATCCAGATGGGCGATTTTGTAGGTTTTGCATTGAAACACGCCAAACGGGCCGGAGTGGAACGAGTGAGTTTAGTAGGGATGATGGGCAAGTTTTCCAAGGTAGCCCAAGGTGTGATGATGGTTCACTCCAAAAGCGCCGCGGTCGACTTTGGTTTTTTGGCGGCGGTGGCGGAGGAAGTGGGGGCACCCCCCGATTTGGTGCAGGCGGTACGTGAGGCTAACAGCGCGACCCACGCGGGCCAGCTGATGGAAGAAGCCGGGCGGATGTCGTTTTTCACGCGGTTGAGCCAGTTGGTCTGCCGTCAAGGCTTGCGGCATGTGGATGGAGGCCTGACGATTGAAACGGTGTTGGTGAAAATGAAGGGTGAACTGTTGGGGAGGGCGGAATGGAGTGGCACAGATGGTGAAACTGATTGGGATCGGTGCGGACGGGAAAGATGGACTCCCCCCGCATTGCCGGAAATGGATTGAAGAAGCGGATGTTTTGATCGGCGGAGAGCGCCATTTGGCTTATTTTCCTGAGCATAGGGGAGAGAAGTGGGTACTCAAAGGCGGCATCATGGGCATGATCGGCCGCATTGCCGAAGTGATGGCGGAGCGGCGCGTGGTTGTGCTCGCTTCGGGCGACCCCCTATTCTATGGAATTGGTCGCTTGCTGGTGCGGCGTCTCGGCGGAGAGCGGGTGGAGATTCTTCCCCATGTGAGTTCGTTACAGCTGGCGTTCGCCCGCATGGGGGAAAGTTGGCAAGGGGTACCGGTAGAAAGTCTCCATGGCCGCCCGTTGTTCGGCTTGGCCCAACGCATCGACGGGCAGGATATGGTGGCGCTACTGACGGATGACCAGAATACGCCTGGGGCAATTGCCAACTATTTGTTGCGGTTCGGCATGACTGAATACAAGGCGTTTGTGGCTGAGAATTTGGGCGGCGCGGATGAACGGGCGGGCTGGTGGGAGTTGGAGCCAATGGCGCAAGCGGAGTTTTCTCCACTCAACATCGTGATCTTAAAACGCCGGGAAGGGGCACGAAGCCAGCCTTGGTTCATGGGCATGGATGATGATGCCTTCATTCAGCGCAAGCCGGATAAAGGGCTGATTACGAAAAAAGAGATTCGCCTGCTCAGCCTGACAGAGATGCGTTTGCAGAAAGAAAGTGTTGTCTGGGACATTGGAGCCGGTTCCGGTTCAGTGGCGATCGAGGCTGCTAAGTGCGCAACGCACGGCCAAGTGTATGCAATTGAGAAAAATGAGGCGGACATCGCCAACATCGAAGCGAACTGCATCAAGTTCCGTGCCGACATCCACGCCGTTCACACCAAAGCGCCCCAAGGGTTGGACAAGTTGCCTGATCCTGACGCGATATTCATCGGCGGGAGTGGTGGAGAGCTGTCCGAGCTACTTACGGTGTGTTGTTCCCGATTGCGGACGGGTGGTCGATTGGTTATCAATGCCGCCACGATTGAAACACTGTCGACTGCTTTGGCCGGCTTGGAAGCGGCGGGCATGGCGGTGCGGGTGACGCTTATGCAAGTGTCGCGGAGCAAGCCGATTCTGAATATGACCCGATTTGCCGCGCTCAATCCGACATATGTCATCGCTGCATGGCGGCCGGATGGGGAAGAGGGGGATGTACATGAGCAATGAAGCGCGTTATGGCAAACTGATTGGCATCGGAGTAGGGCCAGGCGATCCCGAATTGCTTACCGTGAAGGCTTATCGCATGTTGAAGGAAACCCGCGTCATCGCTTATCCCAAAAAACGCAAGGGTGAAAAAAGCTATGCCTTGTCCATTGTGGAGCAGTATGTAAAAGCCCAGGAAAAAGAGATGGTTGGCTTGATTTTTCCGATGACGCGCGATCCGGACGTTTTGTCGCGAGAGTGGGATCAAACAGTGGCGACGGTGTGGTCCCATCTGGCACAGGGGAAAGATGTCGCTTTCGTGACAGAGGGCGATCCCATGCTGTACAGCACCTTTATTCATCTGGGGCGCCGGATGCGGAAGCTTCATCCGCAAGTGGAAATCATGTCCATCCCCGGCATTTCGTCAGTGAATGGAGCTGCGTCCCGCTTGCACCTTCCCTTGGCGGATGGGGATGAGCAAGTGGTTATCGCACCGGCGACGGCCGATCGGGAAGCGATGCGACAGGTGCTACAAACGCATGACGCTGTGGTGTTTTTAAAAGTGGCCAAAGTGCTCGACTTGTTGCTTGACATTCTGGACGAACTGGATCTGCTTGACCGGGCGGCGGTGGTGAGCAAAGTGAGCTCGCCCGAAGAGCAGATCTGGTGGGATGTGCGGGAGTTAAGAGGGAAGAAGTTGGGATATCTTTCATTGATGGTGGTGAGGAAATGACAGCGTTGGCGGCTAAAGTGTATATCGTGGGAGCGGGCCCTGGCGATCCTGAGTTGATCACGGTGAAAGGCATGCGGATCATTGAGACGGCCGATGTGGTGTTGTACACTGATTCACTGGTGAATGAAGCCTTGATCGCCAGAGCCAAACCAGAAGCGACCGTTGTGCCAAGTTCAGGGATGGAGTTGGGGCAACTGGTTGATTGCATGGTGGTTCATGTGCGTCAAGGGCGTAGTGTGGCCCGGGTACATACCGGTGACCCCGCCGTATTCGGTGCGATTTTTGAGCAGATGGTGGAGTTGAAGAAGTATGGGGTTGAAGTGGAGATCATTCCAGGTGTTAGCTCCGTGTTTGCCGCAGCGGCCGTTTTGGGGGCGGAATTGACGATCCCCGAGTTGACGCAAACGGTCATCCTGACCCGCGCAGAAGGGCGGACACCCGTGCCGGAGCGTGAGAAGCTATCAACGCTTGCCGCCCATCACGCCACACTGGCTCTGTTTTTAAGCGCTACCCTGACTAAGAAAGTGGTGCGCGAACTGCGGGAAGCCGGCTGGGCGGATGAAACCCCTGTCGCAGTGGTGCAACGGGCTACTTGGCCAGATCAACGCATTCTCCGCACCACGCTCGGTAACTTAGACGAGGAGATGCGCCGAGCAGGCATTCGTAGTCATGCCATGATTTTGGCCGGGTGGGCTTTGGACCCATCCCGGTTGGCGGATGGGGGCGCGTTTCGCTCTCGCCTGTACGACAAGACGTTCACACATGGGTTTCGAAAAGGGGTGGATGGCGCATGAAGCGACCCCTTGCTTTCGTGGCCATCACCAAACACGGAGTGCATATGGTGCGCCGGTTGCAAGAACAGTTGGAACAGGCCGATGTCTATTATATGGACAAGTTTGCGCGCGGGGATGAGGCGGCGCGGTCAATTGTGCTGTTTCAAGGCTCAGTCAAACATATTCTTCCGGATTTGTTCCGCCGGTATGACGGCATTGTCCTGTTCATCTCTTTAGGTGCGGTAGTGCGCATGATCGCCCCGATCTTGCAAGACAAAAAGACAGACCCCGCCGTTGTGGTGGTGGACGACAAAGGGAAATTTGCCATCAGTGTGTTGTCGGGTCATCTGGGTGGTGCCAACGAACTGGCGAAGCGCGTGGCCGCTCAAGTAGGGGCGACGCCGGTCATCACTACGGCTTCCGATGTTCAGCAAACGATCGCTGTCGATTTGTTTGGCCGTTCCTTTGGTTGGGAGATTGAAAGCTTCGCCAAGGCTACTCCAGTGAGCGCAGCGGTGGTGAATGAAGAGCGGGTAGCAGTGATCCAGGAATCGGGGGAACCGTACTGGTGGGATTATGACCGCCCGTTGCCTGATCATATTCGCGTGGTTGATTCATGTGCAGAAGCCGACCAAGCGAAATTTGACGCGGCGTTGGTGGTGACGCACCGCCTCTTGGACGAACAAGAAGAACAGCGCTATTTGCATAACGGGGTGCTCTACCGACCCAAGGTGTTGGTGTTGGGCATCGGGTGCAACAAGGGGACGTCGGCGGAAGAGATTGAGCATGTGATCGTGCAAACGCTGAACGAACAGCGTTTTTCTCTGCGTAGTGTCCGCAATGTGGCGACGATTGACTTGAAAAAAGAAGAGCCGGGTTTGTTGTCTGTCTGCAAAAAATATGGTTGGCGCTTGGACACGTACACCCCGGATGAACTCAACACGGTCACCTTGCCTGACCCTTCCCCCACCGTTTACCGTTACACTGGCGCTTACGGTGTCAGTGAGCCTGCCGCGCTTTTGTCGGCGGGAGCGACAGAATGGTTACTCACTAAAAAGAAGGCGGGCAATGTGACGATATCGATTGCCCAAGTTCCTTTTCCCTCAGTGAAGGAAGTGATAAGACGATGATGAAACGGCCAAGATTGCTGATTGCCGGGACAGGCAGTGGCGTAGGAAAGACGACGATCACCTTGGGCGTCATGGCGGCTTTCCGGCGCCGGGGACTGAAAGTGCAGGGGTTTAAGTGCGGTCCTGACTATATTGATCCTACTTACCACACGGCGGTGACAGGTAGGGTGTCGCGCAATGTGGACACCTGGATGTTGACCGAGGAGAACATGCGCGAATGTTTCATCCGCGGCAGTGACGGGGCTGATTTGTCCGTGGTCGAAGGAGTAATGGGGTTGTACGACGGCAAAGATCCGCTCAGCGAACAAGGCAGTAGCGCTTCGATTGCCATGGCGCTCGACTGTCCAGTCATCCTCGTTGTGAATGTACACAGCATGGCCCGCAGTGCGGCGGCGGTTGTGCTAGGATACCAGCGGTTAAATCCCCAGGTGGCGATCAGGGGAGTGATTGCCAACCGGGCGGGAAGCAAAGGGCATTACCGGTTGGTGAAAGCGGCGATTGAGCAAGAATGCGGTATCCCGGTATTGGGTTGGCTGGCCCGGGATGAGTCGATGACGTTGCCGGAACGCCACTTGGGACTGGTGCCTGCGGTTGAACGTGGGGAATGCGAGGATTTGTTTGCCCAATTGGCTGACAAGGTCGAACAAGGTGTGGATATGGAGCGTTTGCTCGCGATTGCGCAAGATGCCCCTCCTCTATCGATGCCATCATCCTCATATCTGGATGCGGTGCCTGTTTTGCCAGGAGCGCCGGTGGTGGCGGTGGCGAAAGATTCTGCTTTTCATTTTTATTATCCAGAAAACCTGGAGTTATTGGAGCGACTGGGGGCGAAATTGGTGTTTTTTAGCCCGTTGGCTGACGAAGCCGTGCCGGAAGAAGCGGATGGCCTGTTGATCGGCGGAGGCTTCCCCGAGGAGTTTGCGGAACGCTTATCCCGCAATGAACGGACTAAACAGTCCATCCGTCGTTTCATCCAGTGCGGGAAGCCCGTGTTTGCAGAGTGTGGTGGATATATGTATTTGGCGCGATCCATTGAAACCACTTCGGGGCAAGTATATCCCATGGTCGGCTTCATCCCTGGTCGGGTGCGGATGCAACACCGCTTAAGTGCATTGGGATATCGGGAAGTGCGGGCCACGGATGACAACTTGTTATTTGCCAAGGGCGAGTCGGCCCGTGGACATGAATTCCATTACTCTTCGCTGGAGCCTGAGGCCGGATCGACCTGGCCGTTTGCTTACACAAGTGAGGGACGGCGAGGGGAGATGAAGGAAGGGTATGCCCAAGCCAACGTGTTGGCCGGGTACACACACCTTCACTTCGTTTCCAATTCACGCATTGCCGCTCGCTTTTTGCAACATTGCACAAAAGCCCGGCAACAAAGGAGTGGGGAATATGCCTGAGCGAGCTAAAGCCGGCCGGCAAGGATTGACACTGGTTTATACCGGAGACGGCAAAGGAAAAACGACGGCGTCGCTGGGACTCGCCTTGCGAGCGGTAGGCCGGGGGCAACGGGTGGGGATTTGGCAATTCATCAAATCGCCGCAACGCACCTATGGTGAACAATTGGCACTGAAAAAACTGGGCGTGGAGGTGCGACCATTGGGCGTCGGCTTCACTTGGACCAAAACACCGGAAGAGCATCGCACCGCATTGGCAGAGGCCTGGATGGTGGTGAAAGAGCGGGTCATGAGTGGAGAGTATGATGTTGCTATTCTCGATGAAATCAATAATGCATTGGCGATCACTTCGTTCCCCATCGACGATGTTTTGCCGCGGGCGGAAGTGCTGTCCTTAATCGAACAGCGGCCGAAGCATACGCATTTGGTGCTGACGGGGCGCAACGCCTTGCCGGAAGTGATGGAACGTGCTGATCTGGTGTCGCGGATCGAACCGGTGAAACATTATTATGATGCTGGTGTGTCCGCTGTCAAGGGGATTGAATTCTAGTTGAATACCATGCGAGGGGGAGATTGATTGATGGGAGAATGGTCGTTGTTTGCATTGGTGTTCGCCTTGGGGTTGAAGCATGGGTTGGATGCGGACCATCTGGCCTGCATCGACGGATTGACGCGATACAATTGGCATAAGCGGAATACCATGGCCCGTTGGGTAGGCACCTTTTTTTCATTGGGGCATGGCTTGGTTGTCACTGGCGTGGCTGTGATCATCGGGGTCGTCAGTCAGATGTTCACCTTCCCTGATTATTTTGATGAAGTGGCTACCTGGATGTCCATTATCACTTTGTTAACGATCGGCACCCTCAACATATTTAATCTGGTGAAATGGACCAATAAGCAGGAGCCGTTTCAACCGCAAGGAGTGAAAGGGAAATGGATTCCCCGCTCCTTGCGCGAAACCAGCAACCCCTTTCTGATCGTCCTGATCGGCGGGGTGTTGGCCCTCGCCGCCGACACGGTGAGCCAAACATCTGTCTGGGCGTTGGCCGCAGGAAATAGTTCCGAGTGGATGCCCCTCATGCTGGGCGTGACGTTTACGGTCGGTATGGTGATCACCGATACGCTTGATTCCGTCATCATCTACCGTTCCCTCAAAGGAAGTGACCAAACCAGTAAATGGGTATCGCTTACCATGGGTTGGTTAATTGTGCTGTTGGCTTACGGCATCGGTTTTTATGAGCTGTTCATCTATTTTAAACCGCAGGCGGAATTGGAGTTAGAATGGCTTGGTGTCGCTTTGTTCACCGTTTTCCTACTCTTCTTCCTCTTTATCACTTGGCAAAAAAAGGACGGAGTGCGACGGGACGAAACGGCTTGAATAGATAGTGCTCCCTTTCAAACCAACCGGCGATATAGGTGATGAAAGAAAACAGGATCGACACGGGTGTGAGTCGATCCTGTTTTTAATGTCCAAAAAGGGTTTGGCCGCTGTTTAGGAATGCCCCAGAGCCACGCATGTGACTGATCCCCTATGTAGATGCCAGGGGAAGCGACGGGTATGTTTTCATATTTGCGGTCATGCTTCCATATGTTAGTTAAAAAGGTTATGAGTGGGGGAACAATATGTCCTTAACCGTGTGGCAAGAGCATCGTTTTTGGTTACAAATTCTATACGAACACGCGCTGTTTGTGTATGAGAATTTGTCACCGGGCGAAACGGAAGCGGTCACCCAAGCATGCGCTTTTATGCATGAGTTTCGCGAGTTGCTGTCGGAGCTTTCTGGGATGGATCCCCATGCCCCAGTTAATGCGCCCACGAATGTGGAGTTTGCCCAACGGGCGTATGCGGCGGCTTTCCGTTATTGCCAGTTTGAGGAAGGATTGCAAAAGAGGCGAATCAACAACGAGGTGGTACTTTCGCTGTCACCCAGTTATTTTAACGGAACCTTGCTAGAAGCGAAGGAATACATTCGCTTGCTCTCGTACTATGTGAAAGGGATGCAGCCTCCCCATTTACCGTTGTTGTCGCTGTTAAACACGTGGTTGATCGATCAGTTAGGGCATTCCATTCTGTTGATCAATATGCTCGATCCGTTGGAAACGATCGTGGCCACCCGGTCCGAGCGATTTAGAAATCTTTTCAGATCCCTTCTGTCGCAAGCCCAGTCCATGGCTATGTTTCCTTATTCCGAGTCTGAAATTTACCCCCGCCTCGCTTTGTTGGGCCATGAAACGGCAGATGTGGTAAAGCGGTTTTACCGGTATGTGGAGACGGTTACCCGTCTATACCGCAAACGACAAGTGTTGAATAAAACCACGTTAAGGTTTTTGGAGCATCATTTTAGTGAAACAGATTATTTCTTGATCAAACTGAGATACTATTTCCCAGAAATCCAGCTATTGCCGGATGGTGGAAGGCTGTATCAACCGGAAGAAGAGGAAGGAGGACCCCGTCCCGGCGGCCGCTAAAAAGTGATGCCATAGCTTTTGATCGTGACATGGGGAGTTACGCGGATATCGGCCTTGGCCAATGTTTCCGGCCAATTGTTTTGTACCTGTTTCCATATGGGATAATGATATGCCTGCGCTACCCGACCCAAGCCCATCGGATCCAGTCGGTGATGTTGGATTTTGGCTATCAAGCGCTCAAGTTTTTGCTGCAATTGCTTTTCAATAACCTGTTCCAATTTTCTTCTCTCGGTTTTCATGTCGAACGGGAAGGTGCGCTCAGAGAGATTGGCGGTTAAATCCACTTGAAACTCAAAATGAAACCTTCCTTGTGCATAATCGGAGCTGATTTTGTACCGGTTGATTGTAAGGCTCACATTCATCTGGGACATCGTTGGGTCGCTTGGCGCCATGTTGGGCGGAGTCGTAAACGGCAGTTGCAGGGGAGCCGTAAACGGTAGTTGCAGGGGGTACTCCGTTTGGTGCTGAAGCAGGAGCAAAAGCGAGCTTTCGTTTTGATCGAGGGAAGTAGCGTATTTCCCGTCTTTGTTCAGCAGAGCGGTGCCCGTGATTGCGTAATCTTGTCCCCGGATGCGCATTTCCGTGAGATAAGGGGTCACCCGGTTGTCCAACATTTGACCGCGAAAATCAATCACGCGAGTGAGCACGGTCGAACTGACTTGATGGGCCGCATCGATTGTGTCGCGGATGGCGATGCCCAAGCGGCCCTTGTCTTCCATCGAGATGTTTTGCAGATCTTCAAGTGAACCGTCCACAACGAGGGCTCTGGCGTTGATTTCACTTTTGGGATCGCGGAAAATCACGTCCAGAATAGGAAAGGCATTGATTCGTTTCAACATCTGCTTGCTGATGATCAGGTTTTGGATTTTGCCGGCGATGACGTTTCCTTGGCTTTGTGAATTGAGCAGTTTTCTGTTTTGCCGAAACGACAAGGCGGTGGATTGCTCGAAATGCGTTTTTTTACTCGCTTCTTCGTGGAATACGGGTGAGGAATAGACAACGATAATGTTACCCTCATCATCCATATCCAATCCGACACTGAGCGGAATATCGGCGTTTTCCAAATAAAGCTGGTCACCGCAACCAGTAAGGGTCAATAGCGATAGGCAGACGAGAATAGCGTGGCACCAACGCTTCACATCGCTCTCCTCCTTTGGATCAGATGCCGCAGTTGGCTGACCGTCCACAAAAACGCGACAAAACCGAACGCCATAACCAATCCGGCATGGGAAAGCCAATCCAGAAATCGTTCGATCCTTTCATTGGTCATGTCCACAAAAAGGGAACTGACCGCGATGGCCGCCACCATGAAGAGTAACAGAGGATGGTATGCCGACTTGCGCGTCAGCTGCGTCAATCCGCGCAATGCCAAATATAGATAAGGAATGACGGTCATCAACTGAATGATCGTGTAAAAAGAGAGGAATAGGATTTCCAATCTCTCCAAAAAGGCGAACTGGATCGGTTTGAGCAAGGCCAGAGTTGGCCAAATCCACGTTTGTATTTCTTTGTCGCTGAAGATAATGTTTGCCAAGATGATCACAAGCAAGTACACCATCATCGACAAGGTGCTGGCGATCAAAACGCCTTTCGTGGCCTTTTTTTTCTCCTGCAAGTAAGGATACAGGATGAAAGCCATCTCAAATCCGAGAAAGGGGGGAAGTGTCGATTGGACTCCGGTGATAATCGGAAGCCATCCTTCTGCGGCAATGGGCAAGAGATTGAGCCAGTGCGCATCATGAACTGAAAACAGGAGCAACATCGGCATCCATGAGCAGAACAAGTAAACAAAGTCAGAGTAGTGGCCGATGGCGATGATACCGTGCCGGCACAGCATGTACACAGGGATCAGAAAAAGCACATACAACGAAAAGGTGGGGGTGTTTGGCAAAATCCACACCTGGATCAGGAACAGGGTGGCGTAAAATGTAGAGAAAGAAGCGTACAAGCCATACGCCGCCCAAACGAGGGTGAAGGCGCCGCCCAACCATTTCCCGAAATAGATGGGCAAGATGTCAAACAAGGTTTTGTCGGGATGTTTTTTCATTATGTTAATGATCAACAGGCTGAAGACCATGGTGATGAGCCAACCGATAAGGATGGAAATCCAGCTGTCCCTGCCTGCGTATTGCCCCACCTCGCGCGCAATCGACAATACGGCGATCCCAACTTGCGTTTTATAGATGGTGAATGTAAATTGGCTTAGTGACAATCGTCCCTTTTCCGGCATTTCCATCAGTTCTTCCCACTCTTTCTGCTGTGGCCTTGTCTCATGCTTTGCCGGGGATCGGCCGAGATCGGGCGTTTAT
Source organism: Laceyella sediminis (assembly GCF_003003125.1). GTDB lineage: Bacteria > Bacillota > Bacilli > Thermoactinomycetales > Thermoactinomycetaceae > Laceyella > Laceyella tengchongensis. Next base: position 67,977 of record NZ_PVTZ01000006.1, on the reverse strand, counting down.
CCATTTTCCACAAGGGTAATCTGTACCAAGTATCTTTCCAATCGGGAAGACGGATGGGAGCGATCGGGCTACCATAAGGGTATCCCAACGAAGTGGTCGTTACAATGTGGATGGAAAGAATCATCATCCCAATGGCAATACCCACCATTCCGAACATCGAAGCGATGATCATCAGTGGGAAGCGGATCAGGCGGATTGCCGAAGCCATGTCATAGTTAGGGATGATATAGGAAGAGATCGCTGTCAATGCCACGACAATCACCATGACGTTGCTCACAATACCGGCTTGGACCGCCGCCTGCCCGATGACGATCCCCCCGACCACCCCGATGGTTTGCCCGATTGGTGATGGAAGTCGCACACCAGCTTCCCGGATCATTTCAATGGTCACTTCCATGATGAATGCTTCCAACAAAGGAGGAAATGGAACCCTTTCCCTGGACATGCCGATGGAGATCATCAAGTCGATTGGCAAGATTTCATAGTTAAAAGAGATGGTAGCGATATAAAACGCCGGTAAACTGATAGCGATGAGGAAAGCGAAAAAACGCATGAAACGCAAGAAAGAAGCCAATATCCAACGTAAACTGTAATCGTCCACGTTTTGGAAGAAAGAGGTGAAGTTCATCGGACCCACCAGCGCCACGGGGGAGTTGTCGACGATGAGGACGATGCGCCCTTGCAGCAACTGAGAGACAATCGTGTCCGGCCGCTCTGTCTGCATAAACTGGGGAAAAACGGTAAACCAATGGTCCTCCAAATACTCCTCCAGTTCCCCGGCGTTAATCAGCGCATCAATTTTGATGCGATCGATCCGGTTTTCCAATTCCTTCACCAGTTCTGGTTGGCAAATGTCACGCAAATAGAGGAGGAACACGGTTGTTTGGCTCCGCTCCCCGACGAGGGTTTTTGTTAACATTAACTCTCGGTGGGGCAAGTAACGCCGGATCAAGGCGATATTTAGCCCCACTGTTTCCACCAGACCCTGGTGTCCGCCTTTGAGCGTCGATTCTATTTGAGGTTCTTTGATGGACCGTTGCGGCCATCCTTGTGTGTTAAATATGATCGCCCACGGTTGCCCATCCACCAACAACACGCTTTTCCCTATGAAGATGGATGATTCGATTTGGTCCATGGCGCGTGTAGTCGATGTTTTGTGAATAGGAATGCTGGCGGGGTCAAACGCTGTATTTTCGATCATCAAGGGGCGCAAGATTTGGTCATTGATGGCCGTTTTGTCGACTAGATTTTCTAAGTATACAAGAGCTGCTTTCTGTCCAGAGCTATTTTGCAACTCCTTGATGATTAAGTCGGGGGAAGAAGCAAATCGCTGATTCAAGGCTTCCACATTCTCAGCCAGTTTGGTGGAGACAGAAGTTTCAATTGACTTAACATCCTGTTTTTGTCTGCGCTGTTTTGTTTTTCCGACTCGAAAAAACATCCTCATTCACCTCTATCCGCCATGCGCGAAATGTTCCTATGAAGCATAGTCTTTGTTTTTGTCCGGCTTATTATGAATGTCTTGCTAGAAACAATGGGCAAACGGCTTGTACACAAGGAAACTTTGAGTGTGATGAAAAAGCCACCTCACTCGAGCCAGAGTGAGGTGGCTGTCTTACGGAACCGGCTTAATAGCCGTAGTGATGATGGTGGTGGTGCTTTTTGTGATGGTCGTGTTTTTTGTGGTGATGTTTTTTCTTGCCTTTTTTGTGGAGATCGATGTCGATGTCAATGTAGATGTTGTTTTTGTTGGAGTTTTTGTTTTTGTTTTTGTTCACATTGACATTGACATTCTTCTTGCGGGAATGCTTCTTTTTGTGGTGATGGTCTTCCCAGCAGAAAAAGTGAGCGTCGAACATGCAAATCTCTCCTTTTGAATATGGTATTTAGTAGATTTGATCGGTTGGTTTCGATCAAATCTACCATTGATATATAGATATGTTTTTAAAAGAAAAAGGAGAGGGTGCATGCCGCAGTAAATATGACCAATTTGTGCGCAAAGAAAGAAGATTTCCAGTGTTTCTCGCAAAGGTTCTACACAACTTTTCTAATACTTGCTATGTTAAAAGAGTAATAACTAATACTACATGTAACCGCAAAGAAAGGTTCTGAGAAGATGAAGCCGGTTTCATTTACATTTCCTTCGTCAGATGGTGTAAAAATCCATGTGAACAAATGGATGAGTGGGCCCAAGGCGAAAGGAATTGTCCAGATCGCCCATGGGATGGCGGAGCATTCAGGGCGATATGCCGACTTTGCTGCGGTATTGACCGAGGCTGGATATCATGTCTATGCCAACGATCACCGCGGTCTAGGGAAATCGGCGGGGAGTTGCGAAGTCTTGGGGCATTTTGCCGATGAGAATGGCTGGGAGCTTGCAGTTGACGACATGTACCGTTTAACCAAGTTAATCAAGGACGAAGTTCCCAATCTCCCTCTGTTTTTATTTGGCCACAGCATGGGCTCATTTCTTTCGCGAACCTACATCCAACAGCATGGGGAGGAGCTGGCTGGGCTGATCTTGTCCGGCACGGGGGCAGGTCGGAGGGTGATGAGTTCGTTGGGCATTCTTATCGCCAAAATCGAATGTCGGCTCAGGGGGAAAAGGGCTAGAAGTGTGCTGATGAACGCGCTTTCTTTCGGCAATTTCAATAAGCCGTTTCGACCCGCTCGCACACCGTTTGATTGGTTGAGCCGCGACCCGCAGGAAGTGGACAAGTATGTGCAAGATCCGCTGTGCGGGGAGGTTCCCACCGCCAATTTCTTTTGCGATTTGCTGACAGGGATCAAACAAATGGACGAAGTAGAGGGATTGGCACGCATTCCCAACGAACTGCCCATTTTTCTGCTGTCAGGAGACAAGGACCCAGTTGGCCAAAACGGAAAAGGGGTGCGCAAAACCTATCAGCAATTCAAGCAGATCGGCATCAAAGACGTGGTGCTGAAATTGTATCCGGACGGGCGGCATGAGATGTTAAACGAAACGAACAAAGAAGAAGTGTACCGGGATATTCTCGCTTGGTTGGACACCCGGGTAGCCCGTACATCTGGGCATAGCGAAATGTGAAAAATCGGCATGTGAAAACCTCCGCTAGATGGCAGATCACCAAGCGGAGGTTTTTGTGCCTTTATGAGGTTGCGGCTGGCTTTTCCCGCTTTGTCGCGATTCGTTGTCGCACGTGGTAGCTGACAAATACCAATAGATACCAAACTGGGGCCACGATGAGGGCGATCGCTGTCGAATCGACATAAGCCATTAGGATGACCACAATCCCCAGAAAAGCTAAAGCAAAATAAGAAGAATAAGGATAAAATGGCATGTTGAATGCGGTCGTACGGTTCACTTTGCGAAAGCGCAAGTGGGCGAGCAAGATCAATGCCCAGCTGGTGATCACGGCAACCGTCGCTACAGATGAGATATACAGAAAGACTTTTTCTGGAACAAGGTAGTTCAGTACCACTGCAACGGATAAGAGCAGGGAAGAAAATAGGATGCCCCGTTGCGGTGCATGGGCTTTGTTCAACTTGGTGAATATGCGAGGGGCTTGGCCTTCCAATCCCAAGTGGTATAACATCCGACCAGTGCTGAACAAGCCGCTATTAAAAGCCGACAAAGCGGCGGTAATGACGACGATGTTGAGGATGGTGGCAGTGGCAGGGATGCCGATTTGATCAAAAATCATGACGAATGGGCTGCCTTTTGTGCCGATTTCATTCCAGGGATAGAGCATCAACATGATTGTTAGGGCGCCGACGTAAAAAATCAAGATGCGCCAGATCACTTTATTCACCGCGGCAGGAATGCTTTTGCGCGGGTTTTTCGCTTCTCCGGCTGTCATGCCCACCAGTTCTACCCCGCCGAACGAGAAGAACACCAACACCATGGATAGCAGGAAGCCTTTCCAGCCGTGCGGCATGAAACCGCTATGGGCAAACAGATTGTCTACTCCAGTTGAAGTGGACCCATGCTCGATCGGTCCGAAAATAAGGAACAATCCTCCTCCCATCATGGCCAGAATGGCGAACACTTTGATGGAAGCGAACCAGAATTCAAGCTCCCCAAATGCTTTCACGTGTAACAAGTTGACCAGCGTCATTAGCACCAGAGCGATGAGTGCGGGAACCCATTGCGGCACGCTGGGAAACCAATACTGGAAATAGGTGCCGATCGCTGTCAGTTCGGCCATGCCGACAATAATCCACATAAACCAATAAGTCCATCCTGCTAAGAATCCAGCGAACGGTCCGATGTATCGTCCAGCGTAATGGCTAATAGAGCCAGAGACGGGTTCTGCCAAAGTCATTTCACCCAAGGCGCGCATGATGAAGAAAATGACGACTCCGGCGATGAGATAGGCTAAGGTAATCGCCGGGCCCGTCATTTGGATGGTGGTGGCAGAACCGTAAAACAAGCCTGTGCCGATTGCTCCGCCCAAAGCGATCATATGCATGTGTCGCTCATCCAATCCTCTGCGCAATTGATTGTTATGGCTGTCCATCGATTTCAACCCTCCCGTTTTCATGTAAAATGGAAACCCCCCGCCCGGCAACCAGGCGTAACACGTCTGATTGCTGAGGCGGGGGGACCGCGGTACCACTCAGCTCTTCCACTTCCTCACGGAAAATGGACTCACTCGTCTCACAGCACCGCCAAACGCAAAAACGCCTCAACGATCAAGGGGAAGGGATTTCCCTATGATCGCTGAGGCGACAGGTTCGCGGTACCACTCAGCTTCTCCGTCTACCTCACGGCAGGCGGACTCAACTAGTCTGAAGAGACTCAGCCTGATAACGATGGCCATTCGTCGCATTTTACTGGGGATAAGTTCCCGTTCAAACGCGAAGCTCCGAGGCGAAATTTCAACAAAACGATCGTACAGCCCTTTCAGCCATGGGGCCGTTCTCTGTTGACGAAGTTGTTTTGTTTACTTAACCTCTTCATTGCATGTGAAAATGAAATGCTATTTTGATTTTTAATTTAGATAGAATTATATGAGAGAGGATTGTGTCTGTCAATAAAAAATTTTTGATACCATGGTGAAGATGTTTTTTAAGAGAAGATCACTTCGTCAAACACACCTGTTTTATCAAATCCAAGTTTTTGATACCAGCGAATGGCCGTATGCTTTGCGGTTTTTACAGTGAATGCGTCGCGATGTTGCCGATGGACACGACATGGGATTGATTTGACTGCGCAATGAGACATTAGCCATGCAGATGATGGTGCTAAATGACAGAATGTTTTCTCATATGACAGCCAAGCGAGTGAAATGTGTGGTTTTAGCGGTGCGTAGAATACACCGGCTTGCAGATCAAATCAGAGCATATTTAGTAGCGAATCGTCAGAAAGGAATGGATGAAATGCGGATTACATTTAAGAGATTGGGGCGTTGATTAGTCCTTGTCTTTCATCGCAGTAGGGATATGGCATTTTCTTTATACAGCAAATTAACTTAATGATTTTATATTGCTTTATTTTATCTATTATTATAATTATATAGAAATATAATAATTAAGTGTTTAAAATACATAAAGGAGGGGTCGATTATGAAAAAAATTATGTTTGTTGTTTTTGCATTATCTCTTATTGTTGCTCAATCTTTTTTCGTTAATCAAGGATATGCTGATACGAATATTGCAAAAGAAATCAGTAGAAAAGATGCTCTGAAAGCTAGTAAAAACTTTTTAAAAATGCGAAACGAATGGCAAGGAGCAAAATTAGAGATCTTAACAGATTTATACGACTTTGAAGGAAATCGTGTAGCCTATTATATAGTAGCTGAACAAAATGGGAAAGAATTAGGTAATATGGTTGTAGCCGATTCTACTGATCGTGGTCCAGTTATTGAATTTGGGAATGATCCTTCCTATACAACGGATATCAAAAAAATGCTTGATGAAGGGAAAAACGTATATTATGTTGGACCTTTTCAATTCATGGGTGCTATAGATACAAAGGATTTACAAAGACAGTCAAATGAAAAGAAAAATAAGATTTTAAACAGGTTTAAACAGAAAATAAAAGGAAATACCCAAGTTGTTGAGGAAATAGAAAGAGAACACAAATTTAAGAAAATACCTACGAGTCACAAAGAAAGCAGTGTTGAATGGAATAGCCTTTTAGCAGACGAGAGTGATATTAAGCCATTGGCTATTACTGCAAAAAAATTGGATATTCCAAGAATTAGTCAATATATTAGTGGCGTTTCGTATCCTAATTCCTCATGTGGTCCTACAGCTGCTGCGATGATTACGAATTACTATGATAGCCGTGGTTATAATGTAAGGGGAACCGCTTATTATGGTACTCATGCATCTTTAATCAATCATTTATATAGCGAATTTGGTAGTACGATAATAGGAACAACAGCTGGAGATTTTGCAAATGGATTTGATAGACATTTAGAACATAATACACCTGGAAATTGGACTGTTTCTAGACCTGATGCGGAAGGAAACTTCGGTACTTATAAAGCGCATATTGATGGGAATGCTCCTGTGGCTGTTTTATCAGGTAAAATCTACAGCCCATTAATTGATGAAGAATGGCATTGGTTGGTCGGTTCTGGATATGACAATACTAATGGCTCATATGCATGGTTAATTGATCCGAGTCGTCCGACTAGTTCATATGATCGATATCTAAAATGGGTTGATCATGATCAGGATTGGATGCTTGTATTTTCAGGTTATAACTGGTAAATAAAAATCCCCCCTCAACCAAGCGGGGGGGGATTATGAGAGGATGAAAAAATGATTCTATCTTCAAAGTCGCTTCTATTCATTTCTTATGCGCTGGTGGTTTTAATCACCATATTCATGGCCTATTTTGCAAGTAAAGTTAAAAAGCCATGGTTGGTGGTGATTGCATACTTAGCTACTATTGTGATTGAGTATATTTTTGTAGAGAAACCTATTACATCGCCAAGTGGTATAATCATATTAATATTTTTGAATATCTTAGTGGGAATAACACACCTAGTGACATATTTTATTTTTAGAAAAGACAAATAATGTTGTTACATGACTTGTATTTTGGTAAATACGAAGGCTCGCTCCGTAAAGGAACGGGTTTTTTTATTGTGAAATTCCATTTGATTGTCTGGCGCTTGCGTAACATTTCTTGATCCTGAATCGAAATGCTCTCAATGCTGAGAACCTCAAACGTGTCCAAGTTGTTAGGCAAACTGAATATCCTCGAGGTTATCTGCTCTTTGTTTCTCTCTCGTAATTGGCAAATCGCAACCATAATGGTATAGACAACTATACTAATATACGTTAAACTAATAATATACAGAATATTTGATTGTTTTTGTGGATTGAAAAAGGAGAGATGGAAATGAACATCAAGAATAGGGGGAAACGGGGCGCGGTTATCACTCTTCTCATCGTGGCAATGATTTTCAGTTTGTCGCCGGCAACGTTTACACCCTTGCATGCCTCTGCATCCGGTGATGAAGTGAAGGCACCGCTGAAGAAGGAAAGCGCCAATGAGCCGGCCCGCAGGTATGTGGTTTATGCCAGCACATGGAACACAAGCATTTACGATTTAACGCCCGCTAATATCCCCAATTACATCACCAATGTGAATCTTTCCTTTGCCAGACCAGATACCGCTTATCGAAAAGGTTCATATGAATTCGATCAGGCCGTCGCCGGCTTTGAATTCGTCGAAGGGGCGACCACTTACAACGGACAGAAGAAATTCACTCCCCAACAGGCACGTGACTTGCGTGACAACATCGCGGCCTTAAAAGCGCGCGGCACAGAGGTTTGGGTGTCGGTTGGTGGCTGGGCATATAGCCAAGGTAGCCAATGGGCCAACTTCAGCGCATCGCGTGTGGTTGACCTGGCGCTGGATTTGGGTGCGTCAGGCGTCGACATTGACTGGGAATCCAGTGGCAGTCTTTGCAACAAGCTGGAAGCAGAGCGGTTCAGCTGTACCAAGGATGGTGAGATTGCCTGGATCATCACCAGCCTCTACAATGAAATCCAAGCACGTGGTGCCGATCTGAAGATTTCGATCGCTGGTTGGTCGACCGGAGCTTATTATGTCAAGAGCACGCCGTTTGAAGAAGGGAAAGTGCAGTGGGGTTCGCCGTTTGGCGGAACCATGTATCGCGTGGTAAAGGACCATGGTGACAAGATCGACTTCATCAACCTGATGTCATATGATGCCGGTGATTATTATGATCCGCGTGAAGGGTACGAATCGTATCGGGCCATCTATGACGGTCCCATCAATATCGGCATGGAAATCGCCCCCGAAGGCTCCGGCGGAGCAGTACTTGAAGTGGAGGCGCCGCCTGGTACCGTCTACGATGCGGAAATGCTCACAGGCCAGAACAATATCGCTACCCGATACTACAACGTCGAAACGATGGTCAAGTACATTAAGTATAAAGGTAAAGCCAATGACGGCTTTATGCTCTGGCAGCTCTGGAAACAACGCGTCCATCAACCGGCGCCGAGCGGGGCGGCCACCGAAAATAGCGCAGGCCAATACGTTTGCCGCAACCTTCCCTTGGCAGGGGACTGCAATCAAACCATTCCCAACCTGCCAAAGCTAATTCCTTAATAACTACTGAAAACGGTGACAAAGGCGAGTTTATGCTCGCCTTTGTTTCGTTTGGGGCAAGGATGCGCGCGCCTGTCAAGGTAGATCGAGCGGAGGCGGTTCCTCTGGTGGAGTGAGCAGGTTGGGAGGGATTGGCTCTATAGGTGTGGGAGTGCTGTCCGGCAAGCGTTTAAGCGGGTCTGGCAACTCTGTTTCCCTGTTGTCGGTCAGCGGTTCGTTCTTGTTCGTCCGTTTCATTTATTCAACCTCCTTTAACAGTCAAAGCCAAGCGTTCGGCATAGTTGATTGCTGTACCTTGTTCATTTCATGCGGGTAATGAGCCACCCGGCCACAATGAAGAACAGGGGAATTCCCACTAAGTTTAGCAGGAAGGCATAGATCGTGGCTGACGGCACTTGCGTTGCATCAAAAAAATAGGACAGGTCCATATGGATCACCTTTCTGCCTAGGGGTGAAAAGCTGGTTTATAGTATATTATTGGCCAGTCAAGGTTGTTTTTAGTGATGGACGGAAGGCCAATTCAATTTATATGAGACACTTTACAAACATGTGTTCGCATGTTAGAATAAAAACATAAGTGCGAGACATGAAAGCTCTTGCGGCGGATGAATTTCACTTCTGAACAAAAAGGAGAATCCAGATGCGTAAAGTCACCGAGAAAGACACCAAAGCGACGATCCTGAAGGCTCTCCGTGAAGCGGAGAAGAAAATTGCTGAGTTGGAGAAAGGAAAGCTAGATCCGGTTGCGGAAACGACGGCGAAAAAAACGGCGGAAACGATCGCCAAAGCTAACAACATTGTGGAAGGGAACATTGAAGAGAAAATCACCGATCTGTCAAAATCGGTCACTAGCTTGCTTGGCAAAATCAGTGATGACATCAAGACGCAAACGGCCAATCTCCAGACCGTCAAAGAAGCGATCGCCATCAAAGAGGCGGAGCTCAAGGAATTGTTCGGAATTGAAAAGCAGGCTCACACCCTCGCTGGGCTGGTCAACGCCCATCAAGAGTTGAAGCTGGAACAAGAAAAAGAATTGGTTGAGGCCAAAGAGAAAGCAACGGCCGAATTGAACGAGATCACGAACAAAATTAAGTCGGCGCGTGAAGAATACGAGGCGCTGATCAAAGAGCAAAAAGAGAAACTGACCCAAAGCCAGAAGCGTGAACAAGAAGAATTCAAATACGACTTTGAAAGACATAAGAAACAAGCGTATGACCAACTTGAGGATGAGTTGGCGAGCAAACGCAAAGCATTTAACTTGGAACTCGAACAGAAAAACGCTGAGTTGAGTACATATAAAAAATCGCTGGAAGAGCGTGAAAGCGAAATCGCAAAACGGGAGAAGAAGATGGATCAGCTTGAAGCCGAAGTGGCTGCCATTCCCGACAAAATCGCAGAGGTCAAGAAAGAAGCTTCAGCAAAAGCCGACGCCGAAATCAAAAAAGTTCTGGCCATCCGCGAAAATGTTCTCAAAAAGGAAGTGGAAGCCGACAGACGCATTCTGGAAACAGAGCGCGACAATTTAAAAGCACAGCTTGATACGGCGAATGAAACCATTTTGAATTTGCAAGCGAAATTGGATGAAGCGTATAAGCGGATTCAAGAGATGGGTATTCAAATGGTGTCAAGCTCAAACGAATCCAAAGCGTTTGATAAGATTGCCGCACTGGTTGCCGATAAAAACAACAAGTGATGTAATCTGAAACAACGCTTTCCCATAAGATTGTTTTATCTGAATCCTCTCTCAGTATCCGGCCGGAGGTACCTGTTGTGCACCCGGCCTCTTTTTTGCCGACTGTTGCGTCGGCAATAAGTGGCCCTGGATGGAGGTAAGGCACGATGTCAGGATGGCTCTTCGGGTTCCATTTGTAATAAAATAAGGTTGTGGAACCTAAATCGATCATGAATGATTAGGTTCCCTGGATGTTAGTCAACTAGTTTTGAGTGAGCTTGTTGTAATTGGGCAAAAAGACCACTGGACATGGAAGGTGTCAGTTTGAGGCTTGCTGCGTACCCTATCCTCATTCGGTGATCGGGGAGTTACTCGGCAATAGAAATCTGAAGGTTCTATCAATTATTATTCTAGCTGTATTCCTCCTTCGCACCGGATGGCTGCGGTTGGGAAGCACGGACTTTGATGTAAGGGCTTTCAAGAAGGTTTTCGCCGGTCATCGGATGGGGCGGCAATCCAAAAAGAATCAATGCATTCATTGGAGGGATGGAATGGTGAATCGTGACATCAAAGGCATGCGGGATGTTGTGCAAAATAGCCGTTTAGTTCAACCCAACCCGGAAAAAGTACGAGCGACGCAGCTGGGAAGTATGGACGCTTTCCGCGAGCTGTTGGAGAGTTCATGGGAGAATCCCGCCGCTTTTTGGGATCAAGTGGCACGTGAATTGCATTGGTTTGAGCCGTGGACTGACACCATGTCGGGAGACTTTGCCGATTTTCGTTTTTTTACCGGTGGGGTCAGCAACCCCTGTTACAACTTATTGGACAGGCATGTCCAAGCGGGAGCCGGAAATAGGACAGCCTTGATTTGGGAAGGGGAAGACGGACCGGTCCGTTTTTATACTTATCAGATGCTTTTGGCTGAAGTGAACCGTTTTGCTAATGTGTTGAAGGAGTTTGGCGTGAAAAAAGGGGATCCGGTGGCCATTTATCTGCCTAACCTGCCGGAAGCCGTGATTGCTGTGTTAGCCTGTTTCCGTTTGGGGGCGGTGTATAACGCCGTTTTTTCCGGATTTTCTACCGAGGCGCTCAAAGACCGACTCATCCATTTTGAACCGAAGTTGATCATTACCGCTGACGCTTCTTTACGCAGGGGAAAACGCATTCCGTTGAAAGACAAGATGGATCAAGTGGTTCCAGCGGTCAACGGCGTTCAGGCGGTGATTGTCGTCAATCGGTTGAACCAGCCCGTGCACATGCAAGCAGGACGGGATTACTGGTGGCACGAGCTTGTGAAAGGAGCAAGCAATCAATGTGAACCGACAGGGGTAGAAGCCAATGAGCCGGGCATTGTTTTTTACACCAGCGGGACGACGGGAAACCCCAAAGGGGTGGTTCACGCTGGCATGGCCTTTGTAGTGCAAAATTACATTTACGCCAAATATCATATGGATCATCGCCAAGATGATGTCTTCTGGTGCACTGCGGACATCGGCTGGTTGACGATGCACATTTGGGGAATTGTCGGTGCGTTGGCTAATGGGGTCACAACTGTGGTGTATGAAGGGGCGCCAAACTATCCCGAAGCGGACCGTTTTTATCAGATTATTGATCGCTATCGCATCAATAAGCTGTTCACTGCGCCGACGGCATTGCGTATGCTAAAAAGCCTTGGAAATGAAGCGTTGGCGCCTTATGACTTGTCGTGTCTCGATGTTATCGCGTTGGTCGGGGAGCCGTTCGATCCAGAGACATGGCATTGGACGCGCGAGGTTTTGGGGAGAAACAACGTTTATGTCAATAACACATGGGGACAGACAGAAGTGGCCGGATGCCCTATCGCCGGGGCCGCTTGGTTGACCCCCATGAAGCCAGGTTCGGCTGGAATTCAATTTTTGGGCGCGGCCATGGATGTGGTTGATGACAATGGCCAGCCGGTGCCTGCAGGGGTGCTGGGAAACTTAGTTATGCGCCGGCCGATGCCTATGCTGTGCCGGACGCTTTGGAAACAGCCTGAGCGCTACAAAGAGGCTTATTTCAGCCAAGTGCAAGGCTGTTATTTCGCCAGCGACATCGCGTTAAAAGATGAGGATGGGCATTTCTGGGTGGTGGGCCGCTCTGATGATGCCTTCAACGTCGCTGGTCACCGCCTCAGCACCATGGAAATGGAGAGTGCAGTATTGGCCTGCGCGGATGTTTCCGAGGCAGCCGTCATCGGCGTACCCGATAAAATCAAAGGGGAGATCCCGATCGTGTTTGCCAAAGCAAACCAGGACATCCCTGCGGAGGAAGACCGATTGAGACAGGAAATAAGCCAACGGATCATTGACAAAATTGGGGAGATCGCCAAGCCTGGCCAGGTGGTGTTCCTCGATGAAATGCCAAAAACCGTCAGCGGTAAAATTATGCGTCGCCTATTAAAAGAATTGTGGGTTCATGGCGAAGTGGCCGGGGATGTGACCGGTTTGGAAGATCCGCAGGTGTTGGAAGGGGTGAAGGCGAGCATCGCCAAGATCAAAACAGGTAGCTAACCATGAAACATTCCCCCGTGGTACACGGTGGGAGCGGGACCGCTGGCCTTGATGAGGCTGGCGGTCTTTTTTCGAATCAAGGTTCCATAGGGAACATTCATTGGGTCTGTCTGCGATACTCACCTATGAAGGGCGGTCATAATTGGGCTAAAAACACATGGCAGAGTGATGGAAACGCCTTTCCTTAGGTTATAGATTTTTATTTGTTATTAATAGTAGAATAATCAATGAGAACTTATAAGTTTCTGTTTAAAGAGATAATTTACATCAAGGGAGAAGACATAGTGTTTTTTAAAAAGAAACGAAAACGATTGCCGAATAAGAAGAGTTTGTACAGTGCCGGCGAGATTGACGCTGTACAGGTTGTGAAAGTGTATGACGGGGATACCATTCGGGTACGGTTTAAGAACGACAAAGAGGAACGGGTGAGATTTTTATTGGTGGACACCCCCGAGACGAGTCATCCGCGCAAAGGGGTTGAACCTTATGGGGAAGAGGCCAAGTTGTTCACCAGATATATGATTAATCAGAGCCGCGTTGTTGAACTGGGATATGATGCGGAAAAAAGAGATCATTATGGTCGATTGCTAGCTTATGTCTATGTCGACCGCAAGCTGTTGCAGGAAGAGTTGGCCAAAAAGGGCTTGGCCCGGGTGAGCTATACCAGAAACCGCAATCCTGACATGGTCAGAAAGATGAAAGAGGCAGAACAGATTGCCAAGTCCAAGGGCAAGGGGATCTGGTCCAATAAAACGTATGTCGGTCGTTCCGGTTATCATCCTGAGAAGATGAATTGGATTGAGCGGACATACAAGCTGTTAAGAGGCAAGGTGTTGCGTGTCGTTTTAGATTCTTTCGTTTAATGCGCAAAAGCCAGAATCGGCAGGAAATAGAGAAGAAAGGCAGGCACATGATCAGTGCCTGCCTTTTTGCGTTGGTTTAATCAGCGGAGTCAGCCAAAATTTCCACATAGCCGTTTGTGCCGTCCACGCGGATGTATTGACCATCTTTCAAGCGCGTGGTGGCCTTTTCCACTCCGACCACAGCAGGGATGCCGTATTCTCTGGCTACGACAGAGCCGTGGGTCATCAAGCCGCCGACCTCTGTCACGAGCGCTTTGGCTGAGTGGAATAATGGTGTCCACCCAGGATCCGTGTGGGGAGCGACCAAAATATCCCCTTTGTTCAATCGTCCTTCCTCCAGGCTACGGACGACTTTGACATATCCTTCTACAATCCCTGCCGATGCGGGAATGCCGATCAATGCACCGGGAGGGGCTTTTTCGTTGCGCCGAGCGGCTGTAAATATTTCGCCGTCGCTAGTCATAACGAGTGGGGGTGAAAGTTTGCTGTAGTGCGCTTCTTGCAACTTACGGGAGTCGATCAGCGATTGGGCGTCAGGTAAGCGGTGTTCCACCAAAGCGACCAATTCATCCAATGTGAAATAAAAGATATCTTCCTTTTGTTTCAACACACCTTGCTCGCATAGTTGCTCTGCTTCTTCCAAGATCGCTTCCCTGAAGAGGGCAAAATGCCGGATGATGATGTACTTGGGCAGTTCGCGGATGCCTACGTTATGGCGGTAAATGGAGATCAACCGCGCCAACCGTTTGGCTTTTCTCGCTCCGCCCCGCGTCTTTCTGATCCGGGAAAGCAAAGATTGAATCGCTTCATGCGCTTCCTGTTCCCCGCGACTGAAATTTTCGCGATGCTCATTCACTTTATTGCTTCGGATATGGCTTAGAATGGACGGAACGAGCAACGTCGGTTTCTCTCGGTATCGAACCCGCGTAATATCAATCTCTCCGGGGGCGCGCATGCCGTACTTTTCCATAAATGCAGAAAGTTTAGCTTGAAAGGCTTCTCCGCCTTCGATGTTGCGCAATCCCTCATAAAACGTTTCGTCTTGCGCTGTTTCAAGATATTGGAGCAATGCAGGGCAGTCTCTTGCCGCATCTGCCAAATCGCCGATCATCAAGCCCATTTCACTCGTGACATTGCCTGGCGGAGATTTGTGCAGGGCGGGAGGCACTTCTTCTCCCAACCATTTCTTCACGCGCCGTTCCAGGATGACTCCTGCCATCAATCCCGCCAGGGTGCAAGCTAATGAATCTGCCAACGCCTTCAATACGTCTCGCGCCACACTGTCCTGCAGCGCCTTCATCCGTTCGGAGCCGGACAGGCCTAAGAGCTTTTGTCTGCAACGAGCTAAATTTTGTTCATAGGTGATGTGAGCCTGTTTGGCTGCCTTCTGTGGGTCACCGAAATAGAACAGCTTGATCCACAGGGAAATCGCTCGGCCATAGACAGTAAAAATGCGTTTGAAGGTGCGGAAAAATTGACGTCTCACCCCTCGGCGGGGAAGGCTTTGCTGAAACTCTTCCGTCTGGATAGCCTTGGACAGAGCAAGGAGATCATCATCCAGTTCGGCGTTTGCGCAAATTTTGTTTCGTATGGATGTGAGATGCAAGGCAGGCGTGCAATCTAAGAACAATCTGCCGCCTGCTTCAACCAGACTGTTGCTTTCAGAATGGACGGACTGCTTGTTGATTGGGACGAGGGTGCGTAAAACCGAAATCCCAAGCGGCTTCATATAGTCGGTCATCATCTGTTTGTGGCCGAACGAAAGATAGATTCGGAGCGATGTCTCCTTTGCGGGTGGGAGTGGGTAAAGGGAGGTGATGGGCCGGCTTTGCAAAATGAAAAACCGGTCGCCTTCCAGACACCACTCGATGTCTTGCTCCGTGCCATAATGCTTTTTTATGCGCCGACCAAGCTCGGCCAGTTCCAAGATTTTCTCGTCCGGCAATGCTTGTTTTTGTCGTTGTTCGGGAGGGAGGTCTCTCGTTTCCGTGCCACCTTGCGGCATGGCAAAGATGCCTTTTTCTTTTGTGGCGATTTGCTTGTCGCTGATTTGGTTGCCGCGCACCTTATACAGATCAGCGGTGACCAATCCGGAAACAAAAGCTTCACCCAAGCCGAATCCGGCATCGATGGATACCGTGTTCCGGTGCCCGGTGATAGGGTCGGCAGTGAACATGATCCCTGAGACATCAGGGATTACCATCTGTTGTACGACTACGGATAAGCGGACGGAACGGTGGTCAAATCCATTTTTGATGCGATAGACAATCGCGCGGTCAGTAAACAGGGAAGCCCAACACTTTTTAACGGCTTCTAAGAGAGGGTCAAACCCTTTTACGTTCAGATAAGTTTCCTGTTGTCCGGCAAAGGAAGCGGTAGGTAAGTCTTCGGCTGTCGCGCTAGAGCGAACAGCATAAGCCCGTTCTGTCCCTTCCTTTTTCCATGCGTCGAACAGGGCAGATGTGAATTGCTCAGAAGGGGATAGGAAGAGCAGATGATTGCGAATCCGTTGTCCCCAAAAGCTAATCTGATCCAGCTGTTCCGGTTTTAACTTCGCAAGCTCATTCAACCACTCATCAAACTCGCCGCTGGACCCGACAAAATCACGGTAAGCAGATGTCGTGATGCAAAAACCGGGGGGTACAGGAAATCCGGCCTTGCATAACTCACCGAGGTTGGCCCCTTTGCCGCCGACTTCGCTCACATGCGTCTGATCAATCTCATGGAAATGCATAACATAGGTTTCCATGTCTCTACTCCTTAAACGCGCAGGGTATTGACCATACGGTCAATATCATCTTATCGCGCTTTGACCATATGGTCAATAAGGGGTTGCAAAAGGGATGGATCACCAAGGATAACACCGCGGAGTGGGCAAGGGCCATGGCCTGAATAGCCCAGCCGGTGTTGGTGCACCTTATGTAGTGAATTGTTAGACCGAGGAGGGGCAAAGATGGCTTTGCTTGAAATTAGTGTGGTTCCTGTTGGCACCGGCACAGCGAGCTTCAGCTCTTATGTGGATGATGCTGTCAAACTGATTGAAAAAAACGGATTGAATTATCAGGTCACGCCCACAGCGACGGTGATCGAGGGAGATGTGCCCCGGCTGATGGAGCTTGCCATGCAGATTCACCAAAACGCCATGTCCAATGGAGCCAGTCGGATCATCACCAACATCTGTATTGATGACCGAACCGACAAACAGATGGATATGCTCAACCAAGTGCAAGCGGTTCGAGATGAGTAGTTTCAGAATTCAGATGGCTTGTCTTCGATGCTGATTTGCGATGTGATCGAAAACCCATCCCCCGGCAAAATGAGGGGGATGGGTTTTTTTAAAAAAAGGTGTCGCAAACAGGGAAGGCCGCTTTGGGAAATAAGGCACGCAATGTTTGCGTCCATTGTGCATCCGAAATGGTCGCTTTGCCGTAGTTGAGCAAGGTGTTGAGGGAGACTGCTCCGTACAGAAGCGCAGACAAATCGCTGATGTCCATGCGAACGACGGGTGCTTCGTCGACAAAGTCGCGCAACGCGGGCTTCCCATTTGTGAACGTAATGGTGAATCGCTGTTCGTTTTCCGCCAAAAAAGTGTCTCTGATCTCGAAGGTGAAGGTGGCGTCCACATTGCCAAAGGGATAGATGGTCGATGTCGAGAGGGCACGTTTGGCATCCAGGATACGAACCATGAGGCCGATTCCCGTCGTGCGAACCTCGTGCGACAACGGAGGGATCATATTGTTTGTGTCATTACGTGGATCATCGAACAAATGATGAAATTCAGGGTCCTGCACATAGAACACAATCCGCTGAAATTGGTCGGCCTGGCTACGTAAAAAGGCGAAAAAAGCTTGATGTGCAGCCGGCTCTTCCGCAATCCATTGGTTGACATGCAAGTCGTTATGAAAATCGTTTTTGGAATGATTGTTGCGGTACTGGAACCCCATGTATCCCTGAAGGCCATGTCCGTTGACATACCCGACTATGCGGTTTTGTTTCACGCTGAATAAGCGCTTAAGATCTTGGTCTGTTGCGGCAATCATCCCATGCGTTCGTTCTGTCACCCGCCGATGCAAAGCCAACATGTCCGGAATGTCTGCTTCTGTCAGAAAAGTGAGCCGCTCTTTGCCTTGACCGTTGGGGATGGTGCTGGGGGTTACGCGGTATTCGTGCCACTCGGTGCCGAAGCCGAAGCCCATGCGTTTGTAAAAGTCTGGGCGGAACGAATAGAGGAAGGCAATGTGAGCGCCTTGATTGCGATAGTGCCGCAGGAAGTAAGTGATAAATTCTTTGGCGATTTTCTCCTTTTTGTGAAGCAAGTCCACCGCTACGCTGCCTACACCTCCGGCCAATAGGTTGGAACCGTGCCAATGAACGGTATAGTCGTACAAACGCATAATCCCCAACATTTGTTCATCGCGGTAATAGCCGTAAAAATGGGAGTTTCCCGGCTCTTTGAAGGTGGCGGCAACTTGTTCCCTGAACGGTTGCACAACTTCTTCCCTTGTAGCGTCAAAAGATGGATAAGCATTGGCAACCAAGGTGATCAATCGGTCGATTTCGTTTTGTTTAATGGCGCGGATCACGCCCATTATGTTCATCCTCTCTCAAGTCCGTCGTACAGTCGGATTTCAAAAGTAAAGACACATGCGTTGGGGAGTTTGTCCGTCGCATCAACATAAAAATGTAAGAAATGCATGCTATAGTAAGATTATATATATTTATAAAATTAAAATACAGGTGTTTTATAGAAAGGAGATCGAAATTGCGAATCTTAGCTGGTATCCTTGCTTGCTTCATATTAGCGGGTTGTGCCCATGAAGAAAGTAAGCAACCTAAGTTAAGTCCTGTTACTATTCGCGTTCTGGATCAAGAAGGGAAGCCCGTTTCTAGAGTAGCAGTCGGCATTACAGTGGTTATTCCTGAAGAAGAAAAGGAGCGTGTAGGTGCAATACCTGTAGCAGTATATACCAATGAAAATGGGGAGATAAAAGATCAGCTAGTACCAGGACGAAAATATATCATACAGATAGGAAGCATGAAAAAGGAAGTGGTTATTACTGATAAGCCGATGGTCGTTGAACTTACGAAGTAAAGGATACGGATTGGCCAGATTGCGCAAAAAAGCGGAAATAGCCAGCTACGCATCCGGCTCTTCCCGCTAAATAAGTATTTTCGGTCCTATTCTATTGCGGCAACTTGTTCCCTGAATGGTTGCATTGTTTCTACCTGTGTGATGTAAAAAGATGGAAAAGCATCGGTACCCAAGGTGATGGTGAAAACCCTCAGGGTTACTTTGAGAGAGATCATTTAAACACAACATCTAACTGCCCGGACACATGTGCGTTGGGGAGTTCGTCCTTCACATCGACATAAAAGTGTCCAACTTGCACATTGTCAAACTGCGCTTTGCCGCTAGCCAGGTTGTAATAGGCGGTGCAGGCACGGGTGTTGGCTTCGCAAAGGCGTACCCACAGTTTGGACGTGTCCTTAAGCTTCACGGTTTTGCCGTTAGTATATTTGGCGTACAGCGGTTGGACAAGGACGATTTCCACATCGCCCACTACTTCGGGATTATAGACATGGCCGTCCCACTTTCCATCTTCCGTTTCAAAAGCATATCGCGGAACACTTGCGAAAACCGAGTTTGCGGTGAACGGGAGCAGTGCGGCCGCGGCGATGGTCGCCGCACACAAAATGGCGAAGGGTTTTTTCATTGGACTGATCCTTTCTTTCGAAATGAAAAGGGTTTAAAAAATGAGCCATGTTGCTGTCTAGAGCGTGTCTGATGAATAGGCCAGCGGCTCCAAAACCATTTTCTCATTCGCTTCACGCGTGGCGGAGGCGCTCCTCGAGAAAAGGTTTTTCCGCCGTTTATTCCCTACCAACTTGATTTGCCAGACACCCCCTAGGGAAACATAGCTTTCATAGATTATTATATTCCAATTTTGATCATTCCGTCATCTCGATGATCCATGTTATGGATGGGAAGAGAATGGGAATGGGCGCTTTTGTCGACACTGGAAGAAAGAGCGTTTTATCCTTTCCGATCAAAGGGGTTGATTGCCAATGATGGAGAATGCGAATCAGAAAATCACGACCTTTTTAATGTTCGAAGGCAAGGCCGAAGAAGCGATGAATTTTTATGTTTCTTTGTTCAAGCAGGCAGAAATTCTCACCTTGTCCCGTCATGAAGACGATGGGAGCGAGGCGAGTGGGAAAGTGGCGCAAGCAGTTTTCTCACTCAATGGACAACGGTTCATGTGCATGGACAGTCCTATCAAACATGAATTTACCTTTACGCCCGCGATTTCATTGTTTGTCACCTGTGAGACAGAAAGTGAAATTGACGAGCTGTTTGTGAAACTATCCCAAGGCGGAGGAGTGCTCATGCCGTTAGATTCGTATCCGTTTAGCAAAAAATTCGCTTGGGTTGCCGATCGATACGGTGTTTCTTGGCAATTAAGCTGGGGTGGTTGAGCGGGCGTTGAGCTTTCCGGCTTGGAGTAAGCGGATGAGATGTGCTGGCGATGAATTGTTTTAAAAATTAAGGAATGTTTTTATTGTTCATTTGCTATGTTGTATAATGAAATAGGAAAAGGCAGTTTTGTTGCTATTGGAAATCGGCATTTTGAAAGGGGCTAAAGATGAGCGCAATGAAGCCACTTCCGCAAATCCTCGCCGAAAGCGAAGGAAATCGCATCGATGTCATTGCCCAGTATATCAATGAGCACATCACTAAAAACTGGCAAGCGATATTTGAAGAAAAATACTCGCAGTTGATGGATGCGTATAAGAAAGTGGGTGACCCCGCTTACGGAACATATTTGAACTTCTTGTTTTTACCGATTCACGAGCAATTGAAAGAGAGCGGGCTGAAACCGCTCCCTCGTCTGCCTGGTGACTTGAATATTTCTCGCGAATGGGGAAACACCAACGACTTCACTGACCAAGAGCGGTGGATGTGGAGTGTGATTGAAGAAGAAAATGGAGTCGAGCTAGGTACCATTGTTACGAAAGTTTATCATGATCATACGCAACTGCGTGTTCCCCGTCCTCCAGAAGTTTTCGCCTTGACAGAAACTGATCAGGCCGATATCGTTGCTGCCCTGTCGCAACGATCCGCTGCATTTAGAGATGCGCGCGAGTTCAGAATCGAAGCTGAGGAATATATGAAAAACCGGGACGCTTGACCAGAAGTCAAGATCGGCCCGGCATGAATCATCGCTAAAGAGCGATGATTTTTTTGTGACACCCCCGCAGTAACGCGAACGCGGGCCAGCCAGCAAAGGGAGAAAATGAATCGGCTTGAGAATGCGGCGTTATTTTTTTCTGGTGAAGATCTGAAAGGTGACGCCGAATCGGTCTGTCACCAAGGCATATGCGGGACTGAAGTACGTTTCTTCTAACGGGATGCCCACATGACCGTTTTGCTTTAACGCATCGTAAAGCTGTTGCGCTTTCTCTGTCATGTTGACGGTGATGCAGATATTAACTTGATTTCCTTCGTGCAGGGGTTGCCCGGGAAAGGCGTCGGCGATCATCAACTCCGTGTCGCCCACTTTTAACACAGCGTGTGCGATCTTTTCTTTCATCTCTGCAGTAAGAGGGTGATCCGGATTTTCCGGCCCTTCCCCCAGGGTCTGGCAGAAAAGAATCTCCGCATCAAGCACCTTTTCATAAAAGCGTATCGCTTCTCGCGCATTTCCTTCAAAAAAAACATAAGGGGTTAATTGCAATGTCATATATACCAACTCCTCGGGTTTAATGGTTTGATGCCGAGCCCGCCCTCTGATAAAGATGCGAGCAGGTTTCGGCTTGGTGCCCATTGTAGCTTATAATGGTGACAGCTATTGTCATAAATCGATCGAATGGAGGATCGTGATGCCCAAAGCGAAACGGTTGTTGGAATTGATGATGACGGTCAACCGCAAACGGAAGTTTACAGTCAAGGAATTGGCGGAGGAATTCGGTGTCTCAACGAGAACCATATTGAGGGATTTGCAGGAGTTAAGTGAGTTGGGGGTGCCCTTGTATTCTGAAGTGGGCCCGCACGGAGGTTATCACGTGTTCCGATGTGATCGGATCAAGTCGGTTGCACAGGCGTCTTCAGACGTAAAACCACGGGACTTACGACATGTCCACCTCGGCACTGTCCAACCTGTGACCCAGGCGGAGCCGATGGTTCATGTGCGGGTGGAATTGAACGAAGAGGGCGTGCGCAAGTGTGAAACTGAATGGTGGCTGGCAAACCATCTGCATCACCAAGAGGATGGCGGGGGATGGGTGGACGGTCATTTTCCAAAGCGGGATCTTCCCTTTCTGGCCAAATTTTTCATGGGGTTGGGAGAAGATGCGACGGTGCGGCAACCCCCGGAATTGGTGCATGGTATGAGGGTAATCCTTTCTCGGCTCATGGCCAAATACGCTGTGGTGCCAGCCGGCGAAGAGAGCAAGATCGGTGAGGGGGCAAGTGATGAGCCAAGCGATCCGTAAGGACATATTTGAGCGGGTAGAAGCGCTTTTTTCAAAAAGAATTGTGGATTATGAACCCATTCACCGTGGTTTGCTCAATTTGAAATGGATTGTGCGCTTTGCTGATGGTGCGTCCGTCTTTATCAAGCAATACAACCAACGCCGGCATGGACAAAAACTGCCCTTTATCAACATGGCCTTGTCTTTCCAAGAAGCTATGCAGAAACAAGGAATCCGATGCCCAATGGTTTATTCGTTTGGCGGGAAGCGGTTGCAGACATCAAGCAAAGGGGAAGTGTTCGCAGTACAGGAGAAAATGGATGGGGAGGTCGTGGCGCCGGGACAAGCGACGGTGGAACAGATGCATTCCCTTGGGAAGGAGATGGGGAAATTGCATCAGGCGTTGAAACAGATTCCACCAGCCGAGCTCGCTTGGAAGCCAGATCGGTCGCGCTTGTTGCAAAAATGGAATAAACAGATGGCTCTCGCGCAAGTTCGGCAACCGTCCGAGCGTGTGATGCGGTTGCTCCACAGACAAAAGCAAATTTTGGACAGGCTGGACTTTTCCCAATTTGACCGATGTCGCCTAGGATGGACTCATTGGGATTGCCATTTTGACAACTTTTTGTTTGAGAATAAGCGAGTTGCCGCTATTTTGGACTTTGACCGCATGCGTTATGTCTACCCTGACCTTGATGCAGCGAGAGCCTTGTTGTCAGGTAGTGTGGACGGTCAGCGAGGATTGGTGCGAGCGAAAGCGGCCGCCTTCCTCGGCGGATATCGGGAAGTTGTGCCCGGGTACTCGGCGGAGAAGGCGGCGCGGGCGTTGCGTCTTTTGTGGACGAAAGAATCAGGCTGGTGGATCACGGCGGACATTGAGGAGCGAAGCGCAAACCCGCGGCGGTTCTTGGTGGAGATAGAGTGGTTGCAGCAACATTGGCATGAGTTGGATGACTTCTTGGGTGAATGAGAGTTGCCATCTGCCAAGTTTTTTTACCGCCTCATGTGCCGCACATGGGGAACCTTTAAATAAAAGTCATGCACAGAAGATAAAAAGAAAAGGATTGTTCAAATAATAGGGGTTTGATACACTTTTTTGAAAAGACTAGGAGGCTGTGCATGATTAACTATCCATCTTTTAAAACAGGTATGACCATTGGGATCACCGCCCCTTCCTCCGGGGTGCCGACAGAACTGCATGCGTTGCTGGACAGCTCGACTAGGCGACTGGAGGAGAGGGGCTTTCATATTGTTTGCGGAGAAACCGCCTTTACGCAAGAAAAAGCGAAGTCGGCATCAGCGAAGAAACGCGCAGATGAATTCAATCGCATGATGGGCGATGATCAGATCCAGGCGATCATTCCCCCTTGGGGTGGCGAACTCCTCATCGAGATCTTGGAGCATGTCGATTTTGAAAAAATGAAGAACAAGTGGGTGTTGGGTTACTCCGATACCAGCGTGCTGTTGCTAGCCATTACCTTGACAACGGGGATCGCT
Source organism: Laceyella sediminis (assembly GCF_003003125.1). Taxonomy (GTDB): domain Bacteria; phylum Bacillota; class Bacilli; order Thermoactinomycetales; family Thermoactinomycetaceae; genus Laceyella; species Laceyella tengchongensis. Next base: position 44,364 of record NZ_PVTZ01000006.1, on the reverse strand, counting down.
ACGGCTCATGGCCCCAATCTCGTTGATCTGCGCGGGGAATACTGGGATGAGACCACCAGCGCATGGCTCGATGTCTTGTCCACAGAGCGGGGTGCCTCCATCCTTCAGCACTCCTCCGCCAAATATCAAGAAAAATGGCAACATGAGAATCCAACCCCTTGTCTCTTTCATTTGACAGAACCGACATACTGGAAAGTGGCATCCCATAGCAAAGCTAAGGTACAAGGGCGGTTGCTCGGCGGATGCGTCGATGTGATCAGGCATTTGATTGGCACGCCGTATGGTGACGTGAGGAAATTTAGAAAGGCTTTTATTGATGGGGAACCCATACTTTGGTATTTCGAGAATTGCGAACTGGTGACCACCGATTTGCGCAGATCATTGGTGCAAATGAAGTTGGCCGGGTGGTTTGAAGGGTGTTCAGGCATCCTGTTTGGCCGTAGCCTCGCCAATCAACCCGTCCAAGGTTATACGGTGGAAGATGTTTATCAGGAACTGGCGGCTGAGCTTCAGGTACCCGTCATTTACGATATTGATTGTGGACATGTTCCGCCGCAAATCACGTTTATCAATGGCGCCTATGCCGAAGTGGAAGTGGATCAAGGCAAGGGTATAGTCAAGCAGCATTTTAGATGATCGTATTTCTGATCATCATGAAAAAGTACAATAATTGCATTGTTTAATTATTCGTGTTAGTATGTGTTTAATTCACACTGAACGGAGGGTCATCTATGGCATTCCAATTCCGATTCTACCCTTTGCAATCACAAATGATATTGTGTTCAAAGGTTCTGCTTGTGCGCAGGGAATCGGAATTGGTTCGCCTACTTGTAAGGTAACCCGCTATACCATACAACGATATTGCGCATGCCAGCCTCCGATTGGTGGGGAAAGGTATGTGTTACGGCCACCATGATAGGGATGGGGAAGGCCTTTGCTTTGGATCATTGTAGACGAGTATGTGCGGAATGCTTAACCATTTTTACGATTACCTAACCACAGGCAGATAACCTGTGGTTTTTTTGTTGCCCTATTTTCACCGGGGACAACCATGGCCCGGACAATGCGACCGGGAAATATGACCACGTATAAGAAAAGGAAGGGAAAAACGATGACATTGAGCGATATACAAGTGATGGAAGTGACTCGGCGGCATGGCCTGATGGTGAGAGAAGACTCATTGACACGTAATGAGTCCGGCCTTGATTTTTCCGTCGTGTTTGCCGTGGACGAGCAAGGAGAGCAGTGGGTTTTGCGTCTGCCGAGGCGCCCTGATGTGGTTCCGACCGCCAAGAAAGAAAAGGCGATTCTCGATTTCTTGGATGGGAAGATCCCGGTACAAACACCAAAATGGACGGTTTTTTCTGATGAATTGATCGCTTACAAGCGCCTCGTAGGCGTACCTGCCGCAACGATTGATCCAGAAGCAAAAGCATATGTGTTGAAGATCGATGAGCATAATGTGCCAGACATCTTTCATGAAACCCTGGGCCAGGCCATGGCTGCCTTGCACCGTATCAACCATGACCAGGCCAGACAAGCCGGTTTGATCGTGCATGCGGCGGAGGAACTGAGAGAGGCGATGCGAGAGAGGATGGAGAAAGTCAAGGCGCATTTCGGTGTGAGTCAACCCCTTTGGGCCCGTTGGCAGAAATGGTTGGCCAATGATGCGCTTTGGCCGAAACAGACTGCATTGATCCATGGAGATTTGCATGTCGGACACATCCTGGTTGACGGAGAAGCCCGCGTTACGGGAATCATCGATTGGACAGAAGCTCGCGTTGACGATCCGGCCAATGATTTTGTCGTCCACCTCGCTCTCTTCGGAGAGGGCGGGCTGCAAAAGTTGATCGATGCGTATCAAAGAGCAGGTGGAGTGGTTTGGCCAACGATGGTTGAGCATATTATCGAATTGCAAGCGGCCTATCCTGTCGCCATTGCTGAATTCGCAATGAAATCCGGTTTGGCAGAGTATAAAACCATGGCTAAGCAAACACTCGGCGTGGATAAATAGAGGCCTGTGTGATGTGTGAACGAAGGCTTGGGTACTTGATGCCCAAGCCTTTGCAAAATAAAATGATAATGCAAAATGGGAAAACTCAAAACTAAAATAAATTTGTCTGTTGATCACGATATTCATGTAAATGAGTGTAGATAAACAGCAATTGATCAGAGGAGATTTTTTGTCACTCGTCAGAACAAAAGTCAGACAAGTTTTCTGCGCCTAGGCCCTACATTGGAGGTAGAACATGGGGAAGAAAAAACGGCTTGGCATACATATTGAGGGTAGTATTTATGCTGTGGATGAACATGTTGACATTGATCATGATGAATTTTTAGATAAGTTTATTGACTTTGTAGAGGCAAATGGGTGGATGTTTGGTGGCGGAACATATCAAGTAGATGAGGATGGGGAGGCAGTGAAATAATTAAACCGATGTTATGTAGAGGAGGGATGAAAGCTCCTCTTTTTTTTGTTTAGTTGAACACTTTGTTTTCCTATTTCAGGTATAATAAAAAAGGCCCTTAGGATCATAGGGGAAGGGAAAAAAGAGAGGTTTCATATGTATAAAGAAGACTGGGAACAAATCAATGTAGGCCAAGTCTATTTGTTTAAATATGAAAAGAGGGACAATGATCCAGTAGAAATATTAGGTTTTCAAGGTGTTAAATAAAAAAACGGGAACGCATGGTGCAGCTCCCTTTGGTTTGATTTATTTTATTGAGGATTCCTAAGTGTTTTTGTAGATTCTTCGCTTTTTGTCCTTTTCTAATCGCTCACAGTAGCTATTTTCTTTTTACATTCCTCAGCTTCATTTTTATACTTTTCTGCCTGTGTGGAAGAAAAGATGGATACCATGACATCCCACATCTCGGCAATAAAATCAAACATAACGATCCTCTCCCTTTAATTCCGTCTGTTATTTCTTTTATATCCTTTTATGATTAAGTGAAACCATGTTGTCGCATGCTTTTCATGGGAATGGCAACTCTTATAAAATAAAAATGATCGCAGTTGATACAAAATTCTGTCGGTCTCTTCTATGTCGTTTGTGTCAGAGTTGCAAACAGCCAAAGGAGTTATGGCGATGAAGAATGAACAAAGCTTGTACGAGCATTGGGAAACGTGGCTGAGAGCCCATGCAAACCCTGTGAAACAATTAGAGCCTAGTGACGAAGACGATTATTCGGATCTCATCTTTTTGAAAGATGTTTTAAAAGAGAAACGGATTGTCATGCTGGGGGAAAGTTCGCATGGTGCCAGTGAATTTATTTCTTCCAGAGTGAGACTGGTTCAATATTTGTATGAAGAACTCGGCTATGAAGTAATCGTCTTTGAATCGGGCTTGGGAGAAACCCATGGCGCCGACCTTCAAGCCAGTGAGCGCCTTCCTGAAGATACCATGAGAAGTGCAGTGATCAGTGTGTGGCATACGCAAGAAATGATTCCCTTGTTTGAATTTGTACGGCATTCAAAACAGAACAAGGCTCCGTTAAGATTGTCTGGCATTGACATGCAACCTACGGGGAGTTATCACCATTTCTTACGGCGTTGGTTTGAGCAGGTGAACCCAAACGTGGTGGAACAAGCGGAGCAGTTAGAACAGCAATTTGCCGCAAGTTTCTACCTAAAGGATATCGAAGCATACCAGAAGGAAAAAGTCCAAATGCGTGCCGGATATGAAGCATTAATTCAGTTTGTAGAAACGAACCGGTCAGCACTAGCTGCTATACATCCAGAAGATCCGAATCTGATTTCTGTCACGTTGCATGTGTTAAACGGACGCATCCAAACCGTTGAGCATTTTTTAGAAAAAGCAGTGCTCGGCAATAAATACGCAGCGGAAAACAACCATGATCAGGCTAAAAAATACTATGATGAAATTACCACCATGCGCGATCAGCAAATGGCTGAAGATCTTGCATGGGTTGCTGAAACATTGTATCCCGATAAAAAAATCATAGTTTGGTCGCATAATTATCATATACGGAAAGAGAATGAGGCCGTTAAAAATGCGCGTTCGCCATTGCCGACAATGGGTGGGTTATTGCCTAACTCCTTAAAGCAAGAAAGTTATGTTATTGGCCTATATATGAATCGCGGGGTATCCGCGTTTGTTGATCATCAACCTGCTCCGGTGCGCTATCCGCACCCAGAAGGCAGTATGGAATGGATCTTGGGCAAAGCGGGAGCGGCGAACATATTTGTTGATCTGGCTGGCCAAAAGTGCGAGAGAGCAACATCTTGGATGTTCACGGAACGTCAAGCATTGGATTGGGGGACTTGGGAAGAACGACTCATTCCCCGTTCCCAGTATGATGGCATTTTGTTCATTGATGAAGTGCATATCCCGGATTATCTTGACGAGAAGGATGGATAACTTTTCCGCTTTCAAGCGATGTGGTCAACTGGCAAGGTTTTGTTTATGCATAAAGGCTTGGGCATCGCATCGACGCCCAAGCCTTCTTGTTCGATCAATCTTCTTCTTCATCGTCAAAGAAATCAAAGAAGCCGTCCTCATCATCTTCATCATCATCATCTTCATCTTCTTCAAAGATTTCCTCAACGATATCCTCTACGACTTCTTCCAGCAATTCCATGGCGATAAGCCCAATCGCGAAGCCCCCGATCGCACCCGGCAAGCCCGCGGTCTTATGGTGGAATTGGGCCTTATCAGCGTGGTATTGATTCGGATTATTCACCATTTCAAACAGAACCTGTTGCAGATAGTCAATCAGGGCGTTTTGATCATCGAGCAGTTGATTGTCCAACCAGAGTTCTCGTTTAACTTCTTTTTCTCCAGCGAACGTGCGCAAGTCCACCTCTAAGAACAGATGAATGCCCGTCTCTTCCATCGCTGCCACAAATTCCACTTCTTCTACTTCGTTTCGGAGCATCGAGGTGGGAGCCAGCTCAAACTCCTGCAAGTGCCCATCAAACGAACGGGAACCGTATTTTTCGCGGAAACCAAGGCGATCGAACGCATACAGGATGTTTTGGAAGCGGTCAGGAGGCAAGATGTCAATCGGATCGCGATCAGTCGAATCCACCCCGGCGGCGATGTCTAAATGCGTGATGAAATAATAAGATACCGAATTGCAGGACAGCAGTAGATTTTGCGGCAATTTATAAGAGAAAGAGTAGGATTTTTTCTCTGATGGCTGGATTTTAAACGATTCAGGGAACGGAAACCGGTTGATTAACACGGTTTGTATGTGTTCTCCCAAGCGCACACTCATCATGAAATCAATATCGATTTTGTTGATTTCCTGTTCGATGGTGCCGCCTGTAATGACTAATTGTCCATTGATTTGCTCTCCCAGTTTGTACTGGTGTTGATCAAGGATTAGATCGACTTGGGCTGAACCTTTGCCCAACTTAGCCATAAATTTTTTAAATACCATGTGACTAAAAAAGCCTCCTTAAACTTCATGTGCTGTTCCTTACTATTATAAATTTAAAACGGATGGCAAATATGTCCAAATTGTAAAAGTGGTATCATTTCTTTGTGAAAACGGGTAGGTGAAGCAATCACATTCGGTAAACAAAAATGAATGATATGAAGTTCTAGCAAAAGTAAACACATAGTTATATCCCTGTTTTGAATGATTATTTATGGTTTTTGCTCTTTGAGATGATGACTTTTATTTGATAAGGTAAAGAAAGTCATCTTTGATAGGAGAGAGGCGTTTCCTGTGAGATGAAAGGTTTTTCCGTTTTTTGATATATTGAGATAACCTAATTTGCGTTAACAGGGGGAATTTGTGTTGGAAGGTGTCATAGGTCATGCCTTTAACATTTTACTAGTGATCTTTTTGGTGTTATTGAATGGATTTTTTGTCGCCGCGGAATTTGCGATTGTGAAAGTTAGGGCGACGCGGATTGCACAGATTGAAGGGCGCAGAGGGAAAGTCGCCCGCAAGGTGCTGGGGGAGCTGGATGCTTACTTGTCAGCGACACAATTGGGGATCACCTTGGCGTCACTCGGGCTGGGTTGGGTAGGGGAGCCGGCGATCGCCAAAATGATTGAACCCGCTCTCGCTTATTTCGGTTTGCCCCATTGGGCGATCCATACCATTGCATTTGCCATCGGCTTTTCAGTGATCACCTTTTTGCACATCGTCTTGGGGGAGATGGCTCCTAAATCGTTGGCCATTCGGAAGGCGGAAGAAACGACTCTATGGACCGCCGCGCCCCTCAACTGGTTTTATGTCTTGTTTCGGCCGTTTATTTATGTGCTAAATGGTGCGGCTAATCTCACTTTGAAGCTTTTCGGGGTGGAATTGAATGAATCGCACCAGGCCCACACGGAGGAAGAGATCCGCATGCTCATCGCCCAAAGCCATAAGAGCGGCATGATCGACCAAGTGGAATTGACTCTGTTCGACAATGTGTTTGATTTTACCGAACGGGTAGCGCGGGAAGTGATGGTGCCCCGGGTAAAAATGACTTGTCTGTATGAAGATCGGCCGTTTGAAGAGAATTTCCACATCATCAAAAACACCAATCACACCCGGTTCCCGCTGTGTGGACGTGATAAGGATGACATCAAAGGGATCATCCACATCCGGGACGTCTACCAAGTGATGACTGAAGGGGGCACGCCTGATTTGGCGAGCATGGTCAGACCCTTCATTGTCGTGCCGGAATCGATGGAAGTGAAAGATATCCTGAAAAACCTGCAAAAAGGAAAAATGGAGATGGCGATTGTCGTCGATGAATTCGGCGGAACGTCTGGTTTGGTGACCACCGAAGACATCATTGAAGAGATTTTCGGGGAAATTCAAGATGAGTTTGACGACGAGAAACCAGCGATCCAAGAAGAGGCCGAGGGGACATCGATTGACTCGGGATTGTTGATTGAAGATGTCAATGATCATTTCGCTTTGGACATCGATGACGAAGATAACGATACCATCGGTGGCTGGCTTTTTTCCCAATTGCAAAAAGTGCCACAGATCGGCGATCAAGTGACATTTGGAGACTGGGAGTTCACCGTGCTTGAAATGGATGAGTTGAGAATTTCGCGCATTCTCGTGAAGAAGAAGGAACCGTTGTCATTGCCGGCGACAGAACAAGAAGATTGACCCAACAACCGGGAGCTATATAGCTTCCGGTTTTCTTGTGGCTTATATCGCGAAGATTGTTTATCCATTTTTGAAGGCATGTTGGTTGTTTTTGATGTGATCCTAATTTAACGCTTTATCTAAAGCTGTTTGCGCAAGAATGAGAGAGGAATCCAACAATGGGAGAGGGCTGTTTTCTGAGTTGATGAGCATGGGAATTTCTGTGCAACCCAAAATGACGGCTTCGGCGCCTCTTTCTTTAAGTTCATGGATTAGTTTCAGATAGGCTGTTTTGGATTCTTCCTTTATGACTCCTTTAAACAGTTCATTCTCCAACACCTGATGAACCATTTCTTTTTGAGGCTCATCTGGAACAATACATTCAATCTGATATTTAGACAGGCGATCTGGGTAAAAGCTTGCGTTCATCGTTGCCATTGTTCCAAGCAAAGAAACTTTCTTATATCCTTTTGCTTGCGCTGCTTCAGCAACCGTATCCGCGATGTGAATTAGAGGCAAGGAGACTCTTTTGACAATATCATCAAATAAGACATGTGGCATGTTTGCCGAAATCACGGCAAAATCGGCCCCGGCTTTTTCCAATTGGTTGATTCCGGAGGCGAGATATTGGGCGCAATATTCCCAATCCCCTTGTTTGAAGGCGTTGAAGAAATGCTGAAATCTTACACTAAATATAACTATCTCGGGATACCCGTTATCGCCATGTTGCTCAATGTATAGCCTAGTTAACGAATTGTAAAATAATGTAGTCGATTCAGCAGTAAGCCCTCCTAATATTCCAATTCGTTTCATGGCATGTCTCCTCCCTTGTTAGAAAATTAATATTAGTATACCAAATGGGTATGCGCGAAGGTAGCCAACATGCACTGTGCATTGGGAGTTGTATTTATCAATGGAATGGATGATTGACACCGATGGGTACATATCATAGAATCACTAATAATTAGTCGTCTAACTAATAGGAGGCTACACGATGGACTTCAATTACTCCGACACTTTGACCCATTTGATGGGGCATGTGATAAAGCTTCACCGACAAAGCGTCGATCTGCTGATCCAAGAACATGATGTGTATCCTGGCCAACCTCCACTTTTGTTGAGACTAGCGGAACAGGATGGGCAGTCGCAAAAGGAACTAGCGAACAAATTGCAAGTGACGCCGGCGACGCTGACGGTGATGGTTAACCGCATGCAACGAACGGGGTTGGTGATACGAAAGCCTGATCCTGTCGATCAAAGGGTGTCCCGGGTTTTTCTTACCGCTAAGGGACGCCAGGCGATCGATGCGGTGAAAGAGGCGCTCCAACAAATCGAGTGCAAATGCTTGGAGAATTTCAGCTTGGAAGAGAAATTGTTGTTCCGGCGATTGTTGTGGCAAATGCATGAGAACTTGCAAGCGTTCAAGCGTGAAAATACTTAGCCGACTTATCAAATGGGCGGGTGATTGTCCACATCCATGCTCATCCGATGGTCGATTCTCTCATTTGAAGAAAGGATGGAAGCGGTAATGAACAAACTCAGCCATGGATTAGATTCTACGCCACAGCGACAAGAACGGTCGCGCATATTATGGATGGCTCTCATATTGGGTTCGCTGTCCGCGTTTGGTCCCTTGTCGTTAGATATGTATTTGCCTGCATTGCCTGCATTGTCTACTGACTTGCACACCAGTGCGTCGATGGGCCAACTCAGTCTGACAGCTTGTCTCCTTGGGCTTTCGTTGGGTCAGCTGTTGGCGGGGCCGCTCAGTGACGTACGAGGACGCCGATTGCCCCTCCTTGCCGGATTAATTACTTATGCTATCTCATCGTTGTTGTGCGCAGTGGCCCCCACCATAGAAGCACTCATTCTATTGCGATTTGTCCAAGGATTGGCTGGCTCTTTCGGTATCGTTATCTCCCGAGCTATCGTCAAGGATCTGTATTCTGGATCAGAATTGACTAAGTTTTACTCCCTTTTGATGCTGGTCAATGGGGTGGCCCCGATCATGGCCCCCATTTTTGGTGGTCAGCTGATGCGGGTGACCTCGTGGCCGGGAGTGTTCAGCGCCCTCAGTTTGATCGGAGCGATCATGTTTGTCGCTGTCTTGGCTGGGCTACCTGAAACGCTACCAACTGAGCGTCGTTCCAAAGGCGGTATCCGAAACACCCTGTCCACTTTTCACCATCTCATCAAAGACCGGTCGTTTATAGGATATGCGTTGGCCCAAGGGCTGGTGGTTGCGGCCATGTTCGCTTATATTTCCGGTTCGCCGTTTGTTCTACAAGGCATTTACGGCGTTTCTCCGCAAATGTTTAGTTTATTTTTCGCCATCAATGGTCTGGGCATCATTATCGCTAGCCAGGTTACCGGCAGATTGGCGGGTCGGATTGCTGAAGTCAAACTATTTGTCAGCGGCCTCATCCTCGCCGCGATGGGCGGTGTCACCCTGTTGCTCATGATTTTGATGAAAGCCGGATTGTACGCCATTTTGCCGCCCTTGTTTATCGTCGTATCCAGCGTGGGGATCGTCACCACCACCGGCTTTGCCCTCGCCATGCAAAACCAAGGGCAAGCAGCGGGAAGTGCCTCAGCATTGCTTGGGGTGTTGTCGTTCATCTCCGGCGGCCTCGTGGCTCCTCTGGTCGGCCTCGGCGGGGGCGATTCTGCTATCCCGATGGGGGTGGTTATCGCGATCGCGGACATCGGTTCCGTCCTCTGCTATTTCTTCCTCATCCGCCGCAACCGTTCATCAATATCCAATGAAAAATAGAATGGCCGTATCAGCTTGTCCTTTCCCTCTTTCCCCGAATGCCATGGGGAAGGAGGGAAGCATCAGGCACGCGATCTCATTTTTATTGAGACGTGTGAGTCGTATGTCATTCGCGAAGTTTTATGGACATTTATTCTTTTGTTAAGACCATTCATAAAGAAACATTATCCCCTCCAGCAAATAGATGACGCCGGCTTTGCCAGGCCGAAATGGAGAAATCGCTTGATCTTGCGGCATTGGTGGATTTAGACTAACACCATATCATGTAAGAAAAGCCAATTAGGTAAACTTGTTTGTTGCACAAACATTTCGAGAATCATTTTCCCCCTTGGTACCAGGAAAGGCAACCAAGGGGGGTTTTTATGATGAGTAAAAGTTTACACGTAAATCTGAAAATTATACGATATAAGAAAGTAAAGGAACAGGGCTGAACGAGAGTTTCAGCAAGCGATCAAGTATAGTAGAAAAACAAATGATGTGAGTCGAGAAATAGATGCTTTATTTTGGCTTGGTCATGTTATTCGGGTCATTTCTTAGTAAAACGTCATGGAGCTGGTGATCCACCAGGAGGCTAAAAAAGAACTCGGTGAGGATTTTCGAGATTTTCCTCATTATACCAAAATATATCTTTTGACCTACAGCGGTGATAGGATCTCACCGCTGTTTTCGTGGGCATGGATCGATCACGTTTCGCCTGATTTTTGGCGGCGTCTTCTTGTTCGATCAAACAAATAATGGAAAATATACGAATTAATTTCTGTCTAATTCAAATTAAAGCGCTTGCATAGACAGTCATTTCGTTTATAATACTTGTATACAAGTACACTTGTATCCTTTGAGAGGGTGATTTCATGCACATGCCTAATGGGCTTCTCTATCCAGAAAAATGGCTTTCCAAGGCTTCAACTGGAGACCGTGTAGCCTGCGAACTTAGAATGCGCATTATCTCGGGCATGATCAAAAGGGGCACGGTTCTGTCGGAAAATAAATTGGCCGCAGATTTTGCTGTGAGCCGATCACCCATTCGCGAAGCGCTCAGAACGCTATCAGCTGAAAATATCATTCGCTTGGAACGGATGGGAGCTGTTGTCGTTGGTTTAACAGAAAAAGAAATAGAAGAGATCTATGATGTCCGTCTATTGATTGAATCATTTGTGTTTGAGCGTCTCGTGAAAATGGACACAGATGCATTAGTGATGGAACTTAGCAAAATACTAGAAATGATGAAAGTTGCGGTTAAATATCGCGATGCGGATGAATTCTCTTATCAAGATGTCTTGTTCCACGAGACCATTATTCGGTCCATCGGACATTCTTACGTCTTGATGATCTGGAACAATTTAAAGCCCGTGATGGAGAGTTTTATTCTGCTGTCGATGCGGGTGCGCTTCCAGGAAAAATACGAAGACTTTGCACGGATTATTAACAATCATGAGCTGTATGTTGAGGCTATAAAAACAAAAGATAGAAACCTCATGCTTAAGTCTTTGCACCTAAATTTTGATGATGTTCAAGGAGGCGTAGAAGACTTATGGAGGTCGCAACAAATGTTAGCTAAAGGAGTAGGGCAGCAGAATGAGTAGCTATATGTTAGGGGTTGACATTGGCACCACCAGTACAAAAGCCGTGTTATTCAGTGAACAAGGCGAAGTGATCAAGCAGGAAAATATCGGGTATCCGCTGTACACGCCTGATATTTTTACGGCTGAACAAGATCCAGACCAGATTTTTCAGGCTGTGGTGCAAGCCATGACGAATGTTTTGAAACCGCATTCTGACAAGAAGCTGTCGTTTGTATCATTCAGTAGCGCCATGCACAGCGTGATTGCTATGGATGAACATGACCAACCGCTTACGCCTTTAATCACATGGGCAGACAATCGCAGTGAAGCATGGGCGCAAAAAATCAAAAATGAGCTGAACGGTCATGAAGTGTATAAGCGAACGGGAACACCGATTCACCCCATGTCACCATTGAGCAAAATCGCGTGGCTTGTGCATGAACATCCTGAAATCGCTACCAAAACAAAGAAATATATTGGAATCAAAGAATATGTCTTTAAAAAATTCTTTGACGGCTATGTTGTCGACTATTCACTGGCATCATGTATGGGGATGATGAATCTTCAAGCATTGGACTGGGACGAGGAAGCATTAGCCATTGCTGGTATCACCCGCTCGCAACTATCAGAGATCGTGCCCACAACCAAGATTTTTCGCAATTGCAATCCTCAATTGGCAAAACAAATTGGAATTGATCCACAGACGCCTTTTGTCATCGGTGCCAGTGATGGCGTGCTGTCAAATCTAGGCGTAAATGCGATCAGGCAAGGCGAGATTGCCGTTACTATTGGGACAAGCGGTGCCATTCGCACCATTATCGATAAGCCGCACACAGATAGCAAAGGAAGAATCTTTTGTTATGCCTTGACAGATAAACATTGGGTGATTGGTGGTCCGGTAAACAACGGCGGAATGGTCCTACGTTGGATTCGGGATGAGTTTGCCTCGTCGGAGATCGAAACAGCCAAAAGATTGGGAATTGACCCTTATGATGTTTTGACAAAAATTGCAGAGCGTGTAAGACCTGGGGCTGATGGTTTGCTGTTTCATCCCTACTTGGCAGGCGAACGCGCTCCGCTCTGGAATCCAGACGTTCGTGGCTCATTTTTTGGCTTAACGATGTCACATAAAAAGGAACATATGATTCGCGCTGCATTGGAAGGGGTCATTTATAATTTGTACACCGTGTTCTTGGCCTTAATCGAATGCATGGAAGGCCCGGTGACCCGCATTCAAGCCACAGGAGGTTTCGCAAGGTCTGAGATTTGGCGGCAAATGATGGCCGACATCTTTGAATCGGAAGTGGTGGTACCGGAAAATCATGAGAGCTCATGCCTCGGTGCGTGCATTTTAGGATTGTATGCTACTGGAAAGATCGATACATTTGAGGTCGTGTCTGAAATGGTGGGCGATACCTATAAGCACACACCAAAAGCAGAGGCTGTCCAAGAATATAGAAAATTATTACCGATATTCATTGATATATCCCGAAAATTAGAAGAAGAATATGTATCGATTGCAAAGTACCAACAAAGCTTAATCAACCGTAAATGAGGGGGAAACGAGGGTGCCATTGGTTATCGTTGGGATAGGGATTATAGCCTTATTGATTTTAATCATGGGCTTTAAATTAAACACATTTGTTTCATTGATCATTGTTTCATTCGGCGTTGCTCTCTTGCTTGGCATCCCAGTCGGCGATATTGTCAAAACCATTGAGACCGGGTTGGGCGGTACACTTGGACACTTGGCGTTAATATTTGGGCTTGGTGCCATGCTAGGTAAGTTAATCGCTGATGCTGGCGGCGCCCAGCGCATTGCGATGACGTTGGTCAATAAATTTGGCGAAAAGAATATTCAATGGGCTGTTGTTGTGGCATCATTTATTATTGGTGTGGCATTATTTTTTGAAGTAGGCCTGGTGTTGCTCATTCCCATCGTATTTGCTATTTCCAGAGAATTAAAGGTGTCGATTCTGCATCTCGGCATTCCGATGACCGCTGCGCTGTCTGTAACGCACGGCTTCCTGCCACCTCATCCAGGGCCTACAGTGATCGCAGGTGAGTTGGGCGCAAACATTGGCGAAGTATTGCTTTACGGTTTCATCATCGCGATTCCAACCGTTATTTTGGCTGGGCCAGTATTTGCGAAAATCGCTAAAAAGATCGTGCCTGAATCATTTACAAAAACCGGCAGCATTGCCTCTTTAGGCGAACAAAAAACGTTTAAACTCGAAGAGACTCCCAGTTTTGGAATTAGCGTGTTTACGGCATTATTACCTGTTATTTTAATGTCTATTGCCACCATCATTTCTTTGTTACAAAAAACCATGGGAGTTGCAGACAACCATTTGCTAGCCGCAATCCGTTTTATCGGCGATGCCGGCACTTCGATGTTGATCTCCTTGTTGGTTGCAGTCTATACAATGGGATTGGCTAGAAAAATTCCAATCAAGGACGTAATGGAATCTTGCTCAACAGCGATTTCACATATTGGTATGATGCTGTTGATTATTGGTGGAGGCGGTGCCTTCAAACAAGTGTTGATTGATGGCGGTGTTGGCGACTATGTAGCTACCATGTTCAAAGGAACTACCTTATCGCCTATCTTGCTTGCCTGGATCATTGCCGCCATCTTGCGTATCTCATTGGGGTCGGCAACGGTGGCCGCTTTGACAACGACGGGGTTAGTTATGCCGATGTTAGGGCAAACCGACGTGAATCTGGCATTAGTGGTTCTGGCAACGGGAGCAGGTAGCTTAATTGCCTCACATGTGAACGATGCGGGTTTCTGGATGTTCAAAGAATACTTTGGATTAAGCATGAAAGAAACCTTTGCCACATGGACCTTACTCGAAACATTGATTTCTGTGTTTGGGTTAGGATTCATTTTATTGCTTAGCTTATTTGTATAATCATTCCAAGCAGTAAAGCCCCGCTTCGGTGAGGGCTTGCTGCCATTTAGTCAAGAAAGGGGCAGACAACATGTTAAATACAATCGGAGTTTATGGTTTGGGAGTGATGGGCAGCAATATCGCGTTAAACATGGCCAGCAAAGGCGAGCGAGTTGCTGTATATAATTACACACGAGATTTGACTGATAAACTGGTACAAAGACTGGAAGGGCAAACGATTACACCGTACTACGATTTGGAAGCTTTTGTTCAATCCTTAGCCAAGCCGAGAAAAATCTTTATTATGGTTACAGCAGGCAAAGCCATTGATTCCGTCATTCACTCTTTGCTTCCTTTGCTTGAGGAAGGGGATTTGCTCATGGATGGCGGCAATTCCCATTATAAAGATACGGAACGCAGATACGATGAACTGAAAGCGAAAGGAATCGGTTACTTGGGGATTGGTATCTCAGGCGGTGAAATCGGCGCTTTAACAGGGCCTTCTATCATGCCTGGCGGGGACCCGGATGTCTATGAACGCGTTGCTCCCATTCTTACCAAAATTGCGGCGCAAGTGGAAGGCGACCCCTGCTGTGTATATATTGGCCCCAAAGGCGCTGGTCACTTTGTGAAGATGGTGCATAACGGGATTGAATATGCAGATATGCAATTAATTGCAGAAGCCTATACGTTTTTAAGAATAAAGCTGGGATTGTCGGTCGATGAAATTGCGGACATCTTTGACGAGTGGAATCAAGGAGAGTTAAAAAGTTATTTAATTGAAATCACGGCAGAGATTTTAAGGAAACGAGATGACATCACCGGATTGCCGCTGATCGACGTGATTCTGGACAAAGCAGGACAAAAAGGAACAGGCAAATGGACAAGCATACAAGCCATCGATAATGGAATCCCGACATCCATCATCACAGAGGCTTTGTTCGCTCGGTATATTTCTTCATTAAAAGAAGAGCGGATGGCGGCAGAAACCATCTTGGCAGGGCCTGATGAAGATCAGCAGAGCTTAGATAAACAAGCATGGGTTGAATATGTCAGACAAGCATTGTACATGGGCAAAGTTTGTGCCTACGCCCAGGGATTCACACAATATAAAATGACGTCCGAGCTGTATGACTGGAATTTGCCGTTAAAAGATATTGCATTGATCTTCCGGGGTGGTTGCATCATTCGCGCCAACTTTTTAAATGTCATCAGCGAAGCTTATCAAGAGCAACCCAATCTAGCAAACTTATTAATCTCTCCATATTTTGCGGAAAAGGTGAAAGTCTATCAAACTGGATTGCGAAAAGTCGTTTGTGAGGGGATTCAATCAGGGATCTCTTTTCCATGCTTAAGTGCATCCCTTACATACTACGACAGTTATCGGACTGGAACATCCAATGCCAACTTGCTACAAGCACAACGTGATTATTTTGGTGCGCATACCTATGAGCGAAATGACTTAGAAGGCGTATTTCATACAAACTGGCAAGCATAAAAAGTGACAAAAAATCTTGATCGATGCAAGCTGAGATATACATGGCATATGTATGTTTCAGCTTCTTTTTCTTCGTATAATTAGCTTGACTTTGTTCCTTGTCCATACGTTCTTTGTAATCGCGATCTCTTTTTCAGCTTGCAAAAACAAAAAACAGGTTTTCCATTTGGGTAAAAGCGGAAGATGTATGCATCTTGTGATATAGTAATAAGTATACGAAAAATTTAGTCATGTGGAATTTGAGGCGCCAGACATGCCCTACTGCAACAGTGATGAGATTTCGAAGGAGTCGGATACGATGGCGAGAAAATGGTGGAAGGAAAGCGTTGTGTACCAAATCTACCCCCGCAGTTTCATGGACAGCAATGGAGATGGGATCGGCGACTTGCGCGGGATTATCTCAAAATTGGATTACTTAAAAGAGCTGGGGGTTGATGTGATTTGGCTTTCTCCCGTTTATCGGTCGCCCAATGACGACAACGGGTATGACATCAGTGATTATCAAGCGATCATGGATGAATTCGGCACGATGCAAGATTGGGAAGAATTGCTCGCAGAAGTTCATCAGCGAGGAATGAAATTAATCATGGACTTGGTTGTTAACCACAGCTCTGATGAACATCCGTGGTTTGTGGAAGCGCGCCGGTCGAAGGATAACCCTTATCGCGATTTTTATATTTGGCGCCCAGGGAAGGACGGCGCAGAACCGAATAATTGGGAATCGTGTTTTAGCGGATCAGCATGGGAGTACGATGAGGCAACGGGTGAATATTATCTTCACTTATTTTCAAAAAAACAACCCGATTTAAACTGGGAAAACCCGAAACTCCGCCAGGCAGTGTATGACATCATGACTTGGTGGTTGGACAAGGGGATTGACGGGTTTCGAATGGATGTTATTAATTTTATTTCCAAGGACCCCGATTTGCCGGACGTGCCTAATCCAGAAGGGAAAAGATATGTTTTTGGCGGTCAATATTTCATGAACGGACCCCGCATTCATGAATTTCTGCAAGAGATGCACAAAGAGGTTCTCTCAAAGTACGATGTCATGACCGTGGGTGAGATGCCGGGTGTCACACCCGAAGAAGCCATCTTGTACACTGCTGAAGACCGCGGTGAGTTAAACATGGTGTTCCAGTTTGAGCATATGGAGCTGGACTCCGGCCCTGGCGGAAAATGGGATGTGAAGCCTTGGCAACTCAAAGATCTGAAAGCTGTCATGACAAAATGGCAAAAGGCATTGGAGAACAAGGGTTGGAACAGCTTATATTTGAACAATCACGATCAGCCCCGAATGGTTTCTCGCTTTGGTGACGATACTAAATATCGGGAAGAGTCGGCGAAGATGTTGGCCACCTTTCTCCATCTGATGCAGGGAACTCCCTTCATTTATCAGGGGGAAGAGATCGGCATGACCAATGTCCGCTTCGCTTCCATCGAAGATTACAAAGACATCGAAACCTTAAACATGGTGCGAGAGAAAGCGGTGGAAAACGGAGAGGACATGCAGAAAGTGATGCGCGCCATCCATATGAAAGGCAGGGATAACGCACGCACGCCTGTTCAATGGGATGATACCAATCATGCAGGGTTTACTACGGGAACACCCTGGATCTCCGTCAATCCAAATTACAAAGAAGTGAATGTCAAGCAGGCCTTATTAAATCCAAACTCCGTCTACCATTATTACAAGAAGTTGATCCAATTACGGAGACAGCATGAGATCATCGTTTATGGAACGTATGATTTGATATTGGAAAATCATGAGCAAATTTATGCATATACGCGAACGTTAGGCGATGAGAAGTTGGTGGTCATTTGCAACTTTTTTAATGGTACCCCTTGTTTTGAGTTGCCTACCCACCTGCGTTCATATAAAAAATGTGAGTTGATTGTAGCCAATTATGAAGGCGATGGGTCGGGTGACATCGAAAACATGGTGTTAAGACCATATGAAGCGAGAGTGTATCGATTGGTTTATTAAAGGTGTGGGTGAACCATACTGGAGAAATGCGGGATTTGATGACGCCTGTGTTTCAAGGGTGTGCTGGTGGCCATAGATGTCTGCTATGCTAGCAATGCATACATTGAAAATGATAATTAATCTCTGCGAATTTGCCATTTGCTATTGACAAAGGAATGTTTCCTAAGTAATAATTATACCTAGATTATAATTATTGTAGTTAGATAAAGGTTATAAACTGCTAACTACTAACAAGGAGGATTTTGACATGTCTTTAATCGGTAAAGAAGTAAAACCATTCAAAGCACAAGCTTACGACCCAAAAAACAACAAGTTTATCGAGGTGACCGAGGCTGACCTGAAAGGCAAGTGGAGCGTGGTTTGCTTCTATCCAGCAGACTTCACCTTCGTCTGCCCAACGGAATTGGAAGACCTGCAAAATCAATACGCCACTCTGAAAGAGCTGGGTGTTGAAGTGTACTCGGTTTCGACCGATACGCATTTTACACATAAGGCATGGCATGACCACTCTGAAGCAATCAGCAAGATTGAATACATTATGATCGGCGATCCTTCTCAACAGCTCTCGCGTAACTTCGACGTGCTGAACGAAGAAGAAGGCTTGGCTGATCGCGGTACGTTCATCATCGATCCAGATGGCGTCGTGCAAGCGGTTGAAATCAATGCAGGCGGCATCGGCCGTGATGCAATCACCGTTGTTAACAAGATCAAAGCGGCTCAATATGTTCGCAACAACCCAGGTGAAGTGTGCCCAGCTAAATGGCAAGAAGGTGCCAAAACACTCAAACCAAGCCTTGATCTTGTAGGCAAAATTTAAGAGGTGTGACCAATGATGCTGGATGCAGATATTAAAGCACAACTTGCCCAATATCTTCAATTGATGGAAGGCGATGTGCTTCTGAAAGTAAGCGCGGGATCGGATGACGTATCCCGCGACATGCTTGCTTTAGTGGATGAATTGGCTGCCATGTCATCCCATATTAAGGTGGAGAAGACATCATTAGAGAGAACGCCGAGCTTTAGTGTGAACCGAATTGGCGAAGACACTGGAGTTACTTTTGCCGGCATTCCTCTGGGGCACGAATTTACCTCATTGGTATTGGCTTTGTTGCAAGTAAGCGGAAGAGCTCCGAAGGTTGATCAGCAGGTCATCGATCAAATTAAAAACATCAAGGGCGAATACCACTTTGAATCCTACATCAGCTTGAGTTGCCACAACTGTCCGGATGTCGTGCAAGCTCTGAATGTGATGAGTGTTCTCAATCCTGGCATCTCTCACACCATGATTGACGGCGCGGCTTTCAAGGATGAGGTTGAAAGCAAAGAAATCATGGCCGTGCCAACCGTTTTCCTAAACGGTGAGTTTTTTGGCAGCGGCCGCATGACTCTTGAGGAAATCCTCGCCAAGCTGGGGAGTGGCCCAGATGCATCGGAGCTTTCTAATAAAGACCCATTTGATGTGCTTGTTGTCGGTGGTGGTCCGTCTGGAGCGAGTGCGGCAATCTATGCGGCGCGCAAAGGCATTCGCACAGGCATCGTTGCTGAACGCTTTGGCGGTCAAGTGATGGACACGTTGGGCATTGAGAACTTTATCAGTGTGAAATACACAGAAGGCCCCAAACTCGTGGCTAGCCTTGAAGAACATGTCAAAGAGTACGGCATTGATGTGATGACCCCGCAACGCGCTAAGCGCCTAGAAAAGAAAGACCTGATCGAGGTTGAACTTGAAAATGGCGCCGTATTAAAGAGCAAAGCCGTGATCATTTCAACAGGGGCGCGCTGGCGCAACCTGGGTGTGCCAGGTGAAGCTGAGTTTAAAAACAAAGGCGTAGCCTATTGCCCCCATTGTGACGGACCTTTGTTTGAAGGGAAGCATGTAGCGGTGATCGGCGGCGGCAATTCAGGGGTTGAGGCGGCGATCGATCTGGCAGGCATTGTGAAGCACGTCACGGTGCTTGAATTTATGCCTGAGTTGAAAGCTGATGCCGTTCTGCAGGAGCGTCTTTACAGTCTCCCTAACGTAACCGTTCTAAAGAACGTGCAAACGAAAGAAATCACCGGCACTGACAAAGTGAACGGGATTACTTACATCGATCGGGCGACTGAGGAAGAGCACCACATTGAATTGCAGGGCGTATTTGTTCAGATCGGCCTGGTACCCAATACCGACTGGTTGCGGGATACAGTCGAATGCAATCGCTTCGGAGAGATCATCGTGGATAAGCATGGTGCCACGAGCGTCCCTGGCGTATTTGCGGCTGGGGATTGCACCGACAGTGCTTACAAGCAGATTATTATTTCGATGGGATCAGGTGCTACAGCTGGCTTGGGTGCCTTTGATTACCTCATTCGAAATTAATAAAGCAAAAAGGCTGGGGAAAACACCCAGCCTTTTTGTATTTGAACCCTTATGGCAAGAAAATCGTTGCCTCAGTTCATGAGAAAGCGGAGATAAGAAGTGAGCTTTCATTTTGTTTAAACCGATTCTTCGCTGAAAAAAGAAGAACCCATTGATGTTGACAAAAAGTGCAGCATCAATTATCATCATACCCATAGGGGTATTGGTATGTAGGAGTAGATCTTTAATGCTCAGGTATGCTTTTTTTTACCCTTATTATATACCCATAGTGGTATATGTATATAATGCTTTAAAACATCCATTTCGAAGGAGGAATGTAAGATGTCCATCAAAGTCGACGTTCAACTTGATTGTAAACGACTTTCCTGCCCGATGCCCATTGTTCGTACCAAAAAAATGATGGATCAACTGGAACCGGGTCAGGTCATAGAGGTACAAGCTACTGACCCAGGATCTTTGGCAGATATTCAAGGTTGGGCCAAAAGCACAGGGCATCAGTACTTGGGTACGAAACAAGAAGGAGAGGTATTAAAGCATTATTTGCGAAAAGCAAGTGAATCCGAATTGCAAGAAGAGCGGAAGTTTCCGCATGTAATTCAAAACGAGGAGTTTTTAAAAAAGCTGGATTGCAACGAAGGATTTTTTTTACTAGATGTTCGTGAACCAGCAGAATACGCATTCGGACATATTCCAGGCGCTTATTCGATTCCATTTGGCCAGTTAGAAGAGCGTATGAATGAAATTCCAAAAGATCAATTCATTTATGTGATTTGTCGCTCTGGCACACGAAGCGACATGGCTGCTCAACAATTGACCAAACATGGATTTACAAATGTGGTCAATGTCGTTCCTGGCATGTCTAAATGGTCAGGGCCAGTTGATCATGAAAAATAAGTGAGACTGTCTGATGAGTAGAACCTGCACTTTGCCCAAGACGCTGATGTTACTCTCAGATTCTAATAAAAAAGAAAGGGGATTTTGAACGATGGCTGTTACTAAAATGAATGCCAAACAGTTACATGACAAAATTGACAGTGGACAACCCGTATTGCTTCTTGATGTTCGAAACCAGGACGATTACAACGATTGGAAAATCGAAGGGAAAAATATTCAATCCGTCAATATCCCTTACTTTGAATTTCTTGATGAAAATGAGACCACCTACAAAGATCTTCCGAAGGATGCTGAGATCATCGTCATATGTGCGAAAGGTGGCTCTGCTTTGATGGTCGCTGAGCTTCTGGATGAGAAAGGGTACAAAGCGAGCTATTTGGAAAAAGGGATGTTGGAGTGGAGCCAATTTTATCATCCAGTTACGGTCGCTGATGATGGAGATATGAAATTGTTTCAAATCAACCGTTTGGCAAAAGGTTGCCTATCTTATATGGTTGTTTCCGAAGGTGAAGCAATGATTGTAGATCCGAACCGGCATGTTGAAGAATACACAAGTCTTGCGGAAAAGGAAAACGCCAATATTGTGCATATCATGGATACCCATTTACATGCAGACCATATATCAGGCGGTCAAGCATTGGCAAATCAAACAGGTGCCCGTTACTACATTTCTTCGAGTGAAATGCAAGGTGCGGATATGTCGTTTGAGCCCTTGGAAGAGCATACTGAAATTCGCTTTGGGGCTGTACGGGTCAAAATTTTAACTATCCCAACCCCTGGCCATACGCCAGGAAGCGTGTCTTTTCTGATTAACGATAAGTATTTGCTTTCGGGGGATACCCTTTTTGTGGGGGGGTTGGGAAGACCAGATCTTGGAGGAAAAGCGAAAGAGTGGGCGCAATCCCTGTACGAGACCGTCTTTAAGAAAATTGCTCTCCTTCCAGAAGATATCATTGTATTACCCGCTCATTATGCCGACATTCAAGAGATCAATGAGAAGGGTTTTGTGGGGGCTACTTTAGGAGAGATCAGAAGAAGTAACGAAATCATGCGTACGGAAAATCGCGAACAATTTACTGAAAAAGTGGCAGGGACTGTAGGTGCAACACCACCGAATTATGAGGAGATTGTAGATATTAATCGAGGTGTGATTAAGGTAACTTCAGATAAAGCAACAGAATTAGAAATTGGTCCAAACCGTTGTGCTGTTCATCACGGTTGATTACCAAGGAGGTGATTTATCAATGAATGGAGATAAAGTATTAGATGCAAAAGGGCTTTCTTGCCCGATGCCCGTTGTTCGTGCCAAAAAGGCGATGGATGAATTAAAATCAGGACAAGTTCTGGAACTTCATACGACCGATTCAGGAGCTACAAATGATATTCCTGCATGGGCTAAAACAGCTGGGCATCTAGTAAAGGAACAAAGCGAGGAGAACGGTGTTTATAAATTCTGGATTCAAAAAGGATAAGTGATTCAAAGATGATCTCCTTCATTATATTCATGAAGAAAAGATTGGAGGAGATCATCACGATTCATATCATCGAAATGGGAGAGAGATGAATATGGAAAATAATAAATCGACGTTGGTTGTGTTTAGTGGCGATTTGGATAAGGCAATTGCCAGTTTTATCATTGCAACGGGATCTGCTGCGATGGGAAACCAAGTAACCATGTTTTTTACCTTTTGGGGATTAAACATTCTTCGTAAAGAGCAGTATGTCCCTTTACAAAAATCATTCATGGACAAAATGTTTGCTAAAATGCTTCCCCGAGGTCCAGAAAAGCTTGGGATTTCTAAAATGAACTTCGGTGGCTTGGGCGCGAAAATGATGAAATACACCATGAAGAAGAAAAATATCACGACTTTAAAAGAGCTCATTGAAATGGCAAAAGAGTTGGATATAAAAATGGTCGCATGCACCATGTCCATGGACGTATTGGGAATTAAGAAAGAAGAGTTGATTGACGGACTCGAGTATGCCGGAGTAGCGTCATATCTTGCGGAGGCAAATGAGGCGAACATTAACTTGTTTATCTAAGAAAGTAGTGTTCAGATATGAATATAGAGTTTATCTTGCTCCTTTTTATGATTGGTTTTATTGGTTCTTTCATATCGGGGATGGTAGGAATTGGAGGCTCTATCATTAAATATCCGTTGCTCCTATACATCCCTCCTTTGTTGGGGTTTGTTGCTTTTACTACCCATGAAGTGTCTGGGATTAGCGCCATACAGGTATTTTTCGCAACGATTAGTGGCGTTTTCGCTTATCGTAAAGGCGGCTATCTAAACAGGTCTCTCATTATATATATGGGAATTAGTATTTTGATTGGTAGTTTTATCGGTGGATATGGTTCCAAGTTGCTCAGTGAAGAGATAATCAACCTTGTTTATGCGATACTGGCTACGATTGCCGCGCTCCTGATGTTTGTGCCCAATAAAGGACTGGATGATATTCCACTCAATCAAGTAACCTTTAATCCCGCACTAGCTGCCGTCGCAGCTTTTATCGTAGGGGGTGCTTCTGGGATCGTAGGGGCAGCAGGTGCCTTTATTTTGGTTCCGATTATGCTTGTCGTTTTGAAAATCCCAACTCGGATGACCATAGCTACCTCGCTCGCCATTACATTCATTTCTTCCATTGGTTCAACTGTGGGCAAAATCTTGACAGGTCAGGTTCTTTTCTTGCCGTCTATCATTATGGTAGTTGCTAGCGTGATCGCTTCTCCAATCGGGGCAATGGTTGGGAAAAAAGTAAACACCAAAATGTTACAAGTGATTTTGGCTGTGTTAATTGTAACGACATCTATTAAAATTTGGTTGGATCTCTTTTAATTCCCCCAAGCGTTCGGGGGATTTTTCTATGTGGGGGAATGATCATGAATAGGTTTTTCATTGGCAATATCGTATTATTGGAGAGGATTCTTTATTTTTCCTCATGAATCGGGGTATGATGTTAAAGACAAATGCAATGAGGGCATATGCGCGGGATTAAACAATTGTGCAAACTCAGGGGCTAGCAAGTGATTCATCTCCAAGGTGAAATCATGTTCTGAAAAGAAGGGGGATAGACTAATGACATATGATGACGATGTGAAAGTACGTTTACGCCGGATTGAAGGACAGGTGCGAGGAGTATTGCGCATGATGGATGAGGATAAAGATTGTAAGGATGTTGTATCGCAATTATCCGCGATTCGTTCAGCTGTGGATCGATCGATTGCGTATATTCTCACTAATAACTTGGAACAGTGCCTTCGCAAGGAATTGGAAAAAGGTCAAAATGCAGATACGACAAAATTGCTGAAGGAAGCCATGAATCTCCTGATAAAAACTAGATAATGAAAACCGATAATACGATGTAATCTAATACTCGATTGCTTACTAGCGGAGTGAAAAAAGTTTTTTGTTCATTGGGCTTGTAGAAAAGTAAACAAAAAAATGGAATAAGGCTTATCGGATTAGAGATAGATGATAAGTGCAAAAAAAGCATGTGTGTACCGGTGTAACACATGCTTTTTTGTGTAAAGCGGCCCATATTGCCGGCGCCCAATTTTCTGTTTATTTCTTTTGCCCCTGGCTGGGAGTGATTGGGCGTAATTAAGCATCGTTTCAAAAGTTGCTGTAAAAAAAACAAAAATAAATGTTTTTATCCTTTGTCTGGGGACACAGGGGTTTTATGAAATACTTCAATCTGTTTATTGTATGTTACTTCAATTTTTCATTTAATACGTTCTCCTCTAATACAGCAAATTTATCACCGTATACTCTGGTGATATGTTTTTCCCCCCACTCACACAAAGCGTCTAAAATTCCTTTCAAACTCCATCCATATTCGCTCAGCTCATATTCCACTTTGGGCGGTACTTGATTATGAACAATGCGATTAATAACCCCATCTTTCTCTAATTCGCGTAACTGTTGGGTTAACATTTTTTGCGTGATGTTGGGGATCAGACGTTTTAATTCACTTGTACGTTTTTTGCCGCGAGTCAGATGGCAAAGGATAACGCATTTCCATTTTCCCCCTATGACTTCCAATGTTGCTTCAACCGAGATATTGTATTTCTTTTTCTGCATATGCTTCCTCCTCATTCATAGGAACAAAAAAGTGCCTACGAAACTTCTAGGTATCTATCGAACTTATAAGTGCGTACTTCTCATTATGATTCATATATCTCATAATAACATTCGCCGGCTGATATTAACCATGCTTTTCATTTATATCGTCTGCTAGCAGATGAACCATGCAATCAGTCCATTGTCAGGAGGAGAAAAAATGACTTTAGATAAAAAACGAAGTACATTGGCACTGCTGGCATTGGCAGTCAGTGCATTTGCGATTGGCACCACAGAATTCATCAGTGTGGGATTATTACCGCTTATCGCTCAAGATTTGCAAATTTCTGTAACAACCGCTGGGTTAACCGTTTCTTTATATGCATTAGGGGTCACATTTGGAGCGCCCATTCTAACATCGGTGACATCGAGTATGTCGCGCAAATCGTTATTGCTTTCTATTATGGCTGTTTTTATTGTTGGTAATACAATTGCTGCTAGTGCGACAAGTATTGGCATATTACTTGTTGCGCGTGTCCTGTCTGCGTTTTCACATGGTGTATTTATGTCGATCGGCTCGACGATCGCAGCTAATTTAGTGCCAGAAGATCGTAGAGCTAGTGCGATTTCCATTATGTTTTCTGGACTCACCGTGGCAACCGTTACCGGCGTACCTTTTGGTACATTTCTTGGACAGCAATTTGGCTGGAGGTTTGCCTTTATAGCGATTGTGGCAGTTGGTGTGATTGCCTTTATAGCCAACAGTACCCTTGTTCCATCTGACTTGCCAAAAGGCGCGCGCACAACATTCCGTGATCAGTTCAAACTGGTTACAAATGGTCGCTTATTACTCTCATTTGTCATTACTGCTTTAGGGTATGGAGGGACGTTTGTAGTATTTACCTATTTATCTCCATTGCTCCAAGATATTACAGGATTCGAAGAGGGAACCGTTGCCGCCATTCTGCTTATGTATGGCGTTGCCATTGCCATCGGCAACATCATTGGCGGGAAAGTGGCCAATCGCAAGCCAATTACCGCGTTATTCTATATGTTTACTATGCAAGCAATTGTGCTTTTCATCTTAACCTTTACTGCGCCATATAAGGTTGCTGGATTGATCACGATCATCTTGATGGGGATTTTTGCTTTTATGAATGTGCCAGGACTGCAAGTGTATGTCGTGATGCTAGCTGAGCGCTTTGTACCAAGTGCGGTAGATGTGGCTTCTGCTATCAATATTGCCGCATTTAACGCCGGAATTGCCATAGGCTCATACTTGGGTGGCATCATCACAGATTCTGTTGGACTGATTCATACGGCCTGGATCGGGGCATTGATGGTTCTAGGTGCTGTGATCCTGACAGGGTGGAGTCGCGCGTTGGAGCAAAAAGATCAAGCCAGGGTAGGTAGACAGGTTTTTTCCGAATAAAAAAGGAGAATGGCTACCCTGTATCCACGAGTGATATGAAAGGAGGTGATGGACACTGCGTTGACATTTAAGATAGAACCAATCAATTTACCAACGGGAGGAAAATATATGACAGCGAAAAACTTACAAGATACCACCACTTTGCATAACGGTGTGAAAATGCCCTGGTTTGGCATCGGGGTGTTTAAAGTGGAAGAAGGCCCTGAGTTGGTTCATGCCGTTAAAACAGCGATTCAATATGGTTATCGCAGTATTGATACGGCGGCCATTTACGAAAACGAAGCCGGAGTCGGACAAGGAATTCGTGAAGGGATCAAAGAAACTGGCATTTCTAGAGAAGCGTTGTTTGTGACATCAAAAGTTTGGAATTCCGATTTAGGGTATGAATCCACCATAAAAGCTTATGAAGCGAGCTTAAATAAACTTGGCTTAGAGTATCTAGATTTATACCTCATTCATTGGCCTGTAGAAGGCAAATATAAAGAGGCATGGAGAGCGTTGGAGACGCTTTACAAAGAAGGGCGAGTCAAAGCGATTGGGGTAAGCAATTTTCACATCCATCACCTCGAAGACTTGATGGAAGATGCAGAAATCAAACCGATGGTGAACCAAGTGGAATATCATCCGCGTTTGACTCAAAAAGACCTGAAGGCGTTTTGTCGTGAACACGGGATTCAGCTGGAAGCTTGGTCTCCATTGATGCAAGGCCAATTGCTAGATCATCAGGTTTTAAAAGAAATCGCAAACAAATATGGCAAGTCACCTGCGCAAGTCATTTTGCGTTGGGACTTGCAAAACGGCGTCGTGACCATTCCCAAATCGACCAAAGCACATCGAATTGCTGAAAACGCACAGGTGTTTGATTTTGAGTTAACGGAAGAAGAGATGGAGCGAATTGATGGCTTGAATCAGAATAAACGAGTGGGTCCAGATCCGGATAACTTCGACTTTTAATAAGTTGCAAAAGGATATAGGCGTCTGTGTCGTCTATATCCTTTTGCGATATGAATCACTCCTCATACTATATGTTTAAAAAGGGGCGATTCAGGTTCATAACAATATCAACGTCACTACATAGGTTAATGGCCTAAAACTTGAAATCGGGAGGGCTCTGCATGCATCTGTATTTGGAAGGAAAAACGGCACTGGTTACTGGGTCTACAGCAGGTATTGGAAAGGCAATTGCCATGTCGTTGGCAGCAGAAGGCGCCACTGTGCTAATTAATGGACGACGTGAAGAAAAAGTGGATCAAACGATCAAAGAAATTCAAGCAAAGTATCCTGACGCCACCCTTCAGTCAGTAGTCGCTGATCTTGGAACCGAACAAGGATGCCAACAGGTGATTGAAAAGCACTCAGAAGTAGATATTCTAATTAACAACTTGGGAATCTTTGAGCCTGTAGAATATTTTGATATCCCAGATGAAGATTGGTTTAAGCTGTTTGAAGTCAACATCATGAGTGGTGTTCGACTCTCTCGTTGGTACCTAAAACAAATGATTCAAAAAAAAGAAGGCAGAGTCATTTTTATCGCTAGCGAAGCAGCGATCATGCCTTCTCAAGAAATGGCTCACTATAGTGCGACCAAAACGATGCAGCTCTCGCTCTCCCGCAGCTTGGCTGAGCTGACGAAAGGAACAAATGTGACGGTTAATACGGTGATGCCGGGTTCCACGTTAACAGAAGGGGTAGAAACGATGTTAAATACCCTTTATCCTGATGAGAACTTGACGATGGAGGAAGCGGAAAAGCGATTTATGAAAGAGAATCGACCAACTTCCCTGATTCAAAGGCTTATTCGACCAGAAGAAATTGCACATTTCGTCACCTTTTTAAGCAGTCCTCTTTCCTCAGCTATTAATGGGTCTGCATTGCGAATAGATGGAGGATTAGTACGTAGTGTGTTTTAATAGGGGGAGCATCAAAGGCAGGAAGCGTTTCCAGAGTGAAAGTCAATCAATTACACAAAAAGGTGCTTGATTCATGGGTGTAGGTATAGTGGTTCTCCCGGAACGAATTACCGCATTGTAGATTCATCGAAAAGGGCTTTCGGTATCAAACTGAAGGCCCTTTTAACATTTTTGAAGGTGAGATAATAAGCTTCTAGTCGAATTACCCGTACTTTTCTGTATACAAGCGCAAAAGCTTTTCGGTAGAGGGAAAAGCGAGCTGATTCCAAGGAATTTCATCAAAGCGGAAAAAATAACCTTTTTTGCTTTCGATGTTCACAATCACTTCTTCATGATAGGCAATCGCTTCGTAGGTTAATTGGACAAGACCTTCTTCGGCAGAAGAACAGGTGTTGATGATTCCATCAATTTTTACAGTAAGGCCTGTTTCTTCTTTTACCTCATTTCCTATTGCTTCAAACAGATCTTGTCCTCGCTCAACATGCCCTCCAGGAAATGCCCATAAGCCTTTACCCGGTTCTTCATTTCTTTGAAGAAGCAATACTTTATTTCTTTCTTTGTTTAAAACCACTGCCACCACAACTAGCTTTGGATCTAAATAAAAGACGAATTGACAATGATGGCAAAGGAGTTGAGGTTGGTTGGGAATGTGTAGGTCTTCCAAGGAAAAGCGGTTGCCACATCGAGGACAAAATTTTAAGTCCTCTTTTTTATATCTCCACTGATACTTAAAGTAAAGCTCTTTGTTCATTGCTTAAATCTCCTTGCTAATAGATTGGTTATTCCAAATGGAAAAAAATTTATTCTTTACCTGTTCGAATAATGTGTGCTTGCCTTTAAGTTTGTGCAGTGTAAAACGGGGTCGTTTTTTTTCAGGAATATAATCGGTTATCTCAAAGACTAGTTTTCCGGTTTCGCCATCGTCGAATCCTGTGACAATGTATGGGAAAACGGTACTATAGGTTTTAATCTTTAAGCGAGAAATGAGATCCAGGGGTAAAGATTTG
This sequence comes from Laceyella sediminis, assembly GCF_003003125.1. Classification (GTDB taxonomy): domain Bacteria; phylum Bacillota; class Bacilli; order Thermoactinomycetales; family Thermoactinomycetaceae; genus Laceyella; species Laceyella tengchongensis. The sequence goes on along the minus strand of NZ_PVTZ01000006.1, from coordinate 14,919 downwards.
CGAAGTTGATTGAGTTTGCGAATGGAATTGCGGATTTCGTGGTGGAATTCTTGTCTGTATTCATCATCTTCTATGAAAGTGAGGATAGAAGCATTTCTTTCGATCCAATCGGGATTCAGGATTAGCAAGTATATATTGCCGGTCGCCAGTTTCGCTTGCAAGATATCACTTGAATCATCGGTTAAGTGGATCATCGAAGTTCCTGAGATAAAGCAATCTCCTTTTGCTTCAACAAGACAATTTTTATAGTCCAATATACGGTCAAACGGCGAGTCCGTCAGTTTAACTATGCCGTTGTTTTCATTATGATTAGCGTTCTCCTGATTACTATTAGGATGTTTTGTACTCGGATTGAATGGATCGTAATCAGAAAGCCCCATTTTCCAAAGTGGGATTTGCAATATACGACATAATCGGCGAAGTGTTTGGGGATCGGAGATATGCTTTATACCTCGCTCCACATCAGATACATAATTTACACTCACACCAGTTCCCCCACCAGCTTGCGGCCATTTTTCAGCCAGCTGTGTCTGTGTCATTTTTAATTTCTCTCTACCTTCACGAATCGTTAATCCGTAATGGTATTTCATCATCTTACAACCCTCTCATTCAAACCAGTTAGTGTGAGTACCACGATAAAATACAACTATTCAGTTTGTTCTAATATTCCGAAATCTAAATCATACTATTACTAGGTTCATCGTGCATATTAAATCTTCTTGTCCAAATAGTCAAGTAATTTAGATAAAGGGTGGTGGAGATTTTGCTAAAAGTTCAAATTAAAGGGCAGGCAAATCAAGTTACGTCGTTTATTAATAAATTACAACAACGTCCCGAAATAGAAGTCGATTGCCATGAAAAACAGTGGAAGGGGATGTACGGGAGGAAAGATGTTGAAGTGACATGCTATGTGCGTCTTTTTCCAGAGACCAATATACAAAGGGTATCCTTGTTGGCAACCAATGGTAAGGAAATCGTCATTCCTATGTGGGATGTGCTTGAACTGGAGCTTGACGATGGGAAAAAGATCATTGCTGGAAGAAGTTTTGATATTTTTGGTGTGAGATAGATCATGTATTCTACCAAAGCATGTTGTCCGGAGTGATACCCATCGTGAAGAATCTGACAGAGTGTAATATACATTGATATCGATACGTATTAGTTAATTAATAGATGTGATAGTAAATGTGTTACTTTAAGCTCCATGCATTCTTCATCCGTGAGAAACTTCAGAAACCATTCAAAACGTCAAATGGTGAACGTGCCCCCAGCTCGTATTTGATCTGCGCCCCTCAAGCCTCCCATTACGCCCCGTAGCGTAGTAGCAAAGGCAAGATACCTGTCTACTTCATAACTAATTTCCCATTCGCGCAATAATAATGCTTTTTTGCTATATCATGCCCTCCTGAAATAAAAGAGGTGTGCTTACCACGTGATCTTTCTAGTGCTATTCCTCATTTTAAGAAGAGCGGTATTAGGGGGGCGTCCGAAATGGAAGAGTTGTTGTCAGATATTTGAAAGAGGGCGTTTTTTGCCCTCTTCAACACCTTATCACTTATATTTTCCTCCATTATATTGAGAACTTAGACATCTAGCGCATAAGCTAAGTTATTCTACAAATTAACCAGATAAGGGGATTTATTGTAATGTTGTCTTCATACATTTAAGCTCCAACCTTGTTCATTTTGATTAGGGTGTGTCGCTGGCTTATTCATCAGACAAGCCCTAGTACAAATCTAGCGTTTTATTATTTTAGAATGTAATTTCACCGAATAAGGTCAATATCATGAAACAAGCGATTAATTATGCTATTATAAATAATAGATGGCGCGACCAAATTTTGCGAACACCCCATGCTTCGGAAAAAAGCCAGGGGGTCGTCGGAAATCCTTAATACTTTATGAATAAAGGGGTTTGGGGATTTTGAGACGTATTTTATCGGACATGTTAGGAGCATTTATATTCTTTTTTAGGGAGGTGTTCGCAAAAGGGAATAATCATGGCTGAAGGACAAGCGCTTCGGCAAACGCCGAATCAAAGAAATACATCTCATCAAGAGAATTGAAACCTCTTTCTTTTCAAATCGCAACATAATCAGATCGGAATCAAAGAAATACATCTCATCAAGAGAATTGAAACCTTAATCAATCGATGGTAATTCTCAAACCGATCAACGAATCAAAGAAATACATCTCATCAAGAGAATTGAAACGATGCGCTTATCATTCTGACCGGATACAAGAATAGAATCAAAGAAATACATCTCATCAAGAGAATTGAAACATTTCGGCTTGACGCTCTGTAATACGGTCTAAATGAATCAAAGAAATACATCTCATCAAGAGAATTGAAACAGGCAGGGGCAATGGGATGGTTACGGGCACCACACGAATCAAAGAAATACATCTCATCGAGAGAATTGAAACGGTATGTTGCACGAGTCATTAGATGATCTGCAGAAGAATCAAAGAAATACATCTCATCAAGAGAATTGAAACTTCGATGCTCTCAAATTCCAACCTGGTCAAGACGGCGAATCAAAGAAAAACATCTCATCGAGAGAATGGAAACGTAACTGGATCTCTCACAAGAGAGATTTTTTGTTTTAGTTGAGGTGAATGATCAATTGAAAAAACATGTTAAATATCGAGAGCGGCTATTTGCTATGCTTGCAGAATTATTACTTGATCCTGGACCATATAAAATTAAGGAGACGGCATTGCGTTATGGAGTCAGTGATAAACAAGTCCGCAACGATATCGATTATTTGAGAGAAAAGCTAAATACACCAAATCAAAGGGAGTATATCTCCAGATATCACGGGAAATACGAGGGTAACTTTTCAAGAGGCATTGTGAACCTGAGTCCGAAGGTTAGGTTATATCTTTTCTTAGCACTCAAGCAGGTTGAACCATTGTTGTTGAATGAAGGACAAGAAGCGTATAAGTTGCTGTTTCAACATGCCTGTTCTGTGTTGCCTAAGCAGGATATTGAGAGGATGAAAAGTTGGTCTAAGTTTTATCGAATTAAACAATTTGGTTACCCAAAGGAGCGAATTCATTTTTATCAAGCATTAAATGAGGTTTTTGATGCGATTTTGTACAATCAAATTATACGATTTCGTTATAAAAAAGCGATAAGATACTTTGATCCGTATATGGTATATTATTGCAAAAATAATTTTTATATTATTGGAAAAGCAACGACACCTTCTGGAGAGGAGATTAAAAAGCAGAGAATCAAACATTATCGTTTGGATCGATTATTAGAGGTGAAAAAGGTATGGATCCGTTCTCCAATAGCAAACAAGGTAAAGGCAAAAGAGGTTTTAAATTATAAAGAATCATATGCTGACGCTTATATTGACCAAATGTTTGAAGCGGAGAATAACAACAATCAACGGGAAGACTATATTATCAATATTTTGGAGCAAAATGCATTCCAACGGATTGGTGAAAAGGAGTGGCATCCAAGGCAAGAGATAAAATTAATAGGACAAATGATCCAGGGAAAATATGTTGTTGGCCAGATTAAGTTTCCCAATGTAGCGAGTCCCATGGAGTTGAAAAAGTGGGTCTTAGGGTGGGGAAGTGCATTGGAAGTGGTTGCACCCCGTCATTTTAAAGAAGAAATTCAGAAAGAAATCAAAATTTTATTCGATCAAGTTTATCGACTAAGCGTATTTAATCGATAAAAAATTGCTCTAGCTTGCGACCGCTAGAGCAATTTTTTTGTCGCTAATTTCCGATTTGGAAGTATATATTACTTCCAAATGGTATTTTCTACACAGTTGCTATGGTTGAAAATACTAGTTGCAGTATTGATAATCGAAAGCAGGGGGTGAGAAAAATGGATATATCGAAATTTGCCGAACAGCTACTAACGAATTTTGCAACATTGAAATACCAGGGTACGCTGTTTGCTGATGCCATAGCAAAGTCCTATAAATACAATAAAGAACACTATGCAGTAGACAGAAACTTGGTTGATCAGACGATGTGGCAGCATATACGATCCGGCATCGAGGCGTTTCTTTCTCTTTATGCACAACTTGAGACTTATCGCCTTCCTTTTCGTGTTGTGGAACTAAAAATCGCCTTGGTTGCATATGTCCTGCATGATCTTCATAAGGTTCAGGAATTACACAAGAAAGTGGGAAGTGAGTATGACCGGGCCTTGGAAGAGTTGGAGGGGTTGGGGAAAGAGCTTTGCAAAGGATTGGATATTGAGACGCCACCTGCTGCGTTTTTGCGAGTAGCTGCTGTGTCTTCGTTATCTAATAAACTTGGGGATTTTAGTTTGCTCTCGGGCGAGTACCGTTGGACCCATATCTATTTTTGGGTCAAATTGATGGACAAGTTAGCATCTATTACGAGTATCGCTGAATGTCAAAAGGGTCGGACATTGTATAATTTGGGTCACCTTTTGAAGCAACTGTTGCCTCCAAAATTAACGCAAGCGATGAGAATCGAATTTCACCAGACGCAAGAGATTCGCGGCATGATCACCACCCTGTTGCACAATGGCTTAGCAACGATCATGAAGGAATGGGGATACTATCCATGGTTACGGTTTGGAGATGGGACACTGTATATAACATTTAAAAGTCAGGAACTTCCTGCAAAAGAGGTTGTAATCGAACATTTGATCCAGATGTTTCAACAGACCATGGGTAGTAGAGTAGATGAGGTAAATGAAGAAGATTTATTTGATCGCGCTACGTTTCGATGTCAAACCCTCGCCTTTGCCTTATATTCTCATCCTGAAGATTTTTCTGCATTGTTTTACCGAATATTTCGCAAACAATCCTTAGGGAGTAAGCAATTTCCTGAGGATAAAAAAGACCGTTTTGATGCAAAGAGATTAAAGGCGTATAAAGTAGATCACTTGGCCGAGTTATACGCAAAATTAGGAATGAATTCGTCTCCAAGTGAAGATTTCAGAGAAAAATGGGCGTTTACGGCAAAGTATTTTGCCGCTTTGCAACGGTTGTTGCAACGGTTGTACAAAATCAGTTCAGGCGAAGCCATGCAAAAGATTGCAGAATACTTAGGGTTAACGGTGACAGATATTTTGGACGTCGTTCCAGAGAACATGCAAAGCAACAGTCGACGTTTTGATGTGGCGATTTGGTTATCTTATCGATATCTCATGTCGACTCGCGTTGATGGATATGAAGTATTGCAGGTCCCTATTGAAGATTTTTATCTTCATGTTAGGCAAATGGCAACAGAATTTCTTCAGGACAAAGTGACAGCAGAGCGCTGCATAGAAATTGCTGAGTCAGAAATGAAACTGCACGAGGAGTTACACAACTACTTTGCTGAAGAAGTGACACTGTCTTGGGAAAGAAAACGGAGTTTAAATTTGCTTCAAGTAAAAGAGTTGTTAAAGCCAAAAAAACGCAGCCAGAAGAAAGTGTGCAATATTTGTAATCGCCAAATACTATCCGGTGTTGATTTAGTCATAAAGGCGCCCATGATCCAAGACGATGTTCAGGTTTTCAGTAATCGTTTGTTGCCTAAAGAAAAAAGTGTGTCTGCGCTTCATTGGTGTGGGGTTTGTGCATTCGAATATTCGTTGCGCAAAATTTATAAAATGGGAAGTCCAGGAGAGTATGATGTTTCCCGCCAAATTCACTTGTTTGCAGTACCATCATATCAATTAACAGACCAATCGCTTGTCGAGTTGTATGAAGACTTGGATGATGACTTCACTTCGCTTAATCTGCATAAAAGCAAAAATCTTCCGACTTGGCAAATGCCATTTATAGAAGAAAATGTAGAGGTTTTACGGGAGCATCTTAAAACGCATTTTCGCAGATACCATGAGTATTTACAAATGGTTTTAGCTGAGCGCGGAAAGCTTCCCGACACTGGTGACGTAATGAATGCAGGTCTTCCGGGGAATATCATGTTATTCACTTTTCATTGTTATAGCAATAGTGCCACATTGGTTCGAACAAGAGAAGAAGCGTGGATGAAGGCTTTAACAGTAGCCCTATCACTTCATACCATCTATGGCTTCCGAATCGTGGTTACAGAGAAAGCGTTTTTGCCGCTGTCAGAAATAAAGGATATTCGTTATGCCGTTCATTTGGATGCGCCCCCTTATAAAGTGGCAAAGTTATTGGGGACTGTGGAAGAAAGAGGGGACACAGATTTTATCGTTCCTGTGGAAAATGCCAAAGAATTGATCTACCGTTTGGCATATTTATGGGAAATCCACCAAACGGTACATCCACTTGATTACAGTAAGCCTACTGATAAAAATATTTCAACGATCCTGCATCAACTCGAAGTACATCCGCTTTCAGGAGCCTATTTTTTCAAACGATGTAGCATGGAGAAGAATTTTACCAGTCCAAGTTTTATTCGCTCATGTAAACAAATCGACGAATATAAAGGGGGAACAATGGTGTCGTTGGCACAAAAAATTGCTTTGGCTACTCTGGCTTTGTATAAGCCAAGCACGAAACAAGATGGACGGGCTCACCGGTATGAAAATCTGTATCGAATCATTATCAAGGGAATCAAAGAAGGCAGGAGGGATAAGGAGAGCCTCTGCGGAGCCGTGCATAAGAGGCTGGAACGATTAAAGGGGCAACAGTTGGGGTATGTTCCCTCCCCCATTGATACGGATAAGGTGATGGAGTTAGTCAATCTTGTATATGATGAATTTTTCTCTGGAGTTTGTAATGAAAGTATTATGAAGTTAAATCAAAAAGAAAATCAATTGGCAGATGGCATCTATTTTGCGATACACCTGGAAAGGCAAAAAGAGTTTATGGGAAAAGATGAGAATCAAGATTAATTGAGGAGGATGTATATGAAAGGATCTAATGTAACTTGGAAAGATTGCGTTGTGAAAAAATTGTTGGATCAGCATTTGTTAGAGGAGATTCCCAAATCTCCCCAACGGGTGTATGTCAGCATGGTGATTCTCCGCGAATTTCATTCAACTGCCGTCCTAACTACGGAGGGACAACACCTGGATGTTGAAATGGTTCGTGCAGGACGGACAAAGAATCAGTTGCTTTCTCGAGTTGTATTGCAAAAAAGGAAGCAAGTAGCTCCTGAACGGCGTACGGGTCGTGCCTTCAACCGACAAATGGGGTGGGGAGAAACCTGTGACTACATGAAAAAAATGTGTGGAGAATGTCCGGATTGTTTGTTGTATGGCTTTGCTGCGACCAGTGGGGATGGAGCACAGCGTTCACGCGTTTTGACAGACTCAGGATTTTCTATTCGTCAATATGAAGCTATACAGCGCTCCATCACACTGAATGCGATTCAAGATACAACGCAAGGAGGCATAGCAGGCAGTGCATTTGCTGAGCGAGAGCATATCCGGCCTCAAGTGTTCTTCCCCACGATCGAAACAGCGATTGACGTGACATCGAGTGAGTTGGTTTATATTTTGCGTAATATTTTGTCTACTACTCGTTATGGTGCTGAAAGCAACCGGCAAGGGTATGTGAAGAATCATATCATTGGTTTGTTGTTTACAAACACCGAAATAATGTCGAACTTGGAGTTGACACAAAGGGTATTCGATTACTTGATTCAGGAAAAAGGAGAGAAAATCCACGAAGGGCCTTTGGAACAAGAGGAAGTGCGGCAGGCGATGTTACATGCACTGAATGAAGTGGTTGCAGACTCTTACTTACCCATCCAATTGTATGTAGGTGAAGAGTTGGAATCTGTTTTTTCTGGCTTGCGTCAACTATGGAAGAGTGAGGAGGGGAATCGCGAATGGCTAAAAAATCTGGCAGAAGATCATCAAGCGTACCTGAAAAAACGGTCCAAGTAAAGGAGAAAAAATATGCCTATCGTATCGGCATTGAATTGGAGGATTACTTGTTTTTTGCCAGCATGGAAAAGGGAAAGGTCGCGGAGACCGCTTCCCTTCTCCACAACTACGCCTTAGCTTATGCGATGGGGTGGGTAGATTCCCTGTATTTCAATGAAATGCAATCTCCTCAATACGAACAACAACTTCAACCGCTGAATGAACAAGGGGTGTATGTTTATCCTGCTGTGCCGGTTCATATTTCCCACCGAATGATGCAGTATAACACTACCGATGAAGCGTTTTTGATGAAACGAACACAAAGTATGGGATACCCAAACTGGGGGTTCATTAAGTGCATTCGGCCCGGATCAACATTTGAAACCTATATTTTAAGTCATGATCCGATTCAGATTCCGTCCAAAATAAGGTTAGGAAAGTGGATGAGTCTGGCGTCTATTACCATGCAAGAAGTGTCGTTGACTAAAAAGAAAGGAAATGCTTGTCCCCATATGGTTAATATTCAAGATATAGCTTGCCTGCCGGTGTATTTCTCAGCTATGTACAACGTTTTGCCAACCCGTCTGGTACAAGGGGTTGAATGGGACGAGCAACTAGATGGTTATCAGATTTCTTATGGCGATCATCAAAATGTATGGGTACCTGAATCAGCTTTTTGGTGGTGGGATAAATGATTTTTGTGAAAGAAGAAACAGCAAATACGTATGATGTCCCATTTGTCGGTGCGTTGAAGCCCTATGCACATCAAATTGTTCAACAACAGTTGATTAAAGAAGTAATTGATCAAAACAAGAAAGTGATCATTTGGAATGAGGCTATGACAGGTGCAGGTAAGACACTGGCTAACTACAGTTCTTTACTCTATGACCCACACATTAAGGCGTTAGGTATTTACCCAGTCAATGAACTGATTAAAGATCAATATCGCTCAGTTCAAAAAAATCTCCCTTTAAAGGATTGGGAAGATATTGGTATCTGGACGGCAGACGAATTAAAGAAGAGACGCGAACCAGGTCAGACGACAATTGAGCAACTTGCAGAATCAATGAATCCTGCTTTTCGGTTGATTTTGTCCAATCCAGATTATTTGATGTTGATTACTCAGGAGCGTTTTCATTCATATAAAAAAGGGGAGCAGCCAGCTCTTTTTTATCAATTACTTGAGTTTCAATTGCAAATTTTTGATGAGTTTCATCTGTATCATGTGGCTCAGATGAATTTTTTGTTGCAATGGATGGCTCTGCTAGTTTCTGTTGCTCCATATAAACCCTTTGCCTTTTTGCTCTCCTCGGCGACACCGCGAAATGAGTTTTTTGCTTTAGCGAGAAATTTGGGAATCGAGATTTGGAGGGTACAGGATAAAGTAAAGGAATGGTTGGACGCAACCAAGCCCCCTCTTTTCTCTAAAAGAACGTATTTGGAGCCGTTGCAATTGCAAGTGAAGTCAAGTAATCTTCGCCAATGGCAAACGGCTGAGAAGATATTGGAGAATTGGGGCGAAGTAGAAGAATATTTATTCCAATACCCAAAGGCCAAGGGCCTTGTGATTCTTGATTCAATTCATGAAGCACAAATGCTGGCAAGTCAATTGAGGGAGAAAGGATATGAGGTAGGAGAGGTTCACGGATTGTCTGACCGCCAAAAGAGCGAGATTGAATTAGGTAAACAAATCACAGTGGCTACAGCCACGGTAGAGGTAGGGGTTGATTTCCAAGGAGACATGCATAAGGATTTTCTTATTTTTGAATCGAGGAGTGCGGGGAGCTTTATGCAACGGTTAGGAAGAATTGGTCGCGGTAGTTGTTCTAAACCCAATCCGCCATTGCATGTTTGGGCTTATGTTCCCCCATATGTCGCTGAAAGGATAAACAACCAAATTTCCGCACAGGTAACCCGTAGTGAGTTAAAAGATTTAATCATGCAATCGTATCAATATTATCAAGATTTTCTACCTTATATCCATAAAGTGGGCGGCATGAACTTAGTGCACCACTATCATCTAATAGCTAAGCACCAGCTTGAAAAGAATGAGAATCCAATATTGGCTAATATAAAGCAAACCATTGAACTACTTTATGGAGAAGGATTTGAAAGCCAATGCAATCGTTATGAACAGTTGAAACAAGAAAAAATTTTGGAACCGGTCATAAGTTTTCGTGGGCAAAATACATTGGAGAGTCATTTGTTCAGGTTGAGAAGCCGGGGTATCAATCCAGAGCATCTTGAAACATTTTATCCAGACGTTTGGTTTTGGGATGAATCAATACCTGAAGCTCCGTTAAGGAAATATGATTTTTGGTTTGTACTCCGAAGACGAGTGGTTCGATTTATTACCAAAGAGGAAATGATTGCGAAAGTGAAAGAGCGATTTAGGGGAGCAGAGAGAGAGGATTATCTGGCAGCTCTTCAAAATGATTACGTTTTAGGATATGCGGTCGCGATGGGCATCCGGGAAAAACCTGCAAGATTATATTGGAAATTGCGATCTTCTGTATCCAAGCACAAAGGCCAGGTGGTTCGGATTGATCGGTTGAGTTTAGAAGCACCAGAAGATCCTTGGTTAAATCAAGAATTAAAGCAACTGTTCCATTTCACTGAAAAAAAGTCTTGGGTTGCATATATGGTGAATCATTCTATATGGGAATTAAGTGATCTACTTCGTTTACCACCGATGTTTCGTATATATCCTGCAAAGAAACAAAATGCAGACTGGAGTATCGCTTTTAATTCGGAGGCGTTTCAGTTATGGAGTATCATGGAACGTGTGCGAAGTGAGGTGCTATGATGGAAAGTCCGACGGTAGAAGGGCATGCGATCAATGCATATGTATTTTGTCCACGGCGGTGTTATTACGAATATGTTGAGAAGACTTTTTACCATAATGTTTACACAATGCATGGAAAGTTATTGCATGAACATGTAGATCAAGTCGGCAGGGAAGCAAGGGGAGAACGAGAATGTTATCGGTCCGTTTTCCTCTATTCTGAGAAATATGGATTGTCTATTCGGTGCGATCTCATAGAAGAAGAACAGGGGCAAATTTATCCGGTGGAGTATAAAAGGGGAAAAGCTGCCGACTGGGAGAACAATGTGCTTCAAGTATGTGCTCAAGCATTAGCCTTAGAGGAGTATTTGCGAAAGCCGGTTGATGTTGGTTATCTCTTCTTTTATGGGTCAAATCAACGCAAGAAAGTGATTTTCGATGAGGAGATCAGAAGACGTACCATAGAGGTTATTGGAATCATCCGAGAATTATACTTATCTGACAATCCTCCTGCTGGTATAGACGATTGCAAAAAATGTTGCAAATGTAGCTTAGTCGATTATTGCTTACCTCGTGAACGGAGGCAATTAAGGGGGAAAATTCGGTGGGAACGTTTTATTTAACAGAGCCATATTGCTTTGTACGAAAAGAATCCGAGCGTCTGAAAGTCTTTAAAAATCAGGTGCTTCTAAAAGAGTTAAGGGTGCAAGATTTTACACGGTTTTTCATCCATTCTTCGTCCACATTGACTACAGACGCGTTAATGATGTTGGCTGAGAAGGGGATTGATGTTGTTTATTTTGATGGATATGACGTGGCGGGGAGATTTATTGGCCCAGACAATAAAAATGTTCGCTTGCGAATTGCACAGGTAGAAATGCATCTTTCAGAAGAAAGAAGCTTGCACATCGCAAGAAATATGGTGATGGCTAAGCTAAAAAATACGCGGACAAGCTTGCAACGCTTTGCCAGACGAAGAAAGCTTCATTTAGACCAACCGATCCAAAGCCTAAAAATAGCTATGAAACAATGCTTAACAGCAAGCGATTTAAATCATCTCCGTGGAATTGAAGGCATGGCTGCTCGGCAGTATTTTGAGGCTTTTCCTCTTCTTATTCAGAAAGAGTACTTTCCGTTTCACGGTAGAAGCCGTCGACCGGCCAAGGATCCTATCAATGCGATGCTTAATTATGGTTATGCGCTTTTAAGAGCCGAAATAAGTGGAGCCCTCCGCGCGGCGGGATTAGATCCTTATATTGGTTTTTTGCATCGGGAGCGGTATGGCCGAGAGTCGTTGGCATTAGACATGATGGAGGAATTTCGGTGCTTGCTTGTAGATAATTTGGTTGTGAAACTGATAAACCAAGGAATTATTCAGGTGAATGATTTTCAACTTGATCAAGGTGAACCGCGCTTGAAAAAAGCCGCCCGTAAAAGATTTTTACAAGAGTTCGATAAACGAAGAAAAGATAGCGTGTATCATTCGTTTTTAGAGAAAAAATATACCTATCGTGAAATATTACATAAACAAGCCATTTTACTAGCTAAGTGTGTAAAGGGAGAGCTGGAGGAATATTACCCGTTCTTGGCTAAATAGGGGGAGTATCATGAAACGAGTAATTAGTTATGATATCATGAATGATAGACGGAGAAATCGTATATTTAAGATGTTGAAAGATTATGGCAGATGGGTTCAGTATTCGTTGTTTGAGATAGAGTGCGATGAAAAGCGTTGGATTGAACTCAAGCATCGATTGTTTGCTTTGTTGGACAAAGAAGAAGATTCTCTATGTATATATCATTTGTGTCATTCTTGCCAGGGGAAAACATGTTACAAAGGAGTATCCTCTGGAGAAGGTGTCAATGAAAGTGATCATATTTTGTAAGGAGATAGGGCATGTATCGGTTGCGCATCTTTTTGAAGCCATATAGGAAGAAATTGGATCGAGGTGTTTTGGGTCGAAGATTGCATGGCTATATTTTAAAAGCGATTCAAAACACCGATCCGGTGCTTTCCCAGATGATTCATGATCGGAAAGAACGTCAAATATTTTCTGCTCATCTATTGATTGAGAATGATGAATTGCATATTCAAAGCCCAAGTAAAGCATTTATTCAATGTATGCAACAGCATTTTTTGGTTCAAGAACAGATTGATTTGATCGATTGGAAAGGCGTGGTTCAGGAGGTTCAGTTGATCAGTTATTCGGATGAAGAAATCATGCGAAGTTTTGCGACGAAATTTACGTTGCATTTTATTTCTCCAACCACTTTTTATCAATCCGGCAATTACTACCCTCTGCCAGATCCATCCCTTCTGTTTCTGAGCGCTTTAAAAATTACGCATACAGGCAACATTGACTTTCCATACTCCATGATTCGTACCATTAAAATTAATTATGCTTCTTTCAAAACCGTGGTCGTTGACTTTGAAAAATTTCAAGCTATCGGGTTTTTGGGGAAAATGACTTTAAATACAAATAAATTGCCTCTTGAGGATCAGAAGTGGCTTTGGAAGTTAGCATTCTATGGTTCGATAATGGGGTTTGGCTATAAAACAGCCTGGGGGATGGGGCAAGTCAAATTAATTCCGCATGATAAAGCCATTTTGCGAACACCCAATGCTTCGGAAAAAAGCCAGGGGGTCGTCGGCAATCCTTAATGCCTTATGAATAAAGGGCTTTGGGGATTTAGAGTCGTATTTATACGACAGGTGATTGGGCAATTCTATCCTTTTTTAGGGAGGTGTTCGCAAAAGGGGGTGATAAATGCTTGAAGACAAGCGTTTCGACGTACGCCGAATCAAAGAAATACATCTCATCGAGAGAATTGAAACATTCAGCGACAAATCCATACCGAATACCCTACGCATGAATCAAAGAAATACATCTCATCGAGAGAATTGAAACACGTGAAGAATGGGAATTTGAGGGGAAGGGGGAACTGCGGAATCAAAGAAATACATCTCATCGAGAGAATTGAAACCTTACGAGAAATACCAAGGGTTTTCAACGATAGGAATCAAAGAAATACATCTCATCGAGAGAATTGAAACGATTCATAGAAAGCGTTCCATTCATCCTCCGAATAGTTGGAATCAAAGAAATACATCTCATCGAGAGAATTGAAACGATTCATAGAAAGCGTTCCATTCATCCTCCGAATAGTTGGAATCAAAGAAATACATCTCATCGAGAGAATTGAAACGATTCATAGAAAGCGTTCCATTCATCCTCCGAATAGTTGGAATCAAAGAAATACATCTCATCGAGAGAATTGAAACGTTTGACCCGGCAAAATGGACATCCGCAAATAATAGAATCAAAGAAATACATCTCATCTTCCACAAGTGCAATGGCGCTATCTGTGGCGACGGCTGAAGGGTAAATAATTGATGTTTTGAAGCAAACCATACAAAGGGAGAGGAAAAAGTTAAGTGGTCAACATGATCAATTAGCTGAGAAAGGATTCGAAAATAGGGCATCAACACAAAAAAGGGCTCTTGGTATCAGACTATAAGCCCTTTTAAAATTTATTTAGGTAGGATAGCGAGCATCTAACTCTCATAATGTTGTAAATATTGATTTGTATGCACGATTTAGTGTTACGCATCAGTAAGTAGTTAAGGTTTAGCAATGAGGGTATATATCATTGTATTTGCCTGTGGATTGGGTCTTGTCATCTTGTTAAACCAGATAATGATTTTTCCAGAAGTGAAGGTAGTTTAAGATGAAGGAGGAATATTATTGTTTATGGGAAAGTGGAAGATACCTACTATTCTATTAATATTATTAATCATGCATTTGAATATCCCCCATTTAGCATTAGCACAGACTCATACATGGTTGGGCACAAAATCAGAGAAGATATTGCTTGCAGAAGGCATTGAAATACCAAGCATTCCGAGTAATGACCCGATTGAGATACCGAAAGTGGAGATACCGAGTGACCCGATTGAAATACCGAAAGTGAAGATACCGGAAAATAAGATTGAGGTACCGAAGGCGGAGATTCCTAAAGCCCCGGTGCAAGAATCGACCGGCTTTATTGATCAACTGCTAAAATGGTTGCAACAGCAGTTATCCTTGATTTTGGCGCTGCTGTGTCTGGGGCTGGGTCTGTTTTTTCTAAGTTCCAACCCCCTTGTGGGTATTTCGATCGTGATGGGAATGGCGGTTGGTGGATTTGGAGCTTGGATGGCTGATAAGGATGTTTCCGGTATTGCGCAAGAGGCGTTGATTGGTGCAATAGCTGGTTTGGTCGGATTGGGGGCCGGAGCGCTCGCATTTCGATTGATCGGGGGGAGAATTGCAACACTGGCTCCTCCGTGGCTAGGAAAATGG
>NZ_PVTZ01000005.1 GCF_003003125.1 Laceyella sediminis | reverse complement strand
TACGAAATTACGACGCTCAATAATCAATTGGATCGTATTTTGTCTGTTTTGGAGATTCCATTTGATCGATATCAGGTTGAAAAAAAGTTTGAGGAAGCTTGGGAATCCGAAGATCGATTTACGAATTTGGTCATTTCTCACCCTGAGGATAAAAACATTTTCTTGTTGTACCATATAGATTTTCATACTCCTGATTATGATTATGTCATTATTCGTGGGAAGAAAGAAAACAAAAAACAGATTCAAAAAGTGTTTGTAGAAGAATGGATGCGTACATCGGGACCGAAATATCCACCAGGTTTTGATATTGATGAGTATTTTAGTGATATGATTGAAAAAAAGTAAGCTTAATTGGTGCAATGATTAAAGAGAACAACTTGGATCTTCAGTGGTTTGAAATTAATGAAGAGAACGAATTAAGTTGATCGGGGCTTCTTACATTTGAAGCCCTTATTATTTTTATATAAGGGAGTTTCATAAACGGATGGTTAGTAACCATTAAGATGCACCAACTTTAGGACAGTTAATCTGGTTGCGAACGGACCCCTTTTTGATTAAATATGTGTTTTCTTACCTATTTCTTTGAAATAAATTGCAGCTAAGTTTTGAGGTAAGGTACGAATCAGTAAGTTGTAAAGAGTCACCAATGTGGGAATATATCATTGTAATCGCCTGTGGAGGGGCTCTTGCCATGTTGTTGAACCAAATCATCGCTTTCAGAAATGAAGGTAGTTTAGGGCGAAGGAGGAATATTGTTGTTTAAGGACAAGTGGAAGATAGCTACTATTCTATTTCTACTATTTGTCATAAATTTATATATACCCCATTTAACATTTGCGCAGACCCATCCATGGATGGCCTCAAAATCAGAGCAGATATTACTTGCAGATGGCATTGAATTACCAACGATTCCGAGCAATGACCCCATTGAGATACCAAAAGTAGAGATACCGAGTGATCCAATTGAGATACCAAAAGTAGAGATACCGAGTGATCCAATTGAGATACCTAAAGTGAAGATACCGGAAAATAAGGTTGAGGTGCCGAAGGCGGAAATTCCTAAAGCCCCGGTGCAAGAATCGACCGGTTTTATTGATCAACTATTGAAATGGCTGCAAAAGCAGTTGTCCTTGATTTTAGCGCTGCTGTGTCTGGGGCTGGGACTGTTTTTACTAAGTACCAACCCCCTTGTAGGCACTTCGATCGTGATGGGAATGGCGGTTAGCGGATTTGGTGCTTGGATGGCTGATAAGGATGTTTCTAGCATAGCCCAAGAGGCGTTAATTGGGGGAATCGCCGGTTTGATTGGATTAGGGGCCGGTGCGCTTGCCTTTCGGTTGATTGGGGGGAGAATCGCAACAATGGCTCCTCCGTGGCTAGGCAAATGGCTTCCGTTCGTCGGATCAGGTGGTGTGGCCGGAGTGGCGGACAGTGCATCCTTCGATTATATGCGTGATGGGAAGGTGGACTGGAAGAAAGCAGGACTTGCCGGATTATTAAGTGTTGCGATTGGGTTTGCTGGTTTGGGGGTTGCTCAATACGGAGGAAAACTCATTGGTCCTGCTGTTGTATCCAAAATCAATGATATTCCGTTAACGGCCGTTTCTGTTTTTAAGGATGGGACGACTTCTGCTCCGAAAACTGTTGGGGATACACCGTTTGGTGCTTGGTTGCAGAGGTTTGCTTCGAATGGTGGGAGTAAGGGAACGACGAGTGAAATTACTAAAGATATAGCGAACAAAGTTAAATTTAAAAAGGGTTATGATAAACATTTAATAGAGGTAGAAGGATTTAGAGCAAAGCCATCGATTGGAATAAAAGGTGGTCATAATCTAAGTAACTTTGAAAAATTCATTTTAGTGACCAAGTTACAGATATCAGTCAAGTAATTGTCTATAAAACACAGCATCCCAAGGTAAAAGGTATTTATGAGATCAAGTATAAATTACCAGTCTATGATGGCAAAAGTATGGCTAATGGCGGCAAGGGAAATTTTACAGGGAATTGGAAAGTATATAAGAACCCTAAAACGGTTTACGATCCAAACATAATATCTGATGAACAGATTTTAAAATTAGGTAAAGAAGCTATGGCAGAGGGAATCGATAGTAAAAGGATAAGTCTCGGTAAAGGTAGATCTCCTAGTGATACGGTTGAAGGTTTCGCAGAGATAAATGGAGAAAAGTTAAAGTTTATAGGTTTTAAAGACAAAAATACAGATGAGATTATTAACTTCTTTCCTGTGATTAATTAAACATATTAGGGGGCCTTAAGAAATGGAAAATGATGTTCTGATAATAGAAGACTTTGAGGAAAAAGTGGACGTTATGAGGTTTTATTATCAAGTAATAGGTGATGGTAAATTTTTACAAGCGTTGAATGAATTTAGGTTAGGACAGGGGTTTGGTATAGGTCCAGTTTGCTGTACCTTTGCTATGGATTATGAACCTTGGGAGGAAGGGTATTTTGGAGATAGTGGAGTGAATTTTAGTATACATCCTCCATTGGTTGAGATAGAGGAAAATGCAATTGTAGACTATGAAACATTTTATCAATATTTAAAAGAAGCAAGTGATAATTATTTAACCCGAAATCATCATGATAAAGATAAAGTTAAAGCTTACTTACAAGAAATTAAACATAAATTTGACATATCACAATGAAAGAACAGAGGTATAGCTTCAATCAAATAAAAAAATTAATTCAAACATTACTAGTGCAACAAAGCAACTAGTAAATGCCCAGCTAATAACAAAATTATCAAAGATGGAATGTGGGAAGAATTTTAAGCAAAGAATAGACTTCAAAGTCTAGAAGATACTGCCGGGAGATTTCCAGGTATGAAACTAAATTTCTCGGATGGGGTGACTAAGTCATGGTTATTTTAGATTTACCCGTAGCGGATTGGTGGTTTGAGGATGAGACTGAGATAACGGATTTTGTTGGACCCGAACGGGTGAGATCACTTATAAATATGTGTGAGAAATGTATTTCAATCTTGAAACGGTATGAATTATTATCTCCTTCAAAAATCCTTTTGTCTAAAAATTGGATATTCAATGAGAATGTAGGAGAACAAGTAAAGTGGCGACGAGTTCAAAAGGCAGACATTTCAATAGATTATCCTAGTCACAATGAGAATGAGTTAGCAACGTATTTTTTGGATTGGTTGAAGAAAGAACAAGGCGCGACCGGATACGTATATCCTTGTTCTCTTCAATTTGTTGGTGAAGGAAAACTTATAAATAAGGACGGTGTAAAACAGGGATTTGAGAATGTAGTAAGTATAAAAGCCATGTTTATTGGAGCATTAATAGTTGATGTCATAACGTATAGTACGGCGTGGTTGCCATATACGTTGGCAGGGGAGCCTCAACAAGAGATCTATGAATGGAATGCACCGAGGCTGGAAAAAGCACTTTATGAAATAGAAGCTGCGCTTGGAGTTGAACCGATTATAGATGATGCAAATGAGTTTTGTCACATTAACGGTTATCGATTGGATAATGCTAGAGATATTGACGGAGAGGTAATTCCAATAGATGAAAAGGGTCGTATCATAGGCTGAAATCTGGGGCGTGTCTGGCGAATAAAACTGGCGGATTTTCTTCAATGAGGGCCCGCTTGGTCAGTGGGGACGCTATTTTGCGGTCGCTGGTTTATTCATCAGGCACGCTCTATTAATGGAAGGAGCAATAAGTGTTGGGGGCATTTTATTGAAAAAAACTATTAAATACGTAGGATCTTGGGAGCAATGAAGGCAACAGAAGGCACGTTCTCTAGCAGTATGAGTGACTGGTTAAGAGGGAATGAGAGGGATTGAAAATGAGTTCTCTCTGGTTTGCCCACTTGCTAAATCTGTAGTCGAAATTGAGAAAGGAAGCAGCATGGCAGATGAAAAGTGATCATGAAGCAAATAAAGACTTATTTCAATACTGGCTAATGGAAATGGAGGATAGATTAGATGAATTAATTGAAAAGCTGCCGAAGGAGCTACAACTTAATTACAGTCCTGACTCATTATTGCGACTCGAAAGCTGGATATTGGAAAACTATGCTACTGTAGGAGATATATTAAAAGATAGTGAGAAGACGATGTTGGACTCATTGGCACGATATGTTGGGGAGGTATATCGTAGAAAGTTGAAGGGAAAGTGGAAGCTTTATTTAGATGAACCGGATAATGTGTTTTATGAGCTACCAGTCATCGTGGTTGAAACCGAATCAGTTCCACCAATTTGTCCATTAACAGAAGTCACAGCTAGTGTCGACCGTAGAAGAGGTGAGTATATTTATAATCTTTTTCGAAAGAAGATGAAACGAATGGAAGAAAAGCTCAATGAAGAACGAGGTCGGTAGATTTTAGTTGAATCCGAAAGAGAACCGGGTTTTTAGTAATTAGTAATTAGGCGTGGTCACACTTGACCAAATTTTAAGAGTTATTTTATTTTGGGTTAGGTTATTATTATCATATGAGTATTTATTAGGAGGTATTTTTTTGAAGTCATTGTACATTTACTTTTCTATTAATGCCGTTACTTATACGCTCAGTTTTTTTGAATAATGGAGATTTTAAAGTATTTACTAACGATGTATTTCTTGTATCCTCTGTTGTTTTTCTTACTTAATTTCAGGTGTTCTTACCCGCTAACTGGATTTCAATCATGGATATGTTAATCGAAGAAAACAGGCCCGATCAAGTGGACTGTATCTATTATTCGAGCTGGAATGAATTGTCCCATAAATACTCAAAGCCGGATAAAATGCTCTCCACTATCAACACTATGATGATGACCACGATGAGTAAGGCTTTTGCTATGTTAGACACTCTATATCACCTTTCCATTCAATCTGTCCAAATTACCCCAAACTGTTTAGAATTGATCCAAGTGCGATAATCGGCGCTCCTTCAGAAAATGGTTTGTTGCCGCTTCTTCCCCACCAAGTTGATTTGTCAGACACACCCTAAAAAAGTTGTTGAAGCTATTAAGAGAAATGAAAAAAAGGTATGAAGAGGACAGAATCATAGAGCAACACACCCAATCCTTGAACATCCTTGAACGATGCGAAGGGACAGTTCAAGGGTTGGGTGTTTTTATAAGAAGAATTTGCCGTTTACTGATATAAGTGAAGTGGATGAGTAGATAAAGGAGCAGGTTAATTATTTAATAAATGGAATGAAATATTTTCAGAAGATGAGATATTATGACTGTCACTGAGCAATGTGTTTTAGAACACATTGAATAAATGTTCTGTATTTTATAAAATTTGGATTAAGGAGGAGGGTTTACTTGGTTTGTTTTCCTCTTTTGACCATTAAAAAGTGTGATAGGAGGAATCAATCATGAAAATCTTCGGAAAATGGTTGGCGGTTTGCATGGCTGTGGTTACGGTGTTTTCCCTTGGGTTCAGTTCTGTGAGCGCTGCGGAGAGTACCGATGAAGTCAATACTAAGGCTTGTGTCAATGTCACTTTGTACGAGCATATCAATTATGGTGGTCGCACTTGGAGTGCGTGCGTTGACAGTGCGGGTTACAGAGGGGTTGGCTGGTTTAATGATATGGCCTCTTCTCTCAAGGTTTCCGGTGGATGTGTAAGAGTGTTTGAGCATGCTTATTGGGGCGGACGTTCGCTCAGATTCTGCCAAGGCAGTCCCGACTTGGGCAGCTGGGGCTTCAATGATATGCTCACTTCCTTGCGTGCCGACTAAGGAAAAAGTGGTATTCTAGTGCGTGTCTGATGGAAATAGGAGTGCGGCTCCCCAAATGGTTTCCCGTTCGCCTCATGTGACGAGGTGCTTGTCGGGGAAAAGGGTTATGCGCCGCTTCGATCCACTAGCTTGATTCGCCAGACATGCCCTAAGCTGAATGAGGTTCCTCCTCCTGATTTGACAGAAGGTTCTTACTCTTCTTGTGGTATAAGAGTAAGAACCTTTTGTCATGGGCTCGCTTGCTTGTAGGTTCTCTGGCCCACTTCGCTTGTTTCATAAGTTGCCTATGATATGTTGCGGCTATTTGTTAGAGTATGCGTTGTCACTTTGTTGCAATTCATTTCTTTTGATTTAATTGTATTTAAATGGAAGTTGAAATGGATGAAACCGATGATAAACTGAATGGGAAATAACCGCATTGCTTGAAAACTGTTAATTTGCTCGAAGAACATAATATCGTGGGAAAAAATTCATAAAAAGGAAAGGTGTTTAATTCTCCGCTTTTGGGTATTATGGTTTGGCAAGATAAATCATGACTGTTTCAAAATAACGGGACAACTGGATCAGTTCGGTTGCTAGGGCGTGTCTGATGAATAGGCCAGCGGCTCCAAAACCATTTTCTCATTCGCTTCACTTGTGCATCGGAGCTCCTCGAGAAAAGGTTTTTCCGCCGCTTCTTCCCCACCAACTTGATTTGCCAGACACACCTTAGAATAGGTTTTTTTGATTTGTTTAAGTAATATTTGCGTTTTTTAGTATGAATTTATTTGTTATATGTATTTGATGAGGAGGGAGCAGGACTTTTGCAGTGATTCCAGTTGGACGAAATAGGCCCCGGTTGGAGTCCACTTCACCAAAAGCGATAAAAAGGTTTGCCCATATTTCAGCGAACCCGGAAGAAGATTATCGGTTGTGATCTATGTGCGGAACCTTTACTCCGAAATAAATGAAAACAATAGACGATGCCAGTCAGTCATCATTAAGGAGCGCTACTTGAAATGAAGTTTATGGAATTGATTGAACAATTGTTCGCAGACTATGGTTACTGGGTTCTGTTGATCGGGTTGCCTCTGGATGCGATTGCTTTGCCGATTCCTCCGGGCAATACGACATTGACTTACACCGGCTTTTTGTCTTTCAAAGGGGTGCTGTCGTGGTTGCCGGCCATCGGAGCCGCCTATGCCGGGGCAGTATTGGGGATGACCGCCACTTATGCACTTGGTTATAAGCTGGGGGCGCCATTGGTTGAGCGCTATGGGAAATGGCTGTTTATAAAGCCGGAAAGCTTGGAGAAAACGCGGCAATCTTATCGTAAATACGGGAATAAATTGTTGCTCATCAGTTACTTTGTGCCTGGTATTCGCCAGTTTATCGGTTATTTTGTGGGAATCATCCGCATTCCGTACCGCACGTTTGCTTTGTATGCGTATCCGGGAGCTCTGATGTGGGTGATGGCGTTTTTTGCTATTGGATATGTTTTCGGTGAACAGTGGGAGGAAGTTTTTTTGTTGGTCGAAAAATATTTGAAATACTTGTTCATCGTTTTGGGGATTGCCGTGGCGGTATTTGCGCTGGTCAAATGGGGAACCCGCCTCAATCCGTCCAAACAGGTGGACAATGGGACAGAGTAAATGACAGTACAAGCAAATGAAGGGTGAACTCGTTTTGGGGCATGGTAACGAGAAAGGTTGCCGGGGATTGGAGGGGATGCGGAGAATGCCGGAACCATCCGTTTCGGCTTAGAAGTTAATTTAGCCCACCAGTCTGGCGATAAAGATGATTACCGCGATGACGGGAAGAATGAAGGCCCAGTATTCCATGCGGATGTAGAAAAACAAATGTTGGGGACCCAATTTGAATTCTTGTCCTGACTCCTTGTCCACAAACACCCGTTCAGCCGTTTTGCTGTTCAATCGTTTTCCCAAAAACCAAATAATGATGGCGGATAGGAAAAAGCCCACAGTGAGGGCGAGGTTTGCCGGCAAGGATTGTTCAGGAAACTTCAATCATTCGACGGTAAGGAATTGCAACGGAGCCACACACAATGCCACAATAGGAAGGATTAAAATACCCCATCCTCTCCAAACGATCATGCACTTGTTCCTCCTTCATCAAAGGTATAAAAGATATCATAGCATAAGTTGCTAATGTTTGGACTAAGCAAATGCGAAACAGCGGGTCGTAGGGAACCCGCTGTTTTGCTTGGATCACGTGTTTGGAGGAGTTGTTTGCGTTATCATTCAAGTGTGGTTTGGTTGGGAAGGAGATACCGTACTCTAACTAGAAAATGTCTGTTTCCACTATCCGTGCTTATTGTTTTACAGCGTTAGCGGCGTTGATGCGTCCGTGAGCCCAATCAGTGCCGGTACCGGGGATTTTGTCCGCGGTTCCTTCGATGGCTTGGCGAATTTCACTGGCGCTTTTGCCTTGGGATGCGAGCAATGCGGCTTCACCGGCGACCAACGGGGTAGCCATGGAGGTGCCGGACATCGCCTCATAACCACCACCAGGTACGGTGGAGAGAATATTCACTCCTGGAGCTGCTACGTCAACCCAGTCACCGTAGTTGGAGAAAGAAGCTTTTTTGTCGTTTTGGTCTGTGGCGGCAACAGCGATTGCTTCATCATACCGGCCGGGGTAGCTGGGAGCGCTGGTTGATTCATTGCCAGCCGCAGCCACAATCACGGCGCCTTTGCTGGCAGCGTACTTAACCGCATCTTCTAGAGTTTGGGAGCTTTGCGGTCCACCCAAACTCAAGCTGATGACTTGCGCACCGGCGTCAGCGGCGTGGGTGATGCCATTGGCGACTGAATCCCACGTGCCGGAACCGTTGGCATCCAAGACGCGCTCTGCCAAGATGGTTACTTCAGGAGCCATACCGGCAATCCCTTCGCCATTGTTGGTTTTGGCAGCGGTGATCCCGGCGCAATGGGTGCCGTGGCTGTTTTCGTCCATGGGATCGTTGTCATTGTCAATGAAGTCTTTCCCTTTTTCCACTTTGCCGGCCAGATCAGGATGATTGTAATCCACGCCGGTGTCCACGATGGCCACTTTCACTTGGTTGGAACCCTTCGTTACATCCCAAGCAGCTTCCGCCCCCACTTTTTGCGGAGCGTATTGTTGAGGATATTTGGGGTCGTTTGGGATGAAGGTGGCATGCACTTCGCCGTTGGGTTCAACATATTCGACGTTGGGGTTCTTTTTATAGGCTTTGATGGCTTCTTGGACACTTTGCCCTTTGTTCAGTTTGATCACTTGGTAACCCAATTTGGCATGTTTGGAGGCCACTTTGCCTTTGGCAGTCGCATGGATGGAAGCGGCTTTGGTTGAAGACGTGCCAGGTTTGAACTTAACGATGATTTCTTGCGGCATTTGGTCTTTGGCGACTGCGTGGGCTTGGGGAATGGCGGGCGATACGACCATCATGGTGCTCAGGGCCAAAGCGGTGACCACAGCAAATGGATGCTTAAACATCAGCTCATCCTTTCGTTATTGGATTAATATTCTACAAAATGAAAATAATCAAATTTTGTTACGAAAGTATTTCGGCAATTATGTGGTTTTGTGGAAGTTATTTCATTTAATTTAATGAACAAGGAATGTTTTTTACTATTATAAATGCTATATGTTGCTTTGTATTGCTTTATTTTTTAAATTATTTCCATTTTGGGGCAGGAGTTTTTTACAAGATATGCGGGCGAAATGGGAGAGGATTCTACAATGCATGCGAGGATGTATAAGAAAAGGGAACCGATTGGTTCCCTTGTTGTTAATGCTGCTCAGGTGTCGGACATGGCGCTGATCTGGTAGTGTGTTCAGCGCTTTTCTACCTGTTGGATGAATTCTCGCATCAAATCCGGCAAGTTGTTCCAAGCATGGCCGGAGATGAGATTGCCGTCCACGTGTACATGGTTTTCTACATAGGTAGCGCCTAAAGCTTCGATATCGGGCTTGCAGGCGGTATAAGCGGTCATGGATCTACCTTGGACCAGGTCTTTAACTGGAGCGAAGGAGATGCCCCCATGGCAAACAACCATGATCGGTTTGTTGTTTTCGAAAAACGGGCGCAAAATCCGACCGTAATCGGGATGGAGGCGGATGTATTCGGGAGCTCGCCCGCCTGGGATGATGAGTCCGTCATATTGGTTGGGATCAACCTCTGCGAAGGAGAGGGTGGCCGCCAAACCATACCCCTTTTTCTCGGTATAGGTTTCCCAAGCTTCAAAGTCGTGCACCACCGTGTGAATGGTTTTCTTGGTTGGTGCGGCAATATCTGTTTCATAGCCTTGTTCCAAACACCGGTAGTACGGATAATAAACTTCCAACGCTTCAACAGCGTCACCGGCGACAATCAGTATTTTTTTGGACATGGCTGGTCCCCCTTTTGCATTTGGTTGTGGGAGGTGAATTCCCCCTCATTTTTTTCACTCTCGGCGCATGGATGAAACGTCTTTTTTTAGCTGTTTTGCCCCATGGTCGAAAAGTGTTTCCGCCTGTCCGCGTTTTGTGTGCTTTTTGTGGATGGAAAAGATATAAACAGTGTAATCGGCCCTGGATTTGCACATGAAACAGGGGCGAGTCTTCTTGTTCATTTGATTAACATGGGGGACCAGATACTGTTTTACCGCTTGTAACAGATGCTTTTTACAAGAGTAAATCAATCGATTCACATCCTCTGCCCTCTAGAGTGCGTGTCTGATAAATGGGCGCTATCCGTCTATTTGAATGGCTAGACACGCTCTAGACGTTATCTCTCGAAGAAGGTTGAATGCGCGAGCCGGAAAGGGGAATGCAAGTGGGTTCCATGTCTGTTGTCTTTTTCAGGGCTTGAAGGAACGCTGTTTGGAGGGAAAGGCGCTGGTCATTCTCGCACATGGCGAATGGAAATCGGCCTAGTCTGCCGGTGGGCGGAAGCGGGCTGGAGAAGGAACATAAGCTCTGAAGGCCGCCAAAAGACGGCCTTATCGAGGTTTGCTACGCTTATTTGCCGTCACGTCTTCTTGGTTGTGATCAGGCCTGTGGAATGACGCGCAGAGGCAAGCGGATTGCCTCTCGGCTCAATCATTGGATACCGCCTTTCTTTGTTGTGTGTGAACGAGGCTGTCCGATTCAACTCGTCTTTTGCCCAACCACGTGCAGATGAGCGGAAACACCAATGTACCAGCCAATGCGTAGTAAGCCAATTTCAAGTCGATTTCCCCAATGTAACTCACCACCCAACAACTGACGATCGCCAACAAAAGGCTGAGCATGGAAATGGCTGTCATGGTGCGTCCGACATAATCAGGATGGACATAAGTAAACACGAGCGATTTGGACAAGACTTTCGTATTCCCCACAAACATGCCCAGTAGCAGGTAATAGAAAAAAGCCCACAATGTATTTGGTGACGCGGCAAACAGGTAGGTGGACAATGCGGTGAACAGAATTGACCCCAGCAACAAACCAGGCAAGCGCTTGCTATTGGCCAAGATGATGCAGATGGCAGCGGAAATCAAGCTACCAATCCCCGCTGCGGAATCGATGACTCCCAGCGTCAGTTCATTGCCGTTGATCAGATTGTAGTTGAACGGAGAGATCAGCACATTCATGGTCATCAGGTAAGGGAGGGAGATGGCTGAAGCCAAGCTGAAGTAAAACATTTTTTTGTGGTTGACGAGATAATCCCAGCCTTCCTTCATGTCGTTGAAATAGGCCGTCAAGGAAAGCGAAGCCGCTTGTGGGCGGTCGGCGTAGACTCTTTTCAACGGCATGAAGAGAGCGACGCCAAGCAGGTAAGTGGCCGCGGTGATGATCAGCGTCACATCGACGCCCCACATTTTCATAAACAGTCCCGCGAACAGCGCCGCTGACAGCAACCCCACTTGCCAAGCTGATTCGGTGAGCGACACGCCGTAAACGTATTCGTCTTCTTTCAGTATTTTTTTCAACATGCTTTCTGTGGTTGGAGCCAGAATATACCAAGCGATATAATTTAAGAAGACAGACAGATAAAACAGGGGCATGCTGAAAGCGCCCAGATAGGTGAGCAATGGCAAGGCACCGATGCACAGGAAGCGGAGTAGGTTGCACCAAATGGCGATGTTGGCGTTGTTGATCCGGTCGATTAATACGCCAGCGAAGGGGGAGAGAAACAGGGACGGCGTTAATTGCAGGATGAGCATATAGCCGATCGCAATGACTGAGCCAGTTGTTTTGGTCATGATGACGAGTGTGGCCAAGGTAAACATCCCTTCGCCGAGTAGCCCCACAAGCGTGGCTAAAAAGAAGAAGTTGAAATGTCTGTTTTTAAACACTTTTAGACGAGACATGCATGAACCACCTTCTCATTTTCTAGTCACATAAACGGGTAATCAATTTGTATTTCTCGATGGTCATCGCAATATCCCGCTCAATTTGCATGGGATCTAGGGACTTGTATCGGAAACGGCCACCGATCTTTAGATATCCGCCGTTCCCATCCAAGATCTGGCCGGGTTCGGGTAGGATCTGTTTGTACAAGGTACCGATGGTTTGGATCAGATCTGTTCGCTCTACCACTTCGCAAGGGGTTTCGGCCGGCTCCGGCACCATGAGGAAGCCTCCGTACCAAGACGAGTTTTTGATATGCAGGCCCTTAAACTGGTCCAGCTCGAGATCCACCCATTCTTTGACCAAGTCCAGCCCGTAGAGGTCTTTGAACAAAAAGGGAATCTCCCCTCCGCCGATTCTGGCTCCAATCTCCAGAAAGACCGGCTCGGAGTCGTGCCGCATGATGATCTCCAAATGGAAAATGCCGCGTTCAAGACCCAAGGCTTGGAGTACTTGTTTGGTAAACAGCGTGATGGTGTCGTTCTGTTCGCCTGGAGGCAGCATGACTGACCCAAGCGGCTGGCCATGGTTGAAATCCAGGCAGGTGTGGATATAGCGGGAGGGTCGGACGAATAGCAACTGTTGTTGATGAATCACACCGTCTACATGATAGATGGGGCCGTCCACATACTCCTCGCACTCGTAATCGGTGATGTCGATTGCCTGAAGGAGGCGGCGGAGGTCTGCTTCCGTGTCGACCTTATACACCCCTTGGCTCGCGGCGCCTGTCCGGGGTTTGAGGATCAGCGGGTAACCCACTTCCGCAGCGAAACGGATGGCCTCTTCACTGTCACGCAAGTCAAGAAAGCGGGGAACGGACAAACCTTTGGCGAGCAGGCGCTCCTTCATGCTCACCTTGTCTCGAAACAGTTTGACTTGCTCCCTGTCCACACCGGGGATACGAAAGCGAGAACGCAACTCGGCCGCTTGGATCAAATCAAATTCCGACAGGGCTAAGAGCCGGTCGATTTGCCCATGTTCATCGCTGATCGCCTGCATGGGACCCATCAATTGGCTTATATCTTCGAGATCGTCCACCACAAAGGTTTTTGTATGTTGTTTAATATGGCGGATACCCTCGCTACCAGCTTTATTCACAATGTAGAAGATGCGGTGTTGCTGGTGGTCTAACAAGCGATCATATGCGGCGAAGTCGTCATCCCAACGGTTGATCACCACGATGTTTTCCGCTTTCATCGGTTCCTCCTATTTTTTGGTGAGCTGCTTAAATTTGATTTGACGGTCGCCTTGCAACAAGGTTTCTTTCAGGCGATCATAGTCGTCGCCAACCACGGCAAAAAATCCGATTCTGCCCATGAAACTGTTCGCTTCTGGAATCTCCTGGCCTGTCGGGATGGTGAGGTTGCAGTCAATGAGGCCGTCAAGGGCGCGAAGTTGCTCCAACCCTTCCACCGTGTCGTAGCGTTTGAGATTTTCGCGAACGAAGAAGCGGACTCCCGCCACCCGCTGGGCGGTTTGCTCCGGCAGTGACAAAGGGTTGCCCAAGTAACTGTCTATCATCAGCTTGTACAGGTCGATCCCTTTGGCATGATAAATCAAATCGCAGATGTAATCTCCAGCCAAGCGAACCCCGATTTCGATCAAGACGGGCCCTGTTGACGTCAGGCGGATTTCAGCGTGGAATGGACCCATGTTGATGCCAAGTGCTTTGATGACTTGGCTTACGTAATGATGGATGTTCTTTTCGGCTTCTGCGTCCAAGGGAGCGCTGACGATATGGCCCACTTCCACAAAGTAAGGCTCCGGACCCAGCAGTTTTTCGGTGATGCTGAAATAGTGAATCGTTTCCCCTGCTACCAAGCCTTCCACACTGTATTCCGGCCCTTGCAAATATTCTTCAAGCAGCACATCCCCGCGCGCCGTCTGTTCCAAATCGTTAACCTCCATTTCTGCGATGCGCCGGTAGGCTTCTTCCAATTCCGAGTGGTTGTCCGCTTTTCGCACGTTGAAGCTTCCCGAGCAGTCGACCGGTTTGGCGACCAGGGGAAAGCCGACATACGCCGCCGCTGCTTCCAGTTCCTCTGCGTCAGTCACCAAGCGGTAGCGTGGGACACGCACTCCAGCATCGGCAAGGGCAGTTCGCATCAAATCCTTGTATCGCAGGTGATCGACCACTTCAGGATTTAATCCCGCATTGCCCAACAAGTGGTTAATCCGGTTACTCAGGGGGACATAATACTCAAATCCGGGAATGACCGCATCAATACCCAGTTCTTTATCCAGTTTCCATGCTAGGTCTATCACTGCCTGGTCGTCGTTTGTGTCAACGCGCTCAATCCGGTCGGCCAGTCGCAGAAACTCGGCGGGAATGATCCGTTCCCCTTGGTCATAGGTCAGAACAATCACGGTGTGGTTCAACTCTTTCGCTTTGGGGATCAGCTTCCATCCCGAAGAAACAGGCTCTAATATTACCACGTTCATTGCCTTTCTCATCCTTTCAATATGTGGGGATTATATAGAAGGGAGAAAATGAAGAACATTTTCTCCCTTGGGTTTGCTTTAAGCGTTTTGGCCAATTGTTGTGTCATGCAGCTCTTGGAAGTACATGCTGATGAGGTGGATGAATTTGCGCAGATAATCTTTTGCTTTTTCACCGTCTTCTGGGGTTTTCATCACCCGCTCGACTGTTTGATACATGAGCCCGACGTGATCTTCGTGCTCATCCACGCCCAGGTGGGCCATGGAGCCCTTCACATATTCTGTACCGTATTCGTCAGCGGCTTTTTTGGCGATGTTCATGTTGTACTGGTCGGAATACCATTCGACGAACCAGTTCCACACCATGGTGGGCATGGGGCCGTCTTTGTCGATGGAATAGTACATGTAGCCGATCAGCAATTGGGTAGAAAAGAGCGGGGGAGTGTTTTTCACTTCTTCCCTGGTCACGCCGAATTTCTCCAGGTCGGATAGGAACAGGTTGTCATGGCCGAATTCTTCCGCGAGGTAAGTGGAGAGGAGTTGCGCTAGTTTGTTGTCGCTGTAGCCGATTTTGTACAAGCAGTAGGAGTCGACTTCATTGTTCAGTCCGATGCGAATGATCGTTTCCATCAGGTGACGCTTGTAATATTCCCGATCGATAGCTTGTCCGGCGTGAAACTCTTTGGTCATCGGAACAGTCTCAAACAACTTCTCCATTTCTTCCTTAGCGATGCTTTCCATTTCTTCTCTTGTCGGAATACCCGTTGTTACGGCCATGGTTTGGCATCCACCCTTCTTTTCATGATGTTTGGATTCACAAGTACAATATATCACCCGCCGATAAAATATTCAATAAATTTAGTCGAATCAGTTATATATAAAATTTAATTATATGTACATTCATTATTTTTATTGTGAATTGAATGAGTGATGCTAGGATGTGTCTGGCAAATCAAGATGTGTGGGGAAGAAGCGGCGGAAAAACATTTTCTCGAGGAGCGCCTCGCAACGCGTGAAGCGAATGAGAAAATGGCTTTGGAGTCGCTGGTCTATTCATCAGACACGCCCTAGAATGGTTAGAAAGTTATTTCTGTCATTTATTGATTTTATGTTTTTTTAAAAACTGATCATTTACTGATGACGGGCTGTGAACGAAGGTGTTTTTGTTTGATTTAGAATATAAATTTAAAATTTTACTATTTGATCATGCGCCTGCCCTGTGTGTTGGTTCCAGGACTCCTTACAACAAGATTTAACCGCCTTATTAGAGATAAGGCGGCTGTTGATAGAAAAAATTGGGTGAAACAATCGCATTTTCGTAGGTTCGGTGGAAGATGTGGGTGGTTGCGGGAGATAGGGGCGGGATCAGCCAAGTCCAGTCTCCGGTCAAGTCCCGTCCAGCTTTTTCTTCGTTTTTTTCAAAGGCTTTAAACTGTTGGGCGGCTGTGTGGTGATCCACGATGGTCACTCCGTGGCGTTTGAAGGAGTGCAACACGGCGATATTCAACTCAACCAAGGCCCGGTCTTTCCATAAGGAGGCGTGGGAACGCGTGTCCAAACCAAGGTTGGCCGCGATGCGCGGAAGCAAGTTGTAGCGCGCTTCATCTGCCAGATTTCGCGCTCCAATCTCTGTGCCCATGTACCAACCATTAAACGGAGCTGCCGGGTAGTTGATCCCTCCGATTTCCAAACGCATGTCCGCGATGATTGGCACGGCGTACCATTTGACCTCCAACTCGCCAAATAAGTCGTGGAGCGGATGAAGGATCGGCACTTCTAAGATGAGTTCCCGTGGTATCTGCAGCCACCGCGGCGTTTGCCCGTTCAGTTGGACGACGAGGGGCAACGGGTCGAAATGCGTGCCTGCTCCGCGCCATCCCAAGGATTGGCAAGCGCGAGTGAAAGTCAGGGATGAAGGGTCACCAACGATGCCGGAAGGTGTGTCATATCCCGCATAGCGGATGAGTTGATGATTCCAGATACGCACAGGGGCGACTTGATTTATTTCTGGTTGGAAGATGGTGATGGTGGGGATGATTTCTCCGCCGTTGGTGCCTATTTCAATGTGATTGAGCAAGGCTTGAAACACATCCGCCTCTTTTTGGAGATGACGGGCGTCGATCACGTTTAGGCGATTCCAGAACAGGCGACCGATGCATCGGTTGGCATTGCGCCAGGCCACTTTGGCGCCATGCGCCAATTCTTCGTCTGTGTGTTCATAATAGCCGAACC
Organism: Laceyella sediminis; assembly: GCF_003003125.1. Taxonomy (GTDB): domain Bacteria; phylum Bacillota; class Bacilli; order Thermoactinomycetales; family Thermoactinomycetaceae; genus Laceyella; species Laceyella tengchongensis. The sequence goes on along the minus strand of NZ_PVTZ01000005.1, from coordinate 198,058 downwards.
GGTCAATGTGCCGTTTCACTTCTTTCAGTCTCGCCTGTGTTTCGGTTGCTGGTTTGCCCAGTTCCTGGTAGCAAGTCTGGATGAATTGTTCTGCCGCATGATGTAGCGCGTTGTTCATATGAAAATGAGCGTCCTCCTAAATAAACACAATGTAGGTTTGATCAAATGGTTACCTAATCGGTGATATGAAATGCATGTCCATCATATCAGTTTCTTTTGGTGATAAAAAAGAGCCGGTTTGTTTTGGCAAAGCAGATGGTGCATAGAAGGTTTGAGAGTTGGTCAGCTGGCAATGCGACGGTGATGCTGGTGGATTGGAGAGATACATATTAAGAGCCTAAAGCGGAATGCCGGTTTGAGAGGGAATCGCGCTATGGTCGCAAGCGCCCCTCCGACTCAAGTCGTAGTCCAAAATGGCACTCAGGGTCGTGTTGTGCACAAGGACGCTTCGGTATGATGGAGTCGAGCAGGTGCAAGGGAGGGAAACAGATGAAAAAATTGTTTGGAGGGTTGTTGTTACTCATCGGGATCGCTATCTGTCTCGATGACATTGGCGGCTTGCTCGTCTTGTTGTTGACGGGTGCCCTCATGGTATACGGATTGAAACGGTGGAAACGGGCAACCACTGAAGGGCAAAAGGTAGTAGCCGTACTAGTGATGGGGGTGGCGGCGCTATTGTTATTCAGATGGTTCCCCTCGGTGGTCGGTTTATTGATTGGCGGAGTGCTCTTTTATCTGGGATGGAAGGTGTTTAACGGGGGTCTCTCCATCTCCTTGGAGAAGGTGACCGCTCCAAGAACGCCGACAAACGATACTTCTTTTGATGCCGATTGGCGTGCGTTTATGGATAAACAAAACAAACAATAGCATAAAATCACATCATCATGAGGGGGAATGGCTTATGTCTTTGCAACGAATTTGGGATTACTTGGTGGCGACCTACCATGAAATCATCAATGATGCGGACAAGCCAGAAGCAATGCTTAAACGGCATCTGCGCAACATTGAAAAGGAGATTTCCGCGGGCAAAGCGATGCTTGCCAAACAACAGTTGCTGACTGAACAATACCGCCGGCAAGCGAGTGATGCGAACAAGCTGGCTGAAAAGCGTGCAGAACAGGCCAGAATCGCCAAGGAAGCGGGAGAAGAAGAGTTGGCGAACAGAGCCTTGGCGGAAGAAGAATACTATCGGGAAAAAGTGATAGAATACGAAGGATATGCGCAAAAATCCACCACGCAGACAGAAGCCTTACGGCACCGAGTGAGCCAACTGGAGAAAAAATATCTTGATCTGAAAGACAAGAAAAATGAATTGGTGGCCCGCGCTGAGATGGCTAAAGCGAATCAGCGCGTTCAAGCCATGCTTCATTTCACCACCTCTGACACCTTGCTGAAAGAGTTCCAGCGCATTGTGGAAATGGAGATTAAGACGCGAGAGCTAGCTGGTGAGAATCCCACGGAGGCCAAGCTGATTCCGGCATCGTCATCCGCCGCGCAGATCGCTCTTAATCCGGCTGAAGGGAGTTCATAAGAACAAGAGGGCACGCGCACAAAAGACTCCGTCCGAATCCGGAGTCTTTTGTGCGTTGGCTGTTGGTTTGCCCGGTCAGGGCTCGGGCATGAGGTGGTTTTATGATACGTTTTACCAAGAAGAGGTCTTAGGGCAATGGGAACATAACTGATAAAGGTGGGGAAAGATGAAGCGGGACAAAAAAAAGCAGGCTGGCTTGTTTTTCATGATTCTTGGGGCGCTGGCGTTCATGAATGGTATTCCCGATGGCATAGCGGGCTCTTTGCTTGCTGGGGCCGTGATCGTTATTGGTGTCAGCTTGATGAAAAGGGCGGAATCGACGGAGGAAAAACGGGTGGGACTGTTTACTTTTCTTTTCGGTATCCTTCTGTTTTTGCCCGGGGTCCCTTTTTTAATCGGCTTTTGCTTTGGCGCGGCATGCTTGTATTGGGGATGGCGCATGATCCGGGATTGACCGTTGCCCTGTTTTCAAGGCTGGGGCTCTTCGTCCATAATAGAAGGATATGATCCCTGAAAATAAGCGGGATGTTCGTTGGTGGTTACGGAGGATGGCCCATGGTGGTGTGAAGTATGCCTATACGCATAACCGAAAACAAACAGGATGGAAGTGCGACCAACGAATAGAGGAGACATGCCATCATGTTGGAGAATCTGAGCGGCAAGATCCGTGTGCATTGAGCACTCGGCCATACGGGAATGAAGGGGGGAGCATTGTGCGCCTGTTTCAAAACAGGTTGGCGGGATGGATTATCTTGGGTGCCGGGGCTTTGATTTTATGGGGGTTGACTGATTGGTTTTTTGTCGGTTCATTGGTTTTATTTATCATCGGGATTATTTTGTTGCGCAATCACCGCCGCAAATGGGGTTATGGCTTCTTGCTTTTATCCGCGGTTGTATTTATCAGTCACCTTGCTGAAGTGGAGTGGGGATGGATTGCCTTCTCCATCCTGCTGGTCTTTTTCGGCTACCGCCTGTTCACTGGCCGTAGCCAAGAGGAGACGCCGGAAATGGATGGAGGTGCCCATGTGCCGCCGGCTGATTTGATCGTAAAGAAATCCGGCTCCCCCAATGCAATGGCGGGAACCCTGCACTTGATGAATCTGCGTTATGACTTGGTTGATCTCAATCGGTCCGCCGTGGTTAACGATATCAAATTGGATTTGTCAAAAGCGATCATTCCCGAAGGGGAAAGTGCGATCGTGATCAGCGGGCTTATCGGAGATGTGGACATTTATGTCCCAGATGACCTAGATGTGTCTGTTGCCGCAACCGTTAGCGCCGGCTATCTGGATATTCTAGGCCACCACCAAGGAGGCGTCAACCGCCAAATCATGTTGGAGACCAAAGGATATGAGCAAGCTAGGCGGAAAGTGAAAATCAGCATTTCCCTGTTGGTAGGGGACGTGGGCGTGAGGCAATTATGAACGGAAACCGACCGACCAACATCCACTGGCGCATGACACAGTATACCATCTGGGTTTGCGCCGTTTTGGCCTTCTTGTTGCTGACCGTGTTTCTCAATGCCTATCGCTTGGGTTGGGAAACGCTGTGGACAACCAAGTTGTCGAAAGTGCCTGTTTTGTTGGTGGCGTTTGTTTTGGTTCTGCTTGTGGGCGCTTGCGCTGGCTTTCTCTACGGGTATGCGATTAAACGGAGGCTGTCCCGCTTGATTGAGGCCATTCTGCGCTTTGAGCGAGGTAATTTCTCCTATCGCCTGCCCGATCTTGGGGAAGATGAAATCGGCTTGGTGGGAACCCGGCTCAATCAGATGGCAGAACGGATTGAAAAGCAAGTCGCCTCATTGCAAAAATTATCTACGGAGAAAGCGGAATGGGTAGAAGCCCAGAAACAAGCGGTTATCTCCGAAGAGCGGCAAAGGTTGGCACGGGAGTTGCACGACGCTGTCAGTCAACAGCTTTTTGCCATCTCCTTGATGGCTTCGGCGATGAAAGAAACCTTGCCTGAAGCGGAGGACTCGGTGGGCAAGCAAATTGCGATGATTGAGAAAATGGCCGGGATTGCCCAAAACGAGATGCGTGCGCTGTTGTTGCAATTGCGCCCGGTAACTCTGGAGGGCAAAGGGCTGAAAGAGGGATTGGCGGAGTTGCTTGAGGAGTTTGGCGCCAAGCATCCCGCTTCGTTGCACTGGGAAGTAGGGGATTTGCCTCGCTTGCCCAAAGGAGTAGAGGATCATTTGTTTCGGATTGTGCAAGAAGGGTTGTCCAATGTGTTTCGCCACGCGCAAGCGACGTCAGTCACCGTGCGTTTGGTGTTCCGGGGACGCCATGTCCATTTGCGGATGATTGACAACGGCGTGGGTTTCGATATGTCCAAAGTGAAGTCCTCTTCATACGGTTTGCAGTCCATTCAGGAGCGGGCCAGTGAAATCGGGGGCATCGCTGAAGTGATTTCCGTGCCGGGCAAAGGGACCCAAATCGAAGTGAAAGTGCCCATTGTGGTTGATGGAGAGGGGGAGAAAGCGTGATTCGAGTCATGATCGTGGATGACCATGAGATGGTGCGGATGGGTTTGGCTTCCTATTTGTCGGTCATGCCGGACATCACGATTGTCGCGGAAGCAGCCAATGGCCTCGAGGCCGTTCGGCTGGCACAAGAGACCCAGCCAGATGTGATTTTGATGGATCTGGTCATGGATGTGATGGATGGAATCGAGGCTACCAAGGAGATCTGCCGCGTCATGGAGAATCCGAAGATCATTGTGCTGACCAGCTTTATTGATGATGACAAGTTGTATCCTGTGCTTGAGGCCGGCGCTTTTAGTTATTTGTTAAAAACATCCAAGGCGCATGAAATCGCCGAGGCGGTCAGGGCGGCGATGAAGGGGGAACCGGTCTTGGAGGCCAAAGTGACTGGCAAGATGCTGTCCAAAATGCGGCGCGCGGAAGAAAGCAAGCCGCATGAATCCCTGACCGCCCGGGAAATAGAGGTACTCCGCTTGATCGCGGAAGGGAAGACGAACCAGGAGATTGCCGATCTGCTCCACATCACCGTGAAAACAGTGAAAACCCACGTCACCCACATCTTTTCTAAACTGGAAGTGGAAGACCGCACCCAAGCGGCTATCTACGCCCACCGCAACCGCTTGGTGCCCTAAGGGATATTAGATCCGGTCTTTTTTCGCATTCACTTTGCATCAATAAAAGGTTAATATATATAGGACAAAAACATCGCAAGGGAGACACATGATGATTATCGGTGAGGACCTTTTTCTGCAGCAAGTGAATCGGGAGTTGGAGCGGATTGAAGCCCAGTTAAACCAAGAAGGGGAGAAGCCAAAATGGCTCACCCTCCAGCGGCAAAAGATCGCCTTGAATTTGATTTGCCACCAATTGAAGCAAATCGACCCGAATGTGGGAGAGTCTTCGGAAAAACCGGATGCGGGGCAAGTGCGGCGAAATTTGTATTATTTTAAGGCGCAGATGTTGTTGCGTCAAATTGAAGAGCGGAAGAAATCATGAGGGCGTTTGGTACAGCCCAGCCAGCACAGAGTCGAGATTTGACCTGTGCTGTTTTTTTAACAAGAGAGTGGGAGCGGTTGGCGAGGTTTAGAGTAGCTCTTTTGCGAAGCATGGATATGTAACATGGAATCGCCTTGATTTTAGTTTTCCATCTTTCAATGAAATTGCATATTTCACACCGTTGTCACTTTGTTGTTTGAGCTATACTCATTCATATAAGAATATTTTGCTTTAGGAGGTCAATGATGCGCCTAGCCATGTCCACTCTGGGTTTAGCTGTGTTAGTTGCGCTAACCGGCTGTGCGCCAGAAGCGAAGTCAACCGAGACAGAGACCAAGTCCGTTGCCAAGCCTGTTCCAGAAGCTGAGCCTGTAACGGAAACCAATGATGTGACGGTGGCTATGGAGGAACCGCCTTCCCTGGAAAAAGCGGAGAAACCAAGCGAACAAGTTGAGAAGCAAACAAAACCAGAGATAAAAGAAGAAGCCAAGCCATCCGCACCATCTCCGTCCAAACAGGAAAAGAGAGCAGAAAGCACCGACCGGGAGAAGAGCACAAGCAAACGAACAACGAATCAAGCTGATGACAAGCCTAACCAATCCGTCGCTGACAAATCCCAGTCCGCGATGTTGGCAATTGAAAAAGAAGTTGTTGCACTGGTAAATAAAGAGCGGCAACAACGGGGATTGCGCAAATTGGAGATTAGCGAAAGCGTATCTCGCGTCGCTCGCAAAAAATCAGAAGACATGAAAGAAAATAATTACTTCAGCCATGATTCGCCCACTTACGGTTCGCCGTTTGATATGTTGAAGCGGTTCGGGGTGAAATACCGGATGGCGGGAGAAAATATCGCCGCCGGGCAAACCACGGCCGAGAAAGTGATGGAGAGCTGGATGAATTCCGATGGACACCGTGCCAACATCTTGAATCCGGATTACACGCATATTGGTGTCGGATATGTCAAAGGCGGTTCTTACGGATGCTATTGGACTCAGCAATTTATCGCTAAATAATCCAAGTGGGTGTTAATGATATACAATATATACAACAGCCAAACGACAGCCCCTGTTGGGCTGTCGCTTGGCTGTTTAGAAGGTTACCCAGTCAGCACTCGCACTCGTCTTTGCCGCATTTGGAACATTTGGACAATTGTGGACGAACCATGCGCGCTCCCTCCTTCAAAGTGATAGGCAAAGAAAACTAGCATGGGTGATAGTGCGATGCGAAATGGGGAAGCGTGATGGGATTCCTAGGTATTTACTGTCATTATACCATTTCGAATCGGTATTTTTACTATAAAAAAAGAATTGGTTTTATATACGGGTGCTAAAACATAGCCAAAAGACCGGCAACGGTCCGATAGGGAAGGCGTTGCCGGTCTTGAAGGGGATGTTATTGATGTTGGAGAACCAGTTTTTTCAGCTCTTCCAGTGATTGCAAACCGACACGTGAATCCACTTCGTTGCCATTTTTGAACAGCTTCAGGGCCGGAATGCTTCTGATCCCGAAGTTGGCAGCCGTTTGCGGATTTTCATCTACATTCAGCTTGGCGATGACGACTTGGCCTTGCAATTCAGCCGCCAATTCATCCAAGATCGGGGCCAAGGCTCTGCATGGGCCGCACCACGGAGCCCAGAAGTCGACGAGCACCAAGGGGGCGCTTTTCAAGGTTTGCTCAAACGTGGCATCATTAATGTTGATTACAGACATCAGGTGTCACTTCCCTTTTAATTGATGTGATAAAGAAATATTGAATTGTAACTGTATCAGTTACACTTTACCCGAAACAAAGGGCCGCAAACCCACAAATGATTCAAAGTGAATGAGGGGTCCAGAGCGTGTCTGGCAAACCAAGCTATCGCATGGAAAAGCGGGAATATGTGCTACCTAGACACGCCCCCTAATTTCTTTTATTCATTTGCATTTGGTTGAGTAGGTCCTGGATCGTGTACTGATCCAAATGGCGTTCGAATTGCTCCTCTGCGCCCTCGAAGATGTGACTCATCACTTGGCCGATTTGCGAGGCGACGATGCAATCCATGGTCGGGTCGCCGGAGCGCCAGTCAGAAACCAGCGAGCCTGCAGATGTCAGGCGGTAGATCGATCCCAATGTGATCTGGCGGGGATTGCCACGTAAAATGTATCCGCCGCCCGTTCCTTTTTGCACGTCGACCAAGCCAGCTGTTTTCAACAGGTTCATCACTTTCCTGATCCGCACGGGATTGGTGCAGATATTGGAGGCGAGCAATTCACTGGAAGCCATGCGCGAGGGCAGATAGGCCAAAAAGACCAGACTGTGTACGGCGATGTGAAATTCACTGTTCAATGCAGCCATCCTCCTCGGGTAAATGTAATCATAACAGTTACATTTGGCTTTGTCAAACGAGGGTGGCAGGAAAATTCACAAATTTAATGTTATTTTTACCGGTTTTAATAGAGGGAATTATGTTTCTTTTGAATAATTATATATGCGTTTTCTCTTTATCTTGTGCCAACAAAGGAGGAGATGGGGCAAAAGAAAAGTAGGGACGGTTTATTCGTAACAGGAGAGCAAATGGTGGCGAAAAAGGACATAATTGTTTAGGGCATTTCGCGAACAGCAAAAATGACAAATCCTTTCCCGGCTAGGAGAAATGGGTTTGGCAATCATCGTTTGGAGGAGATGCTGTGATGAATCACATCGTGCGGTTTTCATTGTTGACCCTGCTATTGTCGGTTGTTGTTACATTTTTTCCGCAAAGCGCTCTCGCCGCTCCGGCTTTTCAAATGCCGTTCCCTTGTGGCCAAGTTTGGGAAGGACAGACGCGTACCAATCATAATCCTCAGAACTCGGTTGATTTGAATCGGGCCGATGATTTGGGAGACCCGGTTGTCGCGTCTGCCGCGGGCAAGGTGACTACCGTGCGCGATTTGGGCTCGACCAGTTACGGCAAGTACGTGGTGATTGATCACGGAAGCGGATGGACGACCCTGTACGCGCATCTCAACGCGTTTAGTGTCAGTGTTGGGCAATCGGTGTCACAAGGACAAAAAATCGGAACGGTCGGTTCAACGGGGGGATCGACGGGGCCGCACTTGCATTATGAGCAACGCCTGAACGGGTCCCCGCAAAAAATCGTGTGGAACGGGTCGCAAATTTACTACTTCGGCACCAAAAATTACACCAGCAAGAACAGTTGTAGCACGGGCGGAGTTACTGGCACGGTGAACACGAACAGCGGCGTTTCGGTCAATGTGCGTTCCGGCCCGGGAACCAACTATGCCATTGTTGGCTCTGTGGCTGATGGGCAAAAAGTCACCATCAAGTGCCAAAAACGGGGAGAAACCGTGACGGGAACATATGGCACCAGTAACTTGTGGGATTACATTGGTACAGGCTATATTTCCGATACGTATGTTTACACCGGTTCAGATGGGCAAGTGGCTCCCACTTGTAGTTAATGGGTGAAGTTGAAGCGCCAATCCGCGGATTGGCGCTTTGCTTTGCAACTAATTTGGGTTGGTGAGGTGAAGGATCATATAGACAGCCACGCCCCAAATGATCAAGGCGGAAATCTTGTTGATGAAGCCTAGAACTCTGCCCGACGCATCCAGTTGGCCAACCCACCTTCCACACAGGCCTAATCCGAAAAACCACAACCAGGAAACGGAGATACAGGCGAGGCTAAAAGCCCATTTCTCCATTCCTTGATATTGGATGGAACTGGTGCCGATCACCCCAATCGTGTCCAAGATCGCATGGGGATTTAATAAGGATACAGAAGCGGCAAAGGAAATCTGTTGCTTGGTCGACATCTGCTCTGCATGTTTTTCAGCCGGGCCTGTTTCTGCCCGCCAGATGGACCAACCCATGTAGAGTAAGAACAAGATGCCGATCGAGAATAAAACGATTTGCAACCAGCTGACTGTAAGGATGAGAACGGAGACGCCCAGCACCGCCAAGGTGATGAGCAATGTGTCGCACAACGACGCAGTCAAGATGACGGGCAAGGCCCGGCGAAAATGCGTTTGGGTAGCACCTTGGTTGAATACGAACACATTTTGCGCGCCCAAGGGTAAAATGAGGCCAAAGGCGAGAAGCGCGCCATGGATCAGAGCTTGAATCATCGTTGGCACCTCCACTTGGTTAAGCTAAACTCGGCTCCCGGGCGTGTGGTGAGTGTTATTAAAACCAATGTGATGGAAAAACGAAATAGATATAATATTTATTTTATATGAAATGACATGTTAAATAAAAATTTTCGGGTTGGCTTGGGTGTGATAGCTCGTTTTCAAGGGGGCATGGCGAACATTGGCCCAAGTGCTTCGGGCGCCGGCGCATCTTCGTTCCAGGAGTTTGCGCGTGGGTAGAGGAATAACTTAGGGTGAGGAAGCAATCCATCTCATTTTATGCGCGAGGAGGGGTTTGGGATGAATGCGGACAGACTTGAAGGGAAGCTGGCTCCGGATGTGAAGCGGCGCTTGATCGCGGTCGTGGGTGAAGAGCGGTTTTTGGACAGCTTGAATGAAAGATATGTTTACTCATATGATGCCACACCGATTTTCCAGGCGATGCCGGACGCAGTGATCATGCCGCAAACCACTGCAGAGGTATCGAAAATCCTGAAGATCGCCAATGAACACCGGATCCCTGTCACGACGCGCGGTTCGGGTACCAACTTGGCGGCAGGCACGGTACCGACGGCGGGAGGGATTGTGCTGAATATGCAACGGTTTAACCGGATTGTGGAGATTGATCGCGAGAATCTGACAGTGACGGTGGAACCAGGTGTGGTGACGGCTGATCTCCACCAAGCGGTGGAAGCGGAAGGCTTGTTTTACCCGCCTGATCCGGGCAGTATGCGCATTTCCACGGTGGGCGGAAATGTGGCTCAGTGCGCAGGAGGGATGAGAGGATTGAAGTATGGGGTCACCAAGGACTACCTGATGGGGTTGGAATATGTTTTGCCGTCGGGCGAAGTGTTGCGTGCCGGCGGTAAAAACGTCAAAGATGTGGCCGGATATGATATGACGCGCCTATTGGCTGGGTCGGAGGGGACGTTGGCCGTCATCACACAGTTGACGCTCAAATTGCTTCCGCTGCCGGAAGCGAAACGGACCATGGCAGCTTATTACGCTAGCCTAGGAGATGCCGCGCGGACGGTCGAGCGGGTGATCGCTGCCAAAATTATCCCGGCGACGATGGAGTTTCTCGACCAGGCCACGATGCGGGTAGTGGATGAATTTGCGAAGCTGGGTTTGCCGACGGGAATGAAGGCGATGTTGCTCATCGAGCAGGATGGTCCGGAAGAATGGGTAGAGCGAGATATAGAGCGGATCGCGGAGATCGCCAAGGAAGAAGGGGCGGTGCAAGTACGGGTGGCTCAGACGCCCGAAGAGGGTGCTAACCTGCTGGCGGCTCGGCGCGCGGCATTGTCGGCGTTGTCGCGTTTGCGGCCTACCACCATACTGGAGGACGCCACGGTGCCCCGTTCCCGTTTGGCGGAGATGGTTGCAGAGATTGAGCGGATCGCGGAAAAATACGATGTGCAGATCTGCACGTTTGGCCATGCTGGGGATGGCAACTTGCATCCCACTTGTCTGACAGATGAACGGAACAAAGAAGAGCTTGCCCGCGTGGAACAGGCTTTTGAGGAAATCTTCCTGGCTGCGCTCCGATTGGGCGGGACGATCTCTGGCGAACACGGAATCGGGCTGGCGAAACGGGATTATCTGCCCTTGCAAGTGGGAGAGGGGGGCATTGCCTTGATGAAAGCGATCAAAGAAGCGTTTGACCCCAACCACATCATGAATCCGGGCAAAATGTTTGCCAACAGTGCCCGCCGGCGGGTGGTGATCAAACAATGAACCAAACGGACAAAGCATGTGATCTGGCTATCGGTCAGGATGAGGTGACGCCTGTGACCGCGGGCAAATTTAATTTGGATGAAATTATGAACTGCATGCAATGCGGCTTTTGCCTGCCTGCTTGCCCAACGTATCGGCAGACGGGTTTGGAATCGCACAGCCCACGCGGCCGGATTGCTTTAATGAAAGGGGTAGCGCAAGCGCAATTGCCAGCAGATGCGGAGTTTGCCAAAAACATGTACGCTTGCCTAGGTTGCCGCGCTTGCGAGACGGCTTGCCCAGCGGGCGTCTCTTATGGTAGCTTGCTCGAAACGGCGCGCGAGGTGGTGGAAGATCAGAACAAAAAGACAGCCAAGCATTCCTTGTTGCGGAGGTTGGTGTTTGAACACGTCTTTCCCCACCCGAACCGGATGAAAGCCTTAGGTATGGTGTTGTGGGCGGTGCAAGCGCTTGGATTGCAAAGACTGGCCACGCGCACAGGTTGGGCCCGGGTGTTACCACGGGCACTGGCGGAAATGCAACAGGCGGTGGAACTGGTGGCCTCACCGTTTATTCGTGGCAAGCGCCAACAACGGATGCGGGCGGAAGGGGAGAGCTTGTATACGGTTGGTTACTTTACCGGTTGCGTGATGGATGTCTTGTTTTTCGAGACCAATCAAGCGACAGCGCGTTTGTTGGCTAAGGCTGGGTGTGAGGTGGTTTTTGTCGGCGGCCAGACTTGTTGCGGGGCGCTCCATGCTCATGCTGGGGAGAAGGCGTGGGCGGTGGAGTTGGCGAAGCGGAATATTGAAGCGTTTGAACAAAGCCAGGTAGATTTCATCGTCAACAGCGCTGGCGGTTGCGGGGCCGCGCTCAAGGAGTATCCTCATTGGTTTGAGGATGACCCAAGCTGGCAAAAGCGTGCCGAAGCGTTTGCGGCCAAGGTGCGGGATGCCAGCGAATTGTTGGCGGCATTGCCACCGCTTTCTTTCACTAAAGAGCTTAGCGCGCGGGTCACTTACCAAGATTCTTGTCACCTTGCTCATGGTCAGGGGGTGCGCGGCCAACCGCGCCAATTGCTCAACCTCATTCCCGGAGTGGAAGTGGTGGAGTTGGAACAGGCGGATCAATGCTGCGGATCGGCGGGCATTTATAACATCACGCATTTTGACCAATCGATGGAGATATTGGATGCAAAAATGGAAGCTGTGAAGAAAACGGGTGCGCACTTCATCGCGACTTCTAATCCAGGGTGTTTGTTGCAGATGAGGCAGGGCATCATCCGGGCGGGGCTAACAGGAAAGATGGAAGCGGTACATCTCATGGAACTGCTAGACCGCGCCCTGTGAGGACGTGGGATGACATGGGAACGGATTAAGCATGGGAGGGTGGACGAGATTGAAGCAAATCAATGAGCGGTTAAGCACGTTGACGACAGAGTCGCGGAATGAAAAGTCTATGAGGTTGGATTCCGCCGACACGTTGGAGATTTTGCGCATCATTAATGAAGAAGATCAAAAAGTGGCGTTGGCTGTTCAAAAGGTACTGCCTGATGTCCAAGTGGCTGTGGAGTATGCGGTGCAGTCGTTGAGCTTGGGCGGGCGGTTGATCTATGTGGGAGCCGGTACTAGCGGGCGGTTGGGCGTCTTGGATGCAGTGGAATGCCCGCCTACGTTTAGCACGAGTCCCGAAACGGTATTGGGATTGATGGCCGGTGGTGAAAAAGCCTTTGTCCAAGCGGTGGAAGGCGCCGAAGACAATGAGGAATGGGGCGAGCGGGATTTGCGCGAAATCGGCCTCACCGATCGGGATACGGTGGTGGGGATCGCCGCCAGCGGACGTACGCCGTATGTGATCGGCGCGCTGAAGTATGCCCGCCGCATTGGCGCTCGTACGGTCGCTCTTTCCTGCAATGAGCGTGCCCGTATCAGTCAGGAGGCTGATCAGGCGATTGAAGTGGTTGTGGGGCCGGAGGTGTTGGCCGGCTCCACCCGGATGAAGGCGGGAACGGCGCAGAAGATGGTTCTGAATATGATTTCCACCGCCACCATGGTAAAGCTGGGCAAAGTGTACGAAAACTTAATGGTGGATGTGAACATCAGCAACCGCAAACTGAAGGAGCGGGCCATCGAAATCATCCGCACCGTGACAGGCGTTTCCCGTGAACGGGCGGAAGAATCATTGGAACAAGCACGTCATGAAGTGAAAACGGCGATCGTCATGATCAAGGCGGAAACCACTTACGAAAGGGCCGTCAGGTTGCTAGAGCGGGCAAATGGCAATGTGCGCCGAGCGCTTTCGCTGGCGCGGTGACTCGTCGTCGGAGCCGCTTTACATCCGATTTTTCATTCGCTTTCGTATGCACAATGAAGAATGATTTAAGAAAAAGATAAGGCGCAATTAAATCTTTGATTCGATAATAAGCTGGGAAGTTGATGAAAAAGGTGTTTCACGCAGATGGATTCACAGGTCCGAATTTTTTGTGGGGAGGGTGAAACAGAATGTGCTCATCAATGCGGCATAATTAGCATACATAAGAAACAAGCCGTTGATGAGCAGCTCCACGGGAAGGTGCGTTACCAACAACCTCCAGCCGCGAGCAAAGTGCTTGTCTTTCTTGGGGTTTTTCACATCTTCCTGCGACTGTTGCATCCGCTTGATTCAGATTGTGAGTTTGTCTGCATAGGTTCAATAAATTGAACCAACTTCCTTCTTGCAACACTGTTATAATCAGAATAGGTTTGAATTGAAACAGAATAATGCACACACATCGTGTCAGGAAAGGTGAGGAATTGAACTTGTGGGACATTATCGTAGCCATCATCTTGGGGCTTGTTGAAGGATTGACAGAGTTTGCCCCGGTTTCGTCCACGGGACACATGATTATTGTCGATGATCTGTGGTTGAAATCGAAAGAGATATTCGGACATGACGTGGCGGTGACATTCAAAGTCTGCATCCAGTTGGGTTCGGTTCTGGCTGTGGTCGTCGTGATGAAAGACCGCTTTATCGACCTGCTGGGACTGGGCAAGAAGACAGATGGAGAAGGCAGTCGCCTCAAATTGACCCAAGTGATTGTCGGTCTGTTGCCGGCTGGCATCTTGGGGCTGTTGTTTGAAGATAAAATTGAGGAATTCTTTACTGTTAATTTGGTTATCTACTCTTTGATCGGCGGCGCTATTTTGATGATTGCCGCAGACTGGTTCCGTCCGGCTCGACCCAAAGTGGAGACAGTGGATCAGATTACATACAAGCATGCGATCGGGATCGGGTTGTTCCAATGCATCGCCGTGTTGTGGCCGGGCTTTTCCCGTTCTGGGTCGACCATTTCCGGCGGGGTGTTGATGGGCTTGAGCCACCGTGCGGCCTCGGATTTCACCTTCATCATGGCTGTACCGATCATGTTGGGGGCTAGCACCGTATCCTTGCTCAAAAACTGGGAGCATTTCACAATGGATGCATTGCCGTTTTTCATCGCTGGCTTTGTGAGTGCCTTTATCTTTGCCCTGCTGTCAATCCGTTACTTCCTGAAGCTGATCAACAAAATCAAGCTGGTGCCGTTTGCCATTTACCGCATCGTGCTGGCGTTGATCTTGTTCTTTGTCGTATCTTGACCATACCAAAAAACCACCTCAGATGCCTGGTTGCCAGGCTTGGGGTGGTTTTTGTATTGGGCCGACATTACCAATATCTATATCTCCGATAAGGTCTCCGATATGGAAAGAAAGGAGCGGTGAAAAACGGAAAGGGACGCGGGAACGGAAAGGTGAAGAAGAAGAACGGATAAAATTGTTGCGTCTGGGCGTCGGGCGTCGGCCAAGCGTTGTGCGTCATCAATTCCTCCCCAAACGCATAAGGCGCATGCTGCTCTTCATATTCATGTGCATAGGGCTGGTTTTGAGTCATGATAGGCACCTCCCATGGATTTATGATTATTCTATTCTGGGGGCGTTTGTTGGTGCTTGGCCATACCCGAGAAGAAGGAAGGACACAAAAAAAGAACCCCAATGGTTGGGGTTTTAGAACGGTTGGATTTAACATTCAACTCTTTGTTTGCTGGTCTTGTCTTGGGCTGAAAATTACCCTTTGGTGCCACCGGCGGTCATGCCGGAGATCAAGTAGCGTTGCGCAAACAGGAAGAAGCACAAGACCGGCAACGTGATTAGGATTGCGGCAGCCGCCATCAGGTGGTAGTCGGTGTTGAATTGATTGACGAACTGCTGCAAGCCAATCGGCAAGGTGTACATCGTTTCTTCATTCATTAAGGTGATGGCGATCAAAAATTCATTCCAGGCGGTGATGAAGGAATAAAACGCCGTCACAGCCAGGCCGGGCAAGGAGAGCGGCAGGACGATCCGCACAAAGGTACCCAAGTGAGACAACCCGTCTACCCGGGCCGCTTCTTCTAGCTCATAAGGGATGGTGTCGAAGAAACTTTTCAAGTTCATGATGCAAAAAGGCACCGAAACTGTGGAGTAAGCCAAGATAATACCAAAGTAACTGTTTAGCAACCCCAGTTTGTTGATGATCAGATAGAGCGGGATGATCAGCAGCGCGCCAGGAAACATCTGCGTGATCAACACGCTGAGTTCCACGCCGCTTCGCCCGCGGAATTTATAGCGCGAAATGGCGTAAGCCGCCGTCGTCGACAAGACCAAGCCGACCAAGGTGGTAAACAGGGCGATCAGGACGCTGTTCTTAAACCAGGTTAGGAAGATTCCATTCGAGCGGGTTAAGACAGTCTTGTAGTTTTCCAAGGTGAAGGTTTCAGGAATCCATTGGATTGAGCTGGAAAAGACCTCCGCTTCCGGCTTGAAACTGGTCGCCAAGATCCAGAGAACTGGAAACACGGCGAGAAAGCAGGAAATGATCAAAATCAGGTGTACCCATCCGTTTGATTGGCGCATCTCAGTAATACACCCCCTCGTTGGCATTGGCTTTTAGCACGCGTCGATAAAAGAGAGTGAAGACGATGAGCACACTCAGGATCACAACCCCGTAGGTTGAAGCGATTCCCAAATTCCAATTGCGGAACGCTTCTCGGTACGCGTAGGTCACTAGGATTTCGGTGGAGTGAACCGGACCGCCGCCCGTAATCAGATAAATGATGTTGAACATGTTAAATGTCCAGATGATCCCAAGTGTGGTGGCAGTAGCGGCGACGGGTTTCAGCAGGGGCAACGTGATGTTTTTCAACTGTTGCCACCAGGTGGCGCCATCGATGCGCGCTGCCTCATATAGCGACTCCGGGATGCTCTGCAAGCCGCCTAAGAGGGTGACCATCATGAACGGAATGCCGATCCAAACATTGACCAAAATGGCCGAAAACATCGCCCAGAAGCTGTCTCCCAGCCAGGGCACGGCAGGGAGGCCCAGGTTTTTCAGCACCAAATTAAACAAGCCGTATTTGTCGTTGTACATCCATTGCCAAGCGAAAGCGCCAACAAAGGAAGGCACCGCCCAAGGGACCATGAGCAACATCCGGTAAATGCCTCTGCCTTTGATCTTGCGATTCAGCAGCAAAGCCAGGAACAAGCCCAAGGTGAAGTGGAAAAACACGTTGACGAAAGTCCAGATCGCAGTTTGTACTAAAACGTCACGGAAGACGGATTTGGGTTGGAAGATGGTGCCGAAGAGGTCGCTGTAGTTTTTCAAGCCGATCCATTCATAGCTGGGCGGCAGGAATTGGTTGCCCATGTTGTATTGGTTCATGTTGGTAAAGCTGTACGAGATGCCTTGTGCCAGCGGAATAAAAACGAGCAAGGTCATAACGATGAACACAGGTGCTAAGAAGACATATGCGATCCACGCATTATTACGGGTACTCACTTTAGCCCGCCTCCTTCCATCATTGGCGCTTTTGCGCAAAGAGTGTGAAGAGGGAAGAGGGCTGTTCGCTCCTCTTCCCTTTGGCCCGCCAGCGGAATGAATGCGGGCGGACAATTATTTCTTAAGCAACTTTTTCCAAGATTCGGCCACTGCATCCAACGCTTGTTGCGGTGTTTTTTCTTTTTTGAAGGCAGCTTGGATTTCCGGATTGAACGTGGTGTAGATCTGGCCGCCTTCCGGGATGACTGGGCGGTTGGTCGCTTTGTCGAGGACGGGGCGCCAGTCGTTGACCAAGCGATTTTCCTTCACTTCTTTAAGCTCAAACGCCGATTTGCGGGTCGGGATAAGCCCGTTTTTGGAGGCGAACTTGGCTTGGTTTTCCGCATTGGTCAAGTAAGCGATAAATTTGTAGGAGGCTTCTTTGTGTTTGGAACCAGCATAGATGACGAAGCCGTTCCCCCCGACCGGAGATCCGGTTTTGCCTTCCGGGCCGGCTGGAATTGGGGCGATGCCCAGGTTGTTTGGATCTTTGAATTGCTCACCTTGCAAGAGATCCGACGTGGCCCAAGGACCTTGGAAGACCATTGCAGCGCGCCCGGTTTTGAACGCTTGTTGCAGATTGTTGTAATCGTTGGCGGCGCTGAACTCGTCGGGCATCACTTTATCATCCCGAAGTTTGAGCAAAAATTCCAATCCTTTGACCGATCCGGCGTTGTTGATTTGAATTTCTTTATTCTCCGTGATTAACCCACCGCCAAAGGCCCACATGAAGGGCTGAAACCAGTAAGCGTCCGACTGGCGGTAATAGAATCCCCACTTATCTTTGGCCGGGTCGGACAAGGCTTTAGCCATTTGGTAAAATTCGTCCATGGTTTTGGGTGGTTCCTTAAATCCTTTTTCCGCCAGCAGTTTTTTGTTGTAGAGCAGGCCGAGTGCATCGGTTACTTGGGGTACACTCCAGGTTTTTCCGTTCCACTTGCTGTATTTGAGGGCATTATCCAAAAAGTCGTCTTGGTCTTTGAAGTAATTATCGAGGGGTTCTAGCAGGCCCAATGCGGCGAATTCCGGTGTCCAAGCGATTTCAGAACGAAGGACGTCAGGGCCTTTGCCCGCTTGGGCTGCGGTTTTAAATTTGTTCTGCCCTTCGGCGAATGGCACGTTTTCCATTTTGACTTTGATGTCTTTGTGCTCTTTTTCGAAATTGGCGATAATTTCTTTCAATGTTTCTGTCTCTTCTGTATTCATCGTGTTCCAGAAAGTGATGGTGACCGGTCCGGATGACTGTTCGGTGGCAGAAGGGCTACAACCGACCAGCAACGAACCCGCGAGCGCGACGGAAGCAAAGGTGCGCAAAAATTTTTTCATGTACCTGTTAGCCCCTTTCTGTGGATGTACTGTTGAAATGTCCGGGAGGTTATCAGCCCATGCCGCTTCTTGATGAAGGCAGGGGACAAGGGTAAAAGAGGATCGATGATAATGACTAGCCCAACATTTCAACATCAGTGCAAACGTTTTCGCAAAAAGACGTGATGAGGCAGTTCTCCTGTATGACTTATCCTACACCAAAAAGAGGGAGTTGGAAAGCGTTTGCACACGATCAAATATTGCCAAAATAAGGCGTAAACAGCGATATGTAGAGGTTGTCTTTAAATTTCGTCTGTTTTCTAGATATTTCTTCGTTATATTAATGATAGCTTGCGTGAAATGTGTTATTTTACACGTGATCACAAGATTTTTGCGCGCCGGAAAAGGGGAGGTTTACAATCTTCGGCCTTTCCGCTAGGATAGGATATACAAACGTTTGCACAAATTTGGAGAGAAAGCGATGCCTTCTGTAACCATTAAAGATGTGGCGCGGTTGGCGGGGGTATCCCCTTCTACTGTCTCCCGCGTCATCTCTAATCATCCGCGTATCAGCAAGGCCACCGCCGAAAAAGTGCGGCAAGCGATGGAAACGCTCGGTTACCATCCCAACATGACAGCGAAGAAACTGGTCTCCAAAAGCACCAAAACGTTGGGGCTCGTGTTGCCGCGTTCGGCCGAAGAGCTGTTTGCCAACCCCTTTTTCTCTGAAGTGTTGCGGGGCATGCTGGCTTGCGCGAATCAAAAACAATATGACTTGTTGATGTCTTCGGCCAATAATCCGAAAGAAGAAATGGAAACGGTTACCCGCATGGTGTTGGGGCGTCAGGTGGATGGGATGATCCTGATCAAGCCCCGCAAAGCGGACCCCGTAATAGAAAAATTGCTAGCGTTGGATTTTCCGTTTGTGGTGTTGGGGCGCTCCCTTGAGCATCCTGACGTGCCGGCGGTGAACAATGATAACATCGCCGCGGCTTTTGATGCGACGTTTCATTTGATCAACCAGGGGCACCGCCGCATCGGGTTTGTTAGCGGCCCGCCGGAGTTGGTCGTGTCGGGCGACCGCTTGGCTGGTTATCAAAAAGCGTTATCCCAGGTGAAATTGCCACTTAGGGATGAATGGGTGATCGCATCAGACATTTTGCCCAAAAACGGATTTCACGCTGTCTCCATGGTGATGAACGCACCCGACCGGCCCACTGCGTTTGTGGTGTCGGACGATGTGGTCGCCTTTGGCATGATTCGTGAATTGGTGGGAGCTGGTTATCAGATTCCTGAGGATGTGTCAGTCGTCGGCTTTAACAACATCGTGCTGTCGGAATTGAGCAATCCGCCGATGACGACAGTAGATATCGGCATCTACCATCTGGGCTATCAGACAGCGCGCCACTTGATCCGGATATTGCAAGGGGAAAAAGTGCCTGAACCAAATGTGACTGTGCCGCATCGGCTGGTGATTCGCCAATCGGTCAGATTTTTATCCCATACAGACGATTCCCTTTGATTTTTGCCGATGCAAGCCGTCGGTGCCAACGCTGTAACCTCATTCGCCGCAAGGATGGCGGGGCGTTCATCGGGGGGAACTTTCCTCGCGTGCCGCTCCGCCGGCAACCAAAATCTCATCTCGATTGTATCGAAAGGAGCATCATCCATGAACAGATCGCCCATCACCCAAAAACCTTATCTCAACGATGCTGTGATCGGTAATTCTTCCATGTTGGCCGCTTTGGACGCCCGCGGCGAAATTCATCGGCTGTGGTGGCCGCATGTGGATATGCCGCAACATGTGGAAACCATGAAAATGGGGGTATTGGTGGACGGAATGCAGTCGGCGACGAGCTGGCTGGAGAATGAACAAGCGTGGAGCCATGAGCAAACCTATTTGCCCGGAACCAATATCCTGCGCACGCAGGCGACAGGACGGGATGTTCCCTTGGTGGTGGCGACAACCGACTTCGCGGTGCCGGATAAAGATTTGCTCGTGCGTCATGTCACGTTGACCAATACAGGAAAAGAGCCCTTGTCCCTTTCGTTTTTCGTGTACGCTTCTCTACAGATCGCCGAGCATACCTTGTACAACACCGTAGCGTTTGAGCGGCAGATCGACGGATTGCTTTATTTCCGCCACCAGTATGCTTTTGCGCTGTCTGGTGCAAACGATTGCGCAGGCTATGCGATCGGTGATGCATTCCATCATGCGTCCGCAGGCTATCTGCCGGGTGATGCGATTGGCATGGTGCCGCACGGGGCTCTGTCATTTCGAATGACCTTGGCTCCGGGAGAAACGCAGGTGTTGCCGCTCTACTTGGCCGCGGGCTCGACTGTGCATGAGGCGATTGCCAACATGCAGGAGGCCAAGCAGGTAGCTGCCGACGAATGGTTGGCCCAGACGGAAGCATATTGGCGCGCATACTTGCAGGAGGCCAAACCGTTAGCCTTGGCGAATGAACGGGTGCAAGCGATCTATGAGCGATCGTTGCTCGTATTTAAGCTGATGTCCGACCAGAAGACAGGGTGCGTGATTGCGGCGCCGGAGTTTGATGAAGCCTTTACCCGCTGCGGCGGTTACGCATACTGTTGGGGGCGCGACGCCGCTTACATCACCACGGCGTTTGACCAAGCGGGACTAACTTCGCTATCCCGGGCGTTTTACCGTTGGGCGGTGCTCGCACAGGACCCGGACGGTTCTTGGCAACAGCGCCATTATCATGACGGCCGTTTGGCTCCGTCGTGGGGGTTGCAGATCGATGAAGGCGGTTCGATCTTATGGGGATTGCATCAACATTTTCTTGTGACCGGTGACCGCGCTTTCCTAGAAGAAATGTGGCCGGCTGTGGAGAAAGGGGCCACCTTTTTGCTCAACTTTCTAGATGAAGAGACAGGATTGCCCCTTCCCAGCAAGGATCTTTGGGAAGAGCGTGAAGCGGAGCACACGTATTCGGCGGCAGCTGTGTTCGGCGGCTTGACTGGCGCGGCTGCCATCGCGCGAGAGTTGGGCCACGCCTCCTTGGCGGACGCTTGGCTTGCGGCGGCCGATAGCATCAAGCGGGGGATGGAACAGAACACCGTTGATGAACGGACGCAAACGTTTCTGCGTGGGATCAAGCGCTCCGTGAGCGAAGCGGAGTATGAGGAAGCAGTGGCTCAAGGCAAACCAGTCGCCACCGTGACGGACGACAAGGGTTACGTTCGCCGCCAGTTGGCGCAAGATGATGTGAAGGATATCAGCTTGATCGGTTTGTCTGTTCCCTTCCAGGTGTTTGATCCCGAAGATCCACGGATGGTTGCCACGGCGGATGCGATCGAACAGACATGCACCGCTCCGGTGGTGGGAGGGATTCGCCGTTATGAAGATGATACGTACATCGGGGGGAACCCGTGGATCCTGACCACTCTGTGGCTGGCGCAATATCGCATCTTGCAAGGCCGTTTGAGCGAAGCCAAAAAACATTTCACTTGGGCGGTAGAGCATGCCACAGCGTTAGATCTTTTGCCGGAGCAAGTCGATAAAGCGACCGGGGAGCCAGCATGGGTAGTGCCGCTCACTTGGTCGCACGCGATGTTTGTGCTGACTGCCCAAATGCTCGCAGAAGCGGGCGTGGAAACGATCTAAACAACCATGGCCCTATAAGTGAAGCCCCTATCGGCAACTGTAGCCGATGGGGGATTTTTGCTTTGAGGCTGGCTTCAAGTCACTCCGCTATCAAATGACTTCCCCCTCGCCCGATTTTTGGCGCTTGGTTTTTAACAAATCCGGGATGGTGCTAGTAGGAAAGACATGCTACACTCAAATGGATGCGCTCCTGATCGGTCGGGGGTTATTGGGTGTGGATGAAAGCTTTAGCATAGAAGCTTCAGTATAAATGGAAGAGAGTGTCGCACATGAGCATTCTGACAGTTAAAAACTTAAGCCACGGGTTTGGCGACCGCGCGATTTTCCAAGATGTGTCGTTCCGGTTGCTCAAAGGGGAACACGTCGGCCTGATCGGGGCCAATGGTGAAGGGAAATCCACTTTCATGAACATCATCACTGGGAAGCTGGAGCCGGATGAGGGCAAAATCGAGTGGGCTTCCAAAGTGCGCGTCGGCTATCTTGATCAACATGCCGCGCTGAAAAAAGGGATGACGATTCGTGATGTGCTGAAAAGCGCGTTTCAATATTTGTTTGATATCGAAGCGGAAATGAACGAAATATATGCCAAGATGGCGGAGGCCACGCCGGACGAGCTGGAACGGCTGATGGAAGAGGTGGCCCCCTTGCAGGATTTGCTAACCAACAACGATTTCTACACGATCGACGCCAAGGTGGTGGAGATCGCCAGAGGACTCGGATTGGAGGATATCGGTTTAGATCGGGATGTGCATGAGTTAAGTGGGGGGCAGCGGACAAAGGTGCTTTTGGCCAAGCTCCTGCTGGAGAAGCCGGATATCCTGCTGTTGGACGAGCCGACGAACTATCTGGATGAGCAACATATCACATGGCTACAACGTTATTTGCAAGAATATGAAAATGCGTTTATCCTCATCTCGCATGATATTCCCTTTTTGAACAGTGTGATCAATCTGGTCTACCATATGGAAAACCAGCAGCTGAACCGATATGTGGGTGATTATGATCGTTTTAAGCAGGTATACGAAGCCAAGAAACAACAGTTGGAAGCGGCCTATAAAAAGCAACAGCAAGAAATCGCGGAGCTGAAAGATTTTGTACAACGCAACAAAGCGCGGGTGTCCACAAGGAATATGGCGATGTCCCGCCAGAAGAAGCTAGACAAAATGGAAGTGATTGAGCTGGCTAAGGAGAAGCCGAAACCGGAATTTCACTTTAAAGAAGCACGTACATCCGGCAAATTAATTTTTGAGACGCGCCAATTGGTCATCGGTTATGATGAGCCTTTGTCCCGCCCGCTGGATTTGCGGATGGAGCGTGGGCAGAAGATCGCTTTGATCGGGGCGAACGGGATCGGGAAAACGACGTTGTTGCGTAGCATCTTGGGTGAGATTCAACCCCTCTCTGGCACGGTGGAACGGGGGGAGTATTTACACATCGGCTACTTTGAACAAGAGATCAAGACGGCCAATCACAACACATGCATCGAAGAGATTTGGAATGAGTTTCCCGGATTTACGCAGTTTGAAGTGCGCGCCGCCCTTGCTAAGTGCGGCTTGACAACAAAGCATATCGAAAGCAAAGTGGAGGTGCTAAGCGGCGGGGAGAAAGCCAAAGTGCGCCTGTGCAAGCTGATCAACAGAGAAACCAACCTGCTGGTGTTGGACGAACCGACCAACCACTTGGATGTGGATGCCAAAGATGAGCTGAAGCGGGCATTAAAAGCGTATAAAGGAAGCGTGCTGATCATCTGCCACGAGCCGGAGTTTTATCGTGACGTGGTGACCGATGTGTGGAATTGCGAAGCGTGGACGACAAAAGTGTTTTAATAGGTCACATGGGGATGCTGACCACCTGGGGCGAAAATTTCACATCGGCTTAGGAATCTTTTTATGGGCAAGTACAGGTGGGGACGTTTCCCCGCCTTTTTTATGGCTGGAAAAATGGGATTGTTCCGCCTGCGTTTTTTTTATAAAATGGAATGCGAACATGTATTCGTATTCGGGGGTTGATCAGCGATGAAAAGCTTCGTTCCCACTTTGGTTATGAGTGAATGTTGGCCCGAACCTTTTTCTTTTGTCGATCAGTATGGGGGACGGCCTTGGGGATTGCCGGAAGCGTTGTGGCCGTCTTGTTCGGATTGTGGTCGGGCGATGCCTTTGCTGGCACAGTTTGCCCATCATCCGGAGCGGATCGATCTCGGGCGCGAGGGCAGACGTGTCTATCTTTTTTTGTGCCAAAATGAGGAGGATCACTGTTATGAGGAACATGCCTTTGTTTTTCTAGAGGCAGAGCAGTGCACAGGCAGATGGACGGAGCGGCCCACTTCGGCCTCCGCGCTGTTGCCATCAGTCACTGTTGTCGGTTGGCGGGAGAAGGAGGATGGCATTTCACCGGAGGATTATGTTCGTATTTTCCAGCGCTTGGAGGAAGGTGGGAAAGCCTGTCCGAGCCTACCTGAGATGGAGACCAAGCTGAAGGGAACCCCCACATTCATCCAAAAGCCGGGTGGGGATGCGGCTACTTTTGCCGGGCAGATCGATTGCTTTTTGAAAGTGATAGACAACATTCCACCGGAGTTGTGGCGGAAGGATCAGCTTGGGCGTTCGATTTATCAGTCGCCCACAGAGGGACCGCTCTTCATGAGCCGCAGTAAGGAAGAAGGCATCGCTTACCTCGACTTTGTCAACTTTGGCGATTCGGGAATGGGATATTTCTTCATCCGGCCCGATCGCGAGCGACCTGAAGGGAGTTTTTTCTGGGATTGCTGTTAGCGATGAAGGGCAGTTGTCCCGTGGCGGAGCGGAGGATGGGGATCTTTTGCTTCGCAGGGGTGGGTGAATCGGGATATACTATGGAAAAAGCTTGCCTTGCCACATGGCAAGCTTTTCTCATGGGAGGTTCACCAGATGGATGGACGGACACGCGCTAACATTGCACCAGGGATGGAAGTACGGATTGTGTTGAAGCGGGATCAGCGGACAGGGAAGTTAACTCAGGGAGTGGTGAAGGAGATCTCGACGAATTCACCGACACATCCGCACGGGATCAAGGTACGCTTGCAAGATGGACAGGTGGGTCGGGTCAAGGAAATTTTGTCTAAGACTTAATCATCCAGCCGCAGTTTGGCGATTAAGGGGAGATGGTCGGAACCTTGCGGCAGGGGAGTGGAGACTTCTGCCTGGATCACTCGCCATTCCGGGCTGACAAAGATATAGTCCAATTGCCAGCGTGGATGGGGTGCCGGATAGGTGAGCAACTTTTTGCCTTTGGCTCGACTGATGTCCGTCAGGTGGGATGACAGCTTTCGCCAAGCGGCGGAATCGGGGCGCATGTTCCAATTGCCCATCAGAATGACAGGGTGGGTCTCTTGTGTCACCCGATGCAGGATGAAATCTGTTTGCTTGCGGTGAAGCCAAGGGTTGAGAGGAAGATGGGAGAGATAAACCTTAATCGCCCGCCCATGAAACTTCAGCTTGGCTTCCAGCAATGACCGGTTTTCGGCGATGCGGCTTCGAAAAAGATGGTTCTGTGACGCGAGAATGGGCAGACGGGATAATATGGCGTTGCCAAATTGGCGGTCGGGGCCAAGGGTTTGGGCTTTGCCGAATAAATGGTGCATCCCCAGCCGTTGAGCCAACCAATGGGCTTGATCCAGATAGCAACTTCGTCTGGAAAAGCACCGATCCACTTCATTCAATCCGATCACATCCGCTTTGGCGGTTCTGAGCACATGCAAAACCCTCTCCATGTCCCACCGTCCATCGCATCCGCGGCCGTGGTGCATGTTTAACAACATTACTTTTAATCTCACGCTTCATCCCTCCACCTCTCATCTTTACCATGTTCGCTGGCTTGAATCAAGTAAATTGGCCCAGGCGGGAAACCTACTGGCGCCGGAGGGGATGCCCGCCCCCGGCAATGCGCCGGGCGTGTTTTTTTATGGAAGCGGCTGGCGCGTGTAGCGGGTCTTTGTATACAATGGACTTCGACTTTAACAGAAACGGAGCGGATGACGTGTCCAATCATTACAGTAGTATTGGGTTTCGCATTGCCACAGACGACGATATAGAAGCATTGGTTGACCAGCACATTTTGCAGGGGGCAGGGCGGGAAGTGAAGACGCCGGACAGCCACTATGTGGAGTATTTGTTGCCCGGCGGGGAGCAATTAACGTTACCTTTCGATGAGCAAGGGCGTATCATCGATCTCCATCCCCATTATCGGGGACAGGGGCGGATGACCGCCCGGCTGGAAAAAGTGCTGACCCGCGATCAGTTGCCGTTGGAGCTCTCTTACTTCGCCTGGGCAAATCCCAAAGCCGGTTTGGTGGGGGAGGAAGCGAGGGGCGATTATCCTTTCTTGTTCGAGGTGCCGGAGTACGGGCCGATGCGACGCTTGCAATCGTTGCCGCAGACGGTCTCCGTGCAGATCGCCGCATTTGCTTATGAATTGAGTTGCTATGCAGATGAAGCAGAGTATCAAGCCGCAAATGATCCGGACATGCCGATGACGGTGGAATCATTTATCCCGACCGGATTGTTTGCCGATCCGGATGGAGGCGGCGAACCCCGGGCAGAAGCGATGCTGTCGGGCCGCGTGCTGGCCTGTGAGCGGAAAACCAACGCGTATTCCGGCCAAGATTATTGGGCGTTGTTAGTCAAGACGCTGGGGGGGACGATCGATGTGGTGTCCGCGCCGCAAACCGTCGATGGGCACCCGCAGGTCGGTGGAATTTGCAAGGGCGTTTTTTGGTTGAGTGGACAGTTTGTCAGTGATTGACGCAACAGAGGTTGAATGGGTAAAAACGCCGATGGCGTAAAAAGCCCGGGAGGTATCCTAGTTGATATCCTCCCGGGCTTTTGTTGCTCTGTGTACACGGCTTAAGCCGCGTGTTTTTTCTCCGTCCAGTCCCTAGAAAACTTCTCCATGGCATTGTAACACATGAAAGCGGATAGACGAATATGAAATAATTATTTTAAAATGAATAATATTCGCTATTATACTTCAATAAATGTTCGATTATTTTTAACCGTTGTTATATTATGATGAAAAGAAAGTGTCGTTGCCAACGCCATCACACATGTAGAGACAAAGGAAGGGATCCCATTTGTCCGATTCACCCAAAACACTCCACCTTTTGTTGTATGCCATTATCGGTTTAGCCGGCCTGGCGCTTGGCTTGCGGTTGTTTTTCGGAATTTACCAGGTGCATGGTGTCGGAATGGAACCGACACTGAAGAATAAAGAGTTTTGCCTGGTGGCGAACTATCCGCTGTCCCTGGAACAAGGGGATCTGGTCGTGTTTCGTTCAAATTCGGGCAAACCGCTGGTTAGGCGGGTGATCGGCCTGCCTAAACAAAAAGTTGAGATCAAAGATAGCAAGGTCTATATCAACGGGCAATTGGTGCGTGAGCCTTACGTGGCCCGAGCCAAAGGCATTATCGACACCGCGCCTGTCCAAATTCCCGAAGATGAGTATTATCTGTTGAGCGACGACCGGCTGGACACGCTTGACAGCCGCCGACTGGGAACCATCCACGAGGATCAGTTGTTAGGCAAGATCATCTATTGATTTTTGGCTTTTGTTCTTTTATGCTATATTTCCGATGATGTCTTTCAAGACGCAAAATTGAAAACGGATACATCTATAGCATAAGCACCTAGCGCAGAGCGGGTGCTTTTCACTGTCCCATAAGCAAAAGGGAAGGGTTGTGGTAAGGTTGAACGAGGCTTACGCACAGGAAGAAGCCCGATTGCAAGTGATGTTGGAAAAAATCGAAAAGCAACTGGTTGAGTTGGAGGGAATGCCGCGTTACCGAGGCGAGGACTTGGTGGAACAGGCGCTCGACCATCAACGGCAAAATCGGTTAAGACAATTGCGTATCGCCCGAAATGAGCCTTATTTTGGAAGGTTGGATTTTGCAGAGGACGGCAAAGACGAGCCGACACCGCTCTATATCGGCAAAGTCGGCGTGCAGGATGACAAGGAAAACGCGCCGCTGGTCATTGATTGGCGGGCTCCTGTCGCCAGCTTATTTTATTCATTCACAGGAGAGACGGACCGCGCTGAGTACTCCTCCCCTGAAGGAGTGATTGAGGGGACGGTGTATTTGAAGCGGAATATCGCGATTCGCAAGCAACAGATTCAGCGGGTGGTTGACAGTTATGTGCGGGGAGAAAAGTCATCTGGGATGGTGGATGAATTTTTGCTTTACCGTTTGGGTGAAAAGAAAGACAACCGCTTAAGGGATATCGTGTCCACGATCCAGCATGAACAAGACCAAATCATCCGCGCCGAACGTAACATCCCGCTCGTAATTCAAGGGGTGCCAGGGAGTGGTAAAACCACGGTCGCTTTGCACCGCTTGGCTTATTTGCTGTACCAGTATCAAGAACAGCTACGGGCGGAACGGTTTGTCATCTTTGCTCCCAACCGCATGTTTGTCGATTATATCTCGGACGTGTTGCCTGAATTGGGCGTGGGCGATGTGCAGCAATTCACCTTTGCCGACTGGGCCTATGATTTTTTTGACGACGAGTTGCCGCCGCCTGTGGAAAAGGAATGGGCGGATGAATTCACGATGGGGGGTACCGTCGATCTAGCGGAGTTGGCCTGGTTCCGATATAAAGGAAGCCTTGCGTTTCATGATCGGGTCGCAGCGTCTTTGACGGAGCTGGAAGCGACGTTTGTGCCGGAAAAGCCGTTTTCGCCTTGGGAAGGCAAAGTGTTGTCAGCGGAGGAGATCCGACGTTGGTTTGCGGAAGAGTATCGGCATTATCCACTTCTGAAGCGGAAAGAACGCGTATTTGCGAGATTGAAGCGCTGGTTAGAGATGGAGTTGAAAGAGTTGCGTGATATCGATCCGCGGGGGAAGATTCGCAAACAAGCCAACCAGCGGTTGCGCACCTATATGAAGGCATGGCCCCAACCGACTCCTTGGTCATGGTATCAGCACCTAATCAGCACGAAGTCAGCCGAATTCGATGTTGCGCCACCCGCGGCGTTTGTCCAAAAGTTGAAACGAAAGCAGGTCGGCGTTACCGATTTGGCTCCATTGCTGCACATCCATGTTGCGTTGCACGGGATTTCTAACGAAAAAACGTTTGATCATGTGGTGATCGATGAAGCGCAAGATGTATCTCCTTATCAGCTGGCGGTGTTGCAACGATTTTGCCAAAGCAACTCTTTCACTATATTGGGCGATCTGTTACAAAACATCCATGTCCATAAAGGGATTACAGTGTGGCGTGAATTGATGGACTTGTTTGCGGAAGGCACGTGCCGGTATGTGCAATTGAACAAGAGCTATCGTTCAACCATGGAAATCATTCAGTTTGCCAATGAGATTGTCCGGGATTATGCCAAAGGTGTGGCAGTGGCTACTCCTGTTTATCGAAGTGGGGACCCGGTGCGGATGTTGTCCGTGTCGGCGGCGGAGCGGAATGTGTTGTTGGCTCGGGAAGTGCAGGCCTTGATCGAGCGAGGGGTTGGCACCGTGGCCGTGGTGACGCGGACAGAAGCGGAGAGTGAGAGAATAGCGGCCGAGTTGCGCGACCAATGGGTGGAGGCGCATCTGATCACTTCCACGCAGGCTGAATATCACGGGGGCATTTCGGTGATCCCTATTTATTTGACCAAGGGAATGGAGTTTGACGCCGTCATTTTGGTGGAAGTGGATGAGGGGCGCTATCCTGTAGATGAGCTCCATGCTAAACTGTTGTTCGTAGGTTGCACCCGGGCTTTGCATCATTTGGTGATGATGTCTTCTGAGCGCTCTTCTCCGCTGTTGGAAAAAGCGGCGCGGCATGGGCTGGGTGAATTGGGCGGTGAGGAAGTGTTACGTTAGCGTGGATGCTTTTTCGTCGCCCGAAAAAACGCCAAAAAAAAGAGAGAATATGGGTGACAACAATGAAGCTGAACGAATGTTTGAAACAACTGTATGACGAATTGGAAGAGTTGTCGATCACTTACGCCCCCCACCGAAAGGTGCAGGAAGAACATGAAATCCTCTTTGCCGATGAGTTCCCCATTCCGACAAATGGATTGATGTTAACCCATTGGGGAACGGAGGCCGGTTCAACAACTGAATTCGTGCGGGAACTCCCCTCGTTGGAATTACGGCGCCATTTACCGGTCAAACAGTTGCAATTTTTCTTTGCCGATCTCTCCCCGGACGCCTGTTTGGCCTTTGTCTTGTTTTATTGCCGCCATCAGGGAGTGGATGCGCAAGAGTTTCCGCTGGAGTGGTTGGATTACAGCATCCGTTGGGAAATGGGCGATGTGAAAACCACGGGGAAACCATTTGAATCTTGGGGTTGCTTACACAGTGCCTTGGCTTACGCTTCCTATGTGACGGAAGAACAGTTGCACGCGACCGGGGAGATGGCGGTGCGGATCGATCCGGAGCATGTGCAACGTGGGTTGCTTTCCTGCCTTTATTTGGTCATTCTTTTGCTTCTGGAAGAGGTGGCGCCATATGAAGTGCCTGAGGTGGATCACATCGAAGAATACAATGCGGCGATCACCCATTTGCGCCTAGAGTATCAAAAATATTTGCAAGGCTTGAAAAACGCGACGGTGACGCAGTTGGAGCTTCCAGTGATCCATGCGAACCGGACCGTGCTGGTCGATGCTTTTATCACCAGGGAGAACACGAACATCGGCTTGTTGAAATCCTTTCTGATTCATGATGAAGAACGGACTTGGCTCCAGTCAGGTTTCCAGTTTATCGCTATCTACCGTCCTGATCTAAAAGGGACAGGTCGAGACATGGTAATCCAAGTTGACCCCACGATGAATCTCCATCTACAGGATTTGTGGCGAAAATTGGAAGAGATGGAGGATGAGCGCTGGGGCGGCGAGCGTCCCTGCGACCAACCGCTGGTTCCGGAGCGATCACCGGCCAATCGCCCATGGATGGCTTCCAACGAAAACATGACCGCTTTATTCGCGCCGCGGCAGTTGGATGATGGCACCATGGGCTCCAAGTTGGAATGGGCCGAGGTGGTCGGCGCGATCTGGGAGTTGTACAACCCTGCTAACTCCATCAAGGTGAACCCTTATCTGGCCGATGGCTCCATCGGGGCTGCTTGCAACATTTATGAGTGCGAACCCATTTATCACAACGGAAAAGTATTTATCGCCGCCAAGTGGAATTCATTGGGGAAACAACAAGTGTTTGTCAGTTCGCCGACGATGCAGCGATATTTGGCGGTTTGCGCTTCAGGCACATACCAGAACCGGGTGCCACCCATCCATCCCTTGCCGCCGAAGCATTCATTTGATTTTATTGAATTGCCGTGCGGCTATGCGCTCATTCATCCTGGGGGCATCTTGATCCTGGACGATTGGAACAGCGAACCGCTTGATTTTGCGCTTTATGCGGGAGAAGTGAAAAAACTGGTCGACAGGGTGAACACATTCCAACGCATCCGCGAAGAATGTGCGGAGGTGATGGAGTCGGTGGAGGAGCTGTTGCGGCAAAATCAAACCCTATCCGGGAAGAAGTTGATGGAGCTGAATCGCTGGATTACCGTCAAGAAGGTGGAGATTCGCAACAAGATATTGGCGACGATGCCATCTTCCGTTGATTATTACCTCGACCAATTCCGTGAGACAGTGAAGAAGAGATGGGGATTGGGCACGCAGCTTAATGAGTTGTACAACACGGTGTCCGAATTGGAGAACATCATCAAAAGCCACAGCGAATTGCGCGCCGGCCGGCTGATCAACTTGATAACGATTTTCGGGTTTCCCATGGCGTTGTTTAGCGGTTTGTTTGAAATCGTGTTCGAGGATTTGCCCAGTCCCAAATGGTGGGGGATTCATTGGGTGGGGTTAGGATTGTTCGTCATTCTGTCCGCAGTTAGTGTCCTGGCTTTGAATCGATATGTGCGAAAAGGTGCCAAACAGGAGAAACAATGGATGATGCGGCAGTGAACGGCTTGCCGGCTGTAGGATGCGTACATGCACTTGCGGCCGGCCGGGAGGAGAAAGGGGTGTTACCGATAATTATTCAGAATAATATGATAAAATAAGCATAATACCCAGCTCGATATAAATGAGGTGACTGTTGTGAACAAAGGCCGCCTGTTGCTGCTGGTGTTGATGACAACGCTTGTCTCCCTCCTGTCGACCACTTCTCCGACATTTGCCGCTACCACCTGGCGCTACACTGCTTTGGGTGATTCGCTTGGCACCGGTTTTGGTTCTTGGTATGGGTATGTGTATCGCTACCGGGATTATATCGTAGCTGATACGGGAAATGATGTTTTGTTGACCAATCATAGTGTAAATGGCTGGACGAGCGCCGATTTGGCCAACGCGTTACAAACGGATGCAGATCTGCGCAATGCGGTTGCCAGCGCCCAAGTGGTCACATGGAATATCGGCGGCAATGATCTGCTTGGCGCGCGCAACCGCTATATCAGAGGGACGTGCGGGGGCGTTGACCAAGAGGACTGCCTGCGCCAAGCTGTTGTTCATTTCAAGCGGAATTGGGATCAGATCGTCGACAGCATCCAAGGCTTGCGCGCTGGGCAACCAACCTTGTACCGGACGATAGATGTGTACAATCCCTTTGTCGATGAAGACAAACATGCCGTCGGCGCAGACCGAAGCAAAACCCGGTTTGAAATATTGAAGCCTTATCTCGATGAGATCAACCGCCATATTCACGAGCGGCAAACCAAGGGGTATGACGTAGCTAAGGTTTACGATGCCTTTAATGGCCCGAATCATGATCAAGACCCAGGTGCCAAAGGATTGCTTTTTTGGGATGGTGTCCACCCCAATGACCAGGGGCAACGGCTGATTGCTGAGGCATTTCGCAAATTGGGTTATGCATCGCTTCATTGACGTTGATCGCAAGAGGAAGTGTTTCTGGTAAGCGGCATGTAGCGCGCACCGGAAACATTTTTTCGTGTTACCTGCTTCAAAAGGTGATGTTCAGCGTTAAATCGTTCCTATTTTGACTTGTATTTTACAAAATTAAGATTTTTAATCAGTGCAGGTTTAGTATAATAGAATCGTTGAAAGGTATTTATTCATTTTTTTATAGGGGGAGATTGGGCTGTGAGTCAATTTGAACATGAAAATCAAGAGGCCGAAGCACAAGGAAATGGGCAAGTGCTGGACTTTCATGAAGAGAAGGAACGCCTGCGCCAGGATGAAGGCATTAAATGGATGATCAAAGCCGCCGAAGCGGGGGATGTATGGTCCATGGCGGAGTTGGCATACCTGCTTTTAACAGGTAACAAGGTGCGGCAAAACCTGGTTGAGGGTGAAAAGTGGTTGCGCAGAGCGGCTGAGGCCAATGACAAGTGGGCCATGATGGAGCTTGGATACCGGTTGATCGTGGGAGAAGGATTGGCTCAGGATGCAGTCGAAGGGGAAAAGTGGCTGCGACTGTCGGCTGAAGCCAATTATCCGGTGGCCATGCGCATCTTGGGTTACCGCTTGTTGGAAGGTGACGGTTTGGAGCAAGACTTGGAAGAAGGGGAAGTCTGGATTCGCAGAGCAGCTGAGGCGGCTGAACCAATTGCGATGCGGATTTTGGGTTACCGTCTGCTCAATGGCATCACCTTCCCGCAAAACATCGAAGAAGGTGAGCTTTGGTTGCAAAAAGCGGCTGAAGCGGGTGAAGTGGTGGCCATGCGTGAGTGGGGCAATTACTTGATCAACGGCGTCTCCAAAAAGTAACCGCAACCATCACGCCCTGCAAGAAGAACGGTCTGACATAGCAAGGAGTGGGCGTAGGTCGCCACTCCTCCGGATTCGCAGCCAGTCGATGCCAAAGCCCTTCATGGGGCAAGCAAGGTTAGAAATTGCGTTTACATAGAATGGAGAGTGTCGGGATGACTAGCAAAACAAATCCGGTGTTGATGTACCGCAAGCCGAATCCGCAAGCGGAGATGCGTCTGTTTTGCTTTCCATACGCAGGGGGCAGCGCCTCGATTTTCACCCAATGGCAAGCCCGGTTTTCCAAACGGATCGAGGTGTGTCCGGTTCAGTTGCCGGGCCGTGAAAATCGCCTATTGGAAGAGCCGGTGTCCTCGATCGAGCGGCTGGTGCCGCAACTGGCTGATGAATTGGAGCCCTATCTGGACCAACCCTTTCTTATTTTTGGACATAGCATGGGGGCGTTGATCGGGTTTGAGCTGGCGCGGGAATTGCGCAGGCGGAACCGTCCGTTGCCGCAGAAGTTACTTGTTTCTGCCAAACAGGCGCCGCACATCCCCCGGAGCAAACCACTCGGATATGACTCTTCCGACGAGGAATTGATCGATCAGTTGCGCGAATTGAATGGTACTCCGGAAGAAGTATTAGCGAGCCGGGAGCTGATGGAATTGATCCTTCCCATCATTCGGGCCGATTTTGCATTGGTGGACCGCTACGTTTACCGCGAAGAGGAGCCATTAGCCTGCCCCATTTTGGCGTTTGGCGGAATCGAGGACCCGGATGTGAAACAGGAGGAGTTGGCGGCTTGGCAACAGATGACTGCGGGCGGCTTTTTCATGCAGCAGTTTGCAGGGGGCCACTTTTATTTGTTTCAAGAAAATACGGACGCTTTGGA
Source organism: Laceyella sediminis (assembly GCF_003003125.1). Lineage (GTDB taxonomy): Bacteria > Bacillota > Bacilli > Thermoactinomycetales > Thermoactinomycetaceae > Laceyella > Laceyella tengchongensis. The sequence goes on along the minus strand of NZ_PVTZ01000005.1, from coordinate 163,844 downwards.
ACAGATTGTGGCGGCAGTGGAGAAGTAGCCGTGCGCTGTGGCCAGACCCGGCATTCGCCCGTCATGGGAATGCCGGGTTATTCGTTTTATACGAACTGATGAATTATTCATGATATTGTATAAATATAAGGATATACTTCATGCATGATCAATCCAATAGGGAGAGTTTGATGGTGAGCAAGCATGGATTGTTTTCTTTTTTAGCGGATGTATCCGTCGATTTGGTGAGCTTAGGTGAACAGTTAGAACGGAATCTATTTGACGATCCCCACGCATCGTTGGCCAAAGCGAGGGTGTTCGGCGAAGAATTGGCCAAGCTCATCGCCGCCAAGGAAGGGCGAATCAGGCTAGTTTCCGCCACCCAATACGAAAGGCTGAAAGCGTTGGCGCAACAAGGGGCGATCACCGAAGAGATGCGGAGCCATTTTGATTTTGTGCGGACAGAAGGGAATAAGGCAGTTCACAATCCTAAATACGAGAGCATTGAACAGGCTTTGCGCGCACACCGCATCCTATATGAATTAAGCGTATGGTTTATGAAACAGTACGTAAACCCATCATTCATGCATGAGGGGTATGTTCATCCTCGCCCGTCGTGGCCGGAAAGCGTCAGTCTGGATCGAATTGAAGAGATCTTGGAAAAGGCGCTGGAGAAGAAATTGAAACAGGTCATGTCTACCGACCCCGGAGCGACCGGCACCATGGAACAGGAGTCGGCGATTGCAGGCCAAGCAAACCCGGCGGAGAACAAAGACAAAGTCGCAGAAGGAATGAAATGGCTGGCTAAGGCGGCAGAGGCGGGGGATGTGTGGTCGATGGCGGAGTTGGCCTATCGGAAATTGACGGGCAAGCAAGTGAAGCAAGATGTGGTCGAAGGGGAAAAATGGCTCAGAAAAGCGTCGCAAGCGGGTGACAGCTGGTCGATGATGGAATTGGGCTATCGCTTGATAGTCGGGGAAGGGTTGCGTCAGGATGCGGTTGAAGGGGAGATGTGGTTACGCCGGTCGGCAGAAGCGGAATATCCAGAAGCGATACGGATTTTGGGTTACCGCTTGCTGGAAGGGGACGGCCTCCAGCGAAACGAGGCGGAGGGAAAACGGTGGATTCAGCGGGCGGCGGAGAAAGAAGAGCCGATTGCTATGCGCATTTTAGGCTACCGCTTGTTGCACGGCGTCGGGTATGAGCGGGATCAGGCACAGGGGGAGTTCTGGCTCCGCAAAGCGGTAGAAGCGGGTGAAGTGGTTGCGATGCGGGAATATGGGTACGCGCTAATCGAAGGAAAGGTCATGGCGCAAGACATTGCCGCGGGGGAAAGATGGTTGACCAAGGAGGCGGATGCAGGGGATGCCGAAGCCGGACAATGGTTGAAAAAGAAAAAAGGTGGCCTTTGGAATCTGTTCAGGTTATGAGAAAAAGCCGAGTCATGGAAGGAAATCCACGACTCGGCTGAATAGCGATGGCACGCGCCAAGGTTGATCCCTTTGCGCGCACCCTTAATCCAATTGCAACTTGACAAACAGCGGTAGCGTTTCTACTCCGACGATCCGCGCGTAAGTGTACAGTTGTCCTTTGTGGTGGATCTCATGATCCCGCATCATTTGCAAAAGCACTTCACCCGAAAGCGGTCGGCCGAATGGTTTGGTCACGTCCACCATAGCGGCAAACTTTTCATCCGGCAGGCTGGACAAGGATTGGCGGTTTTTGTCGGTCAGTGCTTGCGCCAATTCCCGCAACTCGGCGACGGTGTTCACAGCCTTTTCCGGCTCAGCAGGGGATACAAAATGTCCTGCGATAACCGAATTGACAAACATGTCGGCGGATTGCAGTATGTGCAAGACCAATTCTTTCAGGGACATGCCTTTTTCCCAAGGGCGATAATCCAAATGCTCGTCTTGCAATTGCTCCAACAACTCCAAGATGACCAGGCGGTGACGCAACCAACTGTTGACAAAACCGTTTGCTTTGCTCATCAAGATTCACCTTCCAAATTAGAAGTTGCTTACAAAAGTATATTATAGCTGAAAAAAGGGGAGATGAGATCAGTTTTTGCAAAAAAACAGCCATCCGTTGTCCGTATGCCGCTAGGGCGTGTCTGGCAAATCAAGTTTGTGGGGAAGAAGCGGCGGAAAAACCTTTTCTCGAGGAGCGCCTCGCCACGCGTGAAGCGAATGAGAAAATGGTTTTGGAGCCGCTAGCCTATTCATCAGACACACCGTAGTGTCAATCCTGCCTTGGCCGTTTCCAAACGCCTAGTGCGAAGGCAGTAACGAGAGAACCCACCACAATGGCCGCCGCGTAATGGAACGGCTTGTTGACGAGGGGGATGACGAACAATCCGCCGTGAGGCGCGGGCAGTGTGATACCAAGCCACAGGGATAATCCGCCGGCGACGGCCGCCCCGACTATGCAGCTTGCCAAGACACGCAAGGGGTCAGCGGCCGCGAAGGGAATCGCTCCTTCTGTGATAAATGAGGCCCCCAGGAGATAATTGGTCAAACCCGCTTTCCGCTCCGAGTCACTAAATTTGCGTTTGAAGAAAGTGGTGGCTAACGCGATACCCAGTGGTGGTACCATTCCGCCAGCCATCACCGCAGCATGTGGGCCGAAGTTGCCCGCTTCCATGCAAGCGAGGCCGAATGTGAAAGCCGCTTTGTTGATGGGGCCGCCCATATCCGCGGCCATCATGCCGCCCAAGATCACGCCCAACAGGACGGCGTTGGTGCCGGAGAGGCCACTAAGCCAAGCGGATAGCGCCTTGTTTAGCGCGCCTACCGGGCCGTTGACCACGGTGATCATCAGGATGCCGGTGAGCAAGATGCCCAGCACAGGATACAAGAGAACCGGTTTGATCCCGTCGAGCTGTTCAGGCAAGAAGGCCAAAGCTTTTTTCAGGCCGACCACGATGTATCCGGCCAAGAAACCAGCGATCAACCCTCCTAAAAAACCGGCTTGCGCTGAGGCTGCCAAAAAACCGCCGACGACTCCGGGAGCGAAGCCCGGACGGTCAGCAATGCTCATTGCAATAAAGCCGGCCAAGATGGGCACGAGGAAATGGAACGCGCCTTCGCTTCCGATTTTCATCAACATCTCGGCGACGGGTCCTTTGGCCTCAATGCCACCCCAGGCGAAGGCTAAGGCGATCAGCACACCGCCCCCCACCACAAACGGCAACATGTTGCTCACGCCATTCATCAAGTGCTTGTAGAAACCAGCTCCTCCCTGAGAGGATTCAGTGCGGCCCGCTGCGTTGTCCGCGACATAGAGAGGAGCCTCCTGCCGGAGGGCGGCTGTAAGGAGCCGTTCCGGTTGATGGATCGCTTCGGCGACACGCACTTGAATGATGGGTTTTCCATGAAAACGGCTCATCTCGACCTGTTTGTCGGCGGCTACGATGATGGCGGTGGCTTGGGCAATATCTTCTGGTGTGAGCTTGTTTTTCACACCGGTTGATCCATTGGTTTCCACTTTGATGGTAAGGCCCATTTCCCGCGCTTTTGCGTTGAGCGCGTCAGCGGCCATGTATGTGTGGGCAATGCCCGTGGGGCAGGCTGTCACTGCCAATATGAGCTGTTCGGTGGCGTGGGTGGACGCTGTTTCTTCCGGCTCTTTTTCCAATTCTTTGTCTTGGATGAGCGCTACCAACTCTTCCGCAGTGCGGGCTTGTTCCAACTGTTGGCGGAAGGTGCTGTCCATCAGGAGAACGGACAGGCGCGACAAAGTTTCAAGGTGTGCTTCATCAGCCCCCTCGCCAGCGGCGATCATAAAGAATAAGTGGGCTGGTTGGCCGTCAAGCGCTTCATAATCGATGCCCTGAATGCTTTTGCCGAAGCAAATCGACGGTGTTTTGACGGCATCCGTTTTGGCGTGGGGGATGGCGATGCCGTCGCCAATGCCCGTCGATCCCGACGCTTCCCGCTTGAGAATCGCTTCTTTAAACTTGTTGCGATCAGTGAGCCGCCCCGCTTCATCTAATTTAGCGACCAGTTCTTCGATCACTGCCTCTTTGGTGGTCGCTTGAAGTTCCATGATGATGGTGTCCGGTTTTAATAAGTCTGTGATCTTCATGAGGCCCCTCCTTACAGTTTGGTTAGTTCGACTTGTGGATAAACGGCTTCGATTGTGTCTAGGCTGGCCAAGTCAGCTGAAAAAGCGGTAGCACCGCCGGTTGCGATACCATAGCGGAATGCGTCCGGCACTGAACCGTGTTGCGACAGGTGGCCGATGAAGCCAGCGACCAAGGAATCACCCGCGCCCACAGAGTTGACTACGGTGCCGCGTGGCACGTTGGATCGGTAGATCCCATCGGCGGTGAACAATAGGGCGCCCTTGTCGGCCATGGACACAATGACATGCCTGATCCCCTGGGCCAACAGCTTTTCGCCATAAGGGATCGTTTCGTCGAGCGAGGTGAAGGTCGTGTTAAATAATTCACCCAGCTCGTGGTGATTCGGTTTGATTAGAAAGGGATGGTGGCGAACTGCCCGCGCGAGTGCTTCACCGCTCGTATCGACTACCACCTTGATACCGCGTTTGCCGTAGGTGACCAGCAATGTTTGGTACAGGTCTGGCGGGAGCGAAGGGGGAATGGTGCCGGCGAGCACCAGCATGTCCCCGGCCCGGAGGCGTTCCAGCTTTTGCATGAATTGCTGTAGGCGATCGGGGGGGATGGAAGGGCCTGCGCCATTGATTTCCGTTTCCCCACTTTGTTCCTTCAATTTGATGTTGATGCGGGTATCCCCGTCGATACGGACAAAATCATGCGCCACTCCCTCACTCGTCAATGCTTCGGTGAGATAGGTTCCGGTGAACCCGCCGACAAAGCCGAGGGCGGTGGTTTCCACCCCTATCCGCGCTAAAATGCGGGAGACATTGATTCCTTTGCCGCCTGGGTATTTCTGTTCCTGATCCATGCGGTTCAATTCGCCTCGGCGCAAGGTTTGAACATGGACGGTGAAGTCGATTGATGGATTGAGTGTTACTGTATAAATCATGTGTCCACCTCAATAATGTCGGTCTGATTTAGATAGGATTGCCGCTGCTCTTCCGGGAGCTTGTCGGTGATGATGCGCATCTCATGGATGTCAGCGACTTTAGCGAAGGCCACTTCATGGAACTTCTGGCCGTCCGCTAGCACATATGCCTGGCTGGCCAAGCGCGCCGCCGTTTTTTTAATCATGGCTTCTTCGGGGTCGGGTGTGGTGTATCCCAGCTCCAAATCAATGCCGTTGGTGCCTAAAAAACACTTGTCAAAACGATAGAGGCGCAAGGACTCCAAGGCCATGCTCCCAATCATCGCGCGGGTGGACAATTTGATCATTCCCCCCAGCAAGTAGGCGCGGATTTGCCGTTCAGCCAGTGCTTCCAATTGCGCGAAGCCGTTGGTGACAACGGTCAGATTTTTGGCTTGCAGGTGGGGCACCATTTCCAATGTGGTGCTACCCGCATCGAGATAGATGCAATCACCGGGCTCAACCAAGGAAGCAGCGGTTGCAGCGATGCGTTGTTTGATTTGAAGGTTTTTGGTTGATTTTTCAGCAATGGTTGGTTCGGCTCCCTTGGTTTGTAGCAAGGCGGCTCCGCCATGAATCCGCTTGAGAAGACGGCGCCGTTCCAACTCGATCAAATCGCGGCGGATGGTGGATTCTGACGAATCCGTCGCTTGGACAAGCTCTTGCAGCTTGACAGCACCCTTCTGTTTCAGCAGATCCAAGATCACTTGGTGTCGTTGAATTGTAAGCGTTTTCGTTCACCTCGCTTCCTTCTTATCATAGCGGATGTTGTTTGCTTAATCAATCAATTTCGTTCATTTTCTATCTTTTTCATTCAATTAAATGGGATGAATCTACATCAACTACAAACTTTTACAGATAAATTTGTAACCAAATCAGCAAAATCAAAAGAGGAAATATCATGACGGTAAACAAAATCATATTGACAAACAGATTGCCTTCTGTTGATTATGAATTGAGGTAACAGGGATAGTGAGAAAGCGCCAGTCCCCAGCGATGAGTCACACTTGTTGGTGCAACGGCATTCCTTTCATCCGCGTGGCCGATGATGGTCAAGACGAAGGGATGGGAAGAGCGTTGACAAATGAAGTGAGTCCCGCACAAGGGATATGAACAGCATGATCTCCTGATTGTCCATTGATTACAACATGATTGCCGTAAAGCTTGTTTCAAGATGTTTTGTTTACTGTATGGCGGGCGCAGTTGGCTCGATTTGGCTTGCGATCGCCGCGGCAAGCGAACACTTTGGTAAGAAAGGGGCTAGCGGATTGTTCTTCGTGAGTCTGACGTTGATTCTGTTGTTGGCGGTCGCCGGGGGAATCTTGTTGGTGCAGGGGCTGATCTTGGAAGGGAGTGCCTGTTTGGTTGCGAGTGGCGTCCTTTTTTTGGTGTGGTTCATCTATTACAAGCGGCGCCGGAAGAAGTGTGACGACTTTGATTGCGGATGCGATGGATGCGATGTGTTTGACTGTGACTGCGTGGATTGCAACTGCGTGGACTGCAATTGTGTCGATTGCAATTGTTCGGACTAAAGCGAGGGGGAAGCGAATGGGGCGATGGCTTGATTGGCTGAAGTTCGTGCCCTGCCACCGCAAGCCAGAACGGTGTTTTCATATGGGGGGACAACCTTTGCCCGTCTGTGCGCGCTGTCTGGGCATTATGATGGGTTATTTGTTTATTCCGATCCTGCTGTTGATCCCGCTAGCGCCGCCTTGGCCGTTTGGATTGTTGGCACAGATGCCGATGCTGATCGACGGGGGAACGCAATGGCTGGGTTGGCGCCAGAGCAACAACCTGCTCCGCGTGGCGACGGGCCTGCTCAGCGGCTGGGGTCTCTCTGTCATCGTGGTAGATGGTGCACTAAAGTTGGTCCAATTGATCAAATAAAACAAAAAACATAAATTTGGCATAAAGATTCATTTTATGGAGAAGATAGAGGTATTGGGAAAATATTTCTTGTCCCGAAAGAGATAAGGAATCGGTTTCTTTTTGTGGTTTTTTCAGATTATTTATCTTTTTATGTGATATTGCGGGGGCAGTCGTGGGTAAGAAATAAAAAATAAAGCAGTTGGAAAAAATTACACTCCTTTATATGGAAAAATTTATATGTTTATTCCTTTATAAAATGAAATAGATGGAGTAATATAGAAATAACAAGAATTCGGAAAGGATAGGTCGCGATGAACATTTTGGAAATGAGTGAAGTGGGCAAATACATTCGTAAAGTGAGAAAGGAACGGGGATTGCGGCTGGAAGATCTCTCTGACCAGCACATCTCCACTGCCACTATCAGTAACATCGAGCGTGGCGTACCTCATGTGAACAAAGACAAAGTGTTGTATCTCATGAACAAACTGGGTTTGGATCTGAGTGAAGTGCCCGACATGATCGAAAAGGACACTGGGAGCATCGAAAGCTTGCAAGTGAAATTCACCGCGATTGAAACCATGATCCAACTTGGCAACTATCAACGCGCTTTAGCTCTGTTGTCCGATTTATCCGATGAGGTTACCTCTCAACACCAAGCGACGATTCACTACCTCAAAGGGCGCATTCATTTTATCAAGCGGGATTGGCGCAAAGCAGAAAGGGAACTGAGCGAAGCCATCCGTCTCGCTTATCAGGACCCCTACTCCCCCAAAGTCAACTTGGAGGCGGCCAGTTACTTGTGTCTGTCGGAATGCCGTATGCAACACAAGGACTGGGAGCAAGCGCTGAAATATGTTGAGCGAGGGCTGGACGCTTTAACTGATGAAGAAGAAATTTTCGAACAAATGCATGTGAAGCTTTTGCTCGCTCGGATCGAAAATCTGCAAAAACTGGATCGGGCCGATGAGGCATTGCGTGGTGTCGATGAGGTGTGGGCTCTGTTGCCGCAGATTCGCTCACGCCAGCTGATCCTCCAGACGTATGCGCTTCGGGCGGAACTCCTGCGTAAGATGAAGCTTTACCAAGATGCGATCCGCTATGCCCGCGAAGGAAGCCAAATCGCCGTGGGTAGCAGGGAATATGAGGGGATGTTCCGGTTGTGGTTGGTGTTGGCTCACTCCTATCAAGACGCGGGCCAACTGGCTGATGCGGAGGTTGCATTTGAGTTTGTGCTGGAGCTGGGAGAGCATGTGAACGACAAAGAGGATTTGGTGCAAGCGAGCTGTTCGTTGGGACAGGTTTATCTCATGCAAGGGAAAATGGAACAAGCGCGAGATATACTAAAGCAAGCTTTGGACATGGCGGAACGCATTCACCATGGTTTGTTGACCAGCACAGCACTGATCTTGTTGGGGCAAGCGATGAAAAATATGAACCATTATCTGGATGCTATCGAATATTTTCAAAGCGCTGGCAAGATTGCGGACAAAAATAAGTTAAAAGACCGCGTCTACCAGTGTTATTATGAACTGGCAGATTGTTATGAAAAAATTGGTGAAGAAGCGAAATTCCAGGAAGCGACCCAACGGATGTATCAAACGCAAAAAGAGCTCAACAAAAACAAACTGTATTTGTGAATTTGATTGACACGGTTTTGCGAAATAGCTATATTATTGAGATATAAAAATAATCTCTTATCCAGAGTGGCGGAGGGACTGGCCCAATGAAGCCCGGCAACCTGTTGGTTATTCCAATGTGGTGCTAATTCCTGTCAGAGAGTGTTCTCTCTGAAAGATGAGAGTGATAAGCGAGCGGCAAACACCTTTCATCTTTCGGAGATGAATGGTGTTTTTTTTATTTTGAGGAGAGGGTGGAGCCAGCATGGCCAAGCAGTGTGTGTCTGAACGACTGAAAGAGAAGATCCTAATCTTGGATGGTGCGATGGGGACGATGTTGCAACAAGCTGCGTTGACGGCGGCGGACTTTGGGGGGGAAGCCTTAGATGGGTGCAACGAGATGTTGAACCTGACCCGCCCTGATCTCATCGAGTCGATTCACGATGCCTATTTCGCGGCGGGGGCAGATATTGTAGAAACCAACACCTTTGGGGCGACTCCCATCGTGTTAGCAGAGTATGAAAAGCCTGAATTGACGGAAGAGATCAACTTAGCGGCGGCGCGGTTGGCGGTGAAATCATGCCGCAAGTTCTCAACGCCGGAATGGCCGCGCTATGTTGCCGGGGCGATGGGTCCGACTACCAAAACGCTGTCCGTGACCGGTGGCACCACCTTTGACGAGCTGGCCCAAGGCTATTATTTGCAGGCAAAAGCTTTGATTCAAGGGGGCGTTGACTTTCTCTTGTTGGAAACATCGCAAGACACGCTAAATGTCAAAGCGGGGAGTGTGGGTATTGAGCGGGCGTTCGCTGAATTAGGTGTCACCTTGCCGGTGATGGTCTCCGGCACGATTGAACCGATGGGAACCATGCTTGCGGGACAGACGATTGACTCTTTTTATGTGTCGATCGAGCATCTCAAACCGTTTGCCGTGGGCTTGAATTGCGCGACCGGCCCCGAGTTCATGACCGACCATATCCGCACCCTGGCGGGGATGGCTCGATGCGCCGTCAGTTGCTACCCGAATGCCGGTTTGCCTGATGAAAACGGTGACTATTTGGAAACGCCGCAAGCGCTGGCCCGTAAAATGGCCGATTTTGCGGCTAACGGTTGGCTCAATATTGCCGGGGGCTGTTGTGGCACCACGCCTGATCACATCCGGGCGATGAGCGAAGCATTGGCTGGCATTAAACCACGCCAGTTGCAAGCCACACATGCTCCCGCTGTATCGGGAATTGAGGCCGTTTTCTTAGAAGACAACCGCCCCATTTTAGTTGGGGAGCGGACCAATGTTATCGGTTCGCGCAAGTTTAAACGCTTGATCGTGGAAGGGAGTTATGAGGAAGCATCAGAGATCGCCCGCAAGCAGGTGAAAGGGGGAGCCCAGGTGATCGACATCTGCCTGGCCGATCCTGACCGTGATGAATTGGCTGATATGGAGCGGTTTTTGTCGTTTGTCACCAAGAAAGTCAAAGCGCCGCTGATGATCGACTCTACTGACCCCCAAGTGATTGCCCGGGCATTAACTTATACGCAAGGCAAAGCAGTGATCAATTCCATCAACTTGGAGGACGGCGAGGAGCGCTTCCAAGAGGTGTTGCCGCTGGTGAAGCGATTTGGAGCCGCGGTGGTGGTTGGAACCATTGATGAACAGGGCATGGCTGTTTCACGGGAGCGCAAACTGGAAGTGGCATTGCGATCGTATGAATTGTTGGTGGAGAAATACGGCATTGCGCCAGAGGACATCATTTTCGATCCATTGGTGTTCCCCGTGGGCACAGGTGATGAACAGTACATTGGGTCGGCCGTGGAAACGGTGGAGGGGATCCGCCTGATCAAAGAAGCGCTTCCCGGCACTGCCACCATCTTGGGTGTGTCCAACGTCTCCTTCGGCTTGCCATTGGCGGGTCGCGAAGTCCTTAATGCCGTTTATCTGTATGAATGCACCAAAGCCGGTTTGGACTATGCCATCGTGAATACCGAAAAACTGGAGCGCTACGCTTCGATTTCGGAAGAGGAACGCCGTTTGGCGGAGCGATTGCTCTTTGACACCAACCAAGCTAATTACGATGCAGTGCTGGCTGAATTCACGGCCTTTTATCGAGATAAAAAAGTGGAAGAGAAAAAGCAATCAGTCCATCTGACATTGGAGGAGCGCTTGGCGCGTTATGTGGTGGAGGGAAGCAAAGACGGCCTGTTTTCCGACCTGGATGAGGCGCTGACTAAATATAAGCCGCTTGACATTATTAATGGGCCGCTCATGGCGGGCATGGATGAAGTGGGGCGCTTGTTCAACGACAACCAACTGATTGTGGCCGAGGTGTTGCAGAGCGCCGAAGTGATGAAAGCGTCCGTGGCTTATCTGGAGCCCCATATGGACAAAGCGAAGACGCATGCCAGGGGGAAAGTGATCTTGGCTACAGTAAAAGGCGATGTCCATGACATCGGCAAGAATTTGGTGGAAATCATCATGGCCAATAACGGTTATGAGGTGGTGAACCTCGGCATCAAGGTGCCGCCGGAACAACTGATCGAAGCAGCGCGGCGTGAGCGTCCAGATATGATCGGGTTGTCCGGCTTGTTGGTGAAGTCCGCCCAACAGATGGTAGTGACTGCGCAGGATTTGCGAAAAGCGGATATTCATGTGCCGATGCTCGTCGGTGGGGCGGCGTTGTCACGTAAATTTACGGATACCCGCATCTCTCCCGAATACAATGGCCCGGTTTTGTATGCCCGAGACGCCATGAATGGCCTTGAATTGGCAAACCGTTTGATGAATCCGGAAGAACGGGATGCGCTGGAGGCCGAGTTGCGGGCGAAGCGGGTCAAATCGCAAGCGGCGAACACCGAAGTGAAAGCGAGTGTGCAGGTGGCTGAGCGGCGTGTCAGCGACATCAACCGTCAAGCTCCGTTGTTCGTCCCACCCGACTATGAGAAGCATGTGTATCGGGACGTGCCGCTCGCGCAACTGCGCCCTTATATCAATGAGCAGATGCTCTTGGGCAAGCATCTGGGCCTGAAGGGGAATGTGGCGGAGCTGTTGGCCGCTGGTGATGAGAAAGCTTGCCAATTGAAAGCTCAGGTGGATGAGTTGTTTGCCGCGGCTATTTCCGACCGGTTGATCCGGCCGCACGGTTGCTATCGGTTTTTCCCGGCACAAGCGGATGGCGACACGATTCTGATTTATGACCCCAACGATCACAGTCGGGTTATTGAACGGTTTACTTTCCCAAGACAGACGAAAGGCTCCTATCTCTGTTTGGCTGACTTTGTGCGGCCGGTGGAGTCGGGAGAGATGGATACCGTCGGCTTTTTCGCCGTCACCGCCGGTTTGGGAGTGCGCGAGCAAGCGGAAAAGTGGAAAGAGCAGGGCGACTACTTGCGTTCCCACTTGTTGCAAGCATTGGCGTTGGAGACGGCGGAAGGGTTTGCGGAACGGATTCATCAGGTGATGCGTAGTGCTTGGGGCTTCCCCGACCCGGTCACCATGACCATGAAAGAACGATTTGCCGCCAGATATCAAGGAATTCGCGTATCGTTTGGATACCCAGCTTGTCCCGATCTGGAAGACCAAGCCAAGCTGTTCCGATTGCTTGAGCCGGAAGAGATCGGGGTTGCGCTGACGGAAGGGTTTATGATGGAGCCAGAAGCGTCGGTGTCGGCGATGGTGTTTGCGCACCCTGAAGCCCGTTATTTCAGTGTGGTGTGAGGAGGAAAATAGATGGGCAAACCAAATTTGATTGAACGGTTGCGGAGCGAGTTGCTCGTGGGCGACGGGGCAATGACCACTTATTTGTACCAGCAGGGCGTTTCCATCGGCGATTGTACCGAAGAGTTGGTGCTAAGCGACCCCAAACTGGTGGTGGGAGTGCACCAAGCTTATTATGAAGCGGGAGCGCGGGTGATTGAGACGCATACGTATGGAGCCAACCGGGAGCGGTTGACGCGGTATGGGTTGGAAGGGAAAGTGACGCGCCTCAACCGGGAAGCGGTGCGTTTGGCCCGAGAATCGGTGGGGGATGATGCCTACATCTTGGGCTCGATCGGCTCCATCTGTGCCGGGCGCATGCCCGCCTATGATGAAGAGGAATACCGCGACATGTATGAAGAACAAGCCACGGCGCTGTTGCATGCCGGGGTGGATGGCATTCTGTTGGAGACATTTCTCGATGTAAAGGAAATGCTGTTGGCTGTCGAAGTGATCCGTCCTCTTACCAAACTTCCCTTACTGGCACAGTTTTCAATGTTGGAAGTGGGCCGGACGCGTGATGCGTTTTCCATCTCTACCGCGTTTCAGTTGTTGGCTGAGCGGGGGGTAGATGGAGTTGGTCTCAATTGCCGTTTGGGGCCGATGGAATTGTTGCGCGGATTGGAGAAAACGGTGGTGCCAGAACAATTGGTCATCACCGCGTTTCCCAATGCCAGCCGGTTAGGGATCACCGATGGGGAGTTGGCTTATAAATCTAATCCCGCCTATTTTGAACAAACGGCGGAGTTGTTGGTGGAGCAAGGGGTTAGCTTGTTGGGGGGATGTTGCGGCACTACCCCTGAACACATCCGGTTGCTAGCCCAAAGCCTGAAAGGAAGAAAGCCGGTGCCACGCCGCAATCCGCAGAATCGGGAGACAGCACAACCGGTAGCGGTGGAGATAACCGAGCGCGTCAAACCGACGGTCGTAGAGAAAGTGCGCCATAAACGGACGATCGTGTGCGAATTTGACACACCCAAGGACTTGGACATTTCCGCTTTTTTGCATGGTGCCAGCCGGTTGCACCAAGCAGGGGTTGATGCGATCACGATGGCTGACAATTCCTTGGCCACTGCCCGCATGAGCAATTTGGCCTTGGGGGCGATTTTAAAAGAGAAGATGGGAATTGAGCCACTTGTCCATGTTGCCTGCCGTGACCGCAACCTGTTGGGGCAACAATCACACTTGATGGGCCTTCATGCCTTGGGCATCGACCAAATCCTCGTCATCACCGGAGATCCGACGCGGATGGGCGACTTGCCGGGGGCTAGCTCCATCTATGATGTTACTTCGTTTGAGCTGATCCGCATGGTGAAGCAACTGAATGAGGGAATCTCCTTTGCTGGACGCCAATTGAAACAGAAAGCCCGGTTTGTCGTCGGAGCAGCGTTTAATCCGCATGTGCGCCAGTTGGACGCTGCCGTGCGTCGCCTGGAGAAAAAAGTGGAGGCAGGAGCCGATTTCATCATGACTCAGCCTGTGTATGACGCCCAAGGAATCATCGATGTGCATGAAGCGACGAAACACATCCCCATCCCCATCTTCATCGGGATCATGCCGTTGACGGGGTATCGCAATGCGCTATTTTTGCATAATGAAGTGCCAGGGATAAAAATTTCGCCGGAAGTGTTAAAGCGCATGGAGCAACAGCCAGACAAAGCGGCAGGGCGCCGGGAAGGCGTGGCGGTAGCGAAGGAATTGCTGGAAGTGGCATTATCCCGTTTCAATGGGATTTACTTGATTACTCCATTCTCATATTGGCAGATGTCTGAGGAGCTGATCCGCTTCATCCATCAGTACGATAGTCAGCACATTGCTTTGCGGGCCTGATGGAAACAGGTTCTGTACGGGCAAGAAAAAAATCCCCCCCTGTTTTTACAGGGGGGATAAACATGGAAACACCCAAAACCAAACCAAAACTGAGATGAAAAAGTTCAGGTACATAATCATTCGATGCGACAAACGATTTTGTGTCAACTTTTTATCAATTTTTTAGATTTTATGCTACAACCATTGGAATGATTGGATTCTCGGATAACTATTTGACGACCATTCGTTGCATTCCTTTCATTCGACACAACAAGACAAGAGATGTCAAAATCATACAAAAAGATGGATTTTGCATCGGATGAGAGAAAGCTGGTCTTCTGGGTAAGATGTTGGTCGTACCCCTGGAACCAATCATTTCCATAGTGGAAAATTCACTTTATCAACAGCAATAATTGAATAGAAACAGGGATGAATTGTCCATATTTTGAATTAAAGTGGCTTTATCTTTACGTTTATTCTGTTATATAGTATAAATTTAAAGGCGAATGAGTCGAAGGAGGGAAGCCGGGGAGATGTATGCGAATATTCTGGAACATGGCCTGTTGCTGTTCTCCATGCTGATCTCATTTATTTTGGCGGGCCTGTACATACGCGAACGCATTAAAAACAAGGAGAACTAGGCCTGCAACTTCACCCGGCCACAATCGCCGGACCCGCTCTGCTCCGGCGGAACCCGTTTTTTTATAAGCACTTATCATTGGTTTAAAAACCTCGCGGAGCATGGCGGGGTTTTTTTGTGCAAAAAAGAAAGGATGCCCTCCCGAATTGCTTGGAGGGAAGGCGGGTTGTTAACAACAGCAACTGCTTTCGTGCCGTCTTGATGAAGATACGTGTGAGGAAGAACAATGACGCGGGGGAACGGGATGGGGACGGCGGCGGCTACAACAATATTTCATATGCCACTTCAGCATTGCCATTTCGAACTTATGGCAGATTTTCAATTGCATATACAGATTTCGCAAAGCATGGGGATCACACGGCAAACGGTGCATCATATGATGGTGCCCTGGATATGGATACGGCATGGGCATTGGCATCGGCATCGGTTGCGCCGGCGGGCAAGGTCTCATGGGCGGGCATGGCGGCATCGGTTTCATGGGTGGCATGGGCGGCATCGGTGGCATCGGCTTTGCAGGTGGTGCTGGCGGCGTGTAAGGTTTTTGTGGTCTTTCCATGTTTTCACTTCCTTCATTTGTGATGACAGTGTATCTTATGAATGCCCCCGTGCGAATGTACCGTGCAGACCAGCCCATCTTTTGGGATGGCCAGAGCCGGGCGACCTTCCCTTGGTTCCAGTTGGAGAATAAGCTATAATGAGATGGACTATGCCTCGGACCAAACGGGGTCGGGAGGGAAACAGGAATGGAAGTAGTGAAAATCACACCGCGCGGATACTGCTATGGCGTGGTCGATGCCATGGTTTTGGCTCGACAAGCCGCCAAAAATTTGGACTTGCCGCGTCCGATATACATTTTGGGTATGATCGTCCACAACAGCCATGTCGTGGACGCCTTTGAAGATGAAGGCATCATCACCCTGGATGGGGAAAATCGCTTCGAGCTTCTTGATAAAGTGGACAAGGGGACGGTGATCTTCACGGCCCACGGCGTTTCGCCAGAGGTGCGCAAAAAGGCGCGGGCAAAAGGGCTGACGATCGTGGACGCCACTTGCCCGGATGTAACTCGCACCCATGATTTGATTCGCGAAAAAGTGGCTGACGGATATGAAGTGATCTACATTGGCAAGAAGAACCATCCGGAGCCGGAAGGGGCGATGGGCGTCGCTCCGGGGCGCGTGCACCTGATTGAGAAGGAAGAAGACATCGAGAAGTTGGAACTAAACACAGATCGGCTGTTGGTTACCAACCAAACGACCATGAGCCAATGGGATACGGCGCATTTGATGAATAAAGTGCGTGCCAAATTCCCGACGGTCGAGATTCACAATGAAATCTGCCTCGCAACGCAAGAGAGGCAAGAAGCGGTCGCCGAACAAGCCAAGCAGACGGATTTGGTGATTGTGGTAGGAGATCCGCGCAGCAACAATTCTAACCGCTTGGCACAGGTGGCCAAAGAGATCGCCGGCGTAGAGGCGTACCGGATCAGCGATGTGACGGAATTGAACATCGAATGGTTGAAAGGGAAGAAAAAGGTGGGCGTGACGGCGGGCGCATCCACCCCGACGCCGATTACCCGCGAAGTGATTCAGTTTCTGGAGCAGTTTGAAGAGAGCGATCCAAGCACCTGGGTGATTGAGCGCAAAGTGGACATGAAGAAAATCTTGCCGCCAGTGCGTGAGAAAAAGTTGAATCGGCAAAAATAGAAAACCGGGGCAACCCCGGTTTTTTGTTGGGTGGATGTGCTTGATTATTCTAACAATTAGGCGAAACGCAAGCATGTTATCTTTGTTGGTAGCGGGTAGCCATGAAGTCGTAGCATTGGTTCATGGTACCGCGGAATTCCACCTGATGATCCTTTTTCATGGGATTATACCAGGCGAAGTAGTTGTCCTCGTGAATGATGGATGGTGGTAATTTTTCAGAATCTCTTATGACATAATACATCTTTTTTAAACACACCTCCTAGATGTAGTATGTTCAAAAAGACGAAATTTAACCCGGATTTGCCAAAAAAATTAACTTTTTAGCACGGCCAATGGAAGAGCGACCCAATCTTCAGTCCCTTCCCAATTCCCCCAAGCCATCACGCCGTTGAGATAATCCACATAGAAGCGGCGCGTTTCCCCTTCCACCGCGTACCACCGTTTCGGGGGGATGGTGGCGGGATCGACCAAATACGAGCGGGCCAGTTTGCGTTTTTGGCTGATGATATGAACTTGGCTGTCTAGTCCGTGTTCTCTCGCCCACTTCTCTTCCTGTTCCAGCTGGCGAATCGTTTCGGTAAGGGTTTCTTTGTCCATCTCGCTGAAGCGCATCTTCGTTTCCTCCTTTGTATCACAATCACATGTTACAATGAAAAAGACTGGAGGTGAAGGGGATTACTGTTTTCTTGCTGTTTGTTGATGGAGTAGGGTTGGGCGACGATGCGGAATACAATCCTTGGGTGACTGAGCCGACGCCGCATTTCAGAAGCTGGTTGAGCGGATTGCCGCTTAGCCGCGCGGCGGTTGGTGCGCATGGAAAAGAAGTGCGCCTGATCGCGACGGATACCCGGCTTGGGGTGGAGGGATTGCCGCAGAGCGCAACAGGCCAAGCGGCCATTTTTACCGGCAGAAATGCGCCGCAAGCAATGGGGATGCATATGGCCGGACTACCGTTTCGCCGTTTGCGCGACTGGGTTCAGGAAGACAACATCTATAAGCAATTTGTCCGCAAAGGTTGGAAAGCTACATTTGCGAATAGCTACACTCAGGAATATTTTGAGCGGCCGGCGACCAAACGCGGCTGGATTTCCGTGTCGACTGCGACGATGCTGTCGGCGCAGGTGCCGGTTCGATACCTGCCAGAGTTGTTGCGGGGGGAAGCGGTATATCATGATTTGACCAGGCGCACGTTGAAAGAGCATTTGCCCGAGGTGGACGAGATCACGCCCGAAACGGCGGCCGAACATCTCACTCGCTTGGGACGCGACCATGATTTGGTGGTGCATGAATTTTTCTTGAGTGACCGCGCGGGGCACAAGCATGATCCCGAGTTGGTGCGGTGGGTGGTTGAGACATTGGACCGATTCCTGGGGGCCATGCTTCGGTTGCGCCAACGCCAGGACACGATTGTGCTGGTGAGCGACCATGGGAATATGGAGGACTTGCGCGTGCGCACCCATACCATGAACCCGGTTCCGACGTTGGTGGTTGGAGATGTCGGGGCGATTGAAGACGGGCAAGTGGCTGAGTGGAATTTATGCTGTATTGCACCGCTACTACAGCGGTTGGTGGAACGGCGCCAGAAAGGGGAAAGCTAAGATGTCGACAAGGTATATTCCACAGATTCGGCAGGCAGTCATACCGGAAGACGGAGGATGGGCGGAATTGAGCAACGGCGCGGTGCTGATATTGTCCATTCCGGAATGGACGGAATCGAATCAGGCACTGACCCGGGAGATGCAGTCCGTCTGGTTGTATGATCGAGCGAATGACGCTTATTTGTATTGTTTCAAATTGGCTGATGGCCAAGAATATGCGATCGCTTTTGCCAAAGAACACGCCGGGGTGCTGTTGGCGGACGAGCGGACGAAGGAGCCGTTTGCTATGCTGATCACGGCGCAGCCATTAGCCGCTGAAGAATATTCCCCTTACTTGCTGATCTCTGACGTGGTGTTGAAAAAACACCCCAAGGCTGGATGGTGAATCAGCGGATGATGACAGTGGTGCCGATCGGAACCATGCGGGCCAATTCGTTTACATGATGGTTGTACATGCGAATGCAGCCTCTGGAAACTCGTTTGCCGATCGAAGACGGGCGGTTGGTGCCGTGAATGCCATAATGGGGACGAGACAATCCCAGCCAGTATGTGCCGAAGGGGCTGAGGGGGCCGCCGGGATAACTGTTAGGGTAGGGGACTTTGTTGATGATCCGGTAAGTGCCTTCGGGGGTGGCGCTGGCCACCCGGCCGATTGCGATGGGATAAGATCTGATCTGCTTGCCGTTTTGGTATAGGTATAGCCGGAACCGTTTTAATTCAATCACAATCAAATACATAATAAAATCACTCCTTTTCTACAACATACGAAGAAAAGGAGTGATGCATGCACCCATGATTTTAGCCATCGTCCATGTTGCAGAGGAAACCGTTAATCAACAAGATTTCCCCTTCCCGTTCATGTTCTTCTCGCAAGCGGTCCAACAATTTTTTATATTCATTTGCGCGCGGCTCCATCGCCAGCACTTTGATTAGCGCCCGAATGACGATACCTCGCTCTCTGGGGGATAAGTACATCGTTCAGCCTCCTGCGGTGAAGGATGTGCGTATGGGTCGTATCCGGCGAATCCGATTACCCTAATGTCTTATCCTTCCCGTTTCAAAGGGTTTTAGACATTCGGGACTAGAGCGTGTCTGATGAATAGGCCAGCGGCTCCAAAACCATTTTCTCATTCGCTTCACGCGTTGCTAGGCGCTCCTCGAGAAAAGGTTTTTCCGCCGCTTCTTCCCTACCAACTTGATTCACCAGTCACGCCCTAGAATCAATATAGATCAAACATATTGACGTTGTAGTGCAATTGCTTTAAATACTCGAAGAGTTGGGAACGATGATGGGACAGGTGGGTCAGGATTTCGATCAGCCATTTGGAATAGGCAATGCCTTCCTGGCTGTAAAACGGTTTGCCCGTTTTGTGGACAAAGTCCTCGACGGTTAAGGCTGCCATGTACGATTTTAGGCGGTCTGCGCCGGAGTGCAAGAGATTCAGTAGCTCCGTCGCATTGTCGGTGAACAGTTCCTTTTCCAGTTTACGTATGGAGATTTCGTCTTGTTCCTGAATAATGGCTAAATCGACAGTGGGGATTTGGACGAGATGATTGACAACTTCAAGGAGAGTGCGCATCGCGGATTGCGGTTGGTAATGCCAATCCTTGTCTTCGATTTTTTCAATCAATGCGGCAGTGGTGCGAACCATTAAATCCAACTCTTCAAAGAGGTGTTGCCTGATTTGGCAAATGGCGGTCAATGCTCCTCATCCTTTCTGTTGTGTATTGGAAATGGCAAAACGGTTAATCGGATTAATTCTCTACTAGGAGCATGAAACCCTTTGAAAGCAAACGGCTGAAGTGACATTAATTAACAATGAAGAGGGGATGGGTGTGTCCTTCTTGCTGTGGCAAAATACAGGGCAGGAGTGAGATCATTTTTGCCTAAAATAACTGTTGCAGTTCATAAAGAGATGTGTTAAGTTAATGATTGTGACATTGAGCTAGTAGGATCCAGGATTCACTTAAAGGGTTGGGACCTCACTGGACTAACCTTCCCCCGTGGTGAACAAGCAGATCCTAGCGGAATTTGGCTCACACCAACTTTTTGCTAGGAAGGGGGCCGAAAGATATGGAATTTTCTACTTTCGGAAGACATGTAGCGATGGACGCGTGGGGCGTTGACTTTGATCTGATCAATGATGTTGCGTTTTTGGAGCATCATATGAAAGAAGCTGCTAAAGCATGTGGGGCGACGATTTTGTCAGTACAATCCCAACAATTTGAGCCCCAGGGGGCCACAGTGCTTGTGATGCTCTCGGAAAGTCATCTGACGATTCATACCTATCCGGAAAAAGGGTTCGCTGCCCTGGATTGTTACACCTGTGGTCACACTGTTGATCCCATGATCGCCATCAAATACATGATCGATGTGCTGAAGCCGACGCAAGCATTTTCGAAAGTGCTTCGCAGAGGTGTAGGGCCGATTGAGGTCATCCAACCAGACGTAGCTACGTTGACTAGAGAAGAAGTTACTGTTTGAACATAGAGAACATGTGGTAGCCGACTGAAGTCTCACGATGGGAGATTTTAGTCGGCTTTACTTAATTTTGCGAATGACGAAAACCGACTCGCTAGCGAGTCGGTTTTATTCGTTTTTATTGTTAGGAACGAATCAGTGCGCGGACTTGATCGCCATCTTCCAACTGAAGGGCTTTGTCCGCCAGCGCTTTGGCCTTGGCGCTGTCGATGAGGCGCACGCGTTGCTTCACTTCTGGAATCGCGGATGCGCTCATGGACAGCTCATGCAATCCGAGACCGACCAAGATTTCCGTCATGGTTACGTCTCCGGCCAGCTCTCCACACATGCCTACCAAGATGCCCGCTTTATCGGCAGCGTCACAGGTCATTTTGACCAAGCGCAGCACCGCGGGATGGGCGGCGTCGTACAGATGGGCCACTTGCTCGTTGCCACGGTCGGCGGCCAAGGTGTACTGAGTCAAGTCATTGGTGCCGATGCTCATGAAGTCTACTTCTTTCGCCAAGAGATCGGCGGTGACGGCTGCTGCCGGCACTTCGATCATGATGCCGACTTTGATATCGTCGGCGACCTCTGTCCCTGCACCGGTGAGTTCTTGCCGGCATTCTTCCAGCAAGGCTTTGGCCGCACGGATTTCAGACAGGTTCTCGATCATTGGGAACATGATCCACAAGTTACCATGTACGCTTGCCCGCAACAGCGCCTTCAATTGCGTTTTGAAGACGTCTGGGTTGGCTAGGCAATAACGGATGGCGCGGTGGCCGAGGAAAGGATTCTCCTCTTTCGGCAAATCAGCATATGGCAGGTCTTTGTCCCCGCCGATATCCAAGGTACGGATCACCACCGGTCGTCCGTTGAAGGCGGAGAGCACTTTGGCATAAGCTTGGTATTGCTCTTCTTCGGTTGGCCAGTGGTCGCTTTCCAAGTACAAGAATTCGGTGCGGAACAAGCCGACTCCCTCAGCATGGTTTTTGACTGCCAGCTCAATGTCATTCAAGCTACCGATGTTGGCGAATGTTTGAATCCGTTTGCCGTCTGCCGTATAGGCATCAGCCGCTGCCTCTTTCAAAGCGGCTTCCCGTGCTTCTTTTTGGGCGGCGATGAGTTGCCGAGCCTCTTGTTCTTCTGCTTCGCTAGGGTTGAGGATGATCGTTCCTTTATCCCCGTTCACGATCAATTTGTCGTCATCTTGAATGTTGTTAATCAATGCGCCCAACCCTAGCACTGCCGGAATGCCCAAGGTGCGAGCCATGATAGCCGCGTGAGCGGTTTTGCTCCCTTTGGCCGTCACCATGCCGGCGATGCCTTCCGGAAACTGTGCGGTGTCTGATGGGGTTAATTCTTCGGCGACAACCACATCTCCCGCTTTCAACTGCGAGGGGTCGAACGGCTTTTTGCCAAGCAGGTTCAGCAACAACCGAGAGCCCACATCACGGATGTCGTCGGCGCGGGCTTGCATGTATTCGTCATCGAGCGACGCCATCAATGCGCTCATCTCTTCCGTCACTTCTTGACAGATCGCCTCTGCGTTTTTTTTCTGGCTATGGATGCGGTTTTCCATTTCACCGGTGAAACCGGGGTCGTCCAAAAACGCCAAATGAGCGTCAAACACTTGCGCTTCTTCCTCGCCCATGCGCTCCGCCGCTGTTTGGCGCAAAGTGTTGATTTGCTCTTTGGTTTGATCGATCGCTTGTTTTAACTTTGCCGTTTCCGCTTGCGTGTCGGCAACCGTTTTCACCGTGACCGTGGGTTGCTCTTTGCGCCACCATACAGCGGTGCCCAGATTGATGCCCGGTGCGGCGCCTACGCCTTGGATTGTCTGGCTCACTGTGGAATCCCCCTTAATCATTACGAAAGCGTTGCGATGATTTCCGCCAATTTGTTGACAGCTGCTTCTGCATCTTCGCCTTCAGCGCGGATCGTAATTTCATCATTTTGTTTGGCCGCCAAGGACATTACGCCGAGCAAACTTTTAGCGTCCACTTCTTTTCCGTTTTTCACTAATTTGATAACGCTTTTGAACGCGGAAGCCTCTTTCACCAAAAGTGCTGCTGGACGTGCATGTAATCCACTTGCGTTGGTAATTGTTACTGTTTTTTCCATTGATCTTCACAAATCCTTTCTTACGGTTTATTTGAATGGGGGCGTGCGGCCGTTTCCGAGAATGGCTCGCATGCCTGCCAGAATGGATGATCCCGTTTGGCGGGAAAACCCGCAATGGTTTTCTTCATCTTCTGGCGCTGTTTGTGACGGTTTAAGGTGTCGGATGAAACAGCGTTTTTTGTTGTACGCTTTCATTTGTCTGTGTGCCAAAGGCGTTATGTTTCAAGAGGAGAAAGGAATGGAGACGAGCGCCATTGCTTGCTCCAACACTTTTTCGCCGTTCATGGTGGCGAAGGCTACTGGGTTCACCATGGCCAAGGGGATGGCATGGGCATCCGCCTTTTTTTGCAGGTCACGCTTATGATGTCCGATTTGCGGCTCCAATAAAATCACATCAACTAGCGGCAACTTCGCTTGGCACTCATGGATCCCGACGGCTTCTGCCACCAAGGGAACCCCTTTGTCCTGCGCGGCATCATTGATTTTTCGGCAAAGCACGCCAGAAGAGGCGCCCCAACTGCACACAAGCAATAAACGGATGGTGCGACCCATCGGTTTATCCCTCCCCGGTGACAGGTTTTTTACTTCTCTCCCAGATGGAAAACCCGCTTTCGGGGGATGGCACCCACATGACGTGCAATTTTGATGCCAACCCTTGTAACGGGCGGTAAATGAAGATGAACCGGGAAAGTGTGCAAAAACAGGTTGCACACTTCGCACGGTTCATGAAGAAATGGATCTGTTTGTTGTTTCGGCAGACAAACGAGCCAGTTCATGCGCGGCGGCGGGCGGAAATCGGACACCCATGTCTTGTTCCAATTGTTGCAGAAAACCCTCCCACAGCGTCAGATAGGCGGTGGGCGGTTTGGGAGCAGGTGGACTTTGGGAGGTTACTTTGGCTTGCGTCCGGTGTAATTGGGCAGCAAGGAGTTGATCCATGTAAATGCCCACGTGCATCCACATGCCCATCTCCCGTTCGGGCGTCCAGTCAAACAGTTCCCGAAAGCGGGGCGCTTCTTGCTCAATCAATCGCACCAACCGTTTGGGGTTATAATGGGTTATTGTGTCCAAAAGCCCTTGAAGGATGAGTTCTGGCACCCGTTCCGGCGTTAACGGGATTTCCGATTCTTGCACCGGCTGTGGTTTGCGGGTCTTGGCCAAATGGTGCGCCAACTTGCGGAATCCTTCTGGCTGGTACAACTCCCATGCTGGGAAATAAGGGATATCCGTCAGGGCAGGCGGAACCGTGCCCACGATGGCGATCAAGTCATAGGTTTCCCGCAGTTGCTCTAACCCTGGGGACTGGCGCGTAAACGGATCGATTTGCGCCGAGCGGATCACCACATCGCTGTCGGCGGGCGGCAGGCGCTTTGTTAACCAACTTTCCAGAGTGGACGCGGCTCCTTCCCCGGTGAGACAGACTGTGGCGATGCACCGCTGCTTGGCCTGATCGGTTTGTCCATCCAGCGAGAAAAAGAGGGCGATCAAGTCCAATTCATATTCAGGCAGGCGCAGCTGGTAATGCTCTTCCAAAGCACGGCCAATTTGCCGCGCTATTTTTTTGTGCAGAGGAAGGACAGGCAAGTCGGATGGCACGGGTTGGGCTGGGCGCCGTTCCGGTTGCCGGATGAAGGCTTGGATGTGCAATGCCAACGCTTTCAGTGGAAATGGCTGTGCCGCTTGCGGGAGTTTATCACGCCACGGTGAGAGCGTCTGCTCCAACAATTGGAGCAATTGCGGGTCCAGCGGTGGTTCGCTTTCTTGGGAATCGCCCGGTTTGAATGAGGTGACCAAGCGGCGGATGTAGGAATTGACAGTTTCCTGAAGTTCCCGTTCCATTTCCAGCGGTGTCGCGCCTTGCTGTGACAACAGGGCATGGCGATGCAACAGTTGCTCATAAATATTGTCTGAGGGCACCTGTTTCAAGCGGGAAGCGATGGCCGTGGTCACTGGCCCTTGTTGGCGCAGGTGTGTCGGCAAATCGTTGATGGTGACGATCACTTGGTCTTTGCGGTGACCAAGCTGACGCAGAAAGGCTCTGGCGCAAGCGATTTGAATGTCACTCTTCAATTGGCCGATATTGCCCGGGCAGGGATAAGACAAAAAACGGGCCCGGCATTCCTCTGTCACAGTCAAGGGTACCCCCATCTGCGTTTCTTCCTCTTTCAAGAAAGTGGAGAGTAGCCGCGCCCGTTCTTGCGGTGGGCGTTCACGTAGCGGAGGAATGGTCAGCTTGACTGAAAAACGGCGCATCAATGTGGGCAGTAAGGCGGCATCCGGTGCTTCCGTGGTAGCGCCGATCAGGCGGATGGCCACCGTTCGTTCAGCATGGGTCTCCCCTAGCCGGCGAAAGCTCCCCTGATCCATCAGGGAGAACAGCATTTCCTGACCCGATGGGGGAAGGCGGTGGATCTCATCCAAAAAAAGAATGCCGCGATCGGCCCGTTCCACCAAGCCCGGCTTGTCTTCTACGGCTCCGGTGAAGGCGCCTTTTCTCACCCCGAATAGCTGGGCCAGCAAGAGTTCCGGATTTTGGGCGTATTCGGCGCAGTTGAAGGTGATAAACGGTGTGCCCGGCGATAAGTGGCCTGCTTCCGTGGCGACTTGAACCAGTGTTTGCGCCATGTGTGTTTTACCCACCCCTGTTTCACCGGTGAGCAAGATGGGTAATCCGTTCGGGGGATACAATAAAGCTGCTAATGCTTCTTTCAACAGGTCGGCGATCCCGGAATGGGCCGCTTGCATCGGAAATGGAGCCTCTGGCTGGGTTGGACGGTACAGAACTGGTCGCCCGGCAATTTTTTCCGCCAACCCCTGTTTGACAAGTTGGTTGAGGTAACGACTGACGGTTGAACGGTCTAAGTCCAATTGTTTTGCCAACTCTCCCGCAGTGGTTCCTGCTGGCTGTTTGTTCAGTTGTTGATGGATGGCATCAAGTTTTTTCATACTTCCTTTTCGCTCCGTGTAAAAGTTGGTGATTCTATCATACACACTTTGCACAGTAATTGTCGATTGGATTCCTTAGGATTGATTGGCAAGTTAAGGGATTAAGGAGCGTTGTTTTCTGCGGAAATCATTTCGGGAGCAGGAAGAATGTTTTATATGAAGAAATTCAATTAAGAATGAACGATTCAGCGCATAAGATAAGTGAGGGAACAAAATGGAAGAGAAATGGCAAGAGTTGAAAAAGCGGCTCAAGGAAATTTATGATTTGCAATCTGCAATCTCACTGTTGAATTGGGATCAAAATACATATATGCCCCAAGCGGCAGGAGGTGCGCGGGGTAGCCAATTGGCGACATTGGGGCGGATTGCGCATGATAAGCTGACTGATCCCCGCTTGGGTGAACTTTTGGAAGAACTGGATGGCCAATGGCCGTCTGATTCCCTTGAAGCGGATTTGATCCGCGCGGCGAAAAGAGAGGTTGACAGGGAAACAAAGGTGCCGGCAGATTTTGTTTCCCGCTTCTATCAAAATACTTCAGAAACGTATCAGGCTTGGGTGGCCGCCCGGGAGGAAAATTGTTTTGACAAGGTGGCTCCGCATCTGGAACGGACATTGGAGCTGAGCCGGGAATACGCCCATTATTTCTCTGGATTTGATCATGTGGCCGATCCGCTGATCGACCGCGCTGACTATGGCATGAAAGCTAAAGAGCTACAAGCGTTGTTCGGGGAATTGCGCAAGCAGTTGGTACCATTGGTGGAACAGGTGACATCCGGTCCGGAGGTGTCGCAAGCCTGCATTAAACAGCACTTTCCTAAAGAAAAGCAATTGGCTTATGTGAAGCAGCTGATCAGCGCTATGGGCTTCGACTTCAACCGCGGGCGGCTTGACTTGTCACCTCATCCGTTCATGATTCGATTGGCGCACGATGATGTGCGAATCACAACGCGGGTCAATGAAGAGGATGTGACGGAGGTGCTGTTTAGCACCATCCATGAGACGGGGCACGCCTTTTATGAGTTGGGTATAGACCCTGATTTGGAAGGAACACCGTTGCACACGGGAGCCTCGTCAGGGATTCATGAAAGCCAATCCCGCTTGTGGGAAAATGTCGTCGGCCGGAGCTGGGCATTCTGGCAAGCGCACTATCCTTCTTTACAAGCCGCTTTTCCATCCCAGCTGGGGAATGTTTCCTTGGATGACTACGTGCGGGCGATCAACCGGGCGGAGAAGTCGCTCATTCGCATTGAAGCGGATGAATTTACATACAATCTGCATGTTATCATCCGCTTCGATCTGGAAATGGCCATGTTGGAAGGAAAACTGGATGTCAAAGATTTGCCGGAGATGTGGCGCTCCCGCTACCAAAGTGATCTTGGAATCAGTCCGACGGATGATAACCACGGGGTGCTTCAAGATATTCATTGGTACGCAGACTTCATCGGCGGGATGTTTCAAGGATACACCCTTGGCAACATCCTCAGCTGCCAATTTTATGAGGCCGCATGCCGCGTCCATCCGCAGATACCGGACGAAATTGCGAACGGAAACGTATCGACCCTCCATGGTTGGTTGAAGGAGAACGTATACCGCCACGGAAGCAGGTGGACGGCGAAGGAGTTGGTGCGGCGAGCGACCGGCTCTGAGATGACGATCACCCCTTACATCGCTTATCTGAAGCGGAAAGCAGACGAATTGCACCTCGGGCGTTAAGCCTCGCCCCACCCCTGCGCATCCGATCTCGCGGGGGTGGGGCGGTTTGGTGCTGGGCCGTCTGCGTCTGTGTGCGAAAAATATACACAAATCGTTTAATTCATCGCGAAGGTTGTGAATTGACGCCGCTTAAAATTAAGTTTATCGTGGAAGGTAGATTATTGACGGTAATGTTTACAAGCATGACAATCGGACTTCCACAAGGGGAAAGATAGGTTGATCAATAATGGAGCAGATGAATATAAAAAAGTGGATCAAGCCAGCGGTGGAAGCTCTTCCGTCTAAGCGGGTGATTCTGCTGGCGTTTGCCGTGCTGCTAGTGTTTGTGATGGTGGCCATTCCCTTGTTTAATCGCTTGATGTATCCGCTTGAATATGAAGAGTATATCTTTGATAGTGCACAAGAGACGGGAGCGGATCCGTTTCTGGTCATGGCGGTGATCCGCCAGGAGAGCAAGTTTGATCCAGACAAGAAATCGGCGGTTGGCGCGCAAGGGCTGATGCAGCTTATGCCGTCGACAGTCAATGATATCATTCGGGACGGACATTTTTCGCCAGCTTTTCGAGACTATGTGTTTGACCCGGCGACGAATATCCGAATGGGCAGCTGGTACATCAAGTTTTTAAGTGACCGTTACAAAGGGAATTATGTAGCTGTGATTGCCGCGTACAATGCCGGTTTAGGAAATGTGGATAAATGGTTACGCTCCGGTGTCTGGGACGGGACGAGGCAAAACCTCGATCAGATCAAATATGGCGAGACACGCCATTACGTGGCACGCGTAAGCTATTACTACGAAAAGTACAAACAGTTGTACAAGGATAATTACGAAGAGTATCTGAGAGAACAGAAGGAGAAAAAATAGAAGCAAAAATAAAAATCCGGCTGGGATTCCACCGGATTTTTCCCTTTTCGGGGAAGTGCAGGAGATTGGGGACAGATGATAGAAAAGTTATCCCGTCGGCAGGCGATCTTGCTTCTAGCGCCCCTTGGGCGGGATGACCGCCGGAGAAGCAGCTATAAGCGGCTTCAGCATCCGGTTGCCGACGAGGATGGCGACAAAGGTGTCAAAAGGGGAGGAGAAGCCGGTGGATAGGGAGAAGGAGAAGCAACAGCGCGTCAATCGCTTTAACCGGGCTTCGCTCATTTATGACGATTATGCGGAGAGTTACCGGAAAGTCGCTTGCCGCCTTCTGATGCAACTGGATCGCCATGGGTGGCCGCCACCGCGTCGGATATTGGATGTCGGATGTGGGACGGGCCATATGACGCAATTGATTCTGGAAGCATTTCCGGAAGCGGAGGTCGTCGCTTTGGATATCGCCGACCGCATGGTGCGGGCCACCTGTGAGAAAGTGGGGGATGATCGCTCCCGGCTGCAAGTGGTGGTCGGCGATGTGGAGGATGTCGACTTGAGCGAGTTGGGGCCGTTTGGCCTGATTGTGTGCAATGCGGTGTGCCATTGGTTTCGGGAGCCGCTGAAGACGTTCGGCAGATTGGCGGACAATCTGGAAACGGGCGGACGCCTGCTAGCTTCCATTTACGGGCCGGACAACTGCGCTGAACTGGGTGCGCTGTTTGGCCAAGTGGAGGAAGAATGGAATCTCCCCCGCGAGCAACACTTGTTTCCCACCCGTTCATCGAAAGAGTGGGAAGAGTTATTGACGGCGGCTGGACTCGTCAAAATCGACTCGTGGGAGAGTTGGATGCGCTTGGAATATGCGAATGGCCTTTCCTTTTTGAAAGCGATCAAGGCGGTGGGGGAAGCGGCTGGTCGGACGAGCCATCCCCTTTGGCTCCAACGGCGCATACTCCTAGAGGTGATCCGGCGTTATGAACGGGCACACCGATGTGGAAACGGGGTGTATGCCACCATGCATTTTTTACAGTTTCTTTTTGAAAAGACAGATGACCCATCAGAGGTAATGCTGTTTAAATAACATGAATTTATGATAGGATTAGGTTGAAAACATCGAAAGGGCTGAAAATGAATGTTAAAAAACATCTTTGCTTCTTTTGGGTTCGGCGCTGCAAAGGTCGACCTGGTATTAGATGATTTTCGGCTGAAAATGGGACAGCCTGTGACGGGGAAAATCGTCTTGACCGGAGGGCAGGTCGAACAAGCCATCGAAGGGTTGGAAGTGGAGTTTCGCTTGGCTTCCGCTTATCAGCGCGGGGACAATATCGTCAATGTCAACGAAACGATCGCAACCATTCCGGTTACAGAGGAAACCTTTCATGTGGCCCCAGAAGAAACGAGAGAGTATCCATTCACTTTTGTTTGCCCAGAATTTATTCCGGCGTCATCAGTGAATACGCGATATTATTTCCAAACCAACCTGGAGATCAAAAGCGGCATTGATGCGCAGGATCGCGACTTTGTGGATGTTTACCCATCCGGCCTGCAAGAATATTTTTGGGATGGGTTTAACAAGCTCGGCTTTGTGCCGCACGAAGAAGGTTACACCGGTAAGAAAGGCGGCGGCTTCCAAATCATACAGTTCCGGCCGACGGAATGGTTGCGCGGCGAATATGACGAGATCGTCTTTATGTTCCAGCCGGCACATACGCAAAACGGGGTGGCTGGCTTTTTCGAGCTGGACAAAAAAGGCAAAGGTCTACTCGGTCTGTTGGCTGACGAATTGGATTTGGATGAAAAGAAGGGGCGGTTTGTGTTCACCAAAGCCGATCTCACTTCTGGCGAGTACGCCGCGGAAACGATTCGGCAGTTTATCAATCACCACGCTAAAGACTTGATCGGCTAACTGGCTAAGTGGCCAGCAAAAGATGCCGACAGGCGCTGATAAAGACGCAAAAACCAAGCCATGTGAGATCAGGCTTGGTTTTTGCTTTTTTTTACGCCGCTTATCACGTGGCATTTTACGTTGTTCGAGCCGCATCCTGGGGGAGTCGTGATGGAAAGGTATCTTGCAAACGGGTGACTTTTTTTGTGCGTATTGGCAGGATTGAAGGTGTTTGAATGCGGTTTTCAGAGGGGATTTGTCAGTGAACGGTTGGATTAGGCTAGATCGCAACTGTCAAAGGAGGAGCGGAGACCGTGGAAGAGGTTCGTGTCTTGTTGGTCGATGATGAACGGGAGATCTCGCAATTGATCCAGATTGTGTTGCAAAAAGAAGGGTTTAGTCATGTGGCATTGGCTGAAGACGGCCGCGAAGCCTTGCGGTTGATCGACGAGTTCCAACCGCACATCATTGTGCTTGATGTCATGTTGCCCGACGCCAACGGCTATGATCTGTGCCGGACGATCCGGGAACGGACGGAAGCGCCGATTTTGTTTTTGACTGCGCGCAGTTCGGTGAAAGGATACGCTGATTTGCTGGCGGAAGAGCAGTACGACTGGGAGCCGGCAGAGATTCGCCGCTATGCCGGGGTGATCCGAGACAAGGCGCATTATATGGAACAGTTGATTGCGGATCTCAATCTGACGTTTCGCTTGAAGAATGCGGCTTTGCCGCTTCAGTTGGCGGAGCATGATCTGGTAGAGGTGGTGCGGCAGACGGTGATCGATGTGATGAACGATCCATGTTCGGAGGCGTATGCTTTGTCATTTCAACCGTTTGTGGATCGCGTGATGGTGCGGTTGGACAAAGAGTGGTTTCAACGTGCGTTACATAATTTGTTGGCCAATGCGGTGACGCATAATCCACCGGGAACCGAAGTGAAGGTATCCGTGCGGGCAGAGACGGACCGGATGGTGATCGTGGTGGAAGACGACGGCCAAGGAATGGATGAGGAGACACAAGGGATGTTGTTTGAGCGGTATTATCGCGGAACGAATACGGCAAAGCGTTCTCAAGGCACGGGTCTGGGAATGGCGATCGCCAAGCAGTTGATTGAGGCGCATGGGGGTGAAATTCACATCAGTAGCCAAATTGGACGGGGAACGAAGATTTCGGTTTGGCTTCCTAAGCGGCACAACGCGGAGGTAATGGTTGAATCTCGCCTACACTGATGTTGTCGATCTCCTTTTTCTATTTGTTCGATCATTTTTTCTCCTTGCACGCAGATGTGCATAGTAAAGAATTTTCCCAAATGCAAAGCCAAGGCACCTATTTAATTTATGTTCATTTAGTGGGTGCCTGTCTAATGATTGTAAACTAGATGTTATAATTTTGTTGACAATATAGCGAGATCATTCCTATCATTAATGTAAACATGTTGTTTGTTATTGGTTTACATAAAGGGGGATGGTGGCTTGGCGACGTGGAGTTATGACGAGTTGCTGGAGAAAAATCGGCGCTTCCTATGGAATCCATTTACACAGATGAAGGGGTATTTGGAAGATGAGCCCTTGATCATCGAACGGGGAGAAGGGGTTAAGCTTTACGATGTGCGGGGCCGGGCGTATTACGATGGCAATGCGTCAGTATGGCTCAATGTGCATGGCCACGGGCATCCGAAGCTAAATGCTGCGATACGGGAACAGGTGGATCAAGTGGCCCACAGCACGTTGTTGGGGATGTCAAATGTCCCCGCGTTGCTGCTGGCGGAAAAGCTGGTGCAGTTGACCCCAGAGCGGTTGCAAAAAGTGTTTTATTCCGACAGCGGGGCGGAAGCGGTGGAAATCGGGTTAAAAATGGCTTACCAGTATTGGAAATTGCGGGGGCGTCCGGAGAAACAAGTGTTCATCAGCATGAAGAATGCTTATCACGGCGATACGGTCGGAGCGGTGAGCGTAGGAGGGATGGATACGTTTCACGCCACGTTTTCCGGGATGCTGTTTCCAACGCTGAAAGTGTCTTACCCGTATCCTTATCGTTTTGATGGTTCACCGGAGGCCTGCCGGCAAGCCTGTTTGGATGAGTTGGCATGCGTGTTGGCGGAACATGGGGACAAAGTGGCAGGATTGATCGTCGAGCCGATGGTGCAGGGTGCGGGAGGCATGATCATAATGCCGCCAGGAACGCTAGCTGAGATCGAAAAGCTTTGCCGGGCGCATGAGGTGTTGTTGCTCATTGATGAAGTGGCCACCGGATTTGGACGAACCGGGCGGATGTTCGCCTGTGAGCATGAAGCGGTGCAGCCGGACATCATGATGGTCGGCAAAAAGCTGACCGGCGGATATTTGCCGGTGGCAGCGACACTCACCTCCGATGAGGTGTATGACGCTTTTTACGGCGAACACCATGAAGGCAAAACGTTCTATCACGGACATTCTTATACAGGAAACCAACTGGGGTGCGCGGTGGCGCTAGCCAATTTGGCGCTGTATGAAGAAGAGCGCGTGCTAGAGCATGTGGCTAAGGCCAGCCGGCACCTGGCGGAGTGGCTAGAGCCGATTAAGGACCTGCCCCACGTCGGAGAAGTGCGCCAACTCGGCTTGATGGTCGGCATCGAGTTGGTGAAGGATAAGGTGACCAAAGAGCCGCATCCGTGGGAGGAAGCGATCGGGGCGCGGGTTTGCCGGCGGGCGCGGGAATTGGGGCTGATCACCCGTCCACTGGATCACGTCGTCACCTTTATGCCGCCGCTAGCTACCCCCCTCGCCGATTTGCAAGCGATGGTTGGGATTCTGGAACAGGCGATCAGGGAGGGGACAGCGTGATTCCGGGCAACGGCTTGTTTATCACCGGAACGGGAACGGAGGTTGGCAAAACCGTGGTCACGGCAGCCTTAGCGTGGGCTCTGCGGGAGCAGGGACTCCGCGTCGGGGTGATGAAGCCGGTGCAAAGCGGAGGCCGCTTAATAGACCCTGACACGGATGGGATGCGGCTGAAGACGTGGCTGGATCTTTCCGAACCAGTGGATGAGATCGTCTGTTACCACTTCCCGGAACCGGTGGCACCGGGGCTGGCGGCTGAATGGGCCGGGGTGGAGATTGCGCGCGAGCCGATCTTACGGATGCTGGGAGAACAGGCGCGAGCATGCGATGTGGTGCTGGTTGAGGGGGCGGGCGGATGGCTGGTTCCGCTTGGCGCGGATTGGACCATCGCCGACTTAGCTACTGCAATCGGGTGGCCGGTGGTGATCGTTGCGCATGGACGGTTGGGAACAGTCAACCATACGGCGCTGACTGCCCTAGCTATTCGCCAACAAGGTTTGACGCCGGCTGGGGTCATCTTAAACGGCTGGCCTGCGGAGCTGGACGATCCGAGCGCGGCGGACAATCCGCGCCTGATCAGGCAAGTGGCGAAACTCCCTGTCTGGGGAAGTCTGCCTTGGCTGGAGGGGGAGCTTACCGGGGCAGTGCTTAAAGAAGCGGGATGCGCGAACCTGGATGTCGGACTGGTCATGGAAACGTTAAAAGGGGGAAACGCAAATGGGTAATTGGGAACAGCTGGCGGATAAGGCTTTGGCGGGGGAAAGATTGTCGTTGGAGGAAGGATTGGCGGTGCTAAAAGCGCCGGACGATGAGGTGTTGCCCCTGTTGCAGGCGGCATTCCGCGTGCGCCGGACGTATTTCGGCAAGAAAGTAAAGCTCAACATGATCATGAACGCCAAAAGCGGTTTGTGTCCCGAGGATTGCGGCTACTGTTCGCAATCGATCGTTTCCACGGCACCCATCGAGAAGTATACCTTGCTAAAGAAAGACCAGCTGATCGCAGGGGCCAAAGAGGCGCAACGCCGTAAAGCGGGAACCTATTGCATTGTGGCCAGCGGCCGGGGACCGACCAAAGGTGAATTGGAGGAAGTAATCGCCGCGGTGAAAGAAATTAAGCAAGAAATGCCGTTAAAGATCTGCGCCTGCTTGGGAATTTTGACCGAAGAGCAAGCCCACCAGCTCAAAGAAGCCGGTGTGGACCGGTATAATCACAACTTGAACACCAGCGCCGGACATTACGCCAACATTACGACCACCCATACGTATGAAGACCGGGTGCGCACGGTGGAGATGGCCAAAGCGGCCGGAATCTCCCCTTGTTCGGGTTGCATCATCGGCATGGGCGAGACGATGGAACAAGTGGTTGAGATGGGATACGGGTTGAGGGAGTTGAATGCGGATTCGGTACCGGTTAACTTCTTGCACGCCATCCCGGGCACACCGCTTGGACATCTGGATGAGCTTAACCCGCTCTATTGCCTCAAAGTGTTGGCTCTGTTCCGCTTCCTGTTGCCCGACAAAGAGATCCGGGTATCCGGAGGGCGCGAATCCAATTTGCGTCAATTGCAACCGTTGTCTCTATACCCCGCCAACGCCATCTTTGTCGGTGATTATTTGACGACGGAAGGGCAAGCCGTTTTGACTGATCATCAGATGATCAAGGACATGGGCTTTGAGATTGAGGAGTGCGCACTGTGAGCGAAAGTTGGGAGAGCACGTTACGCGAGGAAACGGGGGCGTGGGCGGAGCGGCATTTGCTCCGCACGCTCATTCCAGCACAACAGGCGGGCCAAACTGTTCTCATCCGGGAGGGACGGCGTCTCCTCAATTTTTCGTCTAACAATTATCTCGGCTTGGCCACTCATCCGGAGTTGGGGATGGCTGTGGCCGAGTCGGTATCCCAAGGGATTGGCGGGGTGGCGTCCCGGCTGATTATCGGTCACAACGAGGAAACGGAGGCGCTGGAGCGGGAAATCGCCCGTTTCAAGGGGACCGAAGCGGCCTTGTTGTTTCCCAACGGGTACATGGCCAACCTAGGGCTGTTGTCCGCTCTGCTGAAGCCGTCAGACGCGGTGTTCAGCGACCAGTACAACCATGCCAGCATCGTGGACGGGATTCGGTTGAGCGGCGCCCAATCATATCGTTACCGCCACCTGAACCTAGATC
Source organism: Laceyella sediminis (assembly GCF_003003125.1). GTDB lineage: Bacteria > Bacillota > Bacilli > Thermoactinomycetales > Thermoactinomycetaceae > Laceyella > Laceyella tengchongensis. The sequence goes on along the minus strand of NZ_PVTZ01000005.1, from coordinate 128,878 downwards.
ATTTGGAAGTTCTGTTGAAGCGGGCCGATGCTAAAGGAGCTAAGCGCAAGCTGATTGTCACCGATTCGGTGTTCAGCATGGACGGCGATGTGGCGCCATTATCCGATCTGGTGCAGTTGAAGCGGAAGTATAACGCCGCACTGGTGTTGGACGAGGCACATGCCGCAGGGGTGTGGGGACCCGGCGGGGCGGGTATGGCCCACCATCTGGGAGTGGCGGAGGACGTCGATCTGCATATGGGTACGTTTAGCAAAGCGTTTGGCGTGTACGGCGCATATGTAGCTGGTAAAAAGGAGTGGATTCAATATCTGCTAAACCGTTGCCGCCCATTGATCTACACCACCGCCTTGCCGCTGGTGTTAGTGGTGGCGATCCGCGCGACCTTGCGTTTGGTGGAAGCGGGGGACAATCTGCGCCGCGATCTGCATGAACGGAGCGCGCGGTTTCGACGAAAGTTGCAAGAGGCGGGTCTATCCATCGGCGGATCGACCACCCAGATCATCCCTTGGATTGTGGGAGAGAGCGAACTGGCGATCAAGTTGAGCCAAGCTTTAGCTGAGGAAGGCGTGTTGGCTGTAGCCATCCGTCCGCCGACCGTGCCGGAAGGGCAGAGCCGCCTGCGGTTTTCCCTGATGGCCACTCATACGAAAGCAGATGTGGAGCGGGCAGTAGCGGCGGTACTGCGGGTGGCCGAACAGGGGGCGGTGCGATGAAACAGCGGGTTCGCTGTCTTTGGCTGGCGGGTTGGTCGGCGGATGGGCGCTGTTGGCAACTGGTCATCGAGCGCTTACCAGAGGCTGAACACCAGGTGATATCTTTCCTCGATGTGGCGCCCTCTGCGGAGGAGATTGCGCGCCGCCTTCACATTGCGCCCCCGTTTGTGCTGATTGGATGGTCGATGGGCGCTTTTCTGGCGCTCCAGTATGCAGCCGCTTATCCACAGCACGTGACGGAGGTGTGCGTGGTCAGTGGTGCAAGCCAATTCATCACACAGAAACGGGATGCGCGCCTGCTTGAGAGGATGATGCGCAGAGTGACTGAAGACCCGGAGCAGGTGTTGCAGGAGTTTGACGGGCGTTTGTTCACCACTACGGAAGTCAAGCGCATTCCCGCTACAAAACGAGTGATTCGCGGCTGTGCGCCTGATGCGGAAACGTTGCTGGACGGCCTTGGTTATTTGCGGACGGTTTCCGTTCGTGAACTTGCGCCTTGGCTGCAACTTCCCGTTCACTTGCTCAGTGGGGCTGCCGACCCGATTTGCCCTGTTGTCGGCGCGGAAGAGTTGGCGGAACTGTTGCCGCAAGGCGATCTGACGGTCTGGCCGGAGGTGGGTCATGTGCCGTTTTTGAGCCAACCGGACCGATTTGTCGCATGGATGAAGGAGAGGTGCAACATTGATTGACAAACAACGAGTCGCCCGTAGTTTTAATGCGGCCGCGGCCACTTACGACCGATATGCGGACGTGCAGCGGAAGATGGCTCGCCAATTGCTCGACTCCGTCATACAAGGGGGGCCATCGCCTCAGCGGGTGTTGGAGGTGGGTTGCGGGACGGGATATTTGACGGCGCTGTTGTCGGAGGCATTCCCGAGAGCAGAGATTGTGGCGCTCGACTTGGCCGAAGCGATGGTGAGCGAGGCGAAACGGCGGGTGGCGACCGATAGGGTCACATTTATTGTGGCCGATGCGGAAGCATGGTCGGCTACGGCCAAGGGAAGCTATGACCTGATCATCTCCAATGCCGCCATTCAGTGGTTTACCCAGCCGCAAACGGTGCTTGAACACTGGTTCCGCTTGTTGCGTCCGGGTGGGCGGATGGTTGCGGGCACATTTGGATCAGATACATTTGTGGAGTTGCACCGCATCTGTGCCACGGTTGAAAAAGAGTGGGGCTTGCCGACGCAGACGCATGGCTTGCCGCTGTTGTCGGCGGCGCGCTGGAAAGTGTGGCTAGATGGTGCAGGCTGGATGGAGACAGAGGTACGGGAAGAGAGGGTAAAGGTGGAGTTCGCATCTTGTCGTCAATTTTTATCGGCGCTGAAAAAGACGGGGGCCAGCCACAGCCAATCTCGCTTGCCCCTGGCGACCGAACGGCGGTTGCTCAAAGAAGTCATGAACCGGTATGACCGCGAATATGCAGTACCGGACGGGGTGATTGCCACTTATCACGTGTTGCTGATGGAAGGGAAAAAAACGGAGAAAACATGCCAAACAAGCCGGGTGGTGCGTTGAACACTACCCGGCTTGTGTTGTGATGAAAAGGATGTTAAGCCCCATGATGGGCTACTGTGATTGCCACTTGCTTTTGCGGAGAAAATTTGTTATTTTATTAAATTGTATTTTGTTTTTCCCTTTTCTTATAAATGATATGGAATCGGTGTGAAATTAACGGATTAAAGCAGGAAATCAGTCAAAAACAAAGAAGAGTGTATAGTACTATTTTAAATAATAACTTTCGCATCGGGGTGATCACATGACCTATCTCTTGCTCATCATCCTGACCTATCTGATGATGGCCGCGAATCGCCGATTGTTGGGCATCCCCGGCTTTTTCTATTACAACTGTGTCCGTCCGTTTCTGAAACTGGCCTATCGCGACCGAGTGAATCGGGTGGAAGAGGTGTACTATTGGGATATGGCGGAAGCGGTTGGTGAAAAGGCACAATGGGCCATCTTGCCTTCCTACTTGATTGCGATAGACATCTTGCCGCAGATGGAATGGTGGATACACGCCATTGTTTTTGGTTTGATTCATTATCTGTGGTGGGTCTTTTTGTCGTTTCAGCAAATGAAAAAGTACATCCCACAAACACCTGCCTTGCGACCGCGGACGTCACCTTCGCGGGTGCAACAAGCGTAAGGAAGGGATTGGATGGGCAGATTCAGGAAAGCGTGCCAGAGAGAGGGGGTCTTACCAAACAGGTAGAACCCCTTTTTTTTGTGCGCTGTTTTCAGACTCGACGCCCTGATGCGGTCCAGCGAATCAGTGAGCTCATGTGAACAAATCCCCCTCCGAAGCCGGACAATAACAACAAATTCCCTTGTTTCACTTTGCCTTCATCCAACCCCATTTGCAATGCCAGCGGAATCGAAGCGGAGGAGGTGTTACCAAAATACTCCGCGCTAAACAGTGTCTTTTCTGTCGGAAAATCAAGTCGCCCACAGACAGCGTCAATGATGCGCAAATTGGCGCTGTGTGGCACAAACCAATCAATGTCGTCAAGCGTGTATTCTGTTTGTTCCAACAAGCGCGGGATTTCGCGCGACAAGGTGCTGACGGCGATCTTAAACACTTCTCGTCCGTTCTGGATCATGTATCCGTTTTTGATGATCTCCTTCCCCCGAATATGGGTGGCGAGGTCGCTTTTGTACAAATGGATGCCCGCTGAGCCGTCCGTTGTCGTGCGGGTGTGGATAAAACTCGCTTGGTCAGCTGGACAGGCTTCAACCATGACTGCGCCGGCGCCATCCCCCAGCAGGATGCAGGTGTTACGGTCCGTGTAGTCTGTGATTTTGGTCAGAGTTTCTGCGGCGATGACGAGGATTTTGCGGTGAAGTCCTGATGTAATCATGCCATTGGCGAGGTGAAGGGCGTAGACAAAACCCGCGCAAGCGGCAGAGATGTCAAGGGCTCCCGTGTCCGGCAACCCATAATGGTCTTGTATCTGGCAGGCGACGCTGGGAAACGTGGTGTCGGGCGTTGCAGTGGCGACCAGGATCAGATCGACCTGGTCCAAGGTGACTGGATAACGTGCCAACATATTGTTCACCGCTTTGATGGCCAGATGACTTGACCATTCATCAGGTGCCGAGACGCGCCGCTCTCTAATGCCGGTGCGGGGGACGATCCACTCATCAGAGGTGTCAACCATTCGCTCCAAATCGGCATTGGTGAGCCGTTCTTCTGGCACATGTGTACCGATGCCGGTGATTTTCGCTAGGGAATGCATCATGGGGCCTCCTTGATACCTGGTATTAATACCTTGTATTAGTACTAGGTTATAAACTTATACGCTGAGTATACCTCATTCCTGTGCAAAGGAAAAGGGGCATTTGCAAGGTGTGCGCTACAAGCCGCTAAACCGGTAGGACGTGCGGGAATGTCCGTGCTATTTTCACTAGGGCGTGTATGATGAATAGGTCAGCGCTCCAAAATCATTTTCATCATTTCGCCGCTTCTTTCCCATCCACTTGATTTGCCAGATACACCAAAGAGATGATGTTTAGGAAAAAGAGGATATACCTTCGGTGGCAAGGGTTTTTGTTTATTCAGAAAAGAAATTGGCAAAAAATTTTTATTAGCCCCTTGACGCATGAAAAAAACAGAGAAATAATATTATTAAATGATATAAAATTTACCCATTTCTAAATGATAACGCTTACTCGAAACTCTATCCGGTTGGAGGGGTTTTTTTCAGACCTCTTAATGAATGACTGTTCATTCAGATGAGGGGCGGACTTTGAGAGGAGGAATCATCGTTGGCACGCATCAAAAAAGCGGCAGTCTTGGGCGCAGGCGTCATGGGGGCAGCCATTGCCGGCCATCTCGCTAATGTGGGCATCCCCACCTTGCTCTTGGACATCGTGCCTCGCGAGTCGGTGGAGAGCAAGGATAAGAAAGAACGCAATCGGTTGGCGCAAGCAGGAAAAGAGCGCTTGTTCAAGGAGAAGCCTGCACCGCTCTATACCAAGGACGTGGCGGCACTTATTGAAATCGGCAACATGGAAGATGATTTCGACCGATTGGCAGAAGTTGATTGGATCATTGAAGTGGTCGTGGAGAACCTCGTTATCAAACAGGGCTTATACGAACGCCTCGAAAAAGTGTGGAAACCGGGAACCGTGGTTAGTTCTAACACTTCTGGCATTTCCATCAATAAGATGGTGGAAGGAAGAAGCGAAGCGTTTCGCCGCCACTTTTTGGGGACACACTTTTTCAATCCGCCCCGCTATATGAAGTTGTTGGAGATCATTCCCGGAAACGATACGGATCCTCAGATTGTTGAAGAGATGAAACACTTTGCCGAAGAGGTGCTGGGCAAAGGAGTTGTGCTTTGCAAAGATACGCCAAACTTTATCGCTAACCGCATCGGTACCTACGGCTTACAGATCACCTTGCAAGCGATGGTCGATCTGGGCATGGGGCCGGATGAAGTGGATGACGTAACCGGGCGAGCGATGGGCCGTCCTAAGAGCGCCACGTTCCGCACACTGGATTTGGTCGGCTTGGATACCTTTGTGCATGTGGCAGGCAATGTCCATGAAAACGCGAGTGATGAAGAGGAAAAAGCGGCGTTTGAAGTTTCCCCCGTCTTGAAACAGATGGTGGAGAAAAAATGGCTGGGTGAAAAGACGGGCCAAGGCTTCTATAAGAAAGTGAAAACCGAGTCCGGAAAAGAGATTCACGCATTGGATCTGGCGACGATGGAGTATCGGCCGCGCAAGAAGTTGAAAACGCGCTCATTGGAGCAGGCCAAGAAGGCCAAAAGCTTGCCGGAGCAATTGCAAGCACTGGTGTACGCCGACGATGTGGCGGGCAAATTGGCTTGGACCATCACTAAGAAAGTGTTGCTGTATTCCGCCAAGCGCCTGGAAGAGATCGCTGGTGACATCGTCAGTGTGGACCAAGCGATGAAATGGGGCTTCAACTGGGATTTGGGTCCCTTTGAAACCTGGGATGCGATCGGGTTGGTTAAATCGGTGGAACGGATGAAAGAAGAGGGAGAGACCATCCCGGCTTGGGTAGAGGCGTGGATTGCGGACGGAAACACCCGCTTCTACGAAGTGAAGGAAGGCAAGCGGCATTCCTTCCATATCGGCGGCAAGTGGGGTGAAGTGGAAGAAAATGAAAAAGTGATTTCCCTCGCCCGCTTAAAAGAGCAAGGCAAGCTTATCAAAGGCAATCGCGGAGCTAGCTTGATCGACATCGGGGACGACATCGCCTGCCTGGAATTGCATCCGCTGAAGCAGGCCATCGGTGGAGACGTCATCTCCATGATCAACGCTGCCGTCAAAGAAGTAGCCGCCAATTACCGGGGATTGGTGATCTCGGCGGAAGCCGCTAACTTCTGCGTCGGGGCCAACATCATGATGATGCTGATGGAGGCGCAAGATCAAAACTGGTTTGAACTCGACCTGATGGTGCGCCAATTCCAAAACGCGATGGGTTCCCTGCGTACCTTGGATCGTCCGGTTGTGGCTGCTCCGTATGGCTTGACGCTGGGTGGCGGTGTGGAAATGTGCCTGCCTTGCGACCGCATCCAAGCGGCGGGAGAAACGTATATGGGATTGGTGGAAGTAGGCGTGGGTCTCATTCCGGGTGGCGGCGGCAACAAAGAGATGCTGTTGCGCTGGACGGAAGGGGTTGACCCGAAGGATCGCATCTCGTTGCAACCGCTGGTCAATCACATCTTTATGGCTATCGGTCAGGCCAAAGTGTCGACCAGCGCCTTGGAAGCGCGGAAGTATAAGTTCCTTCGCGCTTATGACGGCATCACCGCCAATCGCGACCATCTCGTTCACGACGCGAAACAAGTCGCCTTGGGTCTTTATAAAGCCGGTTACCAAGCTCCGAAGCCGCGCATGATTCCCGTAGTCGGCGAAACGGGGTACAACGTCTTGAAATTGGGTGCTTACGGCCTGTTGAAATCCGGCCACATCTCCGAACATGACTATAAGATCGCAGATAAGCTCGCGTTCGTCTTATCCGGCGGCAATGTGCCAGAAGGAACCTTGGTGAGCGAGCAATATCTGCTTGACATTGAGCGGGAGGCGTTCCTCAGCTTGATCGGGGAGCCGAAAACGCAGGCGCGGATGCAATACATGTTGAAAAAAGGCAAACCGTTGCGCAACTAGAGGGAGAAGGAGGAAAGATTATGCGTGAAGCTGTGATTGTCGCCGGGGCGAGAACGGCGGTCGGCAAAGCGGGGAAAGGTTCGTTGAAACATACCCGCCCAGATGACTTGGCCGCAGAGGTGGTAAAAGATTTATTGCGCCGCGTCCCGCAGGTGGACCCGAAAGAGATTGAAGATGTGGTGTTGGGATGTGCTTTCCCTGAAGGGGAGCAAGGCATGAACATGGCTCGGCTCGTCGCTTTGCGCGCCGGATTGCCAAACGATGTGCCGGGGATGACAGTAAACCGGTTCTGCTCTTCCGGTTTGCAGACGATTGCAATCGCCGCGGAGAGAATCATGGCCGGTTTCGCCGATATCATCATCGCCGGCGGTGTAGAAAGCATGAGCATGGTGCCGATGGGCGGCTACAAGCCAGCTCCCAACCCTTATTTGATGGAGCACTTGCCGGAGGCGTACATGTCCATGGGACACACGGCCGAGGAAGTGGCGAAGCGGTTTAATGTAACCCGTGAAGACCAAGACCGGTTCGCGCTCGCCAGCCATCAAAAAGCGTATGCGGCCATCCAATCGGGCAAATTCAAAGACGAAATTGTACCGATCACGGTGAAAGAGCATTCCTTCGATGCCAAAGGCAAGTTGCAGTTTACGGAGCGAGTGTTTGACACCGACGAAGGGGTTCGTCCGGATACCAACTTGGAAACACTCAGCAAGTTGCGCCCCGTTTTCCATGTGAATGGCACGGTGACCGCGGGAAATGCATCGCAAACCAGTGACGGCGCGGCAGCGGTAATCATCATGTCCCGCGAGAAAGCGGAAGCATTGGGTGTGAAACCGCTAGCCATTTTCCGCGGGTTCGCTTTGGGCGGAGTAGCTCCGGAGATCATGGGAATCGGACCGGTGGCAGCTGTACCGAAGTTGCTCGACAAAGTGGGAGTCTCCTTGGATGAGATCGACCTGGTTGAACTGAATGAAGCATTTGCTTCGCAAGCGGTAGCGGTGATTCGGGAGCTGGGCATCAATCCGGAGATCGTCAATGTCAACGGTGGTGCCATTGCGTTGGGCCATCCGCTGGGATGTACCGGAGCGAAGCTGACTGTTTCCATCATAAACGAGCTTGAACGGAGAAATGGAAGATACGGAATCGTCACCATGTGTATCGGCGGCGGTATGGGCGCGGCCGGCTTGATCGAACGGGTTTCGTAACAGAGGCAACCATGCCGGCGCGACAGCACGGCGCCGGCAAACTTCAGCATATCTTATATTCACTTCGACTATGGGAGGATGACAAAAGTGGCGGATAAAAAAGTAAAAGGCGGCGCTTTTCTGCTGGAACAGGCGGACTTGCAAGATGTGTTTACTCCGGAAGAGTTCAACGAAGAGCAAAAGATGATTGCCAAAACAACAGAAGACTTCGTTAAAGATAAAGTGTGGCCGGTGTTGCACGAAATCGAAGAGCACAAATTTGAGCACACGGTACGCCTCTTGGGCGAAGCGGGCGAATTGGGTTTGCTTGGCGCCGATGTGCCGGAGAAATACGACGGACTCGGCTTGGATAAAATCAGCTCCAGCCTCATCACCGAAAAGATCTCCCTGGGTCGTGCATTCGGCTTGTCCCACGGTGCCCATGTCGGAATCGGTACGTTGCCGATTGTGTTCTTCGGTAATGAAGAACAAAAGAAAAAATACCTACCCGGCTTGGCTACGGGACAAAAGTTCGCCGCTTACGCACTGACCGAGCCGAGCTCCGGTTCCGACGCGCTGGGAGCCAAAACCACCGCAGTTTTGAGCCCAGACGGTAAGCATTACATCTTAAACGGTGAAAAGCAATGGATCACCAACTCCGGCTTTGCTGATGTATTTGTCGTGTATGCCAAAGTAGATGGTGACAAGTTTACCGCTTTTATCGTTGAACGCGATTTCCCGGGCGTATCCGTCGGTCCGGAAGAGAAGAAAATGGGGATCAAAGGTTCCTCCACTCGTACACTGATCCTGCAAGATGCGCAGGTGCCGGTGGAAAACCTGCTCGGTGAAGTAGGCAAAGGGCACAAAATCGCCTTCAACATCCTGAACATCGGCCGTTACAAACTGGCTGTCGGCACCTTGGGTTCTGCTAAGCGGGCATTGGAGATCTCCGCCAAATACGCCAAAGAGCGCAAACAGTTTAACATTCCGATTGCCAAATTCGGCTTGATTCGTGAGAAGTTGGCGACGATGGCTGCCAAAATTTACGCGTTGGAAAGCTTGGCCTACCGGGTGGGCGGCATGTTTGACGCCGGACTGGAAGGTGTAGAAGACGCTGAAGGTGCAGCTGTCGCTGAAGCGATCGGAGAATTGGCCATTGAGTGTTCGATCGCCAAAGTGTTCGGTTCGGAAGTGCTGGACTATGTGGTGGATGAAGGGGTGCAGATCCACGGCGGTTACGGCTTCATGAATGAGTATGAGATCGAAAACATGTACCGTGACGCGCGGATTAACCGCATCTTCGAAGGCACCAACGAAATCAACCGCCTGCTCATTCCGGCGACCCTGATGAGAAAAGCGATGAAAGGCGAGCTGGCGCTCCTGCAAGCGGGAATGGAACTTCAAGAAGAGCTGCTGTCCATGATGCCATACATCCCAGAAGAAGACGCTCCTGCTTTGGAAGCGGAAGAGCATCTGGTGGAAAACGCCAAAAAGGTGTTCCTGATGGTCGCAGGCCTGGCCGTGCAAAAATACGAGGCCGAATTGAACAAAGAACAGGAAATTCTGCGTGACATCGCAGACATCGCGATTGAGACGTTCGCTATGGAAAGCGCGCTGTTGCGCACCAAAAAAGCCATCTCCAAAAATGGCGAAGACAAAGAGCAAGCCAAAATCGATTTGACTCGCGCGTTCATCTACGAATCGTTCCAGCGGGTGGAATCGTTTGCTCGCCACACCCTGGCAGCGTTGGAAGAGGGAGATGTGTTGCGTACGCAACTGTCTGTCCTGAAGAGACTCACACGCCTCGAACCGCTGAACGAAGTGGCTTTGAAACGGACCATTGCTGCGCGCATCTTGGATGCGGAAAAATACGTTGTATAATTGAACGAGAAAAAAGAGCAACCCCTCGGCCTAAGGCTGGGGGTTGCTTTTTTACGGAAAAATTTCTTCCTTTCCGCTCAGACGATGGATCCAGCGGTGAAAGAACCATTCAATCGCGCTGTAGATGATGGAAACCGTTAGCGAAAGCTGAAAAAGCGGGATGTTTTGAAGCTTATACAATTGCAGTCCGATGTCGCTATCAAATGTGTAGGTGCCGATCAACCAGACCAAAGTGAAGCTCACAAACAAATCGGAGAGGGTTGAAAACAGATTACCGATCCGCGGCAGGAGATAGACATCCATTGCATAGCCCGATAAAGTCAAGACAATGCTGGTGAGCAAAATCCACGCGGTCGGGACGTGATAGGCAAAGCCTAATATGAGGTAGAGAATGAGACTGGTATAAATGAATTTCACTAATAACTGAAACGGATGGCTCATCAACCTTCGCCCCTTGCGTTTGTCATCACCTTCTAGCATGCCACGGATGAAATAGCCTTATACCCGTCCGCTAGGGTGTATCTGGCAAATCAAGGTTGTGTGGGGAAGAAGCGGCGGAAAAACCTTTTCTCGAGGAGCGCCGATGCACAAGTGAAGCGAATGAGAAAATGGTTTTGGAGCCACTGGCCTATTCATCTGACACGTCCTAGACAGAATCAATCGCCGACTCCTCGTCAGCGAGCCAGCTTGTGCAACAGCAGAATCCGCCTATACGCTTTGGCGCTTAAGTTTTTGAACACCAAACCGCCAGGCTTGATATTGATTTCATAGATCCAAAGGTGACCATTGCCATCGATGCCTATATCCAGTCCATATTCCGGCCATTTGGGATAGCGGGCGCTCATGACCGCAACAGCCCGACGGGATAGCGCGATCATGTCGTCGATGGTAGCTAGCGCGGCGTAAGATGTGTATCCCATGCCTCTGGTCAGGAGGGGGTAGACATGAACAGACTTCCCGCCGCTGTAGGCATTGGTAGCGATGCGGCGACGGGGTGCGACGCGACCGACGATCCCTGCTACCACCCACTTGCCGTGCACACGGGACAAGTGCACGCGGATGTCTACCATTTGCCCAGTCAATGTCTGGCTGCGAATTCCGCGCTGAATCAAATATCGACGGCGCATTTTATGTTTGAGCAAAACGGTGTATAGGGTGTGGAGGGAATGGTAGATGCGGGGGCGATGCTCTTCGCGTGAGCGCAAGGCATAATGGAAAGGGTCGAGGCGGTCGACACGAAATAACCCTTTGCCTTGGCAGGAATTATCCGGTTTCAAATAAACAAAAGCGTACCGTTTTAGCATGTCATCGAGGTTGGACAAAGTGAGGGGGAGCGTCTTGGGTAGGTGGGGAGCCAAGAGAGGGTCTTGTTGAAGCAATCGTTTGTTATGCTGCTTGCTTATGATATTGTCCATGGCGGTTATGTTCCTCCCCTAAGAGAATGTTGGTATTGCTATATCCTATGAAGGGAGGAACATGAAGTGTGGTGGAATGACTAGGGGGCCCGCCTAAATTTCTATTGGGCGGCAACGGGGTTTTTTAATTTCCGAAACTTGTGCCAGCTTATGCAGATAATAGCATTCTTCTCTGTACATGTGATCGGCCATCAGCGGGGCAAGGGTGCCTAACAACTTGTTGCTGAGGCGAAGCTCTTCTACCTCTCGCAAAAATGCTTGAAACACGCGGATCTCCAAATCCACCTCTTTGTTAAAACGGGACAAGGCGGGAAAATGAGACAACTGTGTTCGCAAATACCCGGTTAACTCGATGGCCTTTATGTAAAATTCCTCAAATTTTTTAATGAAATAGCGTTGTTTGCGTTTGAATTCTTTTTCCGTACCATCCGTATTGATTTGAATCCCTTCCGCGTGTCCGGCCGCGTCGGGCAACCAAAGCAGGTGGTGGTGCAAAGGATGCTCAAGGGGCGGAACTTGATTGTTGATCAGGCAGCCCAAAATGCGTAGATACTCATCGATTTCGTTCACCATATGGTTGATGAAGGTTGGCGGCAAATGAAAGGTGATGGATTCGGTTAACAAGCGGCGCAAAAGATGGAGTTTCAGCTCTCGCAACGATTGAGCGGCTTCCTGTGACGCGTTTAGATCAAAGGGGTTGTGGTCAGCCAAATGGGTAAACCGTTGCAACAGCGCCTGCGCTTGGGCGATTTCTTTCTCCTCGGAGGGGCCGAGTGCATCAAGAATGAATTGGCAATGATCCCGCAACACAGCCAGCCAAAACCGCTGCTCAAAATGTGTGGCCTGTTTGATATCGGACATGTTTGTTCCTCCTTGCATGCGATTTCCGTACCATGTTATGCGGAGAAAATGGACAGTAGTCGCAGGAATAAAGCGAATGTTTATGCAATTTGATGCATGATTATAAAAATTTTAAAGGTGGATGATAATATTATTTTACGGAGAGAGTGAATGGGGTTGATGGAATACCAGATAGAATAAAATGGAATAGGAGGAAAAGTGGAAAGTGGAAGCGACAGCCTTGATGGGGAGCCAGCTTTTTTTATTGATAGGTGCTTAAGCTGGAGCGGTCACGGGTTAAAGGAACTCTTACTTTCATTTGGGATTTTATTATTGTATAGTATTAGGTGATAAGGATATAGTTTGAAATAAAAATAAACAAGGCTCGTTTTGCCCGTCGTTTCATGGTAGGGTGGGTAGTGGGCTACACTATCAAGGAACGATCAAGCTATAGGAGGTTATGAAATGATCGAGTACCGCAACGAACCGTTTACGGATTTTTCCCAAGAAGCTAATCGTCGCGCTTTTGAAACCGCTTTAAACAAAGTAAAGTCTGAGCTGGGCAAAGAATATGACATCATCATCGGCGGCGAGCACATCAAAACCGATCGCAAAGTAAAATCGATCAACCCATCCAATGTGGATGAAGTGATCGGGATTGTGTCCGAAGCCAATACCGAATTGGCTGAAAAAGCGATGCAAACGGCTCTCACCGCTTTCGAAAGCTGGAAAAAAGTGAGCCCGGAAGCACGCGCGCGTGTGCTGTTTAAAGCTGCTGCCATCCTGCGCCGCAAAAAGCATGAATTCTCGGCTTGGATGGTATTGGAAGCGGGCAAAAGCTGGCCAGAAGCAGATGCGGATACAGCGGAAGCGATTGATTTCATGGAGTTCTACGGCCGTGAAATGATTCGCTTGAGCGAACGTCAACCGCTGACCCCATTGCCGGGCGAAGACAACAACCTTTACTACATCCCGCTTGGCGTGGGTGCGATCATTCCGCCATGGAACTTCCCGCTCGCGATCACAGTAGGTATGACCACCGCCGCAGTAGTGGCTGGGAACACCGTCGTGCTGAAACCAGCGACACCAACCAACGTGATTGCTTACAAATTCATGGAGATCCTCAAAGAAGCCGGTCTGCCTGATGGTGTAGTCAACTATGTACCGGGACCAGGTAGAGAAGTGGGAGAATACTTTGTGACCCATCCGAAAACCCGCTTCATTTCCTTCACCGGTTCCCGTGAAGTCGGCTTGCGCATCAACGAGTTGGCGGCCAAAACCGTGCCAGGCCAAAAATGGATTAAGCGCGTAGTGGCTGAAATGGGCGGAAAAGACTCCATCGTGGTAGACAGTGACTGCGACATCGATTTGGCGGTTGACAGCATTGTGAAGTCGGCATTTGGTTTCTCCGGCCAAAAATGCTCCGCATGCTCTCGCGCCATCATCCACCAAGATGTGTATGATGAAGTGTTGGAAAAAGTGGTTGCCAAAACGAAAGAGCTTAAAGTTGGCGAAGCACAAACCTTGGGTATTGACCTGGGTCCAGTTGTGGATGACAAAGCGTACAACAAAATCCTTGAATACATTGAGATCGGAAAACAAGAAGGCCGCCTGATGGCTGGCGGTGGCAAAGCCGAAGGTAACGGTTATTTCATCCAGCCGACCGTGTTTGCGGATGTGGCACCTGACGCACGGATTGCCCAAGAAGAAATTTTCGGTCCGGTGGTGGCGTTTATCAAAGCGAAAGACTTTGACGATGCCTTGGAGATTGCCAACAACACCGATTACGGTTTGACCGGTGCCGTCATCTCCCGCAACCGCATGCACTTGGAGCGTGCACGCGAGGAATTCTTCGTGGGTAACCTGTACTTCAACCGCAAGTGCACGGGTGCGCTGGTAGGTGTTCATCCGTTTGGCGGATTCAACATGTCCGGCACGGACTCCAAAGCAGGTGGCCGTGACTACCTGTTGCTGTTCACCCAAGCAAAATTGGTATCCGAAGCGCTGTAAGCTTGTGCAAAGAATAAGCCGTCGGGAATCGACCCGGCGGCTTATTTGTCGTGGCGCCCTGCAATCAGGCGCGCAAGCTTTTTTCCGTCCGTTTTCCTTTCTCCAGCAATCCAGTCAGCGCCTTGCGGGCAGTTTCCATCGGCCCCATGTGAAAGCGCCGGAGCCATAAGTGGGCGAAAAGCAGTTGAAACAGGCAGACGCCGATCCAAATGGCGATGACCGTAAGTGAGTTGAGATTGCCGCCCAAACCAATTCCCCATCCGTAAAACAAAATCGAGCACACGATATTCTGCAACACATAACAACTCAAGGACATTTTACCCGCGTTCTCCAAGAAGCCCCACAGAGACAAGGAACGGAATTTGTCTACCAACCACCCGATCAACCCCATGTAACCGAGCGATAGAATCGGGGCGAATAGATACCGCACCGGAAAGTCGAAATAACCGCCAGGAACAAACCACAACAAATTGAGAGGCAAGCCGACGAGCAAACCGATCTTCATCAATTTCTTCCGCAGGTTCCGTCCGTTGATGTCATCTTGGAAGGCCCCTTTTCGCATCAATTTGACACCGATCAAAAACAGAAGGGTATTGTAAGGAATGGCGTAGAGCGCTTCGAGGCGCAAGAGCCAAAAATCACTGAGCCGATATTGCACCTGTTCCCACCAGGTTCCGCTTTGATAGAGGGTGATCACCGCTTGAGGAGTGGCCATCGTGTCGGCGGTGACTTGATGAGCTAGCACGCCCAAGCTGACGAAGCCGATGAAGAAAACGTGAATGACCGCGAAGACGATCATGGCGATGCGCATCACTTTTTCTCCCCCCTTGACGATGAAGGAGACTAGCATCGCCGTCACGGCATAAGACATCAAAATGTCGTACTCCATCACCAAGGTGAAGTGTAGAAATCCTTCCAACAGCAAAATGAGTGAAATCCATATATACATGCCCGGCCAAGGGCGCCCCAATCGTTGCGCTTGCCGATATTTCAACTCTAATCCGATACCGAACATGATCGCTAACAAACCGAGCAATTTTCCGTTGACCAATGCAAGCATCAAGGTGCGCCAAAACGTGTCCGCTGAGGACCACCATTCGTTGTGGGTAAAGGTTAAAAGATAATTTAAGTCACCCAAATACGCAAATAGCCAGATGTTGGTCCCCAATGTGCCTAAGATCGCTAACCCCCGCAAAATGTCCAGCGTTTTGATTCGCTTGGCGTGTGCCATCTTTTATGCTTCCTCTCCAATCCTTTGGATTTAATTCGTACAAGGGTACCAAATAAATATTAGCACAATTGTGCCAAATAAATCAAGTGTGCTATAATCAGGTCATGCCAAAAAAAGTGGATCACGAAAAACAAAAACAGAAAATCGCGGAAGCTGCTTGGCGGGTCATTCGTAACGAAGGGCTGGAGCAATGCACGGTGCGCAACATCGCCAAAGAAGCGGGATTGCCGGTCAGCTCGATGCGCTATTATTTTTCCAACCAGTCGCAGCTGTTCGTGTTTGCCACCAAGCATCTGATTGACCGCATCGCGCAACGGTTGGAAACCATTCCTTACACGGGAGTTCCCTTCAATGACCTCAAGCTGTTGCTGGAGCAATTCATCCCATTGGATGAGGACAGGCAGTTGGAAGTGGAAGTGTGGCATTCGTTTTCAGCCAAGGCGCTACATGACCCTGAGCTACAGCCGCTGAATGAAGAGATGTATGAAGACTTGCACCAAATTATTCGGGGAGCGCTACGCTTGCTGACGCAGGTGAACTTGTTAAAGCCTGATCTTGACCTTGATTTGGAGACGGAGCGACTGTATGCGTTGGTAGACGGATTAGCGATACATAGCATTCTCCTACCGGACAAGTTCCCGCCAGCCAAGGTTGACGCCATTTTGACGCACCATCTGGAACCTTTGTTTCTTCATAGGGACAGCCAGGATAATTTTGTGATGGAGGAGATTTCGAAGGCTTTGAAAGCGTATCGATTAGGCTTGCTCAACTGAATAAAGAGGAGGGATGATGACGTTCACGCGAGGAAGGGATGTGTGTCACGCCTCGCGAGCGACTGGGTCGAGCTTGATATGGCCCGTTCATCACATCGATATGCGGCTTCATGCGGAAGAGCCCCGAATCTCACCTGTGTAGGTGGGGTTCGGGGTTTGTTATTTGCCAGACACGCCCTCGTGCGAAGAGCAAGCAAGAGAGGGGGCCAGAGTGGCCGGAAAAAAGAAATGGCGGCGATTTGTAACTTATTGTAGCGATTTGTCGTTTTTTGAAGCCTTCAATGTAAGATGAAAGCATGACCGGGTGACCGGAATAAAAGATTGACTATTGTTACTCTTTGCACGATGAAGGGAGGGATTAGCCATCATCCGTTTTAAGGGAGTGAATAAATGGTATGGCGACTTTCAAGTTTTAAGCGATATCCATCTTGAGATCAATGCCGGTGAGGTGGTTGTCATTTTGGGCCCGAGTGGTTCGGGCAAAAGCACGTTGTTGCGTTGCATTAATCAGTTGGAGACGATCTCGGACGGAGAGCTGATTGTGGATGGATACAATGTGCAGGACAAAAAAACGGACATCAATCGCTTGCGCCAAGAAATCGGCATGGTGTTTCAGCATTTTCATTTGTATCCGCATAAAACGGTGTTGGAAAATATCACGTTGGCACCCCGCAAAGTGCGCAAAATGCCCAAGGAGGAAGCGGAACGCATCGCGCGACAATACTTGGCCAAAGTGGGCATTCCGGAAAAAGCGGACAGCTATCCAGCTCAGTTGTCAGGCGGACAGCAACAACGCGTGGCTATTGCCCGTGGGTTGGCCATGAAGCCGAAGATCATGCTGTTTGATGAACCGACATCGGCACTGGACCCCGAAATGATCGGCGAAGTGTTGGATGTGATGCGAACACTGGCCAATGAAGGGATGACCATGGTCGTGGTGACACACGAAATGGGATTTGCCCGTGAAGTGGCGGACCGGATTATTTTCATGGATGGGGGCCGCATCTTGGAAGACGCTACTCCTGACCAGTTTTTCAACCACCCGAAAGAAGAGCGGACACGGGTTTTTTTGAGCAAAATCTTAAAACACTGAGCCACGCGTGGGGCAGGACGTGTTAAAAGAACGGTGGAGTGGAAAGAAGGCACATGAAAAGGGGAGATAAGCATGCGCAAATGGTGCACTCTTTTACTGATAGCCGCCATGGCGTTGTTTGGCGCCGCTTGCAACGGAACCGGCGGTGGGGGAAAGATAGCCGATGACAACTCGCTCGAACAGATTAAGCAACGTGGAAAGCTGGTTGCCGGCGTCAAATACGATACGCACCTGTTTGGATATAAAGATCCCGCGGACGGGCAGGTCAAAGGGTTTGAAATCGACTTGATGAAAGAACTAGCTAAGCGCATGCTGGGCGATGAGTCCAAGTTGGAGTTAAAAGAAGTGAATTCCAAAACGCGGATCAAGCTGCTCAATGGTGGAGACATCGATCTGATCTGCGCTACGATGACCATCTCGGAGAAGCGAAAAAAAGAAGTCGATTTCTCCCGCGTTTATTTCATGGCTGGTCAATCGTTACTCGTCCCCAACAACAGTCCCATCAAAACAGTGCATGACACCAAAGGGAAAAAAGTGGCCACGGCCAAAGGGGCGACCAGCGGAAACAACCTGAAGTCGGTGGAGCCTGGCGCGCAAATTCAATTGTACGAAAATTACGCCGATGCGTTTACCGCTTTGCGCGCGGGTCAAGTGGACGCCTTGACCACGGATGACAGTATATTGATGGGCATGCAACAACAAGATCCCAACTTCAAATTGGTTGGGGGTCAATTCACCAAAGAGCCTTACGGCATCGGCTTGAAAAAAGGGGCGAATGAGCTACGGGCTTATGTCGATCAATTTCTCGATCAAATCATCGCGGATGGTACCTATGCCAAACTGTACATGAAGTGGTTTAAACAAGCGCCGCCTCAAGATCTACCCCGACAGGCAGTACAAGCTTCTCCTGGGAAATAGAAGAGGAAGCAAAGGATGGGAAGGATGTTTTCCAGCGGTTTCACTGGTATGCGGTCGGAAAACATCCTTTTCCGATGAAATGAGGAGGCGCTGACACTGTGTGAAGATTGCTTTCAGCCGAGCGGGAATGAGAAAGGAGTGGCGTGCAGGTGGATTTCAGTTTTTTGGAGTTTTATCAGCAAGAGTTCTATGATGGGTTGTGGACAACGATTTCCGTTAGTTTGCTCGCACTGGTTTTCAGCCTGATCTTAGGTACGGTGATTGCCGTGTTGCGCATCTCCGGTGTTAAGGCGTTGGCCGGTTTTGGAACGGCGTATGTTGAGTTCATCCGCAACACCCCCCTCGTCGCGCAGATTTTCTTTGTCTTTTTCGCTTTACCTGCGGTGGGGATCAAGCTCTCACAGTTTGCGGTGGGGACGATCGGCTTGTCCATTTACACCAGTTCCTATATCGCGGAAGTGATTCGAGCCGGAATCCAATCCGTGCCGCGCGGGCAGATGGAAGCGGCCAGGTCGTCGGGAATGACTTATGTCCAGGCGATGTGGTACGTTATTTTGCCGCAGGCGTTTAAACTGATTGTCCCGCCGCTTGGTAACCAGTTCATCAATCTAGTGAAAAACTCGTCAGTGTTGGCGGTAATCGCGGGCGGAGAATTGATGTATTTCACCGATGTGGCTACGACGGAAGCAGATGTGACGCCTGTATATCTTTTTGTTGCGGTCGTTTATCTGCTGCTGACTGTTCCACTCAGCCTGTTGGTCCATTTTTTAGAACGCCGTTGGCTGGGCAAGGAATCTAGTTAAATGGAGGGGGAAGCGATGGATTTTTCCTTTTTGACGCGCGCCGACATTATGAAGACGTTGCTGGATGGTCTGTTGGTCACCTTGGAAGTCGCCTTGTTTTCGATTTTGTTCAGCTTCATATGCGGCATTGTCTTGGGAACGCTACGCTACACCAAAATACCCGTGCTATCCCACTTGGCGGCGCTATATATCGAAACGGTTCGCAACCTCCCACTTTTGTTGATCATCTTCTTCGGGTTTTTCGCTTTCAAAGAGTGGGGCTGGGAATTGCCGATCACCATATCGGTGATCATCAGCATGACCATTTTTACATCTGCGCTGGTCGGGGAAATCGTGCGCGGTGGCCTGAATTCGGTTGACAAGGGGCAAATCGAGGCGGCGCGGGCTTCCGGTTTGACTTATGTGCAAACTTTGTGGCACATTGTGTTGCCGCAAGCATTGCGGCGCATGATTCCGCCGATGGTGAGCCAATTTGTCTCATTATTGAAAGACACTTCACTTGCGGTAGCCATTTCATTGCCCGAATTGATGCATAACGCGCAAATCGTGTACAGCCGTTATTACAACATGACCGTTCCTTTGCTGATTTTTGTGTCGTTGGTCTATTTTGTGATCAATTATAGTCTCTCGCAAGCAAGTAGGCAGTTAGAGAAAAAATTAGCAGGATAGACATATTTTGGATGTTGAGGTTATCATATAATATACATGAGATTGTCGTGCGGGTTGGGAAGGAGCCGATTGGTAACAAGGCTTTTGTAGAAGGTTGATGATAGAAAAGAGAAGCGTATGAGAATAATTAAGAGGGTTGGGGCTGATGGTAATGGAGGAGATCAAATCGCTCATCTATGCGGTGCTTGAAAGATTGGATGTCCAAGGAGCGAGCGTGGAGCAGTTGAAGACGGACATGAACCGGATGCACGAAGATATGGTGCGTTTGGAACAGCGTTTGGAGAAGTGGGAGCGGCATTGGGTCGGATTGGAAAAGGACATGAAGGAGATCAAACAGGAGATCGCGTCTATGCGACATCGGCAACAAACATTTGATGAACAGCTGGCGCGGGAGGAAGAATGGCAATCTAAAATCATGCAAGCGTTGGCGCTCTGTTCGCCGGAGCAAAAAAAGGAGTTGTCCAAGCTGATGGACAAAAGCGTGGGTTGATGTGAAAAGCGCTGTTGGACAGTGCTTTTTTTGTTTAGGTGAAGATTTAAAAGGAAGAGCCCAGTGCGAGGGGAAAATAGGCTTTTCTTTTCTATTGGCGGCAAATAGCTGTATAATACAACTGAGAATGCGCCCGATCTTTTTTGCCGGAAGGAGGGAAACCATGGGCATCAATGGGATTGAGTGGATTCTGATTTTTATCGTGGCATTGATTCTGTTTGGACCGAAGAAGTTGCCGGACTTGGGACGAGCCCTTGGCAAGTCGATTCGTGAGTTTAAAAACGCGACCAACGGCCTGATGGATGATGACGACAAAAAAGAGAATCCCCAAGCAATTGCGGCGACTGTGACGGAACCTGCTTCCGCAAAAGCCGAAGTGAAGAAAGAAGAAGTGAAGTCGCAAACAAACTAAGGGATCTGATGCGCCGGCAAACAAAAAGCCAGACAGCCTTATGGCCGTCTGGCTTTTTGTTCAACAGCACCGGCGAATGCTCCCGCCGCCATATTTCTCATCGGTGGCCCGACGATGGAATTCCGCTTCGGTAAGTGGGGTTTCTCCAGGATGATGCTTGTGAAAATGCGCGAGATACCGCTCATAGTCTGGCACCCCGGCCATGCCGTTCAGATAAGATGCCAGCGCTTTCAACATTTTTAGCCAGATGGGGCAAGTCGCTTGTTTTTCCATGACTTTCCCTCCCTTATACTCCAGGTTGGCGTGGGACATAGGGCGCCTCCTTCAGCGGGAGGTTTTCCCGCTTGACCAGCACTTTATACCAGACGCGCACCGCATCGAGAATGATGATTGCCACCAAGGCCATGAAGAGGAGTGTCATCACCGCATCAATGTGGTTGTTGAACGCGATGCGCTCCATCTCTGCAATGGATTTGGCTGGTGCCAGCACTTGTCCGGAAGCGATTGCCTGCTCGTATTTTTCGGCTGCTCGCAAGAAACTGACAGAGGGGGAGTCGTGGAATAGCTTTTGCCACCCCGCAGTCATCGTCACCGTTGTGAGCCAAACGAGCGGAACAAAACTAACCCAAGCGTACACCGCTTTTCCCATCTTGATGAGAATCGTCGTGCCTATCACTAACCCCACAACCGCCAACATCTGATTGGCGATGCCGAATAGCGGCCACAGGGTGTTGATGCCGCCAAGCGGGTCAATCACGCCCTGGTATAAAAAGTAACCCCATCCGGCTACGACCAGACCGCTGGCCATGATGTTGGCGGGATACCAGTCTGTTTTTCCTAACTTGGGATGGAAATGCCCCAGCAGATCTTGCAAAATGAAACGGCCAACCCGTGTGCCGGCGTCAATCGTCGTCAGGATGAACACTGCTTCAAATAAGATGGCGAAGTGATACCAGAAGGCCATGAGTGCCTTCCCGCCGATCACGCTGGAGAAAATGGTCGCAATGCCAACTGCCAACGTGGGTGCGCCGCCCGTGCGCGACAAGATCGACTGTTCACCGATGTCGTTGGCCAAATTTTGCAGGTCGGCCGGTGTGATCGTGAATACTTCGCCGAACTTGGAAACCGTAGCAGCAGCGGAGGCTACGTCGGTGCCGATGATGGCTGCTGGGCTATTCATGGCCATGTAGACGCCTGGTGTGAGCAGACAGGCGGCGATCAGTGCCATCACCGCGACGAGTGACTCCGTCAGCATGCCCCCGAAGCCGATCATCCGCGCATGGGATTCGCGAGTAATCATTTTGGGAGTGGTGCCAGATGAAACCAAGGCGTGAAACCCGGAGATGGAGCCGCAAGCGATGGTGATGAAGACGAACGGGAAGAGGTCGCCAGCAAACACGGGGCCGGTGCCGTCGATGAATTTGGTGATCGCGGGCATTTGCAAATCAGGAAGTACAAGCAAAATACCGAAGGCCAGCGCGAAGATCGTGCCCACTTTCAGGAAGGTGCTCAGATAGTCGCGGGGTGCCAACAACAGCCAAACCGGGATAACAGAAGCGATAAAGCCGTAAATGATCATGAGCCAGGCAATGGTGGTGCCTTCCAGGGTGAAGTGGGCGGCTAGCGTCGGATGGGTGGACACCCATTGCCCCAGATAGAGAGAAAGCAGGAGCAAGGCAAACCCGATCAATGAGGTTTCCAGCACTTTCCCCGGACGCAAATAACGCATATAAACACCCATAAACAGGGCGATGGGGATGGTCATGGCGATGGTGAACATGCCCCAAGGGCTGTCGGCGAGCGCTTTGACAACTACCAGGCCCAGCACGGCCAATAAGATGATCAGAATGCCGAGAATGCCGAACAGGGCGGTGAAGCCCCCCACTGGCCCGATCTCTTCTTTGACCATGTCACCGATGGATTTTCCGTTTCTGCGCATGGAACCGAAGAGAACGATAAAATCATGCACGGCGCCGCCGATCACGACCCCGACAATGATCCACAGGGTGCCAGGCAGATAGCCCATCTGCGCGGCCAAGATCGGGCCGACGAGTGGGCCGGCGCCAGCGATCGCTGCGAAGTGGTGCCCAAACAAGACCCATTTGTTGGTGGGGACGAAATCTTTGCCGTCATTGTGAATCTCGGCTGGAGTTTTGCGGTTGTCGTCCAATTCAAACACTTTTCTGGCCAAGAAACGGCTGTAAAAGCGGTAACTGATAGCATAAGAGCAGATGGCGGCCGTCAGTAGCCAGATGGCGTTGACCGACTCACCGCGTTGTAGCGCGAGGATGGCGAAAGCGGCGGCGCCAAGCACAGAGATGCCTGTCCATAGCAGATAAGAAAGCCAACGAGAACGGATCATACCATACCTCCTCAAGAAAGCGGTATTAAAATAGAGATTTTATTCTAATTATATATACAATTTTTAAAATGGCAAATCGTATTTGAATCGTAATCATGCACGCTGGAAGCGGTAAAGAGAAAAAAGGAGAAGGAAAGCCCTTCTCTTTATGCAAGCCATTTATTATGGAATCAAGGTTTGCCCAAGCGAAATGAGGAGTGCTGACACGGTGACGACGGAGATCAGCAAGGAGATCAAAATGGCGATCGCGATCGACGTTTGCTTCTCCAATATTTCATATTGCTATCCGAAGCGTCGGCAAACAAAGTTGAAAAGGTTTTCGGAACCGACGATGATGTTACGGATGCCAGAGTCCGCCCACTCGGTGATCAGCTCAAACTGTTTGTCATCGTCTACAGCATATAGGCAACGCTCCGAACCTTCGCGCAACGTTTCATCCAAAAAAACGCCCAGTTCGCATTTTTCATAGCGGGGTTGAGATCCTTTTGGATAAGTCAAAGCCATGCTACCTACTCCCATTATACGGAATATTTAAACAATCCTTTTACGTTGCATTTTAATGTCTAAATTTATTTATGTTAAACTATTAGTGTTAATAATAGATATAAAAAAAATCATACACAGGTGATGCTGGGACATGAATATCAGTGATTTGGAAGTGTTTAAATCCGTGGCCACCCATAAAAGCATCAGCAAGGCGGCCGTCCGCTTGAATTATGTTCAGGCCAATGTCTCCAACCGGATCAAAAAGATCGAGTCGGTTTTTCAGACACAGTTGTTTTACCGAACAGGTCGGGGCGTGGAATTGACACCGAAGGGAAAAGATTTTTTGGAATACGCCAAAAAAATATTAGCCCTTTATGAAGAAATGAAACAGTCCATCCATCACCTGCCACCCGCCCCCGATTCCTTGGCTGTTGGTGCGACAGTCATTACATCCAACCTCCACATGTCACCCATCATCTCCCTTTACCATCAATTGCATCCCCAAGTAAACCTATCCTTGTCGACCGGCACCACCGAAGAGCTTACCAATGCCGTGCTTGCCAATGAATTGGATGGTGCGTTGGTGATCGACTTCGACAAAGAAGTGAAGCTCGCCAAAGAGCACATTATCGACGAAGAATTGGTTTTGATTATGAACGCTTCTCATCCCCCGTTGACCTTGTATAAAGACTTGCAAAATCAAACGCTACTTCTTTTGCGGTCGGGATGTCGATACCGGGCCAAGTTGGAACGGTGGTTGACTGAGGAACAGATCATCCCCCATAAAAAAATAGAATTTTATACGATAGAAAATCTGCTAGGGTGCATGCGCTCCGGGATGGGGGTGGCCCTTGTTTCCCGTTCCATGAGCGACAAACTGGTGCAGGAAGGATGGGTTCGCAGTTATCCCATCCCCAAACAATACCGAAAGGAGAGCATCGTATTCATTTGCAAAGAGGAAGCGGTGGAAACACTAGAGCCGTTTGTGGCGATCATCAAGGACTACTTCCGCCAATACAGATCATAATTTCACCAGCAGGCAAGCGTCGCCAGGAAGAGATGGAATATTTCGATTGTTATAGTGTAAAAGGTGAATCATGCTTTTGCCGACATTCCTTTGTGAGTGTTCAGATGGTAGACAACCCCCGTCAGTTGCATGTTCGTCTTAGGCCCTGTGATGGAAGGGAAGCGACTTCGATCGTTTGGGGCCGCTAGGGAATGCAGTCTGACAACCCGCTTTGGGGCACTTTGTCATCCGTCTCGACACTCCTTAGTGAGTGTTGGCTTTCTTTTTGTGCTATACTGTGAAAAGATTTGACTTATGATGCAAGGTTTATTGTTTGCGGAGGTGAAGAAAATTGTCTATTTCCAAAGAACAAGTGCAAAAAGTAGCGATGCTGGGCCGATTGAAGTTGTCCGAGGAAGAGGCGGAGCAATACACCACCCAGCTTAACGATATTCTTCAATTTGTGGAAAAGCTGAACGAGTTGGATACAGAAGCCGTGGAACCAACGAGTCATGTCCTGCCCATGCAGAATGTGCTTCGGGAAGACGAGGTTCGGCCTTCGCTTGAGCGGGACAAAGCATTGGCCAATGCGCCGGAGCAGCAAGACGGCATGTTCCGCGTGCCAGCTGTATTTGAATAATAGGGGGGAAACGGAATGTCTTTATTGCGTGACTCATTGAAGGAAATACATAAACGACTCTCCACTCGCGAATTGTCGGCAAGTGACCTGGTTGAAGAGTCCTTGGCGCAAATTGCGAAAGTGGACGGCGACGTGCGCGCTTTTTTGAAAGTGGATGAAGAAGGGGCGCGCAAACAAGCAGCAGAGCTAGACAAAAAGTGGGCCAACTCCTCCACACGCGGCTTGTTGGGAGGATTGCCAGCCGGGCTCAAAGACAACTTGTGCACGGAAGGGCTGACGACCACTTGCGCCAGCCAGTTGCTCGCTAACTACAACCCGATTTATAATGCTACGGTTGTCGATAAGCTTGCTGAAGCCGAATCGGTTACCGTCGGCAAACTGAACATGGATGAATTCGCCATGGGTGGCTCTACGGAAAACTCCGGTTTCCATCCTACATACAATCCTTGGGACCTCTCCCGGGTGCCGGGTGGTTCTAGCGGTGGTTCTGCGGCAGCTGTTGCAGCGGGGGAAGTTTATTACGCTTTGGGCTCCGACACAGGCGGATCGATCCGGCAACCAGCGGCGTTTTGCGGCGTGGTCGGCCTCAAGCCTACCTATGGACGGGTCTCCCGGTACGGTCTTGTCGCTTTTGCTTCGTCGTTGGATCAGATCGGCCCGTTGACCAAAAACGTGGAAGACGCCGCTTATGTGTTGCAGGCGATCTCCGGGCATGATGCCAAAGACTCTACGTCGGCCCAAGTGGACGTGCCTGACTTCTTGTCCGCCCTGACTGGCGATATCAAGGGGCTCAAAGTGGCAGTGCCCAAAGAGATGATGGGCGAAGGGATCGATGCGGGGGTCAAAGAGCGCGTTCAAGCGGCGATCAAGAAGCTGGAACAAATGGGAGCGGTGGTGGAAGAGGTGTCGTTGCCTCACTCCGACTATGCCGTGGCCGCTTATTATCTGATCGCTCCAGCGGAAGCTTCGTCCAACTTGGCCCGTTATGACGGGGTTCGTTACGGTGTGCGCAAACAAGGGCAAAATCTGTTGGACATGTACCTCGAAACGCGTAGCCAAGGATTCGGCTCGGAAGTGAAACGGCGGATTATGCTGGGTACGTATGCGCTTAGCTCGGGTTATTATGATGCGTACTATTTGAAAGCGCAAAAAGTGCGCACCTTGATCCGTCAAGATTTTGAACGGGTATTCGCTGACTATGACGTCATCGTCGGTCCGACGACGCCGACGACGGCCTTTAAGATCGGAGAAAACATCAACGATCCGTTGACAATGTACATGAACGACATCTTGACCATCCCTGTCAACTTGGCTGGATTGCCCGCGATTAGCGTGCCGTGCGGCTTGGCTGAAGGCTTGCCGGTCGGCCTGCAAATCATCGGCAAAGCATTTGACGAAGCGACCGTACTCCGTGTGGCACACGCGTTTGAGCAAGAAACGGAACGACTGCCTGTTCCGCCGTTGGGAGGGAAACAAGCATGAGCAAATATGAAACGGTGATCGGACTGGAAGTTCATGTGGAGCTTTCCACGAAAACCAAGATTTTCTGCGGCTGTTCTACGGAATTCGGGGCTCCGCCAAATAGCCACACCTGCCCGGTGTGTCTGGGACATCCCGGAGTGTTGCCGGTGCTGAACAAAGAAGCGGTCAACTTCGCGATTAAGGCAGCCATGGCCTTGAACTGCGAGATCGCTGAATACAGCAAGTTCGATCGGAAAAACTACTTCTATCCAGACTCACCCAAAGCGTATCAAATCTCGCAGTACGACCAACCCATCGGGCAAAACGGCTGGATTGAGATTGAGGTGGATGGGGAGAAAAAACGAATCGGGATCACACGCCTTCATTTGGAAGAGGATGCAGGAAAGCTGAACCACTTGGAAGAAGGGGAAGGGTCCCTCGTCGATTTCAACCGGGTCGGTGTGCCATTGATCGAGATTGTGTCGGAGCCTGATTTGCGCTCTCCAGCGGAAGCCAGAGCGTATCTGGAGAAATTGAAGCAGATCATTCAGTACACCGGTGTGTCCGATGTGAAGATGGAAGAAGGCTCTCTCCGCTGTGACGCCAACATCAGCTTGCGGCCGGTGGGACAAAAGGAGTTTGGCACCAAAACGGAAATGAAAAACCTCAACTCGTTCCGCAATGTGGAGCGGGCGTTGGAATATGAGCAAGGACGCCAAGCGGAGATGTTGGATCGGGGCGAGAAGATCACCCAGCAGACATTGCGCTGGTTGGAAAATGAAAATCGCACCAAATTGATGCGCAGCAAGGAAGAAGCGCATGACTACCGCTATTTCCCAGAACCGGACCTGGTACGCTTGCATATTTCAGAGGCTTGGAAAGAAGCGATCCGTCGCGAGTTGCCGGAGTTGCCAGATGCTCGTAAGGAGCGTTATATGACAGAATTCCAACTGTCCGACTACGATGCCACGATTCTTACCAATACCAAGGCAGTTGCCGATTATTATGAGCAAGTGGTCGCGGCCAATGTCGACCCCAAATTGGCCTCCAACTGGGTGATTACTGATCTGTTGGGCTACCTCAATGCGGAAGGGAAAGAAATCACGGATATCGTGATGACACCTGCCCATCTGGCTGGCATGATCCAACTGATCCAAAAAGGGACGATCAGCACCAAAATCGCTAAAAAAGTGTTTAAAGAGATGCTTGCAACCGGTAAAGAACCAAATGTGATTGTCGAAGAGAAGGGCCTCGTCCAAATCAGCGACGAAGGGCAGTTGCGTGAGGAAGTGACCAAAGTGTTGGCGGCCAACCAAGAGTCGGTGGAAGACTTGAAAAACGGCAAAGACCGCGCACTCGGTTTCCTCGTGGGTCAAGTGATGAAAGCGACCAAAGGGAAAGCCAATCCGCAACTGGTCAACAAATTGATTAAAGAAGAAATCGGACTATAAAAGGTTGGGGAGCTCGCCTTTCAAAGAGGCGGGCTCCTTTTAAAAAGGGGGCGACAGAGATGCTGGGCTTTTACCTGATCATCGCTGTCTTGTTTCTCGGCGGAGGGCTTTATCAATTGTTTGTCGCTCAATTGCCCGTCTTTGCCGTCCATTCATTTTTGGTAGCACTTTATTTTTATGTCACTTTCTATGAGCTGAGGGGGAAGCCGTTTTCCCGTCATGTGTATTTGATCACAATGGGGTTGCTGGTGGCCGACGGGTTGGTGAATCTTTTGCTGGTGTCTGAAAGTATATTGAGCGGGATGGTTAGCATGTTTTTCGCTTTTCTCTGCCTGCAATCGTACCGCCGCATCTATCGAGAACGGGCATAAACGGGCAGATGGAAACACAGGGGTGAGGCTGGATGGGTAAACGCGGTGTGCTGGTGATCGCGCATGGTTCAAAAAACAAAGATTGGGTGCACCTGGTTGACTGTGCTGTGTCACAAGCGGCAGTAGATGCCCCGCTGGCGACCAGTTTTTTGGAGTATGTGCCTGGACGGTCGGTAGCGCAAGGGATCGCGTCGCTGAAACAGCAAGGGGTTACTGACCTTGCCGCGGTGCCACTGTTCGTTTCTTCTGGAAGCACCCATATAGAAGAGATCCGTCACCTGCTCGGTATGGGGAGCGAATCTCACAAGGAAATGATTCAGCAGGCAGTGCCGGGTGATCTGGTTGTTCGCTTGTGCCCAGCCATGGATGATCATCCGTTGATCGTGGAAGTACTGGCCGAGCGGGCGAGTTCTCTATCTACCCAGCCAGCAGAAGAAGCATTATTATTGGTGGGGCATGGGAGTGACCAGACTGGATCTCAGGAACAGTGGCTAGCGATGATGAAGAGTTTGGCTCGGCAATTGCAAGCCAAGTTGGGATTTGCCGCTGTTGCCTGTGCCACCTTGTTGCCAGATAATGTACGACAGCAGCTTTTAGCGTTGTCAACAAGGTACCGGGTGTTGGTCGTGCCCCTCTTTTTGAGCGAAGGCACTTTTACCCGGAACAAGTTGCCAAAGCGACTCAGCGGCGCCGAGGTGGTGTACACGGGGCAAGCTTATTTGCCCAGCCCTTTGATTCCGCGCTGGATCGAGGCGGTTGTGCAGGAAGTATGGGCAGTGAAACCGATAAGCCCCCCTTGACTATAAGGGGGGCTTCAGACTATGCTACTCTCTAATGATTTCAAAGCAAAAGGACAACACCCGAGGTGCATTGGCGTATGAACATTTCCGCAAGTTGGGCAAATGCCTTCGTTCAAACATGATATAATCGTGAGTATGTTTGACAAGGAGTGATGCCGATGCGGAACGGGTGGCGCAGGTGGTTGATCGTCGTCCTGGCCTTATTTTTGTTATTGCCTGTGCATCAAACGTCCGCCCATCCGTTGACCATTGTGTCGACGAAAGCCTCGTTGCACGAGACATCCCTTACCGTGGAGATGTTGGTGGAAGCGGCCTTATTGGCGCGGATCGATGGGATTCGATTGCAACAAAATGAACCGTTGTCGTCTGAAACCAAATCCAAACTGGAGCGCATGATCCGTCAGTCTTTCAAGATCAGCAATGAAGATCGGCTGATGCAGGTGCGTTTAGTGGCGGCGGATTGGCAGAACCATGCGCACGTGGAACTGAAGTTGGTTTATTCATCCAATCAAAAATTGGGCAAGCTATCCTTTGTGGACGACCTTTTTTTTGACGTGGCGGGTAAACAGCACCAAAATGTGTTGACCCTCTCGGAGAATGGGGCGAAGAGCACATTTGTCTTCAGCGAGAGTGTCAGGGAGTTGACGGTTCATGCCGGAACGGCCCTGTCTTGGTGGGTAGCTGCTCAAGAATTTTTCCAGCTGGGTGTGGAGCACATATGGTTTGGGTTTGACCACTTGGCTTTTTTGATGGCGCTTCTACTGGTGCGCGATCATTGGCGGGAGATGCTCAAGGTGGTCACTTCGTTCACCGTCGCGCATTCCATCACATTGTTCTTGGCGATGATGAATATCTTGGCTGTTCCGTCTAAGTGGGTGGAAGCGTTGATCGCCCTCAGCATCTTGTTCGTGGCGTTGGAAAATGTTTGGTTGGCCCAAGGGAAACCGTGGGTGAAGCGCTGGGTGCTGACGTTTTATTTTGGATTGATTCATGGTTTGGGATTTGCGGGTTCCTTGGCGGATATCCAGTTGCCGAAAAACCATTTGTTGACGGCATTGTTTTCGTTTAACATTGGGATAGAAGTGGGACAAATCGTCCTAGTCGCTTTGGTGTGGCCTTTGCTAACTTATGCCTGGCGGTACAAGCCATCTGTCCTTGTGGCGCGTGGCTTGACGGTCGTGATCGCCTTGTTCGGGCTGGCTTGGTTTGTGGAACGGGCATTTGCATGGGACATTCCGATGTTTGATTTGTAAAGCCTCACGGTGGATTGACACCGGTGAGGCCAATGTGATGAGAAGAAAGGGTGGAGCCTGATGGCGAAAAGTGATATTGGCGTAATCGGCCTAGCAGTCATGGGCAAAAACTTGGCCTTGAATATTGAGAGCAGAGGGTATACCGTGTCCCTGTTCAACCGGTCGCCGGAAAGAACAAAGCAAATGCTGGAAGAGCATGCAGGCCGGAAGTTGGTCGGCACTTACACGATGCAAGAGTTCATCGATTCGTTGGAACGGCCGCGACGAGTTTTGTTGATGGTGAAAGCGGGCAAGCCGACGGATGATATGATCGCCCAGTTGAAAAAGTATCTAGAACCGGGGGATATCGTCATCGACGGTGGGAACACGTTCTATCAGGATACGGTTCGCCGCAACCAAGAGCTGTCTGAAGCGGGCATTCACTTTATCGGCGCGGGTGTATCCGGCGGTGAAGAAGGGGCGTTGAAAGGGCCAGCGATCATGCCAGGCGGACAGCGTGAAGCTTATCAGTTGGTGGAGCCGATTCTGACGGCCATCTCCGCCAAAGTAAATGGGGAGCCTTGCTGTACATACATCGGTCCGGACGGTGCCGGCCATTATGTGAAAATGGTTCACAACGGCATTGAGTATGGGGACATGCAGTTGATCTGTGAAGCATACTTTTTGATGAAACACCTTTTGAACATGGATGCCCAGGAACTGCATGAAGTGTTCGCCGAGTGGAATCAAGGCGAATTGGACAGCTACCTGATCGAAATTACTGCTGACATTTTCGCCAAAGTGGACGAAGAGACCGGCGAGCCGTTGGTGGAAAAGATTTTGGACACCGCTGGCCAAAAAGGGACAGGCAAATGGACCAGCCAAAGTTCGCTGGACTTGGGTGTGCCTTTGACTATCATCACCGAATCGGTGTATGCGCGCTTTTTGTCAGCGATGAAAGAAGAGCGGATCAAAGCGAGCAAGCTGCTCTCTGGACCGAAACCGGGCTGCACCGTGATTCAAGACCGCAAAGCATTTGTGGAGTCGATTAGAAAAGCCCTTTATGCAAGCAAAATCTGTTCTTACGCACAGGGATTCGCACAGATGAAAGCGGCGTCCGACGAGTTCGGTTGGGATTTGAAGCCGGGTGAAATCGCGATGATCTTCCGGGGCGGTTGTATCATCCGTGCTCGTTTCCTGCAAAACATCAAGGAGGCGTATGACCGCGACCCGGGCTTGACCAACCTGCTCTTGGATCCCTATTTCAAAGGCATTGTGGAAGAATATCAAGAAGCATGGCGCGAAGTGGTTGCCGCAGCGGTGCTCAATGGCATTCCGGTACCGGCGTTTGCCAGCGCACTGAGCTATTATGACAGCTACCGCTCTGAGCAGTTGCCTGCCAACCTGTTGCAAGCGCAACGGGATTATTTTGGAGCGCACACCTACCAGCGGGTGGACAAAGAAGGCGTGTTTCACACCCAATGGCTGGATAAATAATCAGCAAAAGAACGAAAGCGAAAACAGCACCTTTTCCTATCAACTGGGGAAAGGTGCTGTTTTTTTGCATGGTTTGGGAGGGGAGGATGCATCCTGTTATTGACCGGGTTAGCGCAGATAGAAAAATCACCCATTGAAAAAAGATTAAAAAACGAATAATATTGTTGTTGTGATGTTTAATATTCGTGTTTCGGAGGAGCTCATTCATGTTTAATATCAAAAAAGCTGGCTCGACTGTACGAAATGAAATCGTCGCCGGTCTGACGACGTTTTTCACGATGTCATATATTATTGTGGTCAACCCGATCATTTTGAAAGATGCCGGTGTTCCGTTTGAAATGAGCTTTATGGCCACTGTGATCGCAACGATTGTCGGCACCCTGATCATGGGATTGTTCGCTAATTATCCGATTGCGATTGCGCCGGCGATGGGGTTGAATGCTTATTTTGCCTATTCTGTGGTGCAGGGGCACAAGGGATTGGGGTATGAGGCAGCGTTTGCCGCCGTTTTCGTCGCGGGAGTGTTGTTTGTTCTGCTCTCCTTGACTCCTCTGCGAACCAAACTGATCGAAGTGATTCCCGGCAATTTGAAAAGCGCCATCACCGCCGGAATCGGTTTGTTCATCGCGTTCATCGGATTGCGCATGTCAGGGTTGGTGGTAGATCATCCGAGCAACTTGGTTGCACTTGGCGATCTGCACTCCCCTTCGGTGATCCTCACCTTGGTCGGTTTGGCGATTACCTTGGTCTGCCTAGCACTAAACATCAATGGCGCCCTGTTCATCGGGATGTTGGGTACGGGGATTATCGCTGCCTTGATGGGGAAATTGTCATTTGACAAGGGAATCGTGGCTTTGCCTCGCTTTCCCGAACAGTTGGCGGTCTCCAATCCGGTCACCGCTGTGCAGGATGTGATTGATTTCGGCTTGTACGCAGTCGTATTTTCCTTTTTGCTGGTGACGCTGTTTGACACCACCGGCACCGTGTTGGGAGTGGCGAAACAAGCGAAGCTGATGGATGGGGATCACCTGCCGCGCGGGGAGCGGACCATCCTGGCCGATTCACTGGCAACTCTCATCGGTTCGATTTTTGGAACGAGTCCAACTTCCGCTTACATTGAATCGGCATCGGGTGTAGCGACAGGAGGACGGACGGGATTGACGGCGGTTGTGGTGGCTCTACTGTTTGCGGTGTCCGCTTTCTTCAGCCCGTTGATCGGCGCCGTGTCAGGGCTGTCGGCGATCACCGCACCCGCGCTGATCGTGGTCGGCTCACTGATGATGGGGCATGTGGCCCATATCAAGTGGGATCGCATTGATGAAGCGTTTCCTGCTTTTCTGGTGATTCTGAGCATGCCGCTGACCTCCAGCATTGCTACCGGGATCGCGCTGGGCTTTGTCTCCTATCCGTTGATGAAGCTGTGCAAAGGAGAAGGCAAGCAGGTTCATCCACTGGTTTATGTGTTTGCTGTGTTGTTCTTGTTCCAATTGGTTTACTTGCCACACTGATTGAAACATGTGTACCGGCCTTTTCCCGGCTGTTCGGCTACGGGAAAAGGCTTTTTTGCGCTCATGATAACGGGGAGCTAGCAGTTCAGCGGGGGAAATCGACACAGGATTGTTCGATCTGAATGTGAAGTCGGGGCGGAAGTTGGGTAAACTAAAATCATAATGGATGCATCCGTGAAAGCATACAGGGGGGTGGCAGTGAAATGAAACGCGCTCGCCTGATTTATAATCCAACTGCGGGTCGGGAATTGGTCGTTAAGCAATTGCCACAGCTGCTGACCAAATTAGAACAAGCCGGGTTTGAAACCTCTTGCTATGCAACGACCGAACGTTGGACGGCAGCGGAGGAAGCGCGCCAGGCGGCGGAACGCCAGTTTGATGTCGTGATCGCTGCGGGAGGGGACGGCACGATTCATGAAGTGGTCAATGGCTTGGCCGGATACGAGCATCCACCCAAATTGGGCATCTTGCCAGCGGGAACGACCAACGATTTGGCGCGGGCGTTGCGGTTGCCACGGGACATTCTGGCGGCATGCGATGTCATCACTGGGAGCCGAACCACCTTGGTTGATGTGGGCAAATTCGGTGAGCGTTATTTCATCAACGTGGCCGCTGCGGGAAGAATCACCGAAGTCACTTATGAAGCACCCAGCCGCCTTAAGACCATGATGGGCCCTTTCGCTTATTATGCGAAAGCGATTGAGAAGCTGGGAACCTTGCATAAGCCATTTCCGTTACGTTTGCAGACACCGCGCGGGGAGTGGGAAGCGGAAGTTCTGCTCTTTATTATTGCCAACAGCGTGTCGGTAGGCGGTTTTGAACGGTTGGCGCCCACGGCCGATATCAGTGATGGCCTGTTTGATGTATTGGTGGTGCCCAAAACCAACATGGCCGATCTCCTGCAATTGGCCACATTGGCCATGAAGGGGGAACATGTGCATGATTCGCGGGTGGTTTATTTCCAGACGGAACAAATCGACGTAGATACGCCTGAAACATTGAAGCTGAATTTGGATGGGGAACATGGCGGCGAATTGGTGGGAAGGTTTGAGATTGTGCCGCACCGTCTCGAGATTTTTTGCCCTTAGCGTTCATCATACAGCGGTGGACGTTTTTTTCATGAATGGATAAAAGCCGCTCGCCCCACCAAGCCTTGTAGTGGGCGGAACAGCATGGGAGATTATGATAGCTAATGGAGGAATGACTGTTGGTTGTGCAGCCAGGACAATTGATTGAGTTAGAGGTGACGGGACAGGCCCATGATGGAGCGGGTGTGGGCAAATATGAGGGATTCGCCGTTTTTGTCCCTTTGACTGTGCCCGGCGAAACTGTGCGGGTGCGGATCGAGTCCGTCAAAAAAAATTACGCGCGCGGCAAGCTGTTGGAGCTGGTGCAAGCTCATCCCGACCGGACCGAACCGATTTGCCCCGTCTATGAGGCTTGCGGTGGCTGCCAGTCCCAGCACCTTTCCTATGAAGCGCAGTTGAAGCACAAACGGCAACAGGTGGCTGATCATTTCAAGCGGATCGGCGGGATGGATGATGTGCTGATCCATCCGGTGTTGGGAATGAGTGATCCGTGGCGTTATCGCAATAAAGCGCAAGTGCCATTTGGACGGCGGCAGGGGAAAGTAGTCGCCGGCTTTTACGCGCCGGGGTCTCATGACATCATTGACATGGAATCGTGCGTGATCCAGCACGAATTAAATGATGCGGCCATCAGCCTAGTCAGGGCGCAGGCCGAGGAGTTGGGCATCCCCATCTATAACGAGCAGAAGCATACGGGGGTACTGCGCCATGTCATGGTGCGAATCGGTTCCAACACCGGAGAAATGATGATTGTGCTAGTCACAAACGGAGAATCCCTTCCTAAGCGCAAGGAGTTGGCTAAACGGCTGGTGGCGGCGTTTCCACAGCTGACATCATTGGTTCAAAACATCAATAGCAAACGGACGAATGTGATCTTGGGCCCCAAAAACAAGCGATTGTGGGGAAAAGAAGTGATTCACGATACCATTGGCGATGTGAAATTCGCCATCTCTCCCCATTCTTTCTACCAAGTGAACACCAGCCAGACCAAAGTGCTGTACGATCAAGTTTTGCGCTATGCAGCCTTGACCGGAAACGAGACCGTCATCGACGCTTATTGTGGTATCGGCACCATCGCCCTGTACTTGGCTAAACACGCCAAACGGGTGTACGGCGTGGAAATCGTGCCTGAGGCGATTCGCGACGCCAAAGCCAACGCCCGATTGAACGGGATCACCCACGCTCATTTCGCCGTCGGGGCCGCGGAGCAAGTAATGCCCAAATGGTTGGAGGAAGGGATCAAACCGGATGTGGTCATTGTTGATCCACCGCGCAAAGGGTGTGACCCTGTGTTACTTAAGACGGTGGCCGACATGCGTCCGGAGCGGTTGGTTTATGTTTCCTGCAACTCCGCGACCCTGGCCCGAGACGCCAAGTTGCTCCTAGAACTGGGATATCGGGTGCAGGAGGTGCAACCGGTAGACATGTTTCCACAAACGGGCCATGTGGAGTGCTGTGCGCTGTTGGTGAGGGAGCCTCGCTCATGACCTGAGTGGACAGTATGTGAAAGAGAGGTTTTTTTGTTTCCGAGGTCTTTATTATTTTTGTATACTTAGTTACTATAATATAGTAAAATGAGTTCAACGAGTTATTTTTTAGGAAAGGTGGAAAGCGCTCATGACACAATCGACAGCGGCGTCGGCCATCGAAGTGATGCTAGCCCGCGGCAGTGTGCGCAAGTACCAAAAAGGAGTGGAAATGCCGCAAGCGGATCTGGAGGAAATCCTCACACTGGCGGCCAAAGCACCTTCATCCTGGAACTTGCAGCATTGGCGGTATCTCGTCATCTCTTCGCCTGAGCAAAAGCAAAAATTGTTACCGATCGCGTACAACCAAGAGCAAGTGGTTGACGCTTGCGTCACGGTAGCGGTGCTGGGGGATTTGGAAGCGAATAAAACGGGGCATCAGATCTATGGCGAAGCGTTGAAAGAAGGGCACATCACCCAACAAATCCACGACACCATGATTTCGCAAATCGATGGCGCGTATACCAACAACCCGCAATTTGCGCGCGATGAAGCGATAATGAATGCGTCGTTGTCGGCTATGCAACTGATGTTGGCAGCGAAAGCGAAGGGGTATGACACTTGCCCCATGGGCGGTTTTAACCGGCAAGCGCTGATCGAGGAGTTTAACATTCCCGCACGGTATGTACCTGTTATGTTGATATCTGTGGGCAAAGCCGAAGCTCCGGCCCGTCCGACCAACCGGTTGCCGCTCGATCAATTGGTGATTCAAGACCGTTTTTGACGCGATGGGTTTCTAAGGCGATGTTCCAAGTGGAATGTCGCCTTCCTTCATTTCCGAATCAGTCCGCTCGACGAAAAAAGAAAAAGATTGGGCGGGGAATGGTGTTTTGGTATAGTGTAAGACGGGAACAAATGGATAAGACGACGAGGAGTGGAGAATGGTGAGTCGTGAGGTGACATTGTGGTGTTAGTTTGCTTAGATCCGGGACACGGTGGTGCGGATTACGGAGCGGTTGGGAATAAGTTATCGGAAAAAGAGGTGTGCTTAAACATCGCCCGCCACATCCGCAAGCAACTGCTTCGCTATGATGGCCTTCAGGTGACGATGACGCGCTCGATGGATGTCACTACTAGTACAGAGGAGCGCATTCAGTGGGCCAATCAGTGCGGTGCGGATTTATTTTTAAGTATCCATACCAACGCTTCCCTTGATCCGAAAGCATCGGGCTTCGCTTCCTATGTCAGCGTGGTCGCCGGATGCGAAACGCGCCGGATCCAATGTTGGCTGCATAATCAAATCGCCTTATTCATGCGCAAGCACGGGGTGGCTGATCTGGGAAAGAAGAACGACACGGAGTGGATTGACGGACAGATGTTGGAGCTAAGACAAGTGAAGATGCCGGCGATTGCAGTCAAATCATTATTTATCACCCATGAAGAAGACAATCACCTGTTATCCCATGAATCATTTATAGAAGAGTACGCCAAGTGCATCGCTGACGGCATTGCCCGCATTTATAAATGCAGACGGAAAGAAGAGGCGAGTGTTTAGTGATTTTTCAGCTAAAGAATTGAAATAGACTGCTAACCTGCATCAGGGTAGCAGTCTTTTTGTTGGGTTTATTCTTCCCATACTTCTACGGTTTTCATCTTTTCGCCTTGTTTCATGCTTGTCACGTATTCCATGCCGGATGTCACTTGACCAAACACCGTGTGGACCCCGTCCAAATGCGGCTGGGGCTCATGCACGATGAAGAATTGGCAGGAACCTGTGTCTGGGCCGCGATGGGCCATGGATAAAGCACCTGGGACATGGCGGTGTGGGTTGTTTTTCGTTTCGCAAGGAATGGTGTATCCTGCGTCTCCCGTGCCGATGCCATGGGGGCAACCGCCTTGGCTGACGAAGCCGGGGATGACCCGGTGGAAGGTGAGTCCGTTGTAAAATCCTTCATTCGCTAATTTTTGGAAGTTCTTCACGGTGTTAGGTGCAGCTTCGGGGAAAAAGTCAATCAGGATTTGGCCCCCGTTTTCCAGTTCGATACGGCCTTTGATCGCCATGTAAAACTCTCCTCTCTTCGCAATACGTTTCTCATTCTACCTTACCTGTTTCTCGGATTCAAATGTCTTCACACAGGGGCGACCGATGGAATGGTACTCCAACGGGCAAGAGCCGGCTAACATCTTGATTTCTTGGATGGAGAATAGGTTGCACCCATCAAATAGGAGCGGTTCGTTGGGCAATTCACACATACGTTTCCAATTAATTGCGCGAAAATCGGGCCAGTCCGTCAGAATGACTATGGCATCGGCCCCTTGCATGCAGGTGTATGGATCAGAAAATAGCTCCACTTGAGGATAAGGGAACGCCTTCACCAATGGGTCGTGCGCAACGATGCGGGCCCCCTTGGCCAAGGCGATCTCGGTGAACCGAAGGGAGGGGGCTTCTCGGATATCGTCGGTTCCCGGTTTGCAGGAGAGTCCGAACAAGGCGATGCGTTTATCGGCTAGCGCGTCCAGCCGTTGTTCGATTCTTTCCACGAAGCGTGTCATTTGCCAAGCGTTGACTTGGTCAGCCGCTTCCAATAGCGGCAAGGGAACTCCCTCCGCCCTGGCCGTTTGGATCAGTGTGTGGATGTCTTTCGGGATGCATGAACCGCCATAGCCGATACCTGCTTTGAGAAAATGCGGGGCGATGTGGGGATCATTGCCAATGCTTTGCGCGATATCAGCGACATCTGCGCCAAACGTCTCGCAGAGTTGGCTAAACATGTTGATATAGGAAATCTTCATCGCCAAAAAAGCGTTGGCCGCATAATTGATAAGTTCGGCGCTGGTACGCCGACAAAATTGAATGGGTGTTTGATTGAAATGATACAGTTCGTTGATCAAAGGGATGGTTGATTCATTTTCGTAGCCGACAACGATGCGGTCGGGGGAAAGGAAATCGTCCACCGCCCGCCCTTGCTGCAAAAAATCTGGATTGTGGACCACATCGAGAAATTGGATGTGATGGTTATTGGACAGCCGTTCGGCGAAGGCATCGGTTGTCCCGACCGGAACGGTGCTTTTGATGATGACCAGCTGCCCCGCTTGCCCGTAAATGGCTAGCTGGTCGCATATTTCCCACACTTGGCTGAGGTCGGGCGAGCCGTCTGGCAGGGAGGGCGTTTCCACCGTCACAAACAGGACGGTTGATTCTTTGATGGCATGCGCGATATCCGTCGTGAAGCGGATCGCGCTGCCGGACTGCGCTTGGCGCAACAGCTCCGCAAGCCCTGTTTCGTAAATGGGCGGTTTTCCGTTTTGCAACTGGTCGATGGTGGCTTGCGCGACGTCCACGCCGATGACGCGGTGCCCTTGAGTGGCTAGGCAAACCGCAGTCACCAATCCGACATAGCCTAATCCGATAACTCCGATGTTCATGTTTCTGCCTCCCTTGCAAGTTGAGCCGTTCTTTTCAAACATGGTTCCATCAACCCGGCGACACCCCGTCCGATACGCGGATGGCGCCGCACGAACATTCAGTTGGGTTGGCTATTTAAAGGCCGAGCGGCGTGACCCCATCATATCGCGTGACAAAAAAGTAATAGCCCACAATGGATTCCGCGGCGCCCCCTCTCAGGCATCCGTCAACGGTACTCTTTTCATCGAAAAGGGTGAAAGATCGCAATCCAGCAATCAGGATACAGAAAAAAAGGAAAACTCGTGAAAGAGCGACTTGATCGACGACATACTCGCCTTCATTGGCGTCGGGAGCGAGGAGCTGGATGTTGCCCCTTTGGCCGTGAAGGTGTTGGACGAGGCGGCACAAGCCTTTCATCGCCATTGGAAGCAAAAATTCCCTATATTTTATATTAGGTGGCCATTGTAAAAAATGGGTTGAGGAAGGATGAAAGGTTGATTTGATTTATTTATGCCGAAACCGGCGAAGCCTGGCCGCTCCACACGGATGAGCGCCTGCTGCTTCCCGTCTTAGCTGACGCAGTGGATTACTTGAACTTCTCCAGCTCTCATGTTTCAACTTGATACACAGACAATCACCTCGTTTCGTCAGTGGAAACTCTTTCCTCTATTGTACCAATTGTGCATCTCGGTGCGCATCTTTCGCACGCGAATAATTTTTCCGCCGCCGACGTCGAGCAAATCAGAGGCGTCGGGGATGATCGCAAAAGACGTGCCAAAAACAAGTAGTTCTTGTATACTGTAAATGGACACAGACAGAAAGCGCTTACTCTTATGAATAGTGGGGCTTCCGCCAACTGCTCCCACCCGCGCGTGGTAAGCTCAGCATGCGGAGGGATCAGGGCATTTGGTTG
This sequence comes from Laceyella sediminis, assembly GCF_003003125.1. Classification (GTDB taxonomy): domain Bacteria; phylum Bacillota; class Bacilli; order Thermoactinomycetales; family Thermoactinomycetaceae; genus Laceyella; species Laceyella tengchongensis. The sequence goes on along the minus strand of NZ_PVTZ01000005.1, from coordinate 88,621 downwards.
AAAGGGAATAGGACAAAAATCTTTTCACACATGAAAGAATGTGTTACTTTAAAGAGTAAAAGCTATAAGCCCTCGCCATGAGGAGGAAAAAGGATGCAACTCAACAAGTTGAATAAAAAAGAAGTCGAGCAATTGTTCAATGCAGTACTTCAACTAGAGAATATGGAAGATTGCTATCGATTTTTCGAAGATCTCTGCACCGTGAATGAGATCAAATCCCTTGCGCAACGCTTGGAAGTGGCGCGCATGTTGGAAGAGGGTTACACCTACAACCAGATTGAGACGGAGACGGGAGCGAGCACGGCTACGATCTCCCGCGTCAAACGGTGTCTTCATTACGGCACGGATGGGTATAAGCTCGCTTTGGATCGCCTGTATAAAGATGAGGGCGACAAAGCCTGACGGCAGGTAAGAGGGCCGGTAACCCGAAGAGCGATCGTGGCAACAGCCGCTTTTTCGCCGACGTGACCGCGGGAGGCAAGCGCAAAAATCGGTTCCGGCCCTTTGTCACCAAATAGTCCCCGCTTATTCATATAGGCGGGGTTTTCTTTTGCCACAATACCCAGTGTATAATAATGCTTGTAGGTTTGGGGGCGAGATGAGAGATGACAATATTGAGAGAGCGGGCCGCCAGGTGGCGGCATGTGTTTAAATTAGACCCGAACCGGACGATTTCCGATCTGGCCCTCAAGCTGGTGTGCAATGCGGGGACGGATGCGATTATCGTCGGCGGAACGGATGGTATTACGTTTAAAAACACAAGGGATTTGCTCCATCGTGTCCGTGAATATGGAGTTTTGTGTGTGCAAGAGGTTTCGGAGATCAATGCGGTGGTACCGGGATTTGACGGATATTTGATTCCCACCGTTATCAATACGAAGGAAGCGCGCTGGATTCACGGTGCGCATGTGGATGCCTTGCGCAAGTACGGAGATCTGATCCCGTGGGACAAAGTGCTGTTATTGGGGTATACGGTGCTAAATCCAGAGGCCAAAGTGGCGCGCCTCACGCAGGCGGAGACGGCTTGCACGGAGGAGCAAATGGTCGCGTATGCGCGTTTGGTCGAACATTTGTTTTGCTGGCCGGTGCTGTACATCGAATACAGCGGACGATTTGGCGATATGGCGTTGGTGGATGCTGCACAACGTGTATGTAGGAAAAGCCGTATCTTTTACGGCGGTGGCATCACCACAAAGGAGCAAACGGTCGCAGCGGCTGAGCTTGCCGACACCGTCGTCGTCGGCAATTTGATCTACACCCATGCAGAACGGGCGGCTAAGACGGTCAAGTGGGTGAAAGAGACGGATAGAAAGGGTGATCAGCGTGTTAAAAACCGGTGAAGAACTTCTGCAGGGGCTGAATCCGATGCAGAAGCAGGCCGTGGAAACAACCGACGGGCCGGTTCAGATCATTGCGGGAGCGGGCAGTGGCAAGACCCGCGTGCTGACACATCGCGTGGCGTATTTGTTAGCGGAGAAAGGGATTCATCCCTGGAATGTGTTGGCGATCACATTTACGAATAAAGCGGCGCGGGAGATGAAGGAGCGCATTGGCCAGTTGGTGGGCCCGATGGCAGAAGAAATCTGGATCTCCACATTTCACTCCATGTGCGTCCGCATGTTGCGCAGAGACATCGACAGGCTGGGTTATTCCCGCAATTTCACCATCCTGGACACATCAGACCAGTTGACGGTGATCAAACAGGTGTTAAAAGAGCAAAACCTTGATCCCAAGAAGTTTGAGCCGCGCACTTTGCTGGGCAAGATCAGCCATGCCAAAAATATGTTGTACGAACCGGGTGACATGAAGGCGCATGCCCAGACGTTTATGGATGAAGTAGCGGCTGACGTGTATGAGAAATATCAAGACAAACTGCGCACCAACGAATCGCTCGATTTTGATGATTTGTTAATGGTGACGGTGAAGTTGTTGCGAACCCAACCCGAAGTGAAAGATTATTACCAGCGGAAGTTTCAATACATCCATGTTGATGAATACCAAGACACCAACCATGTGCAGTACATCCTTACCAAGATGCTGGCCGAAAAACATCAAAACCTTTGTGTTGTGGGCGATTCGGATCAGTCCATTTATCGGTTCCGCGGCGCGGATATCACCAATATCCTCAATTTTGAACGCGATTATCCCCAAGCGACCGTGATCAAATTGGAACAAAACTACCGCTCAACCAAGAAGATCTTGGCCGCCGCTAACCATGTGATTGCCCACAACACCGAGCGCAAGCCGAAAGAGTTGTGGACGGACAATGATGAGGGAGAAATGCTTCACCTGTTTGAGGCGGGGACGGAGCATGAGGAAGCGCACTATGTGGCCGAGCATATCTTACAGGGTCGCAAAGAAGGGCAACCTTATAAAAACTTCGCCGTTCTCTACCGCACCAACGCCCAGTCGCGGGTGTTGGAGGAAGTGATGATGAAGGCGAACATCCCCTATTCGATTGTCGGCGGAATCAAATTCTATGAGCGCAAAGAGATCAAAGACGTGCTCGCTTATCTACGCCTTATCGTCAATCCGCATGACGATCTGAGCTTGACGCGGATCATCAATGTGCCCAAGCGCGGCATCGGCGCAGCGACATTGGACAAGATTGCCAGTTATGCCCGTGAACACGGATTGTCGCTGTTTGGTGCTTTGTTGGAGATGGAGGAAATCGGCCTGACACAACGCACATTGAAGCCGCTCAGCGAATTTGTGGACTTGGTGCGCCACCTGCACGCCATGATCGAGTACTTGTCGGCGGTGGAGATCACGGAAGAGGTCTTGAAGCGTAGTGGTTATCGCGAGGAATTGAAACGGGAAAACAGCTTGGAAGCTGCCAGCCGGTTGGAGAATATCGACGAGTTCCTGTCGGTGGCCCAAGAATTTGAGAAGCACAATGAAGATAAGTCGCTGGTTGCATTTTTGACCGATTTGGCACTTATCTCCGATTTGGATGCATTGGGGGACGAGCAGGAAGAGGCGGACAAGGGGGATTCAGTGGTGCTGATGACCCTGCACAGTGCCAAGGGGTTGGAATTTCCCACCGTCTTCTTGGTAGGTATGGAAGAGGGGATTTTCCCTCATATGCGCTCGTTGGATGACGAAGACGAGATGGAAGAAGAACGCCGGCTCGCCTATGTAGGCATTACGCGCGCAGAGAAAGTGTTGCATCTGACGCGCGCCCGGACGCGAACCATCTATGGGCAAACCACCTCCTACTTACCTTCTCGTTTCTTGAAGGAGATTCCGGTGGAGTTGGTGGAAGAAGTTGGTGGCAGACAATCGGCCAGCAACGCCACCCCGCGCAGAGTCGTGCGGCCGACCCCAAATGTGGTGGCCGATTGGCGGGTGGGAGATAAAGCCGAACACGCCAAATGGGGCCTAGGAACAGTGGTAAAAGTGCAAGGGGAAGGCGAGGACTTGGAATTGAACATCGCTTTTCCGGCGCCGATCGGCGTGAAAAAACTGTTGGCCAAGTACGCCCCGATCAAAAAAGCGTAGGGTGTCATGCAGCCTGCGTTTACCCACTCACATGTAGTCCTTAAGTTTAGGAGGATGAAACGGATTGAATTTGGAACAAGCCCAAGCACGCGTACAAGCGTTACATGACATACTGAATGAACACAATTACCGGTATCATGTGTTGGACCAACCGACCATATCTGACGCGGAATACGATCAATTGCTACGGGAGTTGATTGAGTTAGAGCGCGAGTTTCCGGAGCTTTCCACCCCTGATTCGCCGACCCAGCGTGTAGGTGGGGAAATCTTGCCCCATTTTGAGAAGGTGGAGCACCTTTCTCCGATGCTCAGTCTGGGTAACGCCTTCAACGAACAAGACTTGCGGGAATTTGATGAGCGGGTGCGAAAGGCGGCCGGAGACAAGCCGGTGCGGTATGTATGCGAGTTGAAAATCGACGGTTTGGCCGTCTCCCTGCGATACGAGGATGGCCGGTTTGTGCTCGGCGCTACTCGCGGGGATGGAACGGTGGGGGAGGATATCACGCAAAACCTGAAAACGATCCGTTCGTTGCCGCTTAAGTTGCGCCAGCCGGTCAGCTTAGAAGTGCGCGGGGAAGCGTACATGCCGCGGGCCGCGTTTGCGCGTCTGAATAGCGTGCGGGAGGAGCGTGGGGAAGCCTTGTTTGCCAATCCGCGCAATGCCGCCGCTGGTTCCCTGCGGCAATTGGACCCCAAGCTGGCCGCAGAACGGACGTTGGACATCTTCTTATATGGGATTGGGCAGAACGAGGGACTCTCTTTCACGACCCATACCGAAGCATTGGCATTCCTGTCCGAACTCGGATTTAAAGTGAACCCCGAACGGCGGACGGTAGAAGGTGTCGAAGAGATGCTCCAGTACGTGCAAGAATGGCAGGAGCGCCGTCCTGACCTGGCGTATGATATCGATGGCATCGTGATCAAGGTGGACGATTTAGCGCTGCGGGAAGAAATGGGCTTCACTGCCAAAAGTCCGCGCTGGGCGATTGCCTACAAATTCCCCGCCGAAGAGGCAGTCACCCGGCTGGAGGAGATCGAGCTGAATGTGGGGCGCACCGGCGTCGTCACGCCCACCGCGGTGCTACAACCGGTTTCGCTGGCGGGAACGACGGTCAAACGGGCTTCGTTGCATAATGAAGACATCATTCGGGAAAAGGGTTTGATGTTGGGAGACCATGTGATAGTGAAAAAAGCGGGCGACATCATTCCGGAAGTGGTGGCCGTCCTCACCGACAAGCGGACAGGGGACGAACGGCCCTTTACCATGCCGACGCACTGCCCGGAATGCGAGAGCCGGCTGGTCCGCCTAGAGGGGGAAGTGGCCCTGCGCTGTATCAATCCCGCATGCCCGGCGCAAACACGGGAAGGGATCATTCATTTTGTGTCGCGCGGCGCGATGAACATCGAGGGTCTGGGCGAAAAAGTGGTGACCCAACTGTTTGAGCAGGGGTTGGTGCGCAGTGTGGCTGATCTATACTATCTGAAAAGCGAAGATCTGTTGCGTTTGGAGCGCATGGGCGAAAAATCGGTGGCCAATCTCCTGCGCGCCATCGAAGCGAGCAAGTCTAACTCGCTGGAGCGGCTGTTGTTTGGCTTGGGCATTCGCTTTGTGGGGGCCAAGGGCGCCAAGATCTTGGCGCAACATTACGGCTCCATGGAAGCGTTGCTTTCGGCGACGGAGGAAGAGTTGACCCAATTGGAAGAGATCGGTCCGAAGATGGCGGCTAGCATTACCACTTACATGAAGAAGCCGGAAGTGCGCGAGACGCTGCGTCGCTTGGCGGAAGCGGGCGTCAATATGCATTATACTGGCCCTGCACCTGTCCGAGCTGGGGATGGGGCGATGGAGAGCCCATTTGCGGGCAAGACCGTTGTCATCACCGGCACGTTGGAGCGCATGTCGCGCAAGGAAGCATCCGAATTACTGGAGTCGTTAGGCGCCCATGTGACTGGCAGTGTGAGCAAGAAAACTGACCTGCTTATCGCAGGCGAGAAGGCAGGCTCCAAATTGGATAAGGCGAATAAGTTGGGGATCACGGTCTGGGACGAAGAGACATTCTTAGCCCATTTGCCGAAGTAACGAGATGAACGGGGCGTGAGGCGGGTCTTCATGCCCCGTTTCATTTGACGGAGGAGAAACCATGCAGAAGAGATTGCGCAAGAAGTGGATATACATCAGCGTGGGGCTTGTCTTGTTGTTGCTGGGGCTGGTGGGATTATCATGGAAGCTCAATTTCAGCCCGGAAGTCGATGCGGCGATCATCTCCAGCCTGTTTTCGACATTATTGTTTTGCGGTACCATAGTAGTGAATACGGTGCTCACTTCGGAAGCGTTGAAGTTGGGGCCCAAAACGCAACTCTTGATGCAGGAGCGATTGGAGTTGTACAAGGAATTGAGCACCATCATGCATGATCTCAATCAGGCATTGCTTGCTTACTTTTTTCTCAAGAAGCAAGAGTATCGCTCGCAGATCATTGAGTCGCACTTTCGGTTGCGCACCTTTCGTCGCAAATCGATGTGGATTCTGCCAGAAGACATTTTGGCGACGCTGTCCAAAATCCAGAGCCTCTTCTCCGTTTCACAGACAGGAGGGATTTTGTTTAACCCGAAATGTTTGGAGACAAGAGAAGTGGCGATTCAATTTTCCAACTTGTATCAGTCTCTGGTCAACCAGATGCGGGATGAATTGGACATCCAGACGATCAGCGATGTGATTAACCATAAAGTTTACAAGTTGAACCAACCCGTGGAAGGCATCGATTCGGCAACCGTCGCGGTGGGGGGAAAAGGGATGGTTCGCAAATAATCTTTTCTGAGTTGTTTTAAATATGTGATGAGAAGTAAAAAAACGCGTTTGTTCGAAGAGCTTGACCGAAAAGAATGACGGAAAGGCCGGAGAGCGATGAACATGAGATGGATAGTGACCTGTTGCGCACTGCTGACAGTTTGCGTCATTGGCATGGCCGCGTATGAGGAGGGGGGATTCGCCCCTGACAAATGGGTGTCGTCCGCGTTGAAGGAGCCGACGCTTCAAGAGCTTTTGGAAGATGTAAACAAACGGCATAGTAACGAGGTGATCACCCTAGATCCTTATGCGAAAAAGATGGACGCCACCTTGAACCAGCCTGCGCACAATCGGATGCATGTGGACACGATGTTGCCTGTGGCGGGAAAAATCACCCAGTATCAACGTCTGTCCCAACCGTACGTATGGATTCACATTAAATACTTGGGCAAGGGAGGGAACCCCGACCTTCCCGATGAACAGGATGTTTACGCACCCGTCAAGCAGGGACGGTTTAATGAGAAGATTCGCCTGTTTCAAGGCAAAGGGGAATATCGGGTCACACTGAGATTGCCAAGTGAGGAACAGGAAGATACTTATTATTTGATGGCTTCGTTTATCGCCGCAAATCTGAACGATGATGTGGAGCGGGATGTGTCATACAGCGTCGCGGCCGCAAAAGCGAAGCTCAAACTGGATGAGCCGGTCATGGGATACAGCGAGAAGCGGAAAGCGATCTCCTTAAAAGGGCGTATCCGTCCCGACGTGCGTACCGTATTGGTGCAGTTGAAGCGGGGGGCACGGGAAACGCGCCGGGTCGTCTCTGTGGAAAAAGGGCAGTTTGAAGAACAAATCCCCCTGACTTACGGGCAAGGGGTTCATCAGCTAAAAATATTGGTGCCTGACAGCAAGCGGAAAGGAACCTATCTGGACGGGGCCACCTTGTATGTGAATCACCCGCTGGCGGAGGAGAAGGAACCCATACGCTTCACCAGGCTTTACGCTGAACGGGGGATTCACCTTACAGCACCGCTGGTGGGTGGCGAGCAGGCCGACCTGACTTACCGTATCGCGGGCCGCATCGATGAATCTGCACCTTTTGCCAAACAAACGACGCACATGATTGTCCGCATACAGAAAGGCAAGGACAAAGCGACCTATTTCCTGCCTGTGGGAGGTTATCAATTTGACAGCAAGATTTGGTTACGCTTTGGAGCGGGAGAATACAAAGTGACGTTGTACGCGCCGGAGATCACCTCACAAAACCGCGATTACTTCCGCTTTTTCACAGTGGCGACCTTTCGCGTGACCAGCCGGGCGCAAATGGATGGACGTGATCTTTTGCCGGGCCGCGGAATTCAATCAGATCATCCGCTGATCATCGATTTGGCCAAAGAAATCACCGCCGGCAAAGTGACCGACCGCGCGAAAGCCCGCGCCATCTACACCTATGTAGCCAAAAATATGACTTATGACATGGATAAGTTCCGGAATAACCGGTTCTCTTGGAACGACAGTGCGATTAAATCGTTGTCCACCCGCAAAGGAGTGTGCCAGGATTATGTGTTCTTGACTCTCGCTTTGCTACGAAGCTTAGACATTCCCAGCCGCTTTGTGGAAGGAGAAGCAGGAGGGCAACGCCATGCCTGGGTAGAAGCCAAGTTGAACGGACGTTGGGTGACGATGGACCCGACTTGGGGTTCCGGGCATATTACACCGGATGGCCGCTTTGTAAAAAGACTGGATATGCAGTACTTTGATCCGTTACCCGATGAATTTAAACGGACACACAAGCGGACCGGCGTTTCCTACTAAACATTCTGATCCCCTGCGCACGTTGATGCACAGGGGATTTGTATTGCCGGTGTGATCCACTTTACTGGGGTTTGAGATCAAAAAAAGCGGGGAGAATGCTTTGCGTTCGCTTTCGAAACAGCATTCTCCCCGCTTTTTTCATTTCCCTAACCGAGCAACATCGTTTCAAGCTCCCGCTGCAATGCCAACCATTCCTTCGTGCCGCGCCGTTCATAACGTGCCTGTCCGCGTGCGAAAGGCACCGGCACTTCCCGTATAACCTTCATCGGCGATGCACTTAACACCAAGATGCGGTCAGACAGCAGGATCGCTTCCTCAATGCTGTGCGTGATAAACAAAATGGTGCGCTTCTCTTGCTCCAAGAGACGTAAGAGCCAAGTTTGCATGCGGGTTCGCGTGAGTGCGTCCAAGGAGCCGAACGGTTCGTCCAGGCAAAGCAAGTCGCGGTTGCTTGCCAGCGCGCGGATGAAAGCCACCCGCTGCTGCATGCCCCCGCTTAGCTCGTGCGGATAGCGGTCGGCTACCTCGGCCAATCCAGCCCCCCGCAACAAATTTGTGAGTTGCGTCGGGTCCTTATGCCCGCTCAGTTCTTGGGCCAAGCGCACATTATCAAGAATCGTGCGCCATGGCATCAGCGAGGGCTGTTGTGGCATGTATGCCAAGTGGCCTCGCTCGCCGTTGATCCGTTGGCCGTCCAAGAGAATTTCTCCCGCTTGCGGGCAGTGCAGGCCTCCCAGCATATAAAACAACGTACTTTTGCCACTCCCGGAAGGGCCGATCAATGAGACGAACTCCCCTTGACGCACAACAAAATGAAGGTCGTCGATCACAGGCCGTTGTCCATAAGCGAAGGAAAGGCCATTTACTTCCAGCTTCATCGGGGTGCCCCTCCCTTCACTTGCGGGCGCCATCGAACCACCAGCCGCTCGATGAGACAGATGGCGGCGTACAGAAGCAAGCTCACTCCGGCGATGAAAAACATCGCCAAAAAGACCCGGTCCGTGCGGAAAGATGCGGAGGCGAGTTGCATCATGACGCCGAGCCCTTCTTTGGCTCCCAGCCATTCGGCGATCACGGCGCCCATCACGCTGTATGTGGCCGCCAGTTTTAGGCCGGAGAAAAAGGCAGGCAAGGCGGAAGGCCATTCCAGCTTGCTAAAGCGTTGCCAGCGTGTGGCTCCGGCCATTTCCATGTAGATGAGCAGGGTGTGGTCGGTCTGCCGGAACCCGTCCATGGTAGATACGGCGATCGGAAAGAAGCAAGCGATCGCTACCACCAAGATTTTGGGCATGGTGCCAAAGCCAAGCCACATGATCAAGAGCGGCGCCAGGGCGATCATCGGCACGTTTTGCGACAATACCACCAGCGGTTGGAACATGGCGCGCAACAAAGGCGACAGATGAAAGAGCGTGGCGAGGAGCAGTCCAGACACAAGACCAAAGCCCAGTCCGCTCAAGGCGATCCACACTGTCGCCCCAAGGTGCTCCAGCGTCCGATCCACAGATGCCGTCCAAGCCTCATATACAGCGGAGGGTGCCGGCAACAGCCACGCTTCCACTTGTTTGGTGCGCACGGTCAGTTCCCATCCGGCTAACAGCAACAAAATCATGCCGAATGGGGCCAACGCTTTACTGTTTTTCATCATATTTGCTAGTCAACCCGCGGATCGATGCGCCGGCGGGATTAAAGTAGATTTTCACCTGATGCAACACGCTGGGACAGCCCATTTCGATCATGGCCTCATTCATGCGCTCGATAATCGCCAATAGCTCAGGCAATTCCCCTTCCATCGTCGTTTCCAGCGGGCCAACGCGGTAAGTCACCCCCGCTTGCTGAATGATTTCGATCGCTCTGTCTACATAGGGGATGACGCTCTCCCCATTTGGGGTGTGCGGCAGAATCTGCACGCTGACTAGCGCTTGTGCCATTTTCATTTACCCCCCTCAGGTAGAAAGGCATTGGTAAACGCTTGCTCAGGTTGAAACGTGCCTTCCAGCAAGCCGTGTTGTTTCATCCATTCGGCGTAACCAGCCCACACTTCTTTCTTTTGCACGCCCCAAGCGGGAGCATCTCCTTGGTAGCGCGGGCTTAACCAGGCTTGGCTCTTCTGCACCAGTTTCGGGTCGAGGTCAGGCTCCGCCCGGCTCAGGATGTCGGCGGCTTCCTGCGGCTGTTTGATCGCAAATTGGTATCCTTGGCTGACTGCTTTCATGAATGCTTTCACGGTTGCGGGATCCTGTTTGATCTTCTGCTCGTTGGTGATGAGGACAGGAGTGTAATAATCTAGTTCTTTTGCATAATCAGTGAGATAGATCATGTTCAGCTTTTGACCCTTCAACTCTGCTTCGATGCCGGTCCATCCATAATAAATCCACATGAAGTCCACATTTCGTTTTACCGCGGTGAAGAAGTCCGTGTTTCCGGTGTTGATGATATTCACTTTGTTCACATCGGCCTGTTCCCGTTGCATCAATGAAGCAAGCATCTGCTTTTCCACCGGCGAGCCAAATCCGCCGTAGGTCTTGCCTTCAAAATCCTTCGGTTTTTGGATGTTTTCGGAAACAGGAGACGCAAACCCAGACGTATTGTGCTGGATCACTGCGGCGATTGAAACAATCGGTACCTTTTGCACGCGGGCTTGTGTGACGGCTTCTTGGTAGCTCACACCGAAATCAGCTTTGCCGCCGGCCACCATTTGCTCCGCTCCGCTTTCACCTGGTTGGATGATGTCCACATCCAATCCGGCTTGTTTGAAATACCCTTTCTCTTTGGCCACATAAAGGCCGGTGTGGTTGGTGTTGGGAGTCCAATCAAGGACCAAGGTGATCTTCTTTCCTGTGTTTTGCCCATCTGTCGTTCCGGACGATGCGGGGTTGCCGCAAGCCACGGCGGACAGGCAGAGAGCAATGGTAAGTCCGATCTTCCACCATTGTTTCTTCATTAACAACCGCTCCTTTTCTTTTCACCAGGCTCCCTGATGTGCCCATGGAGGTGGTAATAGCGTTTTCATGCTTTGGCCAGCGCAACGGGTGGGTGCCTTAGCCGAACATGCACAGCGAGCAAGGTCGACTTTCGGTCAACAGATTGGCCAACTGCACGTAACAAAAAAACGCCCCCTGACCGGGAGGCGTTGGTTTAGCCAGACAGATATGTCCATCACCATCCAAATCCCTACGCCGGCATTACCCGGATCAGGTGAAAGGGTCTGTGTGTCGGCACACACTCTCAGCCGGCCATTATCCAGCTCCCCCATGGGTTTGTATGTTGTTTCGGGCTCATTATACGGAAACTCTTCCTGCTTGTCCATAGGGATTTATGTGCAGAGACAAGAAGCGGTGCGTTTCGTTTCCGAGGTGAGCGTGATATACTACATCCATCAGCCAGCCTCCCCAAGGAGGCCGCGTATCACCGCCAGCCGCTTGAGGAGCGATCGACTCATACTCTGAGATGAAGGATTGAATCGGTTCATGGAACAAGAAAACAAGGCTTCATTTACACACACTGTCACTTCCGAGGAAGACGGCCTGATGCTTCATCAAGTGTTGCGCCGCCAATACCGCTTTTCCAGGCGCTTTATGACGCGGATGAAGATGAACCGCCTGGTGACGGTAAATGGGGAGTTCATCTATTTTACGGCTCGGGTTAAGGCCGGCGATCAGATCGTGATTCGCATGCAAACGGAAGAGACGGATCATATCCCGCCTCAGCCCGTCGATTTCACCGTTGTTTACGAAGATGAGGATCTCATCGTCATTGACAAGCCGCCTGGCTTGGTGGTTCATCCGACCAGGGGTTATCCTGACGGAACCTTGGCCAACGGCTTGATGCAGTATTGGTCTGAGCGAGGGGAGAAACACCGCATGCGCCCGGTCACCCGGCTGGACCGAGACACTTCTGGCTTGCTGGTCGTCGGTAAACATGCCTATGCCCATGCCTTTTTGGCCGAGCAGATGGCGGAGAAACGGTATGAGCGTGTTTATCTGGCTTGCACGCATCACCGCTTCGCCAGTGACCGAGGCACGATTGACAAAGCGATTTATATCGATCCTGAACAGAAAATCAGCCGTACTGTCAGCGAGTCTGGTGAAGGGTATCCGGCGGTGACCCATTTTGAAGTGGTGGAGCGGATGACTACGGCCACCTTGGTGCGGCTCTCACTGGAAACGGGTCGGACGCACCAGATCCGCTTGCATCTCGCTTCTATCGGCCATCCGATCATCGGTGATGACGTATATGGCACGGGTGGGGATCAAGATTTGATCGCCCGACAAGCTCTGCATGCCACTTACTTGAAATTGTTTCACCCTCGTCGGAAAGAATGGATGGCTTGGGAATCTCCATTGCCTGCCGATATGCAACAACTCGTGGAGCGGTTACGGCAAACGGATTGCAGAAGTTGAGGAGTGTGGGGATTCTAACACGGTTCTCCTATGTGTTCAGCATGACGAGGTATTTATTAAAAAAAGTGAGTTTATGTATTCTGCCCAGCCAACCTGACAAAGGTAAAGGTAATGTGAGCGCCAGTCTGACACGCCCATCTGGGGTGGTCAGGCTTTTTTAGTTTATTCGTTCCGAATAAATTGATTATTTAAATTAATTAACGAATATTTTATGTAATCTTTATAGAACTAATGTTTTTAATATTATACAATTGGATTGGATGCGCTTATCTCAGCAACGTTTTTGCTCTAAAGCAAGAAATCATTGTTGTTTTACCTTTGTTACAAGCAGGGTTGCTTGAAAATTTATGGAAATTTTCACAAAAGCGACAAAGGGATAAGCGGATGCCGTTTTCATTAAAAATGGAGGGATGTTACATGCAAAAGCGCCGGCAAGTGTGGTTGATGTTGCTGGTCAGTGTGTTGCTGATCATGCCATACCAAACGGTTGGAGCTACCGGGAAAATTCCTGATCCGCAACCGATGGGGCAAGTCTCCTTCGACGGGGCACAAATGGAAGCGCTACCAGCACCGGGCAACAGCACCACTCCTGGAACTTGGTTCATCGGGGCTACCCCGGCCAATGCTGACCTCAGCAAGCCACCGATCGTCTTTGTGCAAGGCTTGCACAGCAGGGCGCAAAGCTGGTGGGAAGAAACCAACTACCACGGTGTGAATGATATGTATGAAACCGCATACAACAAAGGGTATCGGACGGCGTTCGTCCAGCTGTACGACGCACCCGGCGGTGATGCGGCCACTCCGATGGACAACGGGCGACTGCTCGCTGGAATGCTGGAGAAAATCTATAACCACTTCGGCCAAAAAGTGAATATTGTCGCCCACAGCAAGGGCGGCCCCGATTCTCAAGCCGCTTTGATCCATTATGGCGCTTACCGCTATGTTAACAAAGTAGTCACCTTGGGCTCGCCCCATGAAGGTTCTCATTTGGCCGACTTGGCGTACAGCAGCTGGGCCGGCTGGCTGGCTGCTTTGCTGGGCAAACAAGATCCGGGTACGTACTCCCTGCAAGTAGGGGAGATGGCCAAATACCGCGCACAGACGGATAACCACGCCAACGCTCGCCTGAACAAGTATTACACCGCTGCTGGAACCAGCTGGGGGCCGACTTTCTCCGCTTTGGCTTTGGGTGGAGCCTATCTGTCCCAATACGGGGAGAATGACGGGTTAGTCAACGTATGGAGCACCGACCTCCCTTATGGAACCCATCTATTTACTGCCTCTGACCTCGACCATGATGAGATTCGCATCGGCCGTGCCGTGTTTAGCAAGATTGAGTCTGTCTTGCGCACAGCGACAGCTACGTCCGCAACCGAGCCGAAAGCTAGCCAACCATCGGCGGCAGTAAACAGCGCCGACAAGCAAGAAACTTTTGTCCGTGGTGGCGCCTTGCCTATCAGTAAACAACTTGTTCAGCAAGTTCCCGTGGAACCGGGCGTGAAAGAAGCCATCTTCACGGTGCGCACCAAAGCAGCTGACACCCAGGTGACACTCGTTTCTCCTTCCGGCAAAGTGCTGAAGCCTGTGTTAAAAAGCAAGGATCAGGCGTTCTTCCGCGGTGCCACGGTCCAAGTGATCCGTGTCGCCAAGCCAGAAGCGGGCAATTGGCAGGTGAAGTTGCTTTCCAAACAGAAAGACGCGTATCTGCTGACAACCCATTTCATGGGCAAAGCTACCGTTGAACTGGATCTGCCTGCACTGAACAAACAGTCTTCGGCAGAATTGAAGCTGAAGGGCTTAGAGAGCGTGGACCTCGCCTCCTTGACTGGTAAGATCAAGGTTGTCGATCCCCAAGGACAAGTTAAGGAAATGGCGTTGAACAAAACCAAAAAAGCCGACGCCACCTTGACTGGTGCGGTGTCGGGATCGCAAGCTGGCGTGTATAACATCACCGTGGAATTGAGCGGGAAAACGAAAGACGGGCAACCGTATGCCCGCACTTTGGTCAAATCAGTATACATCGGTAAGTGAATGAAACAACCCCGGATCGCATTGATACGATCCGGGGTTGTTCTTGATTATGCGTTTGATGTTAACTGTTGCCAGTGTTTGGCTGTGCGGAAACCACTTCTAATATGAAAGAATACTACATAAATAATAGACATAGACCCCATGGCCGGTGAGCAAACGGGGAATTTAAAATGTGATCAATCATCGACAAGGTGTCGAAAAAGAATATAAAAAGGCAGAGTATGTCGAATGTATAGAAGGAGGCACATGAAGCAAACCAGACCAGCTCATCGCCACTGATGCTCGGCGGTCTTGCGTTTAGCCGTCTCATTGGGCGGGAAAGGAATGATGGGTCCCAAGGGCTAGTGGCTCCGTTTGCCCATTTGCTTCCCGCGTGGTGAGACACTCTTCGGAAAAAAGGTTTTGCTGTTTTGCATCCATCAACGCGATCTGCCAGACACGACTAGAAGCGGGCCGGACGATTCGGTTGGTTTCCCTTTTCGCTCGCTCTGTGCCAGTGTCATGGCCGGTGCCGCATTCCAATAACCGGGGGTTTGACTATCAGGGGATTTCATGTAAAATCTACATAAGTCATTGTAATATTACTGTAATATTTTTTAAAAATGACAAACCATTTCGATGGGCTTTCCGTTATAATGGAATGTGTTATTTTATCGCAGACCCTGCGCGTCGTTGAATCCACCACGCCAAGGCAAACCAGAAACAGGAGCTGACTAAGCCGGCAACGAAGGAGGGGAGACCGCTGACTTTCCATAAGAACAGGGAAAATAGCAGTCCGACCACTCCGGTGAAGCGACACGCAAAAATAGCGGCTCGCTCGTGCATTTATCCCTCACCTCCCGCTTCACTATAGCACAAGTGCGGAGGCAGGAACTAGCCGACAAAAGCCGAAAAAGAAGTTGTTAATAGAAGGAAAATCCAGACAGGTAGAGATACTGCGATGAACGATCAGTATTTCAGGAGGTAGACGCGATGGACGATTTTCGTAAGGTGAGCATGAAAAGCGGATACAGCCCCATGCCACCACGGACTCGCAGTGAACGCGCCGGCTCCCGTTCCCGCTCCAGCCGCAGCGGCGGCCCGAGGGGCACCGGCGGACGCGGCCCGCAAAAGCAAGGGTGGCAACGGTTTTTCAACTGGAAATGGATGATGCTGGTCTTATTGACTTCGTTATTGATTATGGTCGGCGGCTGTACCGCGGTGATGATGTCGGCGGAAACGTTGGATTTAGAAAAAGCGAAAGATCCGACGAAAATGCCGACCAACTCCAAAATTCTCGATAGCAAAGGCGATGTAGTAGCTGTGTTTGGTAACGAATATCGAGAATGGGTTGAGATTGATAAAATTAAGAAGGTGAATCCGGACTTATTGACAGCCTTCGTCAAAGTGGAAGACCGTCGTTTTTATGAGCATAACGGGATTGACTATGAAGGCTTGGGACGTGCGATAATCAAAAACATTATCGCGATGGGCAATGCCCAAGGGGCGAGTACCCTTACCCAGCAGGTTTGTAAAAACATTGTACTGGGTGATTTTAATAAAACCTATACCCGGAAGATTAAAGAGATTGGCTGTGCGCTAAACTTGGAGAAAGAACTGGGTGAAAAGCGCAAAGACAAGATTCTGGAAGCATATTTAAACTTTATTGATTTTGGTGGCGTCAATGGCATCAAGCTTGCTTCCGAGGTGTACTTCGGCAAGGACCCCACACGGGATCAATTGACAATCGAAGAAATTGCCTTGTTAGCAGGAATGCCGAAAGCACCATATAAATATAATCCGCTAAAAAACCCGGAAAATGCCAAAGAGCGGCGCGATGTGGTTTTAACTCAAGTATTGCCAGTCGATGATGTGATCCCACCGATTGTGGATAAACAGACGGCCGAGGAGAGGGCCAAATTGCCGGTCAAGACATGCCCGAAAACAAAGTGTTGGAATAAACTGCTGAGAGCGGGCAAATTTGATCATTATAAAGCTTTTGTACAAGAGGAACTGAAACGAGACTATAGTATTAACCCAGAAAAACTGGGGAAAAGTGGATATGTGATTAAAACGTCTCTTAATCAGCAAGCACAAACGGCTGTTGAAAAAGCATTGCAGGACAAATCGCTTTTTGTGAATAAAGGCCAGTATATGAAAGACGCGGATGCAAGTATAGTGATGCTAAACCCGAAAAACGGGATGATTGTCGCAGTTGGAAACGGTCGCCATTATCAACCAGGATATCAAAAGCGTGCCCTGTTGCCCGTGCAACCGGGTTCGACCATTAAGCCGTTAACTGTATATGCTCCTGCAGTGAATGATCATGATTACAATGAATACTCGATCGTTAAGGATATTCCCGTTGACTTTGCGGGAAATTGGAATCCGTCTAACTATGGTGGTATGCCGCCGCAGGGGAATATTCCTATGCTGACAATGGTTAAGAAGTCGCTTAACAAATCAACCGTGCGGCTGTTACATGAAGTGGTTACCCTGGATAAAGCTTACGAGTATGCGCAAAAGCTGGGATTGGAATTGAAAGAGAGAGACAGAGCGTCGTACTCGGCTCTGGCGCTTGGCGGCGGATCCGTCGGGGTGACTACAAAACAAATGGCGCAAGCTTATGCTGTGTTTGCCAATGGCGGTAAATATTATCAAGCGCGCACGATTGTCAGTGTAAAACAAAACGATGAAGTCATTGAACCTAAAAATCCGGATAAATATAAACAGCCGAAACAAGTATTCAGCGAAAAAACGGCTTGGTATATGACACGGATGTTGAAGCATGTCATCGCCGATGATGATGGAACGGGTCATAATGCGCGACTGAGAGATGGTCGGGATGTGGCTGGTAAGTCTGGGACGATCCAGGAAGAAAAAGCGGCTTGGTTTGTTGGTTACACCCCTGATCTGGTGGCAGCAGTCAATGTCATGTATCCAACAAAAGACGCAGAGATTGTAAAAGTGACGGGTGGTAGTGTGCCGGCTAAAATTTTCAGCTATGTGATGTCTGAGGCGCACCAAGGAATTCCACCACACTCATTCAAAAAACCGCCGGGTGTGGAAGAGCCGAAACGACCATTCGAATTGCAAGCACCACACTTGTCTTATGAATCGCATCCAGACGGTGTCTTGTTGAAATGGCAACAGCAACCAGAGCAAGTGACTTACCAAGTCTTCCGTGCTGAGGGCGGCAATTTCGTGAAAGTAGCTGATCTGCCAGCTGGCTCTACATCCTGGAAAGACTCGTCTGCCTTGCCTCCGCAAGATGACGGCTTTGATCTGGGCGACCTCTTTGGTGGCGGCGGTGAGAAGAAGAAAGTCTACCGCTACAAAGTGGTGGCAATTGACACGCAGGCGACCGATCCGGCCAACAAAGAGAAATCAAGTGAAATTACTGTGGAGCTTAAGTCCGGGAAGAAAGAAGAGAAGCCGAAATTCGATAAAAACAATGATGGCATCGACGACCGCCAGCAAGATAGCGATGGCGACGGTGTCAATGACCATGAGGACAAATTCCCGAACGATCCGACCCGAACGGGTAAGGAACAAGATGGTGGCGGCGGTAATGGCGATAACGGCAATGGCCGTCCCGGAAGAGACGATGGCAATAACAATGATGGTAACAATGGCAATGACAATGGTAATACCGGTGGTTGGCCATTTTAATGAGTCAGCATCGTAAGTGAACAAAGAGA
The DNA here is from genome assembly GCF_003003125.1 of Laceyella sediminis. Classification (GTDB taxonomy): domain Bacteria; phylum Bacillota; class Bacilli; order Thermoactinomycetales; family Thermoactinomycetaceae; genus Laceyella; species Laceyella tengchongensis. Next base: position 70,408 of record NZ_PVTZ01000005.1, on the reverse strand, counting down.
GACTCCAGCGAGTTTATGCTGGAGTCTCTTTTTTTGTACTGTAGCCGCTTTTATATCGCGCTCATGTTCATTAGCGATGACTGGTATAGGTTCTATTCCCCCGCTTCCTCCCATAGACTAGTCCTAACAGAAGGACAAGAAGGGGCGTGTGTTGGGGATGGAGCGGTGGGTGCTCGCCAGTCGCATCGGCTTTACTTATATCGGGACAGTGGTGGGCGCGGGCTTTGCTTCTGGGCAGGAGATCATGCAGTTTTTCACGTTGTTTGGGGAGCGGGGCGTCTGGGGTGTATTCGTGGCTGCGGTGTTGTTTGCCTGGTTGGGGACACGGATGATGTTGCTGGGATGCCGGTTGCAGGCGCGGTCGTATGAAGATTTTAACCAATATTTATTTGGAGAGCGCTGGGGCCCGATGATGGCAGCGCTGATCAGTGTGATGTTGCTGGGAGTCACGGCAGCGATGATGTCGGGGACGGGCTCGCTGTTTGAAGAACAGTTGGGGTTGTCGTTCCATGCTGGCGTGATTTTTACGGTGGCTTTTTCCTTTTTTTTTATCTTGCGAGGTATCGATGGAGTGTTGTCGGTCAATTCGTTGGTGGTGCCGGTCATGTTTTTGTTTATCGTGATGGTGGCATCCCATGCGTGGCAGGCGGGTGAGCTGGCATCTGTGGTTTCGCTGATTCCCGAGCCCCGGTACGCCCACTGGTTGCCGTCAGCCTTGGTTTATGTGTCGTTCAACCTGGTGTTGACGCAGGCGGTGTTGGTGCCGCTAGGGGCGGAAGTCGCCGATGAGCGGACGATCAAGCTGGGGGGCTGGATCGGTGGGATTGGGCTAGGGATTATGCTGTTTGCCTGCAATCTGGCGTTGCAGTTGCACTGGCAGGAAGTGTCGCGGTTGGATATCCCTATGGGCCATGTGATTAGCACACTCGGCGTAGGCGTGAAATTTTTCTTTTTGGCGATGATGTGGGCAGAGATTTTCACATCGCTCATCGGCAATGTCTACGGATTGGCCGCCAATTTAAGCCAGGTGGTGCCATTGCGTAAGCCGTTGATCATGCTGCTGATATTTGGGATGGGGTATGTGTTTTCCTTGATCGGCTTTCCCACGTTGGTGCATTATCTGTATCCCCTGTTTGGCTATTGCGGCTTGGTCGTGCTCGGCTTCATGGTCTTTCGCCGGATGCCGGCGGGATAGGGGAGGGAAGCGGACATGACTTGGTTGCTTGTCCTTGGCTTAGCTTATGTGATTGGGGCTTTTCCTTGCCATTGGTGGGCGTGTTCCCGCCCCCATTCAGAACAAAATGGAGTGGGATACGCGCAACTTCCCCTCAAAGAGGCGTTTTTGCTCTTGGTGATCGATCTGGTGAAAGGGATGGCGGCAACTTTGCTCGGATTTGCGCTATTGGGCTGGGTGGGCGCTTATCTGGCGGCGATCTTGGTCGTGGTAGGCAGTGTGTATTCTTGTTTTCTCGATTTCCGCGGCGGAACCGGCTTAGGCGTGGCGGCGGGGGTGCTGTTGATCTTGAGCCCCATTTTGGTCGTGGTGGGAGTGATGATCTTCATATTGGCGATGTTGTTGGTGCGAAGCTTGTTTGTGGCAACACTGTTGACAGGGGTCGCGTTGTTCTTGTTTGGCATGGTGTTGGCGACGCATGTGATGGTGTGGCTGATCGTGTTAGTGTTGTGTGTGGTGATCTGGTCGCGATGGCGGGGAAAAAAGCCGCGCAGCTATTCTCGATATAAGAAACCGCCGTGGCGCAAGCGGTGGTGAGGGAGACAAGGAGAGAGTTATATGAACAAAAAAAGAAGCCGAACGAACGGCTTCTTTTTCGCTTGTACAACATGGCTTGGAGCCGATGGTTGGTTTACACCGCGAACGCCACTTTGTACCCAGCATGCTTGCGCACTTGAAAAACGCCTGTGTCTAAAATGAGATATTGCGCTTTTACCCCGATCAGTTTCCCGCTGATGGTGGCTTGTTTATCCAAGCTGAGAGGAGTGATTTTCTCCAAAGTGGACAAGGATGGATAAGTGAGCGGGACAATTTCAGGATCGGGAATAAGATAAGCATGGTATGGTTCGGGCAACTTGGTGATAAGATCCTCCCGGATGGCGAGCAAATCGCAATCGGCGATTTCGTTCTTTAACATTTTGCGCCAATTCGTTTTGTCTTTGACGTATTGGGCGAGGATGATCTCGATGTCTCCAGCGTCTTTGCGGCTGGGTACTTCCATGATAGCCATGGCTTGGGAAGCACCCTGATCAATCCAACGCTTCATCATGTTGGTTTTGCGGGTGATACCGACCTTGACGTCACTGCTCAAAGCCAGATATACAATGTGGGGTTGCAGGCAATGGAGTTCGCCAAAAGCTGCGTCTCGGCAGGTGCCATGATGGTAGTGGCACAACTCCGGCTTGACGATGCACAAGTCGTTTTCTGGCAGATCGCGGTAACAAGGATAGCAGGAATTGTTTTTGCCGTAAAACTTTTTGGTTATGCGCCCGCAGTAAATGCATTGAAGCTCGTCCAAGAAGGAGAGCTCAATGGATTGCCCCAACAGTTCGTTAAGGGCGATCTTTTCATCGTCGAGCCGCAACTGATATTCGATCGGATCAGCCGGCTCGTGTTCCAGTGCTTGCAAAAATCCGATATGTTTCAAGGGAATGTCTCCTTTGTGCTTTTCATCTGTATGCAAAATGTGGCCGTCGCATTGGGATGTGCTACTTATAGAGTGGAGGCCTTCAGAAATTGCGACAGGTTTGACTCTATCATTCATCAAGTCTAGCAGAAGGCTATTGTAAGGTGCAAGGTTGGGATAACTTGGAAGTGATAATAGAATGAAAGATTCATTTTTTTGTGACACTTTGTTTGATCAATCGTAGGGAGGTTAGCATTGATCCCGGATATGGCGCGAAAGGAAAAGTTCATGCTGATCCTCCATGTCAACTGTCTGTATCTTTTGGATATGGTGCGCATATAGTATAATGTAATTAGTGTTGCTCACGAGGTAAGGAGGGTAGATGATGATGTTTCACGCCCTGTTGGCAGCCAGAGATGAGCTGTTGTCCAAACGCCATAACAACCAAGAGAACGAGTACGAGATGTTCGCTAAGTCCGTACAGAAGCTGAAGAAGGACATGGAAGTGCTGGGGATCAAGCCCAGTAAGGAGAAGTTATATGGCAGACCTTTTAGAGGGGAATAGATTATCGAAGTGAAGGAGACTACCAATCTATGAGTCAACTTCATATGCCGAAGCAAACGCCTTTGTTCCATGCTATCCATCGCGATCGCTATGAGCGGCAGGAGCTGATCAAAGAGATCGAGACGGTGACGGGGCGCAGGCTGTTGGTGTACATCGCGAATATCACACATCCGGAAAGTGCCATCACCCGGGAGGATATTGCGCCGTTTCATGAAATTGTTGCTTCTTTGGAAGATGATTGCAATGTGGATTTGCTTATTGAAAGTCCGGGCGGGGACCCGAATGCGGCGGAGACGCTGGTGCATACGTTGTTGTCCAAGACGAGCCATTTGCGCGTGATCGTGCCGCAAGCGGCAAAAAGCGCAGCGACGTTGATCAGCCTCGCCGGTGATGAGATCGTGATGAGCAACACTTCGGAATTGGGGCCGATCGATCCACAGATTTCCATACCCACTGCTTTTGGGTATCAGTATCGACCGGCTCAAGCTTTTTTGAACGGACTGGAAATGATCAAGCGGGAGCATGCGGCCGGACAACCTCTCAATGCGGCGTATCTACCGTTTTTGCAAGGCGTCGATGCCGCCCTGATCGATTTTTGTTATAAATCGATTGAACATTCAAAACGTTTGGCCGTCAAGTGGCTGTCCCGGTCCATGTACAAAAACAACCCGCTCGCCGCTAAGCGGATTGCCGAAACACTGACCAACATCGAAAAGTACCCCAATCACGGGTCGGTGATCAATTACCAAGAAGCCAGGGCGATCGGGCTGAAGATCACTTACATGCCGTACAATGATGAAGTGTGGCAGGCCATTTGGCGTTTGTACACGAGGTACCTTGTTTACATGCGGGAGAAAACGGCGATCAAAATTTTTGAAAGTACCAGCTCTTCAGTGATGTTTTAATGAAAATACATTTTTATAATGAGAGTTTTATGTTATAGTGAGGTGGAGATGCACACGCATGTGAATACGCCATAACACCCTATCGCATAAGAGACCGGCGCTTTCCTGGCCGGTCTTTTGTTTTGCATTTATTTCGGTAATCTAAAATATACATACAGAGGTTCGTTTATTAAAATAGAACAGGGAGTAGATTAGATAAAGGGGGAACATGGGCGATGGGAACCATTCAATCATACTTAAGGGAACGCGCTGAGCTCACACCGGAAGTGGAAGCGGTAGTCGGAGGAGCAGAACGGTTTACCTATCGGCAATTTTATGAGCGGGTTAACCAATTGGTGCACTACTTGCTCGAACTGGGTGTGGAAAAAGGGGATCGGATCGGTATCTTGTGCAAAAACCATCATCCGTTTCCAACGATTCTGTTTGCAGCCATTCGGGTGGGGGCGGTAGTGATCCCACTGAATTGGCGATTGACGGCATATGAACTGTCTAACATTATGGAGAGCGCTGAGCCAAAGGTTTTATTTTATGATGAAGAGTATGCAGATGCGTTGCAGTTTGTGAAAGAGAAAGCCACCGTGCCGCATGTGTTGCCGGTGGGTGAGGGCTTGTCGTTGGTGGAGAGTTTTGCAGCCGTGTTCACCAAGTATCCGGTTACGGAACCACGTGATGTCTTGCTGGCTGATGATGATCTCGCATTTATGCTGTTCACGTCGGGAACGACGGGATTGCCTAAAGGCTGCATGATTTCACATAAGGGAGTGGACGCTTACTTTAGCGTCGAGTCGATTCGGCAGACCTTTCCACCGGGAATGAAGTTTTTGGCCGTGCATCCGTTGTTTCACATGAGTAGCACCATGATGATGGTCAGCAATGTTAAGAATGGCGTCACCATGGTATTTTTGGCCGATGATCGACCCATTGCTATCTTGGATACGATCGAGCGAGAGAAGATCAACGTCATGTTCGCTTTTCCGGCAATATACCGCTTCATGCTGGAGGAGTTGAAGCACGGGCACTGGGATTTGTCCTCCTTGCGCTTTCTTTCCTCCGGTGGGACGCATGTGCCGGCTTCGCTTATCAAAGAGTATTGCCAGCTGGGGTTGGTGATGGGGCAAGGTTATGGTAGCACAGAAGCATGGGCCATCAGCGGGTGGAATCCGACCATGGGCCTGAACAAAGCCGATTCGGTCGGCAAACTGGCTCCAGGCGTGGAACTGAAAATTGCCGATCCTGAAACGGGTGCGCCATTGCCGCCAGGTGAGATTGGGGAGGTCGTGGTCAGAAGTCCGTATCTGTTCCAAGGGTATTGGCGCAATCCAGAGGCGACGGCTAAGGTGTTGCGCGATGGCTGGTTTCATACGGGCGATGCTGGTTATGTGGATGAAGAGGGGTTCTTGTACATATCGAGCCGCTATAAAGATGTGATCGTGTATGGTGGGGACAATGTGTATCCCGGTGAAATCGAAGAAGTGATTCATCAGTTGCCAGATGTGTTAGAAGTGGCGGTGATTGGCATTCCGCATGAAGTGATGGGAGAAGCGCCATGCGCATGCATTATCAAAAAAACGGGTAGCACGCTTGCAGCAGAGCAGGTGATTCATCTGTGCCGCGAGCGGTTGGCGGCTTACAAAGTACCGGAAGTGATGTTTGTGGATCAGTTGCCCAAAAACGGCTTGGGTAAAGTAATGAAGCATCGATTAAAAGAACAGGTGTTGCGCCGTTCATAATGGGTAAAGCAAACCGTCCTCGCGGGAGGGCGGTTTGTCGTTTTCTGGATATAAAGTGTTGTATTGATATATTTAAGGATATAAGATGATTAAGTGAATAGTTTATCTTATTTATAGATTGAATTTTAGGAGATTTGGTAATATGTATCTGGAAATTACATATCAAAGGGAGCCGGCCACTGATTTGGGCTACTTGCTTCACAAGCATCCCGAACGCGTGCACACCTTTGCGCTTTCGTATGGGCATGCGCATGTGTTTTACCCTGAAGTGAGCGAAACACGTTGCACGGCCGTGCTGTTGATGGAATTGGACCCGGTGAAATTGGTTCGTGGTCGGGGCCCGCATGGTTCCGGCTTCGCTTTGGACCAGTATGTGAATGACCGGCCATATGTCGCCTCTTCTTTCTTCAGTGTAGCCTTGAGCCAGGTGTATTCTTCGGCGCTGGCGGGGCGCTCCAGTGAGCGACCAGAGTTGGTGGAGCAAGCGGTTCCGTTGGAAGCACGCTTGCCGGTATTGTCCGCTTCTGGAGGATGCGAACGCGTGCGCCGGTTGTTCGCGCCATTGGGGTATGAAGTGGAAGTTGCTCCTCTGCCATTGGATGAGGCATACCCGGAGTGGGGGAACAGTCCTTATGTCCAATTGACTTTGCGTGGCACGGTTCGGCTAAAGGATTTGTTGTCCCACCTTTACGTGCTGATCCCGGCCATTGACCATGAAAAGCATTATTGGGTGGGGGAAGATGAGGTAGCTAAACTGTTGCGTCACGGCGAAGAGTGGTTGCCGCAACATCCGGAGCGGGAATGGATTACGATGCGCTATCTGAAATATCAGCGCAGGTTGGCAGACCAAGCCTTGGCTAAGTGGTCGGAATCGTCCGCGCTGGAGGAAGGTGGGGAAGAGCAAGTCGAAAAACCCCAGCGCTTAAATGACATCCGTCTGCAAACAGTGGCCCAGCTGTTGCGTGAATCTGGGGCATCTCGCATCTTGGATCTCGGATGTGGTGAAGGGAAGTTGTTGCGGTTGCTCGCTTCGGAGCGGCGATTCGCTAAGCTGGCGGGAATGGATGTGTCCATTGAAGCTTTGCGACGGGCCAGGGAGCGGTTGCCAGAAGAGGTGGAGCTGTTTCAGGGTTCACTTCTTTACCGGGATGAGCGGTTGCAAGGCTTTGAGGCGGTTAGTCTCGTGGAAGTGATTGAGCATATCGAACCGGACCGTCTGCCTCTGCTGGAACAGTTGGTGTTTGGTGAGTTGGGGCCAGCCACCGTGATCGTGACGACGCCCAATCGTGAGTACAACGACCTGTTTGAGGGGTTGGAGGAAGGGAAATTTCGTCATCATGACCATCGGTTTGAGTGGACGCGGGCACAGTTTGCGGAGTGGGCTGAACCGCTTGCAAAACGGAACGGCTATACGGTGTCTTTTCATCCGGTCGGGCCGCTTGACGAAGCTGTGGGCGCCCCAACTCAGCTGGCTCTATTTCGAAAGGAGATTGAAGCATGATGAAAAGCCGGGAAGGCGAGGAGGTGACCAGAATGCAATGGAAAATCCCAGAGTGTGCGCTGGTCGTGTTGATCGGTGCATCGGGGTCGGGGAAATCTACGTTTGCCAGACGGGTGTTTAAAGAGACAGAGGTGTTGTCGTCGGACTTCTTTCGTGCCATGGTGAGCGATGATGAAGGGGATCAGTCGGCATCCAGCGCTGCGTTTGAATTGTTGCACCAAGTGGCGGCCAAGCGACTGGAGCGAAAGCGGCTCACTGTGATCGACGCGACGAATGTACACGCCGACGGGCGCAAAGAACTGATTGCGCTGGCCAAAAAATATCACATGATCCCAGTGGCGTTTGTGATGAATATGGCGGAAAGCGTCTGCTACGAACATAATGCGATGCGAGAACGGAAGTTGCCCTCGCATGTAATCAAGCGGCAACATCAGGCGTTAAAGCGTTCGTTGCGCAATTTAAAAAAGGAAGGGTTCCGCTACATTTATAAAGCGCATGAGCCGAAAGAGCTGATGCAGGTGGAGATCGTCAGGGAGCGGCTATGGGTCGATAAACGCGATGAGACGGGGCCGTTCGATATCATTGGCGATGTGCACGGTTGCTATGCGGAATTGGTGGAGTTGCTCACACAACTGGGTTACCGTGTGGTAGACAAGGAGGACAAGGTGCACGTGGAGCCGCCGGTGGGGCGGAAGGCGATCTTCTTAGGTGATTTGGTCGACCGCGGTCCTGATAGCCCGTCAGTGTTGCGGCTCGTGATGAGTATGGTGGAGAGCGGAGCAGCATTGTGTGTGCCGGGCAACCATGATGTGAAGCTGTTGAAAAAGTTGGACGGACGAAATGTGCAAGTTAAGCACGGCTTGGAAGTGACATTGGCCCAATTGGACAAGGAACCGCCGGAATGGATTGAAGAGGTGCGGAATTTCCTGCGTGGTTTGGTTAGCCATTATGTGCTGGATGAAGGTCGCTTGGTGGTCGCCCATGCCGGAATGAAAGAAGAGTATCAAGGACGGGCTTCCGGCGTGATTCGCGATTTTGCTTTGTATGGCGAAACGACGGGCGAAATCGATGCGTTCGGCCTGCCTGTGCGGCTGAATTGGGCCGAATCGTACCGAGGATCGGCCACGGTCGTATATGGGCACACCCCGATTCCAGAACCAACGTGGCTCAATCGGACGCTCAACATCGACACAGGGTGCGTGTTTGGCGGAAAGCTGACGGCGCTCCGCTATCCTGAGAATGAGCTGGTGTCTGTTGCGGCGAAACAAGTGTACGCGGAGCCGGTGCGTCCTCTGGAAGCGTCCCCGGCGGTTTCAAATTCACATCGGGATGAAATGCGCATCGATGTACAGGACGTGCTGACTGATCGGATTCAAACCCGATTGTTGCGACGCCCAGTACACATTCGCAAAGAGCAGTCTGCGGCCGCCTTGGAGACGATGAGCCGGTTTGCGATCGATCCCAAATGGCTGATTTATCTTCCACCGACGATGTCCCCGTCGGAAACATCGGAACAGCCTGGGTATCTAGAACACCCTGAAGAAGCTTTTGGTTACTATGCGCAACGAGGCGTGAAGCAGGTCATATGTGAGGAGAAGCATATGGGATCGCGCGCGGTGGTGATTGCGTGTCGCGACAAAGAAACGGCCGTGAATCGTTTTGATGTGGCCGACGCAGGTTGGGGTGTCATCTATACCCGAACCGGGCGCCGTTTTTTTGAGGATGCTTCGGTGGAGCAGGCAATACTTGAGCGGTTACAGCAAGCGATCACCCGTGCTGGTTTGTGGGACGAATTGCAGACGGATTGGATGTGCTTGGATTGTGAATTGATGCCGTGGTCCGCCAAAGCGCAGGAGTTGATCCGACAACAGTACGCCCTGGTCGGAGCCGCTAGCCGCCAGGCGTTGGCAGGAGCTGTCTCCCTGCTGAAACAGGCGGCTGCCGCCGGGCGGGGTGTCGAGGAGCTGTTGTCTCGTTTTCAAGAGAAACAGGAGAACAGCCGAGAGTTTGTGGCGGCGTACCGACGCTACTCCTGGCGGGTCAATGATCTGAACGATTATAAATTGGCGCCGTTCCACCTGTTGGCAACAGAGGGGCGGGTTTACACTGATCGCGACCACTTGTGGCATATGGAGACAATCGGGCGGATTTGTCGCGAGGATACGGGGGTGTTGATGGCCACCCGTTACCTGGTGGTCAATGTTGAAAATTCGGATGAAGTGGAAGCGGCGACCGCTTGGTGGTTGGAGATGACTGAATCGGGCGGAGAAGGGATGGTGGTCAAGCCGCTCTCCTTTATCGCCGCCAATGGCAAAGGGTTGCTACAGCCCGCCGTCAAATGCCGGGGTCGGGAATATCTGCGGCTTATTTATGGCCCGGACTATACAGAAGAAGCCAATCTGACTCGATTGAGAAACCGGAGCTTGAAACAGAAGCGTTCCCTCGCTTTACGCGAATTCGCACTTGGCTTGGAGGGGTTGATGCGCTTTGTTGACCGGGAACCGCTCCATCGCGTCCATGCGTGCGCATTTGGCGTTATGGCGCTGGAATCGGAACCGGTCGATCCGCGGTTGTGATATATTGCATGGATGCAAACGAAAGCGGCTTGCTTCTTTGGGAGCAAGCCGCTTCGTTCATTTCATCAGTTTTTTTACGGTGGTGAGCAGTTCCTCAATCACTTCCGTGTCTCCTTCTTGGAGACGTTCTGTGACGCAACTGCGCAAATGCCCTTCCAAGAGGATTTTGCCGACACTGTTCAATGCAGATTGTACAGCGGAGATCTGATTAAGCACATCATCGCAATACGTATCATTTTCAATCATTTTTTTGATCCCACGCACTTGTCCTTCGATCCGATTTAGGCGGGAAGTGAGGTTGGTTTTCACTTTCTCGGAATGATGGCTTTTCCGTTCGGTTGGGTTGGCACAGGCGGGATGCTCTTCCGGTTGACGCGGTTCCATTCATATCACCCGCTTCCTGTAGTTAAGCCGTTGGGCCGTCTTCACGGTGGTGAGTCCATGGCCCTTCCTATATATTAGTCTACCCGTCCTGCTTGGCAAGCGCAATTTTGCGGGCTTGGAAATCCCAACTCATCCTTGTTTCCCCAATTGGTGCGTGAAGAATTCGGTGGTGACCCGGATCGCTTCTTCCAGCGCGGGGGTCATTCCAGCAAACGGATGTACAGCGCCCATGGTGTGGTTGGCCTCTTGGATCACATGCAGTGTGGCTTGTGGTGCGGCTTCAGCCATCCGCACGGCTCCCTCATATAAGCCGGGCAGATCTTGGCCTCCTTGCACCAGCAACAGCGGTTGGGTGAGTTGAGGCAATCGTCCCAATAGATCAAAACGGTCGCGGTTCGTTTCAATGTCATCCAAGACTTCGCGCCGAATCGGCAAGCGTTGGCCAGTCCGGGCATTAATGACATGGGTAATGCCTTTGTTTCGCAATTCTACCAGCAGTTCAGGTTGGAAGAAGTCAACGCGGTGAATGCTGTTCCAGACGACAGCTGCTTTCACCTCCTCGGGATGGTCCAATGCGTACAGCAAACTATTGCCGCCGCCACGGCTGTGGCCCATGATACCCAACCGCGTCAGGTCGCACCATGTTGCCTGTGGGATTTCTCCTTGCCGCAGGGCTTGCACAAGGCGGGCCAAATCCTCCTGTTCGCGGCTAAAGGTGTTCCGTGAGAATTTATCCAACTCAGTGAAATGTTCGAGGTCTTTTCCAACGCCATTCATGGAGAAGTTGAACGTGATGGCCGCCAATCCGGCTTCCGCCAGTTTTCGCCCCAACTCAGGAAAAAAGCCCCAATCTTTGAACCCTTTAAATCCATGACAGACGAGCACGGTAGGAACGGGCCGACCGGTGTCTTCCGGCAGAAACAAGTCTCCGCGGATGACGCGTTCTTCTTTGCCCAGGTCGAGTGCAAATGATATGCGGTTCATAACATTCCTCCTGTGATGGTCGAATGAGATAAGATGCCTGAAATTGCAAAATTGCAACGGATTTCCCTTTCCATTATAATGATAACGAACGAAGTGAATAGGGGAAAAGGTCTTTCTTATATAAGAGAGCGAAGAGGGAAGACCGGTGTGAATCCGGCGCGGTCCCGCCACTGTGAAGGGAGAGGAAAACTGCAAGCGTATGCTGGCCACTGTCGCTTCGTCGATGGGAAGGCGCAGTTGGACGATGAACCCTAAGCCAGGAGACCTGCCTTTTCCAGACGTCCACTTGCGTTCTCCTTCGCGGGTTAAGGAGAACCGCGTGCGTGGCGGGTCAGTGTCCCGCGTTGTTTCGCATGCCTTTCTCCAGCCTGTGCCCTCAAGAAGCACAGGTTTTTATGTGTGCATCAAGAAAGGAGCGGAAGTCATGAGTGTGAAGTGGAAAAAACGATGGGGACTGCTGTGCCTGAGCCTGTTGCTGGTGATTGGCGCAGTGGGTTGCGCGCCATCCGGAGGGACGGAGGGACGCCTCAACACGCCGGTTAAACCAGCAGCGGTGAAATACCCGGTAGAGGTGACCGACCAAGCGGGCAACAAGGTGACTATCAAGCAAGAGCCCAAACGCATTGTTTCACTGATGCCCAGCAACACGGAAATCGCTTACGCGCTCGGCCTTGATCAAAAAATGGTCGGTGTTACGACCAATGATGATTATCCGGCCGCAGTGAAGAAATTGCCCAAAGTAGGCGACTTTAAGATCAATGTGGAGAAAGTGGTTAGCTTGAAGCCGGATTTGGTGCTGGCCAACGGCGCCAATGACAAAGCGACGCTGGAGCAGTTGAAAAAACTGGGCATTCCTGTTCTTGTATTGGACGCTAAGAGTTTTAAAGACATTTACCGTTCGATCGCAATCATCGCCACAGCGACCAATACGGCGCGCGAAGCAGACTTGTTGATCGCCAAAATGCAGAAAGAGCATCGCGACATTTACGCCAAAGTGGTCAATGTGCCCAAGGATCAACGGGTGAAAGTGTTTGTGGAGTTGGACCCGACACTGTACACTGTTGGCGGTGACACATTTATGAATGAATTGGTCACAACCGCGGGTGGCGTGAATGTGGCGGCCGGGTTGAAAGGATGGCCCCAAGTGTCGGCCGAACAAGTGGTCAAATGGAATCCTGATATTATCATTTCTTCTTATGGAAGCACAGACCAAATCCTGAAACGCCAAGGCTGGTCGACGGTGAATGCCATCAAGGGAAAACGCGTCTATGTGGTTGACCCGAATCTGACCAACCGCCCCGGTCCGCGGATCTTCCAAGGGGTGAAGGAAATGGCCGAGCAATTTTACCCTGAAAGATTCGGTGAACAGAAGTGAGTAAGGGGCAAGCGTTTGTTTGGGGCGGAGGATTGTTCCTCTGCCTTCTTTTTTCTTTGGCCGCCGCCGTGTCGGTGGGAAGCGCGGAGATCGGAATCGGCACGGTCTGGCGGGTGATCGTCGATCATGTCCTAACAGGAAATGGAGCAGGTATGAACCCGGATGCGGTGATTATATGGGAATTGCGGTTGCCTCGGGTGATTTTGGTTGCGTTGATCGGTGGAACGCTCGCTGTTGCCGGCACCGTTTTTCAAGGGATTTTGCGCAACCCGCTGGCTGATCCCTATGTCTTGGGCGTTTCGTCTGGAGCTGCGGTTGGTAGCGCGCTCATTGTGATCACGGGCTGGGGGCTGTCCTTGTTGGGCAGTTGGTCGTTGCCGCTGGCCGCATTTGCCGGAGCCGCAGTCTCTGTTTTGCTTGTGTTGCGCTTGGCGCAGATTCGAAAGCATCTTCAGGTGACTTCGTTGATTTTGGCGGGAGTGGTGGTGCAGGCGTTTTTCGGGGCGGTGCTCACCTTGATCATCTCGCTGTCCCCAGAAGAGCTCAACCGGATTCAATTTTGGTTGATGGGGAGTTTGGCGCTCCGTGAGTGGCAACATGTAGAAGCAGTCTTGCCGTTTTGTGTTGGTGGTTTTGCACTGTGTTGGCTGTTCAGCAGGGAGTTGAACTTATTTGCGCTGGGCGATCGTTCGGCCACGCATTTGGGACTGTCTGTCAGTCAAGTTCGTTTGGGGCTGATTTTGCTCGCGTCGCTGATGACAGGAGCGGCGGTGTCAGTGGCGGGTATGATTGGGTTTGTTGGACTGGTGATCCCCCATATCATGCGGATGCTGACCGGAGGGGATCATCGGACACTGATTCCGCTCTCCCTGCTGGCGGGGGCCATTTTCCTCATTTGGGCTGATGCGTTGGCCCGGGTGGTTCTGGAGCCGCGCGAATTGCCGTTGGGTGTCATCACAGCATTTGTGGGAGCCCCATTTTTTGCGGTGATTCTGCGCAAGCATCAACATAAATGGCATGGCTAAGAGAGGAGGGATGACCGTGTTGTTGCGGGCGGAAGGGCTTGGCAAGCGCTTGGGCGGCCGCTGGGTGCTCCATGAAATCAGCTTAGAAGTGGCGTCAGGGGAGATGGTCGGCATCATTGGCCCCAATGGAAGCGGCAAAAGCACCCTCCTTTCGTGCTTGGTGGGGGAGAAAAAAGCTGACACCGGACAGGTGTGGCTGCGAGACCGGCCATTGGCGGAGATGGGAGCCAAGGAGCGGGCGCGGCAAATTGCAGTTTTGGCCCAAGAAGAGGTAGGGGAAATCTATTTTACTGTCAAAGGAATAGTGGAGATGGGGCGACATCCCCATCTGGGACACTGGCCGTGGCTCGGGGAGCGGGATGAGCGTATCGTGGCTGATGTGTTGCGTCAGACCGATAGCCAGCATTTGGCCGAGCGGATTTTTGCAGGCCTTAGCGGCGGCGAGAAACAACGGGTGTCCTTAGCGCGGGCGCTGGCACAGGAGCCGGTGTTGCTCGTGCTGGATGAGCCCACCGCCTATCTCGATCTGAAATACCAATTCGCCTTGTTGAATTGGATTAAACAGTGGCAGGCGTCATGCGGGTTGACCGTGATCATGGTCTTGCATGATTTAAATCTGGCCGCGCAATATTGTGACCGCCTGCTAGTGTTGAAGCACGGACGAATCGTGCGCCAGGGTACTCCGCACGAGGTGATTGTGCCGGAGATGGTCGAAGCGGTTTATGGCATGTCTCCTATTGTGGTGGAACATCCGTTGCTCGGGGTTCCGCAAGTGTTGTTGACAGCGATGCAAGCACAGGAGAACGGGGAGGAGCGCGAGCGATGAAAATCTATACCCGGACGGGTGATGAAGGCAAGACAGGAGTCATTGGCGGACGTGTGTCGAAGGATGATATCCGCGTGGAAGCGTATGGTACGGTGGATGAGGTAAATGCGTTTGTCGGTGAGGCTATCGTCAGGTTGGACCCAGCGATCCATGCTGATTTGCTCCAAGATTTGACCGAAATTCAGCATGAATTGTTTGATGCCGGGGGAGACTTGGCCCAAGCGGGTAAAAATCGTCGCTATATGGTGACAGCGGAGATGGTGACCCGGTTGGAGGCGTTGATTGATCGGTATGAGCAGGAATGCCCACCACTGGAACGATTTATTTTGCCTGGGGGTTCCCCGCTGTCGGCTGCTTTGCACGTGTGCCGCGTGTTGACGCGCCGGGCAGAGCGGTTGGTTGTCAGCTTGTGCCGGGAGCAAGAAACAAACGTCGAAGTGCGGCGTTATCTGAACCGGTTGTCGGACTTCTTCTTCACCGTGGCTCGGGTGGCCAATGTGCGGGCAGGAACGGCGGATGTGGAATATAAGCGCGGCGTGCGGGTGTTTCACACGGACAAGAAAAAGGATCAGGGCACAACGTGATGTTAAACTGCGGAGTGCGCGAAAGTGAGATGTGAGGAGGACACAGGTATGGCGTTAGTGATGTATTGGTATCCCAAATGCGGAACTTGCCGCAAAGCGAAAAAGTTTTTTGAGGAACACGGAGTGGCGGTGACAGAGAAACATATCGTCGAAACGCCGCCGTCCAAAGAAGAGTTGGCAGATCTGGTTAAGAAAAGTGGATTGCCGATCCAAAAGTTTTTTAACACCAGCGGCCAAAAGTACCGCGAGTTGGGCTTGTCGAAGAAATTGAAAGAGATGAGCGACGATGAGAAGCTAGACTTGCTCGCTTCCGACGGGATGCTGATCAAGCGCCCGATCGTCACCGATGGGGAGAAAGTGACCGTCGGCTTTAAGGAAGAGCAATTTAAAGAGACGTGGGTGTGAATAGGTAGAACACCGACCTTCCCTTCTGCACAGGTGGGGGAGGTCGGTTTGTTCGTGTAAGGGATGACAGAAAATTAAGATGATATGTGGAGGCAGACGTCCCAACTTCTTGCTTAGAGCGTCTCTGATGAATAGGCTATCGGCTCAAAACCATTTTCTCATTTGCTTCACTTGTGCATCGACGCTCCTCGAGGAAAGGTTTTTCCGCCGCTTCTTCCCTACCAACTTGATTCACCAGACACGCCCTAGTCAGGGAGCTTGCTCAAGTTGTTAGTGCAAGCGTCGGTTAATGGCATAGCGGTAGCCTTTGCCTGGTTCTTTAGCCCTTTCTCCTCATAGAAAGCATAGAGTGGCAAGGGTCTGTGGTTCTGTGGTGTGTGTGCTGATTCGCGCGGCAGCAGGATAAATCGGTAAGAATAGGAAATAAATAGATGGGAAACCAAGGTGCGTAATTGAAAATTGTTTTCATTTTATAATTAATATAAAATAGTATTGACTATAATCTAAGGGCATGGTATGTTAAATATGTGCCAAGCATTGCCACCTATTGTTTAAGACCCTTTTATGATGGGCAAGGTAAAGAATGTGGCATGAAATAGCAATGGCTAGTTTCATAACTTGAGGAGGTTGTTCAAGTGGCTCAACGTCTTGTAGGATTGCCAGCTCCAGATTTTGAAATGGAGAGTACCAAAAATCTGGAAACATTGGATGAGAAAGTTTCTCTTTCCGATTACAAAGGAAAATGGCTGGTTCTGTTTTTCTACCCACTTGATTTTACATTTGTCTGTCCAACCGAGATTACAGCTTTGTCTGACCGTTATGAAGAGTTCCAAGATCTCGATGCAGAGATCCTCGGTGTGAGCACCGACAGCAAATTCTCCCACCGCGCTTGGATCAACACGCCTCGCAGCGAAAACGGTTTGGGTGACATCAACTTCCCATTGGCTGCTGACACCACTCATAAAGTAAGCCGTGACTACGGCGTGCTGATTGAGGAGGAAGGCATTGCCCTGCGCGGTTTGTTCATCATCGATCCGGACGGCATTTTGCGTTACCAAGTGGTAAACGACAACAACATCGGTCGTGACGTGGATGAAACTCTGCGCGTACTGCAAGCTCTGCAAACCGGCGGCTTGTGCCCGGCCAACTGGAAACCGGGGCAAAAAACGCTTTAAGATAAGTGAGTAGAGGGCCTAACGTCAGTCGCGTTAGGTCCTTTCTTTCCATATATGACAGGAGGATGGAGAACATGGCGCTTCGTTTACGCACAGAAATGCCTGAAATCAATGGTGTGACGGAATGGGTCAATCAAGAGGTGACGAAGGAAGAGTTGAAAGGAAGCCCTGTGCTCGTTCATTTTTGGTCGATCAGTTGCCACATGTGCAAAGAAAGTTTGCCTGAACTCAACAAAATGAGGGAGGAAATCCCTAATCTGAAACTGGTCGGAATTCATATGCCTCGCTCGGAGAAAGATACAGATGTGGACGCGGTGAAAGAAACCATAGTAAAATACGAACTGAAACATCCACAAGGCATCGACAACGAACATCGTGTGGTGGATGCGTTCGAAAACGAATTTGTGCCTGCATTCTACTTATTCGATGCAAATGGCCTGCTGCGTCACCGTTCAGCTGGCGAGAAAGCGCTCTCGATGCTGAAACGCCCGCTGGAACGGGTGCTGGCTGAAACAGAAGCTTAAGATCCGGAGGGAATCGACATGAACTTGCCAAAAGAGCTACGTTATTCCAAAGAACATGAATGGGTAAAAACGGAGGGCAACTTGGCCCGTATCGGGATCACCGACTTCGCGCAATCCGAATTGGGTGACATCGTATTCGTGGAATTGCCAGAAGTAGGAACAGAACTTGTCGTCGATGAACCATTCGGCAGTGTTGAGTCTGTGAAAACCGTTTCGGAGCTGTATGCTCCAGTCAGCGGAAAAGTCGTGGAAGTCAATGGAGAGCTGACCGATTCTCCGGAGAACGTGAACGATTCGCCGTACGAAGAAGGCTGGATGATCGTTGTCGAAATGTCCAATGAGGCTGAATTGGAAAAGCTTCTGTCAGCAGAAAAGTATGAAGAAATGATAAGCGAGTAAAGTGATGCCGATCCCCCTCCTTGCATATCGCCTTTCGGTGCGAGACAGACTATGGACAACCAAAAGGTGCAAGGAGGGGGATGTTTTTTATGGGATGGGCTGATATCAGCGACAAAGTGACGGGTCGCTTGGAAGATGGTCGGTTGGTCTTTTATCACAACCACCAACCGGTAGGCGAAATGGATTTGCGAACCAAAGAGATGAGCATGCGCGAGGGGTACATGATAGATGGCGCGCAAATTTTTGCCGCAGATAATAAAACAAAATTACAACCGCGATATGCTGATGACTGTGATGTGGATTGGTGCCAGTGAGAGAAAAAACATAGCGGAGTAAGATTCGCTATGTTTTTTTCTTTTGGTCTTATGGTTTGGATTACTCAGATTTGTGGTAAAATATATACACAAGCTTCTTTGTTTTTCCATCAAATGTCCTAAAACATGTGGTCGATTATGAGTGGGAAGAGGAGGGAAAGCCCATGGGTTACTGCTGTGGCGCCTCCATGATTGGATTAATTGGATCTTATCGGCAGCAGTCCATCATGGTGCATCAGGTTCCGTTAATGTTTTGTCCAGTCTGTCATTCGATGGAAGTGCATCCTGCGGTTAAGGAAGAGTTTGAATTGGTGATTGAATATGCGCTGGAAGACCGTGTGAGAGAGGTCACCCTCCGTGAAACGATCACTCCGGAAATGATCGCAGAATGGAAAGAGGCTGGGATCAGTTTCCAAGAAACGGATGATCTGGAGCCGATCCTACGCGAACAAATCGACCATTCACTCGATCTCTTGAGAGTATCCAAAGTGTTAAATGATAAAGAGTGGGGCGAAGAATTGAAGCACCGCCTCAGCGTGCTAACCACACAACTCAAAAAATTGGAACAACAAAAAGAAGAAAGCCGATAAATGTTGGCCCGGCACAGTTTCGCTGCCCGGGCTTTTTTGTGCGGTAGTTAGACTCCGGTGCGCTTGATCTCGTCGGTGATGCCGTCCCATAGGCGGAGGCGCGCTTCCAACGCCGATTGCGCAATCCGGTAGGCTTGTTCGCGTTTCAAGGGGTCGTTGCCGCACAAGGATTGCAGCAGTTTTTCGGCGAGCGGGCCGTTGCGCATGCCGTTAACGGCGAGATGGCGTCGCAAATAAGAGGTAAACAGGTTGTGGATTCCCTGCTGTTCCAGAGAACGCAATAAGGCTGCGAACATGTCGGGGATCAGATCATCACGCCCGAAAATAAACCAAGCGGCGACTTCATGGGGTTTACCGTTCAGCGATAATTCCAGGCTCTGTCTGACGAAGTCGGCAACGGTGGGGGGGATTTCGCTGGAATATAGAGATTCAATCGGATGGTATCCTGCGATAACCATTTCCACATACTGCTGAATCGGGGTGATGTCGGCTCCAGCTTCATCCATGGCTTGTATGTACATTTCAAAGTGGCTGGCGTAGCCTCCTTGCCCGTCCTCGTCGGCTTCTTCCGTCAGCACCATCTCGTTGATATAGCGGACATACTCGGCGTGCGCCCGCGGGATCCAAGGGATGGTGAGGGAAGTAAGCTGTCGTTGGAGCCGTTTGAGCACATTCATATAATCCCAAACGGCAAAAACATGGTGTTTCATGAAGATTTTAATACGTTCGGGCGAATTGACCATCGTATAAACCGGGTGGGTAAGAAGATCTTCCCGTGTGGTTTGAATCGTTTCTGAATATATGGCATTCACCATAAATTCCTCCTGTTTTGGAAAGAATTATAAAATAAACTATCGCTTATTTTACTGCATTCCCCTGCTGAAAACAAGAACATTATTCTTAAATTTTTGAAAACAGGAGGCCGAAAACAAGAAAAATCTTCCAGGGCATCGGCTCCTGGAAGACCGGTCAACGGGTGTTGGCTGTGTGCAAATACATACGGATGTGGTTGATCAAAAGATTGATGGCGACTTGGTTGTGTCCGCCTTCGGGAATGATTAAGTCGGCGTAACGTTTGCTGGGTTCGATAAACTGCAAGTGCATGGGACGAACCACGTTAAGATATTGATCCATCACCGATTGGAACGTGCGCCCCCGTTCTTTGATATCCCTTTCAATCCGGCGCAAAATGCGTACATCGGCATCCGTGTCGACGAAGATTTTGATGTCCATCATGTTACGCAAACGCTCATCGTCTAAGATGAGAATCCCTTCCAAGATGATGACGTCCTTCGGTTCAAGCCTAACCGTTTCCGGTGCTCTCGTATGCTCGGTGTAATCATAGACCGGCTTGTCGATGGATTTGTATTGGAGCAGTTGCGACAATTGTTCGATCAACAGGTCGGTGTCAAAGGAGAGCGGATGATCGTAGTTTGTCTTTTGGCGCTCCTCTAAGGTTAAATGCGATTGGTCTTTGTAATAGGAATCTTGTTCTAGATAGACGACAGAATCGGCGAATTGCTCCACCAGTTTGCGCGCGACAGTGGTTTTGCCGGAACCCGATCCGCCCGCCACGCCGATCACTACAGGTTTGTTCATGGCATATGCTTCCCTTCATGCTGTCATTGCTCCGTGCGGTTTCACTTTCGTGATGATACCAATATTATTGGTCGTTTTCAAGTGAAACATCATGGAAATGGCTTCTTGCAAAGAAGAAGCCCGGCTCATGGAGCCGGGCTTGGGATGAGGATAGAAGTGTCAGGCTTAGCGGATGGGGCCTGCTTGCTTGATTGCTTCGCTGACGCCAGTGAACTTGTCGAAGTGTTGGTGGAAACGTTCGGCCAACTCGCGCGCCGCTTGGTCATAAGCAGCGGGATCTTGCCAAGTGTGCCGCGGATTTAAAAGTTCAGCAGGCACATCGGGGCAAGAGGTCGGGATATGCAAGCCAAAGATGGGATCGGTCTCGAAGTCGGCTTGTTTGAGCGAACCATTAATCGCTGCACGCACCATGGCGCGGGTATAGGCCAGGTTCATGCGTTGACCCACACCGTAAGGGCCCCCGGTCCAACCGGTGTTGACCAAGTAGACGTCCACTCCGTGTTGCTCGATCTTCTTACCGAGCATGTCAGCATAGATATGGGCCGGACGTGGCAAGAATGGAGCACCGAAGCAAGTGGAGAAGGTCGCTTCCGGCTCGGTGACGCCGCGTTCCGTACCGGCGAGCTTACTGGTGTAACCAGCCAGGAAGTGATACATGGCTTGTTCTGGTGTCAATTTGGCGATCGGTGGCAAGACGCCAAACGCATCCGCAGTCAAAAAGAGGATGACGTTAGGATGCCCGGCCACTCCAGGAATCACCGCTCCAGGAATGTAATCGATCGGATAGGCGGCCCGGGTGTTTTCCGTCAGGCTGTTGTCTTTGAAATCCGCTTGGCGCGTCTCATCCAGCACCACGTTTTCCAAAACGGTGCCAAACCGGATCGCTTCCCAAATTTGCGGCTCTTTTTCTTTGGTTAAGCCGATGCATTTCGCGTAGCATCCACCCTCGAAGTTGAACACCCCATGGTCGGACCAGCCATGCTCGTCATCACCGATCAGGCGGCGTTCAGGGTCAGCTGATAACGTGGTTTTACCGGTGCCGGACAGACCGAAGAACAAGGCGACATCCCCATCTTCGCCCACATTGGCGGAGCAGTGCATCGGCATAACACCGTATTCTGGCAATAAGTGGTTCATCACGCTGAAGATCGATTTTTTCATTTCACCAGCGTATTCAGTGCCGGCGATGATAACCATCTTATGCTCGAAGCTGATGGCGATCAGCGTGCTGGAGCGGGTGCCGTCTTGTACGGGATCGATTTCGAAATGCGGCACGCAGACGACGGTGAATTCCGGTTGGTGGTTGGCCAATTCTTCCTTCTCGGGACGAATGAACAATTGGCGCACAAACAGGTTGTGCCATGCATATTCATTGATCACGCGGATTGGCAGGCGGTAGGTCGAATCGGCTCCGGCGAATCCATCAAAGATGAAAAGCTCTTTTTCTTTCAAATAAGATTGTAAGCGTTTTAGAATGTGGGCAAATTGTTCCGGCGCCATCGCCTGATTGACCGTGCCCCAGTCAATCTTATCCGTGATGGTAGGCTCGTTGACAATGTATTTATCTTTGGGGGAACGTCCAGTGAATGAACCCGTGGTCGCCCGCAAGGCTCCTTCTTTGGTCAAGATGGCTTCTCCGCGGGTGACGGCGTGTTCAACCAGTTCCGCGACGGACAGATTCATGTGCACTTGTTGGCTACGCAACAGTTGAAGTGCCGGTTTCTCTGTAGGAATGACGATACTCATTCTTAAGCATCCACCTTTTTTTCTGGGGAGTGAGCTTACAAAAGGGGTGTCTGGTAACCATACAAATGGGATGAAATGGTAGGTTTCACTGGTGGCTAAAGCAAACACGACCCGATTGTAAAGAAACTCATTCAAACCCCGAATTAATTTTTCGTTCATATGTGGTGTATCAATCGTTAAAAAGTATAACATAATTGATTGTCGTTCGTGAAGGAGGTTGGTATAAATGATTAAATATGCAGGATTCATTATGAAAATTGAGTGATTTGCAAACATCGATCAATGGTTCATGGCGCTGGAGAAAACGGGTTACACTAAAGGAAGGCCGAGAGTGGAGGCATATTTCCCGCCTATTTCTCCATATATTGTTGATAGGGGAGAGGACGCGAAGCCTTGATAACTCTACGAGTCATATTCTTTGCTGGGATAAATACCCGTTGACTTTTCAAAAAATAAATGGTACTTTTGTACAGAATGAATTCCACTTCGGGAGTGTTATAATGAGCGAGTTAAAGGAAGGGGCCGTCGTACAGGGAGAAGTGATTTCCACTAAACCTTTCGGAGCCTTTATTAAATTAGAATCAGGAGAAACAGGTTTAGTTCACATCTCTCAAATTTCGACAAAGTATGTAGAAAAAGTTGAAGATGTATTGCAAGTAGGTGCTACAGTAAAAACGAAAGTGTTGTCCATTGATCCGTCAGGCAAAATCTCCTTGTCGATCAAAGCACTGAGCGATGATCGGCCGCGCGAGAAAAGGGGCGGGGACCGTCGAGGTGGCGGCCGCAACAAAAACTCGGGCGATTTCGAGGACATGATGAAAAAATGGATGAAGAGCAGCGAAGAGCGCTTGAGTGCACTTGCGGCAAAACAAAAACGGAATCGTTAACGCGACGGCAGTTCAATATTTGAACATAACATCTTCCGGATGGGAGATGTTTTTTTGTGCATTCAGTGGCATGAAAAGCCTGCGTGAAGTGAGCACCGGCAGGAAAAAAAGGGTGACGGTCAAGAAAGACCGTTACCCTTTTTTTTCACGTGCTTCTTTTCGATCAATAGCAGGGAAGGTGCTTGGTTTCGGTTGATGGTTTGTTGCCACATCACTTGATAGGCGTGGGCGGGGAGGGAACGGGCCCAATCGATGACAGCGCGTGCCTCTTCCGCCCCACCGGGATGGCCGGTGTACAGGGCTACGCTGAGAATGCCCCCTGTTGCCATCCACGAGGTCGCTGCTTCCAGCGCGTGTAAGGTGGTGTGCGGTTGGGTGATCACCTGTTCATCTCCGTGCGGGAGATACCCTAAGTTAAACATGAAGGCGCGAACAAGTCCGCGTGTATCATCG
This sequence comes from Laceyella sediminis, assembly GCF_003003125.1. Classification (GTDB taxonomy): domain Bacteria; phylum Bacillota; class Bacilli; order Thermoactinomycetales; family Thermoactinomycetaceae; genus Laceyella; species Laceyella tengchongensis. The sequence goes on along the minus strand of NZ_PVTZ01000005.1, from coordinate 47,222 downwards.
GGCAGCTGTTCCGCCAATAAGTGGTGGCTGGTGTGGAATAAAGTTACCCGCTCGCGTCGGCCGGCTTGTTGCAACCGGGTGTGGGTGCGGTCGATCGCCGCCTGTTGGATATCAAATCCGTAAACATGGCCGGTTGGGCCCACGCATTCAGCCAGGAATAAGGTATCATGGCCATTGCCAATCGTGCCGTCCACGGCGATGGAGCCAGGCGGGCAGGCGGCTTTCACCGCGGCATGGGCGCTGGCCAAGATGGAAGGTAGGATCATAGCTCATCACACCCTATTCGGATGGAGACGCTCAGCGTTGCGGGGTTGGGCGTTTTTGCCTTGCCAGGAGTTACGCCGCACCAGCTCGGCATCGATCGCATTGAGCACTTCCCACTTTTTGCGGCTCCACATCGGGCCGATCAACAAATCAGGCGGGCCATCCCCAGTCACGCGATGGATCACCACGTCGGGAGGCAGCATTTCCAAGGAGTCAGCTACCAGCCGGACATATTGGTCTTGCTCCAAAAATTGGACTAGCCCCGCTTCGTACTGCTTGACCATAGGGGTGTTTTTCAACAGGTGCAACAAGTGGATTTTCATGCCCTGAATATCCATGTTGGCGCAAGCTTCCACTGTCTGGAGCATCATTTCTTCTGTTTCGCCCGGCAAGCCGTGAATGATGTGGGCGCATGTGCGGATGCCGTGCTTGCGCAACTTTGCCACGCCTTCTAGGAAACATTCGTAATCATGCCCGCGGTTGACGAGTTTAGATGTCTCTTCGTGGATCGATTGCAGGCCCAGCTCAACCCACAGGTAAGTGCGCTGATTCAGTTCGGCCAGATATTCGACCACTTCGTCCGGCAAGCAATCGGGGCGCGTGGCAATCGATAAGCCGACCACTCCTTCTTGCTCCAGAATCACTTCGTACATCTCCCGTAGTTCTTCCACCGGCGCGTACGTGTTGCTAAATGCTTGGAAATATCCGATGTACTTGGCGTCGGGCCACTTGGTGTGCATGCGCTCTTTTACATCGTGAAATTGTTTGAGCAAGTCATCGCGGCGATTCCCCGCGAAGTCACCCGAACCGCGGGCGCTACAAAAGGTGCATCCTCCGATAGCGGCTTTGCCGTCGCGGTTGGGGCAGGTGAACCCGCCATCTAAGGACACCTTGAAGATCTTTTCGCCGAATACTTGGCGCAGATGGTGGTTCCATGTATGAAAACGTTTATCTCCCCACAGGCGGGGAGTTTGTTGTTCTGTCGTTTGCATTGCACTCATCCTTGTCCATTAAAGGTCTGTCCCTATTATACACAATTTGCCCGGCCCATGCGGTTTAAAACCATGAAGCACATCGGCTCCTGACAGAATGGAAAGATTAAACAGCGACGCGCTGTGCGTTAAAGCTGTTTAGTCGGAATGAAACAAGGGAATGAAACGCTTGTTATAAAAAAGGGAAAGGGTGGATGGTATGGTGAAGTTAATCGCCATCGATATGGATGGAACCCTGTTGGACCATGAAGGGCGGGTAAGTGAGGCCAATCGGCAAGCAATCGCCGCGGCGCAGGCCAAAGGCGTGGTGGTGGCCATCGCGACGGGCCGTTCGTATCATGGTGCCCGCAGGGTGTTGGATGAAATCGAATTTATGGGACCGCTCATTTATTTGAATGGCGCCTGCACTCAGTTGCCAGATGGTGAATTGGTTGAAGAGATCTTCATGCCCCCGGGCAAAGTAGACGAACTGGCGCACTTGCTTAAAGACGGTGGGACATATTATGAGTTTTACACTCGAGATGGAATTTATCGCAACCGTGACGGGATTGAGATCATCAAAGCGGAAATGGACAAGCTTGAACATGTTGACACTTCATTGCACCAATGGTTGGAGAGTTTCACTGAACGCAGGCGTAATCGGATCGAAGATCGGGTGAAAGGGCGGTACGCCGAAGACATTCTGGCTGATCCCTCGATCGGCATCTACAAAGCAGTGGCGCTGTCGAGTGACTTACCTAAATTGAAGCGAGTCAGGCAGCGTGCCGAAGCCGTTTCAGGTGTAGCGGTTTCTGCTTCTTCTGTCTACAACTTTGAAGTGAACGATCAAAAGGCGCAAAAAGGGATCGCGGTGCAAAAGCTGGCGGAGCGTTACGGTGTGCCCATGCAAGAAGTCATGGTGATCGGTGACAACCAGAATGACCGATCCATGATGAAAGTGGCAGGTGTTTCGGTGGCGATGGGCAATGCTGAGGACAAAGTGAAACAGATCTGCCGTTTCGTGACTAAAACCAACACGGAAAACGGTGTGGCGCATGCGATTCGTAAGTTTGTTGGGGACTGAACATACCTTGGGAAAAGGTGATATAATACAGAGAAAACATATCTTTTCGCGCTCTTAGGAGGAGAATTTGATTGGAAGACGTGATAGAACCGCTTCTTATGATGTCTTTGGTAGTGTTTTTTGTATTCCTTAATGGATTTTTTGTCGCGGCCGAATTCGCCATAGTCAAGGTGCGATCGACACGGATCGCCCAATTGGAAGACCGGCGCGGCCGGGTCGCGCAGAAAATCCTGGCCAATCTGGACGCCTATCTGTCGGCGACGCAACTAGGGATTACACTGGCTTCCTTGGCGTTGGGTTGGATTGGGGAACCAGCCATCGTCAAATTGATCTCGCCGCTGTTCATCTATCTGGGCATGCCCGAATGGATGATTCATGCGGTGGCGGTGATCATTGCCTTCACCCTCATTACTTTTCTGCACATTGTCTTGGGTGAGATGGCGCCAAAGTCCTGGGCGATTCGCCAAGCGGAATCCGTCACCTTGTGGACGGCCATGCCGCTCAACTGGTTTTATGTCGTTTTCCGCCCCTTTATCTACGTCCTGAACAATGCGGCCAACTTGTGTTTGCGGTGGTTTGGCGTCGAATCCAATGAAACCCACCAGGCGCACACCGAAGAGGAAATTCGGATGCTGATCGCGCAAAGCCATAAGAGCGGCGTGATTGATCAAACCGAGTTGACCCTGTTTGACAACGTGTTTGATTTCACAGAACGGGTTGCCCGGGAAGTGATGGTACCGCGCGTCAAAATCGTCTGTCTGTATGAGAATGAGCCGTTTCATGCCAATCTGGAGCGGATCAAACAGACGCCGCATACGCGATTCCCATTATGCGGCCGGGACAAGGATGACATCAAGGGGATTGTGCACATTCGCGACGTGTATCAGCTGATGACAGAAGGAATAGAGCCGAATCTCTTGGAGTTGGCCCGGCCGGCTACAGTTGTGCCAGAAACGATGGAAGTGAAGGACATCTTGCGCCAATTGCAAAAAAATCGCGCGGGGATGGCGATTGTCGTTGATGAATATGGCGGAACGGCCGGCATTTTGACTACCGAAGATATCATAGAGGAGATTTTCGGTGAGATCCAAGACGAGTTTGACAATGAACGGCCTCATATCCTGCGGAAGGGACGTAATGCGTCCATTGATGCGGGGTTGTTGATTGAAGATGTGAATGAATTGCTTCACATTCAGATTGAAGACCAGGATAATGACACGATCGGTGGTTGGTTGTTTTCGGAATTGGAGAAGGTGCCGAGCGTGGGTGACCAGGTCGCTTTTGGAGAATGGCTGTTCACTGTGGAAGAAATGGATCAGTTGCGGATCTCCCGAATTATGGCGTCACCGCTGACGCAAGAGGATCAAGCGCCCGATGAGAAGTTGTTGCCGACTTCTTCCTAGGGGGATGTTTGGAACCCAGTTTGGGTTCCTTTTTTTATATCCCATAAAATAATAAACTCAGGAAAGGGCTCCTGAGTTTGGCTTGGTAATTATTAGGGAGATGGCGCTGATTGGCTACACCCGTTCATTTATTGTTTTAACTGCTTGGAGGGTCTGCTTCTAAAATAAAATTCATCTAACGTCACCTCTTTTGCTGCGAAATACATCCATTATGTCTTTGTTATGTAATTGTACTTCAATTCGAAACAAATTTTCAATATAATTAGTAAATGCATTTTATATAGCGACAATCCATTTTTCTAATTATTACTTTATCGTGCAAATGCAATTGTATTATTATGATTATTCTGTATTTATTTTTCTCTGTGTTTATGCGAAAATAGCGAAGCGGTTTAAGGAAGAATAAAAGAGCAGGGAATCTTTTATGGTTGGTAAATTTATTCAAGAGGGTGAAACAGAAAACAGTCAGGTCATGATTTAAAAGTTTAATGTACATCTTAAAGGAGAGAGGTTGATTGACAAATTTTTTATCAGTTGTATTATTGAATTATGAGCGTTTGTTTCAACAGGGGAAATTGAAGAATAGCAATTGATTTCCGGAGTGATCCTCATCCTGTACTAAAACAGATTGCGGTTATAGTTATAACAGTGAAACGTTTTCACTGAGACTTATAAAATGGGGTGATACCATGGCGAAGACCAAACAACGCAACATGTTTGGAAATGCTGAAGTTCGGTTACAACCGATTGAGCCGTTTGCCGTTCTGTCTGTAGAAGGTAAAGTGGTGAATAAAGATGCAATGCCAAAGTTGAGCGACGAGCAACTGCGGGAATTGATGAGACGCATGGTGTTTACCCGCGTCTGGGATCAGCGCGCGGTCAACCTGGCTCGCCAAGGGCGTCTTGGTTTCTATGCGCCTGTGTCGGGTCAAGAGGCGACGATGATCGGTAGTGAATTCGCGCTTAACAAAGACGATTTCATCCTGCCGGGCTATCGTGACATTCCGCAATTGTACTGGCACGGTTATCCGATGTACCAGGCGTTCCTGTGGTCCAAAGGGCACATCCACGGCGGACAAATCCCTGAAGATGTGCATGTGCTGATGCCGCAAATCATCATCGGTGCACAATACGTGCAAACCTCCGGCGTAGCGATGGCTTTCAAACAACGCGGTGAGAAACGTGTTGCCATCACCTTCACCGGAGACGGCGGTAGCTCGCAAGGGGATTTCTATGAAGCAATGAACTTTGCTGGCGTCTATAAACTGCCTGCTATCTTCGTGGTGCAAAACAACGGTTATGCGATCTCCACACCGTTCAAGAAGCAAACGAATGCTGCTTCTATCGCGCAAAAAGGGGTAGCCGCCGGCGTTCGTAGTATTCAAGTAGACGGGTTTGACGTGCTGGCTGTGTACCAAGCTGTGCACGATGCAGCAGAACGCGCCCGCAACGGCGAAGGTCCAACATTGATTGAAGCGATCAACTACCGCCTTGGACCGCACTCGATGTCGGGTGACGACCCAACCCGCTACCGCGCCAAAGATGAGCCATCTGAGTACGACGAGAAAGAACCGTTGGTTCGTTTCCGCCGTTACCTCGAATCCAAAGGTCTGTGGACGGAAGCGGATGAAAACCAAGTGATTGAAGAAGCGAAACAAGCTGTGACAGATGCGATCAAGAAAGCCGAGTCTTATGAGAAGATGACGGTGGATCAATTGATCGATGCGATGTACGAAGTTACTCCTCCGCATCTGGAAAAACAGAAAGCAGAGTTCGCAAAGGAGGGTAAATAAACCATGCCACAAATGACAATGGTGAAAGCGATCAATGATGCCATGCGCGTGGAACTGAAGCGCGACCCAAACGTCATGGTATTTGGTGAAGATGTGGGAACCAACGGCGGCGTTTTCCGTGCAACCGACGGTTTGCAAAAAGAGTTTGGTGAACACCGCGTGCTTGACACCCCGCTGGCGGAGTCTGGCATCGGCGGTCTGGCTGTAGGCCTGGCTGTCCAAGGTTTCCGTCCGATTGCTGAGATTCAGTTCATCGGTTTTACTCCAGAAGCGTTTGACTCTATCGCGGTGCAAGCTCCGCGGATGCGTTACCGCTCCGGTGGCCGTTATTCCGCCCCAATCGTATTCCGCACGCCATTTGGCGCGGGTGTGAAGGCGCCAGAGTTGCATGCCGACAGCTTGGAAGCGTGGTTGACCAAAACGCCGGGGATCAAAGTGGTTTGCCCATCCAACCCTTATGATGCCAAAGGATTGTTGATCTCGGCGATCCGCGACAACGACCCGGTCTTCTTCATGGAGCATTTGAAATTGTACTTCGCATTGAAAGGTGAAGTGCCAGAAGGCGAATACACGGTACCGATCGGCAAAGCCAACGTTGTGCGGGAAGGTTCAGATATCACCGTGATCACGTACGGTGCGATGGTGCATACGGCGATGAAAGCAGCAGAGCAAGCGGAAAAAGAGCGTGGCACGAAAGTAGAAGTGATTGACTTGCGCACCCTGAGCCCGCTGGATGTTGAAACCATCGTCAGCTCGGTTGAAAAAACCGGCCGTGCCATCGTCTTGCAAGAGGCGCCATACTCTGCTGGCGTGGCCGCAGATGTGATTGCGCTGATCAACGAGCACGCTATTCTCAAATTGGAAGCGCCGGTAAAACGCGTGACACCGCCGGATACGCATTTGGCTTACCAATTGATCGAAGATCAGTGGGTGCCGGATGCCGCGCGCGTTGTGAAGGCGATCAACGAAGTGCTCGACTTCTGATGAGATTGGAACGGACAACCTGTGTACTGTTGCATGTTTGGCATGGTACATAGCAATGAGCGGTGGTCATACCCGCCACGAAAACGGTGGTCGGGTCACCGCCTTCTTTTTCATGACGAGACTGAACAAAACTAAGTAGCTTGAGTCAGATAGGAGGTTGCTCTCGTGGCATACGAATTTCAATTGCCTGATGTTGGTGAAGGAATCCACGAAGGTGAGATAGTAAAGCTTCATGTCAATGTGGGAGACAAAATCGAAGAGTTTGACGTGTTCGCAGAGGTGCAAACCGACAAGGCGGTAGTGGAAATCACTTCACCAGTTACGGGCACGGTTCGTGAACTGAAAGTGAAAGAAGGGGATATTGCCCTCGTTCACTCTACCATCGCTCTGATCGATGTGGAAGGCGCCGAACCGGCTCCGGCAACCGAAGCGCCTGCTAAAGAGGAAGCGGCGCAAGCGGAAAAAGCTCCGGCTGAACCGGTTCAAGTGGAGTCGGCCAAAACGGAAACACCGGCTAAACGCGGCAATGTGTCGGCTATGCCGTCCGTGCGTAAGCTGGCGCGCGAATTGGGCGTAGACATCACACAAGTGCCGGGAACGGGCAAACATGGACGTATCTCGGCTGAAGATGTGCGCAACTTTGCGGCTGGCGGCAAACAAGCAGCTGCTCCGGCGGAAACAGTTGCTGAAGCGCCTGCGACCAAAGCGGCATCTGGTGTGGCACCGTCCAAAACAGCCATCGAAACCGTCGGCACAGAAGAGCGCATCCCATTGCGTGGTATTCGTCGCACCATCGCGACACGCATGGTGGAAAGCAAGCACACCGCACCGCATGTGCACATCATGGATGAATTTGATGTGACCGAACTGGTTGAGTTGCGCAGCTGGGGCAAAAGCATCGCGCAAGAGCGCAACATCAAATTGACATATCTGCCGTTTATCATGAAAGCGGTCGTTGCGGCCCTGCGCGAGTTCCCGACCTTAAATGCTTCTATCGATGATGAAAACCAAGAGATCGTCATTAAGCATTACTATCACATCGGTATGGCTGCGGCGACCGACAATGGGTTGCTGGTGCCAGTCATCAAAGATGTGGATCGCAAATCCATGTTTGACTTGGCGGAAGAAACGGCTGACAAAGCGAGCCGCGCGCGCCAAATGAAGCTGGATGCAAGTGAGATGAAAGGAAGCACCTTCACCATTTCCAGCTTGGGTAATCTTGGGGGCCAATTGTTCACCCCGATTATCAACTATCCGGAAGTGGCCATCTTGGGTGTCGGAGCGATCAAAGAAAAGCCGGTTGTGCATAACGGAGAAATCGTTATCCGTCCGCAACTGCACGTTTCCTTGGGCTTTGACCACCGCCTGATCGACGGAGATGTCGCTGCCCGGTTCTTAAGCCGCTTGAAACAGCTCTTGGAAAATCCAAAACTCTTGATGATGGAGATGAGATAAGATGGTAGTAGGTGATTTGGCACAAGAAGTGGATGTTCTCGTCATCGGTTCCGGCCCAGGAGGATATGTTGCGGCCATTCGTGCGGCCCAGCTGGGACGTTCCGTAGCGATTGTAGATAAAGATACGGTTGGCGGCGTTTGCCTCAACCGCGGTTGTATCCCTTCCAAAGCGATCATTTCCGCGTCTGAGCGGTATATGGGGATCAAAGAAGCAGGTGAGATGGGCATTGAGGTGTCCGGCGACGTCAACGTCAACATGCCGAAATTGATCGAGTGGAAAAACGGCGTGGTCAAAAAATTGACCGGCGGCGTGAACAGCCTGCTCAAAGGCAACGGAGTGGAGATCATCAGCGGGGAAGCTTATTTCAGCGGACCTAACTCCCTGCGCGTGGTGAGCGAAGATGCTAGCCAAACATACAAGTTTAATGATGTGATCATCGCTACCGGTTCCCGTCCAGCCGAACTGAAAATCCTGCCTTTTGACGGCAAGCGGATTCTTTCCTCCACCGAAGCGCTCAACCTGCAAGAAGTGCCAAAACGCTTTATCGTGGTGGGTGGCGGCTACATCGGTTTGGAGCTGGGTACCGCTTATGCCAAACTTGGCGCAGAGGTAACGATTCTGGAAGGAACCAAATCGTTGTTGCCTGGCACGGATGAAGCCTTGACCAAAATGGTTACCCGCAAGCTGAAAAAGCTGGGTGTTACCGTGATCACCGAAGCGATGGTGCAAGGTGGGGAAAACACTGGTGACGAAGTTGTTGTCCGCGCAACCGTAAATGGAGAAGAAAAAACATTCTCTGCTGACTATTGCTTGGTTGCCGTCGGCCGCAAACCCAACACCGATGAATTAGGTTTGGAATTCGCGGGAGTAGAGACGGACGAACGCGGCTTCATCAAAATCGACAAACAATGCCGCACTAACGTAGAGCACATTTACGCGATTGGCGATTGCGCAGGTGGCGCGCTGTTGGCTCACAAAGCGAGCTATGAAGCGAAAATCGCGGCGGAAGTGATGTGCGGAATGAACAGCGTGATCGATTATCAAGCGATGCCGTTTGTCATTTTCAGCGATCCGGAAATCGCTTATACCGGTCTCACCGAGGCACAAGCCAAGGAGGAAGGGTATGATCCGGTGGTAAGCCGTTTCGCCTTTGCGGCTAACGGTCGGGCTCTGTCCATGAACCATGCGGACGGCTTCGTGCAAATCGTGGCGGACAAAGAAACCAAGCAAGTCTTGGGTGTGCAAATTGTCGGTCCAGAAGCGTCCACTTTGATCGGCGAGGCTGTGTTTGCGGTGGAGATGGGTGCAAACGCCGAAGACATCGCAATGACCATCCATGCTCATCCGACTCTGCCAGAGACGATCATGGAAGCGGCGGAAGGTGTGTTGGGACACGCTATTCATATGGTGAACAAGAAGTAACACACACACGCGCCAAACCAAGCCCCCAACCCGTCTTGGGGGCTTTTTCCTTTGCACATTTGACGAAAATTTAAAAATAATCCCCCGTTCCTCTTATTGGAAAGGTTTTCAGATATAATAATAAATTGAACAGGGAAAAAATTCAGCCTCCCTGTTCGTTTTAACTTAACGCAAATCAACGAAAACAACGAATACATCGGAACGAATAAGCGAAGCGGATATTGAGGCAAAAAGACAGGGCGAATAAAGCGGTTGCTGTCGGCGTCCCTTGCATTTGTCATTTTCATTCATCCGGGGCCGACTTGGCAGCCGCACATTTCATTCGCAAAGAGATGAAGCAAATGGTGACATGGTTTTCGGTCTTATTATAGGGGGCATCCATAATGAAAATGAGGGAATTGATTCCATCGTTGAAGAAGTTGAATATTAAAGTACAATCCATCAGCACAATGGAATTAAATCCTGACCAAATGCATACCGTTTTTCACATCATCAATGAAATCGCAGACCACCAACCTGAGACGGACATGTTGTTGCATGGAGAATGGTCGCGCTATCGGCAAAGCTTTTTGAAGCAACGGCTACTGCATGGTTGGCGCAAGATTCGAATGGCTTTCTACTTGGAGCGTCTGGCTCCGCATGATGCGTATGCGGAGTTGGCCGGCCTATTTGAGGCTTGTTTCCATGAGGAGTACCATGAAGTGGGGTTGGAAATGAACATTTTCACTTTGCGGGCTTTTTTGTGGAACCAAGAACACCTGACGGAAAAGATGGGTGCCCATCGCGACCGGCAAGGATGGGTGGAATTGCTTGATTTGCTGGATGCGTTGGAACAGGCCGGCTACGAGTGAGAAGCGAGAAAGCGGAGGCATGCGATATGAAAACGGCGATTCAAATCGAAGTTCGTCCAACGGAGATTGATGTGATGGGGCATGTGAACAATGCCAAATACCTGGAATACATGGAGTGGAGCCGGGAAGATTGGTACAACCGGGCGGGCTTGCCCTTTGATCTTTTGTCGGAGCAGAACGTGGGCACGGTCACGGTCAACATCAACATCAATTATCGAAAAGAGGCGCGGTTGGGCCAGAAACTGACTGTCAGCACTGAGCCGATCCGCAAAGGGCGCACCAGCTTTGTGCTGAAGCACGAGATTGTGAATGAGCGTGAAGAATTGGTTGCTGATGCGGAAGTGATCAGTTGCACCATCGACTTGAAAGAGCGTAAGGCAGTGCCGTTGCCGGATGCCTTGGCGCAATGCTTTGCCTAAATGAAATAGATGAAATAAACCCCTCTCCCAAACCGGTCAGCGGTTGGAGAGGGGCTTTTCTTAACGGCTCGCGCGCCAATGGTGTGAAAAGCAGGGCTATCCGTTTTGTTTGAGATCTCGCAATTCGTCCAAGACGCCTTCGATTTCCATCATGGTTAAACGGCCCTGTTTTTTTTCAATCATGCGATAGATGTCTAGCAATTCCTCGTATTGTTCCAGCTTAAAGTCATCCGCGGTGATGATTGCGGCGTTGACGATTTTCAGGCTGTCTTTGATCTCCTTAACGATGTGTTCGAGATTTTCGCGCGTGGCTGTTTCCAAATTCACGTAGACGCCATCCTTTCTGTCGTTCGCTTATTATCTATTCTAGCGGAAGCGTGGGCAAAAACATAGGAGCAATTGGTGGTTGCTCCCACGAGAGGTGAACAGATGGCTTATCCGCGATTGTATGTTGATTTTCTTTATTATTTTAACGTGGAACAAGATTATTATGAGTGTCATGAAGTGTTGGAAGAGCTTTGGCTAGAGGAAGGACGGGAACGTTTTTACCAAGGGTTGTTGCAAGTGGCTGTCGGTTTGTACCACCAACGCAACGGAAATTTGGGAGGGGCGGTTAAGTTGTGGACGGCGGCGCTGGAAAAGCTGGCGGCGTACCCTGAGCCGGAGTGGATGGGAATTGATATGGCCGGGGTGATAAAAGAGACCGAAGCGCGGTTGGCGGCAATCAAAGAAGGACGTCCTGACACATGTGGTACGATGCAAATCCGCATCGTTGATGAGAGGTTGTGGACCGCAGTAAGACAACGCTCCATGGCGGAGGAAGGCGAGTGACGGAATGTGGAAAAACGCGGGGGTGGAACCCGCGCCAAGCTCACATCCGCAGCAGTTTCTGCTTAATTAAGGCCAGGCATTCACGCGCTTTGTGGTAAGGTGTGAACAGCACTTGGGAATGAACCGGTGCAGGAGTGGCGCGCACCCCCGCTTGCCGTGCATAATTGAGGGCTCGGTACATGTGGTAATCGTGGGTGATGAGGGCGACTTTTTCCCCATTTGATTGTTTCAGTAATTCGGCGGCGTACTTCAAGTTTTCCTTGGTGTTGTTAGATCGGTCTTCCAATATGAGGTGGTCAGCGTGCACTCCGCGTGCGATTAGGTAACGCTTCATGCCTTCCGCCTCAGTGATCCCGCCCACGCCCAATCCTCCAGATAGCAAGAGATAATCCACCCGTTTTTCTTTGTACAAGCGAAGTGCCAGGTTCAACCGTTCTTTGAGGGCGGGGCTGGGCTGTTGATCCCAAAGGGCGGCTCCTAGGACAATGGCGATGCGGTGATGCTCTGCACTAGGTTCTGCATGGTCATAACGCGAGACGAGGTTCCACAAAGTGCAAAATGGGATGAGTAAGACGATGAGCGTAATCGCTCCGCTGATCATCCATTTATTGGCCAGCATCTTTTTATCCACTCCTATTTGACATCTGTTGACGGGGAATAGCGATCCGTTGACTAGGCCGCTTCCCTTTCTATTTATTTCATTCAAATGGGCACGAAGACATGAATGAAGGGTGGGGATGATAAATGGAAAATTTGCCGTTTTCCCGATTGAGGTCAATGACCAAGCCATCCATCCACTTGGCGTCTTGCGGCAACCATGCGAACAGGACGCCGTCGATGCGTTTGGTGTGAAAGGCAGGTGTGGGTTCGGTCATTTCCAAGGCAAACGTTGGTGCACCGCAACCCGAGGTCAGGGAAATGACCCGGAACGCCAGCGGCGCCGTGCTTTGTTCTTGCCAGATCAGCCATTTCATCTTTGCCAATGCCAATTCACTCACTTGGATATTCATTCCGGTATCGCTCCCCTTTAGATCATTTTCTTTGTCACTATAGCATGGATGAAGAAGAATGAAAAATGGGGGCGCAATAGGCATGTTCAAAGGAAAAGTGGGTATCCTGTAGATGAATTCAAGTGGGGTGGGCTTATCCGCCTGGGTGGGGGATTTTCCTGATCTCGGCCTCATGGTAAGATGGAGACGAGCCAAAAAAAAGGAGGCTATATACCATGACGATTGAACGCCAAGCAGCAGTGACCTTTAAAGGAAACCCGGTGACCCTGTTGGGACCGGAATTAAAAGTGGGTGACAAAGCGCCGGACTTCACGGTGTTGGCCAATGATCTGAGCCCGGTGACGCTGGACAGCAGCAAGGGTTCTGTGCGCATCATCAGCGTCGTTCCCTCTGTGGACACGGGCGTGTGCGATATGCAAACACGCCGTTTCAATGAAGAAGCCGCCAAATTGGATGGGGTAAAAGTGCTGACCGTCAGCGTTGATTTGCCATTTGCCCAAAAGCGTTGGTGCGGTGCGGCTGGAGTGGAAAACGTCCAAACCCTGTCTGACCATCGCGACCTCTCTTTTGGTACCGCATATGGTGTAGCGATTAAAGAACTGCGCCTGTTGGCTCGCGCGGTATTTGTCGTTGACCGCAACGATCAGATCGTTTATGTGGAGTATGTACCAGAAGTGACCAACCATCCTGATTATGAGGCGCCTGTGTTGGCGGCTAAAAAAGCATTAAATGCATAATCTACATATGCACCCAAAGTCCAGCTACCCGCATAGCTGGGCTTTGTTTTTAAACAGGAGGGAAGAGCGATGAAGGAAGCATCCACTGAGCGGTATTTTGTGGCTTTGCCCATCCCGGCGGCACAACGAGCCGGATTGAAGGCGTGGGTATACGAAAAGAAGGAAGAATGGCCGTTTACCAAATGGGTGCACGAGGCGGATTATCATCTCACCCTTCAGTTTTTGGGGAATGTTGCTGCGCAGCAACTAAATCAAGTCAAAGAAGCGTTAACGCTGTTGGCACGGGAAACGGTTCCGTTTCGGCTGGCAATGGAGGGGATCGGAACGTTTGGGCGTCCAGATCGCCCCCACATTTTATGGGTAGGTGCAACAGGTGAGCTGGAGCGCTTGCATGCTCTGCAATCGCTGGTGACAGCTAGAATGCGTCCACTCGGCTTTAAGCCCGATGATCGTCCATACCGCCCACACATCACCTTGGCCCGTAAATACCGACAAAGTCGGTTTCCCTATGATCGCCTGAACGAAATAAGCTTGTCGCCAGAGATTGAAGAGCCTTGGTTGGTAGAGGGCGTGGTCTTGTACCGCTCCCACTTGGGTCGCATTCCCATGTATGAGGCAATCGGCTGGTATCCATTTGAACATAAAAAAGAAGAAACGCCGTGATCAGCGTTTCTTCTTTGTTGTTGGCAGGGTTACTGGTATAAAGAGGAACCTTTCTCTTTAAATTCCTCCGCTTTTTCCTTCAAGCCTACTTCCGCTGCTTCGGCCATACTTAACCCGTTTTGCTCGGCATATTCGCGAATATCTTGCGTAATCCGCATGCTGCAGAACTTGGGGCCGCACATGGAGCAGAAATGGGCCGTCTTGGCCGGTTCCGCTGGCAAGGTTTCATCATGGTATTCCTGCGCCCGTACGGGATCGAGAGAGAGGTTGAACTGGTCGCGCCAGCGGAACTCAAACCGCGCTTTGGACAAGGCATCGTCCCGTTTTTGGGCGCCAGGGTGGCCTTTCGCCAGATCGGCGGCATGAGCGGCGATTTTGTACGCGATTACCCCTTCTTTGACGTCTTCTTTATTAGGTAACCCCAGATGCTCTTTCGGGGTGACATAACAAAGCATGGCTGTCCCGAACCAACCGATCATTGCCGCGCCGATGGCTGAAGTGATGTGGTCGTAGCCTGGCGCGATGTCGGTCGTCAATGGGCCTAGGGTGTAGAAGGGAGCTTCTTGGCACACTTCTTGTTGAATGTCCACGTTTTCTTTGATTTTATGCATCGGCACGTGGCCAGGCCCTTCAATCATCACTTGCACATCGTATTCCCAAGCGATCTTGGTTAGTTCGCCCAGGGTATACAGTTCAGCCATCTGCGCTTCATCATTGGCATCTGCAATCGATCCAGGACGCAATCCATCTCCGAGAGAAACGGAAATATCATAGCTCCGCAGGATCTCGCAGATTTCCCGGAAATGCGTGTACAAGAAGTTTTCTTGGTGATGGGCGAGACACCAAGCTGCCATAATCGAACCGCCGCGAGACACAATACCTGTTGTACGGTTGGCAGTGAGCGGAATGTATCGCAACAATACACCCGCATGAATGGTGAAATAGTCAACACCTTGCTCGGCTTGTTCAATCAGCGTGTCGCGGTACATTTCCCAAGTGAGCTTGGCCGGATCGCCACCCGCTTTTTCAAGTGCTTGGTAAATAGGCACGGTGCCCACTGGTACGGGTGAGTTGCGGATGATCCATTCCCGGGTGTTGTGGATGTTTTTCCCTGTGGACAGATCCATGATCGTGTCAGCACCCCAAAGGGTAGCCCAAGTCATTTTTTCCACTTCTTCTTCAATGGAAGAAGTTACGGCGGAGTTACCGATGTTTGCATTGATTTTGACGTGAAAATTTTTGCCGATAATCATCGGTTCCGCTTCTGGATGGTTGATGTTGCTCGGAATGATTGCGCGTCCGCTGGCCACTTCTTCCCGAACGAATTCAGGCGTCACATTTTCACGGATAGCGATGAATTCCATTTCCGGCGTGATGATGCCCTTACGCGCGTAATGCATCTGGGTTACGCTTCGGCCAGGGCGCGCGCGCAATGGGCGTGAACCCGTTTGGGGAAAGGTGCGGAAGAGATTCGCTTTTTCCTCTGATTTGAACCCATTGTCGATCGGTTGCACCTTGCGGCCTTCGTATTCCTCCACATCCCCGCGTTCCAGAATCCATTGCCGCCGCAGTTTGGGCAAACCTTGCTCCAAATTGATCGAAGCGTCTGGATCGGTGTACGGGCCGCTGGTATCGTAGACGCGCACCGGTTCATTTGGGGTTTCTCCCTGAGCATGGGTGGTCGGAGACAATTGGATCTCCCGCATGGGCACCTGAATGTCCGGGCGTGAACCGGGCACATATACCTTGCGGCTATTTGGAAAAAAATATCGTTCCATATCACAACACTCCTTGCGCTCTTGTTCGGACGGTCATATGGACAGGAGTTTGGCGCGCAGGGGCAAACGGAGGCGATGGTCGGGGGGCGATTGGAAATGGCGGCGCGTGCAAGCGCAACCGATATGTGCGGCGAGTCGATGCGCCGTGAGGAGAATGCGGTGGTGTGTATGTGTGCATAGAAAAAGCCATACGCCCAGCGCGTATGACTTGAATGGTCAAAGTGTGAAGGAGCGCATCATAGCAGAAAATCCGTCGACAAGCGGTCTTGTCCGACAAGGTTCCCACAATGAAGCGGTTCCAACCCATCCCTACGCTGGCATTACCCAGATCAGGTTAACCGGTCGGCGGCAGAGTGCTCCGCCCTCTCAGCCTGGCTTACTCCAAGCTCCCGTCTTTCACATATGAAGGTGTCCAGAATTAAAGTATCATGACAATAATTTTCTGTCAACAAAGAATAGGTATGCCGTTCACATATTTGTCATTATTTTGCGAAAAAAGCGGGTTGGTGCCTGATTTTATCAAGCTATACTTAAATTGTAAGTAGTTGGAGAGTGAAATTTATTCTGAGATTAGAACATTAACATACACAATCATACATGGAATTTCAGCGTAATTGGGTTAGGAAGGGATGGGTGAATCATGCGGATTGAATGGTCTCATATCAGAAAATGTTATGAAATATCTGATGCGCGGACCCGCCCAGCTCGGAACCAAATGAAGAACATCGGCTTACTTGATTTTTCAGCATCAGTCAGTGAAGGGATCACAGTGGTTCTAGGGCCACGGGGAGCGGGCAAGTCCACTTTGCTCCGGGTGACGGCGACAGTGATGGTGCCGGATGACGGCAATGTGCTGTATCAACTGACGGACAAAGAAACGGTGGAATGGTCGCGGGGATGCTTGATGGCATCGGGAATATCCAGTGTGTCGCCGCTCAAACAAATCATTAGCTATATTCCGCATGCTAAGCAACTTGACAATGATATGACCGTGGAACAGTCGCTGATCTTGCAAGCGCGGAGCAAGCGAGTGTTGCGGTCTCGCAAACGGGCGATGGAATTGCTGACGCGTTGGGGATTGGCCGGTGTGCGCCATACACCGTTGTACCAACTGCGCGGTGGGGCGCTGAAGCGCTTTTTATTGGCGCACGGATTGATCGGCAAGCCGCGCATATGGATTTTGGACGAGCCTACAGAGGGGTTGGACCCATTGGGGCGGGCTTTGTTGTGGCAAGAGTTGCGGTACCCGTCCAAAGGCCGGATTACGCTGATCGCCACAGAACGGGATATGGCCTTGGCTGAACTGGCTGATCAATTGATTTTGATGGAATGTGGGCAATGCCGGCGTCACGGCAAGCGCAAATGGCTGACTGCTGGTGTTAAGGAAGGCACGGTTAGTGCATGGTATCGGACGATGCAGACTTTTTCCTATCAACAAGAACGATAATGGGATGAGGGAATCAGCATGGCAGAATTGGAATTAAGGCTGGCAGAGACGGATGAGGAAAGACAGTGGCTGGAAGCGTTATGGCAAAAGGAATGGGGCGGAACAACGATGATCACCCGCGGCCGCAGCACCGCTTTGGCGGATGTACAGGCAGTGATCGCCTACAGTGGCGGGGAACCCGTGGGAGCGGTCACTTGGCGCATGGATGAACAAGATGCCGAACTGATGAGTCTCAATGCCTTGCGGGAAGGTCAAGGCATCGGTGGGGCTTTGCTGGCGCGCGCTGAGCAGGAAGTGAAAGCCATGGGGACGACGCGCCTGTACCTGATCACTACCAATGACAATCTACATGCGCTTGCTTTTTATCAAAAGCGGGGCTATCGGTTGGTGCGCCTCTTTCCAGGGGCTGTTGATGCCGCACGCCGGCTGAAGCCGACCATTCCGGTCATCGGGCACCATGGAATTCCTTTACGCGATGAGTTAGAGTTGGCGAAGGCATGGTGACGGTGAATATGCAAGGGTTGGCAACGCCCCCTCTTGACGGTGTGCGTGAAGGGAGGAGGGTTGCCTTTTTGACTGGAGACTTGTCTCGCACAAGGTTTTTTTAGAAAGCAATCCGGATTTCCATAGCGAAGGTTATTCACGTGAACAGGAATGAGAGGAGACTACTCATCGCCTCGATGGTCATGGGGATCGCATAGTTGAACATAGGTCCGAAGACAAATTGACCTAGCGGTGTGATGGCCAAGATAAGGAATACAAAGATGCCCCACTGTTCATATTGTCCCATCTTGGCTCGTAGGCGGGGAGAGACCAAGTCTTCCACGATGCGATAGCCATCCAGCGGTGGGAACGGGTATAGATTAAAGAAGAACAACAACACATTGATATGGACAATGGTGCCGAACAGGGTGTTGACGATATAACCGGCTTGAGAAGACATCCCTTCCATTAAGCCCGCGGCGGTGGCTACCATCCAGAGCGCCATGGTGACCAAGGCGACAAGAAGATTGCTGAATGGGCCTGCAAAGGTGACGAGAATGCTGTATAGTCGCGGTCGACGAAAGTGACGGCGGTCGACCAAGACGGGCCTAGCCCAACCAAAATGGAAGAAGATAAAGAATAAGGTTCCCATCAGGTCGAGATGGGCGGCTGGATTCAGAGTTAGGCGTCCATCGTTTCGGGGGGTTGGGTCCCCGAAGCGGGTCGCTACAAAAGCGTGAGCGAACTCATGCACGGTTAACCCGATCAATACCGCTGTCAGCAAAAACGGCAATTGATTGAGCGTGGCTGAGAAATAAGACAAAAAATCCATGGTTATCACCTGTCATCTCAAATGGATTGCATATAGAAAAAAGCAGTGCCATGTTGGCACTGCTTTTATCATAGCATTTGTATCATCTCAACGCGATTCCCAAATGGATCGCGAATCTCCATGGTTACGCTTTGCTTCCTTCTTGGTTGGCCAGGATTTGGCGCAATACCGTTTGCAAAATGCCTCCATTGCGGTAGTACTCAATATCCACAACACTGTCCAGGCGCACAGTCACATCAAATTGGACGGAAGAGCCATCCGGTTTGGTTGCGGTCACGGTGAGCGTTTGACCCGGAGTCACTTCGTCGTTCAAGCCGGCGATATCGATTTTCTCTGTGCCGTCAAGGCCGAGCGATTGCCAGTTAGCTCCGTTGGCAAACTGCAACGGCAACACGCCCATGCCGACGAGGTTGCTGCGGTGGATCCGCTCAAAGCTTTCCGCGATGACGGCTTTTACCCCGAGCAAGTTGGTACCTTTGGCGGCCCAGTCACGGGAAGAGCCAGTACCGTATTCTTTGCCCGCGATCACGACCAATGGCGTGCCTGACTTTTTGTACTCCATCGCTGCATCGTAGATGGACATGACTTGTTGGGATGGCACGTGTTTGGTTACGCCACCTTCCGACCCCGGTACCATTTGGTTGCGAATGCGGATGTTGGCGAAGGTTCCGCGTGTCATTACCCGGTCATTACCGCGACGGGAACCGTACGAGTTGAAATCTTTGATGGCCACGCCTTTATCTTGCAAGTAGCGTCCAGCTGGGCTGGTCGGTGCGATGCTGCCGGCGGGAGAAATATGGTCGGTGGTCACGGAATCGTTGAGCAGCGCCAGGATGTGCGCACCCGTGATCGGCTTGATTTCTTCCACATCGGCGGACATGTCGACAAAGAATGGGGGCTCTTGGATATAAGTTGAATCTTGATCCCATTCATACAGCACGCCTTTGGGGGTTGGCAACTGGTTCCAACGTTCGTTGGCGTCAAAGACTTGCGCGTATTGTTTGCGGAACTGCTCGGCGCTGATAGCGGAGTTCATCACTTGACTGATCTCGTGCGAACTTGGCCAGATGTCTTTCAGATAGATGGCTTCACCCGCGTCATTGTGGCCGATGGGCTCCGTAGCGAAGTCGATGTTGACCGTTCCCGCGAGCGCGTAAGCAACTACCAGTGGTGGGGATGCCAGATAGTTGGCTTTGACCAGCGGATGAATCCGTCCTTCAAAGTTCCGGTTTCCGGACAGGACCGATGCCACAGTTAAGTCGTTTTCTTCAATCGCTTTGCTCACTTCATCAGACAGCGGGCCGCTGTTGCCGATGCAAGTGGCGCAACCGTAACCAGCGACAGTGAAGCCCAATTTGGCCAATGGTTCGATCAAACCGGCCTTATCGAGGTAATCGGTTACCACTTTGGAACCAGGTGTCAAACTGCTTTTGACGAATGGTTTAACAGTGAGTCCTTTTTCAACCGCTTTTTTCGCCACCAAGCCGGCGCCGACCATTACGGACGGGTTGGAGGTGTTGGTACAGCTGGTGATCGCAGCGATCACAACTGCGCCTTGATCCAATTGATAGGTGGAACCGTCCGGCAGGCTGACTTGCGCTGATTTGGCGCATTCTTCTTCGCTCAAGCCGAAGCCGCGTTGATCGATAGGCTTGCGCAATGTTTCATTCCAAGCTTCTTTCATAGCGGTAAGTTCAATGCGGTCTTGCGGGCGTTTTGGTCCAGACAAGCTGGGGACGACGGTACTGAGATCCAGTTCCACGGTGTCGGTGAAGACTGGGTCTGGCGTATCGTCGGTGCGGAACAAGCCTTGCGCTTGGTAATATTCTTTCACCAAGGTGACCAATTCTTCATCCCGGCCGGTGTTGCGGAGGTAGTTCAACGCTTCGTCATCGACGGGGAAGAAGCCGATGGTCGCACCATACTCAGGAGCCATGTTAGCGACGGTGGCCCGGTCTGCTAGGCTGAGATTGGAAAGTCCCGGTCCGTAGAACTCGACAAACTTACCAACGACTCCTTTTTTACGCAGCATTTCGGTTACTGTGAGTGCCAAGTCAGTGGCGGTGGCACCATCTGGCAATTGTCCGGTCAGTTTGAAACCGATGACTTCCGGAGTGATGAAGTACAGCGGTTGCCCCAACATACAAGCTTCTGCTTCGATTCCGCCTACACCCCAACCGACGACGCCCAAGCCGTTGATCATTGTCGTATGGGAGTCGGTTCCGACAAGGGAATCAGGGAAAACGACAGTTTCACCGTCGACTTCGCGGGTAGCTGCTACATTGGCCAAGTATTCCAAGTTGACCTGATGCACGATCCCGGTTGCCGGCGGTACGGCACGGAAGTTGTCAAGAGATTCAGCTGCCCATCTGAGCAGGCGGTAACGTTCTTCGTTGCGCTCAAACTCCAAATTCATGTTGTACTCAAGTGCGTCTTGGGTTCCCGCTTTGTCAACCATGACAGAGTGGTCGATCACCAGGTCAACGGGAATAAGCGGATTAATGCGTTCTGGGTCGCCGCCGACGCGCGCCATAGCCGAACGGAGCGCGGCCAAGTCCACCACGGCCGGAACACCGGTGAAGTCTTGCAATACGATGCGGGCAGGCTTAAATGCGATCTCCTTGTCGGAGCGCTTGTCAGCCCAAGTGGCCAATTGTTCGATGTGCTCTTTGGTTACAGCTTTGCCGTCGTATTGACGCACGGCCGCTTCCAGCAACACTTTGATGGAGAAAGGCAAGCGGGAGACAGGGCCGATTCCTTGCTCTTCCAATCCGTTCAGACGATAGTAAACATACTCTTGCTCCCCGACTTTCAGTTTGGAACGAACGTGAAACAGGTCGTTTGTCATCGTGGAACCTCCTTTTAGCGAACGCAAAATGATGCAGGCGAGTTTCATCTAGTGAAACTCAGTTTCTAAATTCGCTTTCATTATACAACGGTTTTGAAAAGTTGTATAGAGTGCTTTCATTGAAAAATCCCGGAATCTTTGTGCAAGCGACGAGCGGCCTTTATTTTCAGAAGGTCGGAATGCAGTATTGACAAGGGTTTTCGCAATTATCCTGCCCGTTTGAGGAGATTGTTTGCGGTCTTAAACATGCTTGTAGGTTTATCCCGCGTTTTTGGTATAATGGGTGAAAAGTTGTTTCGTAGAGTGAAACCGGAGGGGTAAACGGTGAGTGATGAGAAAAAGTCAACCGTGCGCGCGGCGGAACGAGCTTTGGATATCCTTCTCTGCTTTGTGGATGAAGGGAGCCTGGGCATGATGGAGATCGCCGAGCGTACCGGATTGAATAAAAGCACAGTATTTCGCTTGCTGGCGACGCTGGAAGGTAAGGGGTTTGTGAAGCGGGATTCGGAGACGGACAAGTATCAGCTCGGTTTCCGCGTGTGGGAACTAGCCACTAGCCTCAACCAATCAGACGAGCCGGCCGTTCTGTTTTTACCGGAGATGGAACGGTTGCGAGATGAGTTGGATGAAACGGTTAGCCTGTATTACCGTATCGGCAAAGAGCGAGTCCGCGTCCAGGCGATCGAGAGCAAACAAGCCATTCGCCGCGTGGCGCCGGTCGGGGCGCGGTTGCCATTGTATGTGGGGGCTTCCAGCAAAGTGCTGATGGCTTACGCCAGCGAGGAAGAGCTACAGGAGTTGCTGGCCGATCCCGATTGGCCCGACAGCGTCAACAAGGAAGTGTATTTGGAACAATTGCAGCGCATCCACGACGACGGCTACGCCATCAGTGTTGAAGAGCGGGAAGCGGGCACCGCGGCGGTCAGTGTGCCTGTATTTTCACGGCAAGGGAGATTGGTGGCGGCGCTGGCGGTGTCCGGCCCTGTTTCCCGCATGAATGTCAAAAAAATGGTGCAGTGTGTTCCCCGTCTCAAAGAGTCAGCCCAGCGGATGGGCAAGTTGGTGCGTGCGTGAGGCCCCTTAAAAACACAAAGGGGCCTCACGCACTTGTGACAGTGTGGTGAGGGTTCGTGAAAAATGGGAAGAGAGGCGCTTCGATTGTGATATAAAAACTAGAGAGCAAAAGGGAAAGGGGAACATGGCGTTATGAAAGTGGCGGCGATGGGATGCTTTTTGGGATTTATCTTCACTTTTCTTTTCACTTTGTACAGGTCCCAAGTGGAAAAAGCGAAACATGGGAAACTTCCTTCCTTGAGCAAGGCCAAATACCGTAAAATGTATGTCTCATCTTTTGTGTTTCTTGGTATTTTCATTATCGCGTTGCTAGCGGCCAAAGGGATGGATGACGGCAAAGCAAAACCGGCTGTTTCTGATCCACCCGCTTCCCAGTCGGATATCGACGCAAAAGGGACGTCGGCTAGCGATGATCTTGAGGATGACGACAAGCACGATAAAGATGAGAATAAAAAAAAGCGCAAGCATGACAACGACGATTGACTGAGGAAGATAGCCATGGGCATGGCGCGATTCCACGTAAAAATAAAAGAAGAACGCCTGGCAAAGCGGCGTTCCTATCATCGTTACAGCTCGGCTTCAAACCGGTTTAACAGTAATTGCTTTATGCGCTGGCACTGTTGCTGGTGCCATTCATCACGATGGTCTTTTAGTTGTTTGTAAGTTTGGTCCAAGGCGAACTTGATCACTTCAGCCTCATCGGCGGTAAAAGTCCATGTATACATATCATCGGTCGTTTTTTCCACCTGACTCCCTCCTCTTTTTCAGTCTGGACAAGGAAGTGGGCAGTTAGCCAAGCCGGTCAAGATTTTTTCAGGTCATCTCGCTGGGTACGACCGCCGTAGAAAAGCGCTTCCGGTTCTGCGACGTCTTGCTTGGCTATGATTTTGTCTGGTACGAGGCGGTAGACGATGGTTTTGCTACCCATGGTCGAACGGTATCTTTCCACATGGGCTTCACGCAAGGGAGTTGGGAAATACCCCGGCACGTATTTGGCTAGCATGGCATTCAGCGCCGCGGTGGCTTTGGCGAGATCGATGCCGGGAGCAACGTTTCCAAACAACATGACGCTGGTGTAAGACGTGCCGGTCTTGGCCGGGACGGTGGACACGATGGTTCAGTACTCTTGGGCTACGGTGAAACAGAGCGGGCCGGCGGCGGTGCTTAGCGCATCCGCCTTCCGACCGATTTCGCTTCCATGAAAATAAATCGCATCTTGATACCAGACATAGTTGAGCGGAACGACATACGTCCCTTCCGCATCGACGAGGCCCAGATAGCCGACGCGGGTGGAATGAAGAAGTTGCCGCACCCGCTCTTCGTCATGCAAACGTTTGGTTTTGCGGCGGATCGGGCGGCTTGTTTCTTTGTTGAGCAACGCGTGAAAGGGGCAAGTAGACCGATTGGGATTCATGTGCTTTCCTCCTCTAGCGGTGCAAAAAGCCTACCGCATCTTGCAAGAGGAAGATTGGATCATCAGCCGCCCCCCGCCATGGTACGGTGGTTAATCCGCGATTGTCGGTTCATGTGCCGCTCGTTTCCCCCAGGCGCGAGCAAAATCGATTTCAACTGTTGGAGCGCATCCGAGCGGCTACCCGTGTGCCAGGGATGTTTCTCCTGTCCGGTATTTCCACACCACCGGAGGAAGAGATCGCTCGCGTGTTGAAGCAAGTGGTATAGTTTGCTTAATGTATGACGAGAGATCGCTACGGCCCGCTGTTTTTCTTTTTTGGCATTGCCAATCATCTTCCTATTGCTAAGAGGGAAGCCCTTTTGCTAGCATGGCTAGTAGATGTTTTTCATAGCGGCGACCGCAGGGTGTTGCCCCATTTTGTTGTAAAAGAGAAGAGGTGCATTCGTGCCACAAGCGCATCAAACGATAGATGAAGTGAAAATCCCTATGGTGGAATTGTTTGAGACCGTAGAGGGGGAAGGGACACAGGCTGGGTATCCGACGACGTTTGTGCGGGTGTTCAACTGCAACCTGCGCTGTACGTGGTGTGATACGCCTTACAGTTATGCGCCGGCTAAGCCGGAGTTTTTTGCTACCATCGCTGAGATTGTGGCAGAAGTGAAAAGGTACGGTCACCCCCGTATTTGCTTGACGGGCGGGGAGCCGCTCATCCACGGGGAGAAATCGCTTTTGCTCATTGAGGCGTTGGCGCAGCTGGAAGAAGTGGCGGACATCCACATTGAGACCAATGGCGCCATTCATTTGGCTCCGTTTCATGCCTGGCGGGAAGCCAATCCCGAATGGGGGCAAAAGGTGCGGTTTGTCCTCGACTATAAACTGCCAGCCAGCGGGGAACAGGACAAGATGATCGAAGAGAACTTCACTTTTTTGCGCGATACGGACGAAGTGAAGTTTGTGATCGCCGACGATACGGATTTTGACGTGGCGGTTGAAGTGGTGAGACAGCGGATAGAACGGGGCGTCCCACTGTTCAGCCCGGTGTGGGAGAGCATGCCGCCGGCTCGCTTGGTAGAGCGGATGTTAGCAGAGCGTTTGACGCATGTGAAGTTGAATTTGCAATTGCATAAAGTGATTTGGGACCCAAATGCTAGAGGAGTGTGAGCAGGAATGAGCAAAAAAGCGGTCATCGTGTTGAGCGGAGGGTTAGACAGCACCACTTGCATGGGGATAGCCTTGGCAGAAGGGTATGAGCTGTACCCCATCACGTTTCATTACAACCAACGCCATGACAAGGAAGTGGAGCATGCCCGCAAAGTTGCGGCGCACTATGGGGTGGCAGAACGCCACAAGGTGGTGGATGTTTCCTTCCTCGGCCAGATCGGCGGAAGTAGCCTGACCGACACGGCGATGGAAGTGCCCACGGAGGGAGTGGGTGAGGGGATTCCGTCCACCTATGTGCCTGCCCGCAATTTGATCTTCTTGTCGTTGGCGACGGCTTATGCGGAAGTGATCGGTGCGCAAGTGCTGTACACCGGCGTCACGGCCGTCGATTATAGCGGCTATCCCGATTGCCGTCCGGAATTCATCAAATCGATGGAAGAAACCATTAACCTGGCCACTAAGCTGGGCGTCACCTCGGATGCGAAATTGCGGATCGCGACGCCGCTCATTTCGCTGACCAAAGGTGAAATCATCGCGCGGGGCCTGGAACTGGGCGTCCCATATGAATTGACCACCTCCTGCTACCAAGGGGAAGCGGAGGCTTGCGGGGAGTGTGACAGCTGTCTCTTGCGATTGAAGGGCTTCAAGGAGAACGGCGTACAAGATCCTATCCCATATAAAACAAAGATCGGGTGAGAATCATGCCTGGGAAATATACGTTGGTCAAGCACTTTTGGATTTCTTGCGCCCACCGCGTGCCTGGTGCGGGCAAATGCGATCGATTGCACGGGCACAATTACAAAATCACTTTTTGCGTAGAAGGGACGCAATTGGATGAACAGCAGATGTTGATCGACTTTCGTCAAGTGAAACACGCCATCGAGAAGAAATATGATCATCATCTGTTAAATGAATTCCCTGAGTTTGACCCCGCGCAAGGGGGACATGCCCCGACCACGGAGAAAGTGGCGGAAGTGTTCTTTTTAGCGATTGAAGAATTATGCGAGCAAAAATCAAACCGCCCCATTGTGAAATGGGTGGAAGTAGAAGAAACCAATGAAGCGTTTGCCCGTTATGAACGGGTGTAAGGAGGCAACTAGATGAGTGAGAAGCGACAGGAGCTCCAGCTCCATGCCCTCGGCGCTAAAACCGATTATGTGTTCCAATACAATCCGGATGTGTTGGAAACCTTCGACAACAAGCATCCGGGCACGGATTATTTCGTGAAATTCAATTGCCCGGAATTCACCAGCTTGTGCCCCATTACCAACCAGCCGGATTTCGCCACGATTTATATTAGTTACGTGCCGGACCAGAAATTGGTTGAAAGCAAATCGCTTAAGCTGTATCTATTCAGTTATCGCAACCATGGAGACTTTCATGAAAATTGCATCGTGACGATCATGAAAGACTTGATCGAGAAAATGGACCCCAAATATATCGAGGTGTGGGGAAAATTCCTGCCGCGCGGCGGGATCAGCATCGATCCGTATGCCAATTACGGCAAACCGGGGACGCGGTGGGAACGGATCGCCGAACAGCGATTGGCGCAACATGATCTCTATCCTGAACGCGTGGATAACCGGTGAGGATGTCACCCTCGGAGCGAGCCAGCTCCGGGGGTTTTTGTGTGATTTTGTTTTTGCTTTAGACGTTTCAAAAGTGGATATGCGTGGAAAATCAGAGGGGAACATGTGGACGTTCTTCATAGGCAATCGTAGTTTTTGAAAAAAAATTTTTTTGACTCGCCGGCCATTTTACTTTTAAAAAAATCATCGGAAAATATCGTTCTTTACAAAAGCTCTCGTATAATTATTCAAATCACCGGTTGCCCCTTACGTACCAAGCAGGGCTCAGGGATTTCTCCCCCGCCTGGTCGTAGCGGCAACGGGTGCAAAGGGGAAAAGGTATGATTAAAGATCATGGAAACAATCATCGTGAACTGTCATTGGCGCACGGTACATTACATGTGTTTGCCAATGATGAAGTATTCGCATCCTTGGAACAACGCGTCTACGACATGGCCGATAACAATTTGCGCATTCCGCGCAATGTCTATATGAGCTACACCCCCGATGCCCACGTGGGGGTGGGCACGTGCATCGGAACAACGGCGGTCTGGAACATGAAGGATGGATTTGTCTCTCCGTCCATCGTCGGGTCCGATATCGGTTGCGGCATGAGGGTGCATCTGACACCGCTCACCAAGGCCGACATCCAGTCGAAGTCGTTGCGGCGTGAAATGATTGAGTCGATCGAGAAATACGTACCCGTCAACGAACGGCAATCTTCGTCCTATAGCGATATAGAGGTGGAAAAAGTGGTAACCGAGGGGATTGAAGGCCTGCCGGTCTCCTACATCCCCGACGAAAAGCCGTCGAAAAAAAGCAGATCCCTCACCCATGTGGAACATGCCAAGTTCAAGTTTGACAAAGATTACTTGTCCGACGTCTCGGACAAGGTGTGGGCACGCGCTTGGCAAACGATTGGGACATTAGGGGGCGGCAACCATTTCGTCGAAATTCAAACCTTGGAAATCAATGAAGCGAAGCGTGACATCGCCGCCAAGTGGGGGATGTTTGATGGGCAAGTGGTGGTGATGATCCATTCCGGTTCTCGTGCCTGGGGTGGGATGATGGGGAAACAGTACACCCGCGACTTCCGCAACGCGATGGATTTATGGGGAATTGAAAATCCTGATCCTACCTTGGTATACGCACCGATCCAGAGCGCTGAGGGGCAACGCTACATCAACCTGATGTATTCGGCTTTGAATTATGCAGTCGTCAACCGTCACATGATCGCGTTTGGTGTGCGTCAAGGTTTGAAAGATGTGTTTGGCTCCGCACTTGAGATGCCGGTTCTGTATGACTTGATGCACAATTATGCCTTGCAAGAGTTTCATCGCAACAGAGCGATGCTGGTACATCGCAAGGGGACGACCCGCGCTTTGCCGGCCGGTCATTTCCTCAACGCCAAACCGTACAAAGAGACGGGTCATCCTGCACTCATACCCGGGTCGATGGGAACGGCTTCTTACATTATGGTCGGAGAAAAAGCGGGTGAAAAGAATTTCTATTCGATTTGCCATGGAGCGGGCCGTGTCCGCTCACGCAAAGCGACCAAACAGGTGGTTACGGTCGACCAATTTGCCCAGTCGATGAGAGTAGGTACGGAAGAGGAGATTATGGTGAATCAACGCACGTTGCGCGACATCTTGGATGAATGCCCGCAGGCGTACAAAGATGTAGATCAAATCATCGATTCCGTCGTTGGCGCAGGTTTAGCTTCGGTCGTGGCCAAATGTCATCCCATGGCAGTGATCAAAGGGATTTAAGTTCCAGCTGGGATGGGATACAATAAGGGCAAAGGAGGGAAGAGCAAGTGACTGAAAACTTCTACTTGCAACAAATGCAGACAATGGTTCAACATATGCGCGATGAGTTGACTTCAATCGGTGTGAAGGAGTTGCGCACCCCTGAAGAAGTGGATGAGGCGCTGAAAGGGGAAGGTGCCAAAGGAACCACCTTGCTCGTGATCAACTCGGTGTGCGGCTGTGCTGCCGGTTTGGCTCGTCCTGCCGTCGCGCTGTCGTTGAAACATGATAAAGTTCCCGATCATTGGTATACGGTGTTTGCCGGCCAAGACCGCGAAGCGACGGAGCGGGCCCGTTCCTATTTGGTAGGTCAACCGCCGTCATCTCCGTCGTTTGCGTTGTTGAAAGACGGCCAACTGGTACATATGGTTCACCGGCATGAGATTGAGAATGTGCCGCTTGAACAGATTGCGGCCA
The DNA here is from genome assembly GCF_003003125.1 of Laceyella sediminis. Classification (GTDB taxonomy): domain Bacteria; phylum Bacillota; class Bacilli; order Thermoactinomycetales; family Thermoactinomycetaceae; genus Laceyella; species Laceyella tengchongensis. The sequence goes on along the minus strand of NZ_PVTZ01000005.1, from coordinate 18,504 downwards.
ATCTGACCAACGCTTACGACAAATATTGCGATTGATGTGAGGACTCCCCTGTTTTTCCGGGGAGTGCTCTCTTTTTTGAAAGCCCCAGGACGAGGGAGCCTTTGACAGTGAAAGCGAAAGGGTGGTTTACGTGGAGGTAGTAGCGTTTATTTTACTGGCCTTTTTCATTGCGATTATCATTTTGGTCAATGCGCTGTACCGCTCAGCCAAAAAGCCCCGCCCCAGCCAGTCGTATATTTTGCCCGACTTGGGGATGCAAGAGCACAGTGAAGAGTTTGCGCAAGAATTGAAAGCGCTCATCGATCACTTGGATAACGCGTTAGATGAAACCTATGTGGCGCGCGTAAAGGAACGCGTTTTCCGCGAGCATAAAGTGGGTTTGACCGAATGGGAAAACCGCTGGTTTGAGTGGAAACGGTACTTGGTGATGACCGCGCTGTTGAAGAGTGTTCCTATGTACAGCCGGGAAGTGGATGAAGTATGGCATGAGATGCTGATGTTTACCCGCGAATACGAAGATTTCTCACGCCGTTTCTTAAGAACCACCTTGCATCACTCCCCAAATGATGGTGATCAAGCGCCTGACCCCTACGAGCGGGCATGGTTTGATGTGATCTATGTCTGCCTGTTCAAACCGACCAAATACAGTTCGCAGACATGGGGCGCCTTTTTGCGTCACCCGCTTCGCCGTGAGCTGATCTGGGCGTTGAAGGAAGATGATGTAGAAGAGATTGCGAGCCGCTATTTCAATACTCGCACCCAAGAACAGGTACCGCATGTGGCCAAGCTGGTTTCATGTTTGATCGCGTATCTGAAAGGGCAATTGGCCAAAATTGATGGGGCGGTCGCCAAAGAAGGACACACTGTGACGAAATTCAAGCGCTACCGAAAGAGCTTGGTACCGCAATCGAATGAGGCGTTGCTCATGTTGACAAGCGTTTTGTTTTTATCCGCTTATCATGATGAAGACTTTGCAACGCAACTGGCACGGCTCCAATCACAGTCCGCGAAAGCCAATCATTCGAGCTCCGGCTCGGATGAGTTTGGATGTGCCAGCATCGACGACGGGGGAGATTCTGGTGGTTCTGGTGATTCTGATTCCGGGAACTCCAGTTGCTCCAGTTCCAGCTGTTCCAGCTCTAGTTGCGGTAGCTCATCATAAACAAAAAGCCATGACAAGTTTACTCACTTGTCATGGCTTTTTTGGTTATTGCCCGAAAAATAGGCGCAAGGCACGGGGAAGTTCACGTTGCCAGAACCCCCATGTATGGTCTCCCTCTTCCTCGTAATAGGCCACTTTTGCATTTTTTTCAAGCAAATGGCGTTTCATTTCGCGATTGCGCGCAACCAAGTCAAGGGTGCCCATATGTGTAGGAACCGCAGTCTCCGACAAGCCGATCGATTGATAGATCTGAAGGTGTGAGAGGCTGGGTTGCCGCATCACTTCATCAATGGTTTGTTGCAGGAATGCTCCTGACTGGGATAAAACGCGGGAACAGACATCAGGATATTGAAGCGCCAAATGCAATGAGACGGTGCCGCCAAGAGAGGAGCCGCCTACTACCAGGTCATCCCGTTTCGGACTGATGGGGTAACGGCTCCGCACCAAGGGAAGCAATTCTTCAACCACCATGCTCATATGCGACGCTTGCCGCTCTCCGATCGGTGAATATTCGCTGGTGCGGCGCTCTTTGTTCACCGGAATCGCCATCATGGCGAAGGGTGTAAGTTCTCCGGCTTCGATCAATGGCGTCGCTTGGGTGACGATGCGGCCCAAGTTGAAATAATCGGGCCCGTCGTGTAGCACCAACAGCGGCAAGTCGGTCAATGTTTCGTGGCCGGGAGGCAGATAGATGAGGATTTCTTTGGTTTCATTCAGCCAGCGGCTCGTTACCAATTCTTTCTTAATGGTGCGTTTTGCCATGTTGTCTCCGCCCTTTTCTGCATTGATTTTATACAGGTTCTTATCCAATAAATCGTGTCAAAATAGCTTTAATCGCTATATGTATTCAATACTATACCCTATTTTTGAAGTGATTTCCTATTGATTATTTATTTGGTTGTCGTGTATATTTATACTACGAAGCAATAAAGTTTTAATATAATATATTCCTTACGAAAGGGTATAATAACGGCAAAATGAAGGAATTATTGGAGTTGGATAAAAATGAACCTTTTCTTTTTTTGAAAAAAATTATAATATCGACATATGATAGATTGCGTTGCAGTGACGAGGAGGAGGATTAATGCACGAAATTAATCAGCAGCAAGAATTGAAAAGGACAATGAAAAGCCGCCACTTGTTTATGATTGCCCTTGGGGGCGTGATTGGAACCGGGTTCTTTTTGAGCACGGGATATACCGTGGGGCAAGCCGGTCCATTTGGCGCGGTATTATCTTACCTCATCGGTGGTTTGAGCATGTACCTGATCATGCTGTGTTTGGGGGAGTTGGCCGTCGCTTATCCTGTTGCGGGATCATTCCAAGATTATACGACAAGATTTATCAATCCAGCGACTGGTTTCACCATCGGCTGGCTGTATTGGCTCGGCTGGGCGGTAACTGTGGCGCTCGAATTGATCTCAATCGGAATGTTGATGGATCGTTGGTTTCCTGATGTTTCCCTATGGGTATGGTGTTTGGTGTTCGGAATTATTCTGTTCGTTGTAAACGCTTTCTCTGCAAGGGGCTTCGCGGAGACGGAATTTTGGTTTTCCAGCATTAAAGTGTTAACGATTATTGTCTTTATCATCCTGGGTGGAGCGGCAATGTTCGGCTTGATCACGTTGAAAGGCGGAGAAGCTGCTCCGATGCTGAATAACTTTACGAAAGACGGCTTGTTCCCCAATGGATTTGGTGCGGTCTTGATGACCATGCTGGCGGTAAACTTTTCATTCCAAGGAACTGAATTGATCGGGATCGCATCGGGAGAGAGTGAGAATCCCGATAAGACCATCCCACGGGCAATCAATCAAACCGTCTGGCGTACGATTCTTTTCTTCGGTTTAGCGATTTTTGTGTTGGCTGGCTTGATTCCATGGAAAGAAGCCGGTGTGATGGAAAGCCCCTTTGTCGTAGCATTTGAGAAGCTGGGCATTCCTTACGCTGCGGACGTAATGAACTTCGTCATCTTGATGGCGCTGTTGTCTGTTGCCAACTCCGGATTATACGCGACGACCCGGATGTTGTACTCCTTGTCACACAATGGCATGGCGAGCCCGATATTCGGCAAAGTGACCAAGAAGGGTGTGCCGCTTAATGCGTTGATCCTCAGCATGGGCTTTGCCTGTCTGTCCCTGTTGTCCTACCGTTTCGCAGAAGACACCATTTACATGAGCTTGCTTTCCATCGCCGGAGTGACGGCGGTGCTAGCTTGGATGTCGATTGCCGCATCCCAATTCTTCTTCCGCATCAAATATGTGAAAGAAGGTGGGAAAGTGGAAGATCTGAAATTTAAGACTCCGCTGTTCCCGATTGTGCCGATCTTGGCCTTTGTGATCAACTTGGTGGTCTTGGTGAGCCAGTGGTTTGATCCTGCCACCCGCAGTGCGATTACCTTCGGCGTGCCGGCGATCATCATCTGCTACATTGTGTATTTCTTGTTCTTCAGAAAAAAATTCGCCGCATTGCAAGAGAAGCGAGTAACCGAATAAATTGATTAGGCAAATCACCTTTCCAGTGCGTAACACTCCCTGGCATACAGACAGGGGGTGTTTTTTTTGTGTAATTAAAGACTAAAATCATTCAATATTGTGATTTTTCAATTGGAAAGTTAAAATGAATGTACAACGAGCCCTGATATTTCATGTGGGAAATGGAGTGGTACCATGTATAAACCGGTTTGGTTTCCCAAGCGGGAGATGATCGAGCAGACAAGGCTTTATCGTCTGATGCAGAAGTTGGGGTATGAAGATTATGATGCATTTTACCAAGCGTCAATTAAGGATATTGGTTGGTTTTGGAATGAAGTAGCCAAAGACATGTCGCTTGCTTGGACGGTACCTTACACAAAAGCAGTCGATTTGGAGCGAGGCATCGCTTGGCCGCGCTGGTTTGTCGGGGGGAGGTTGAATATCTCTGCCAACGCGCTAGATCGGTTTGCGGAAGATCCAGCTAGACGCAACCAGCTTGCCCTGATCTGGGAAGGCGACGACGGCTCGACGGAGAAACTGACGTACCGCGAATTGTTGCGTGAGGTGAACTGTTGCGCTCGCGGGTTACGTGAATTGGGCGTCCGACGGGGTGACCGGGTCGCGTTGTATCTGCCCATGATCGTGGAGAATGTGGTGGCGATGCTGGCGATTGCCCGGCTCGGCGCGATTTTCACCCCGTGTTTTTCTGGTTACGGCGCGGAAGCGGTGGCGACTCGAATTCAAGGCTGTGAAGCGAAGTGGCTCATTACGGCGGACGGTTACAAGCGCCGCGGCAAGATGGTGGCGATGAAAGAAGAAGCTGACCGGGCTGCGCAATTGTCTCCATCGATTGAAAAGGTGATTGTGGTGCGGAGGCTGGGGAGAGCGTGTCCTTGGCATGATTCCCGGGATGTAAGTTGGGATGAGTTGATGAAAAAGATGGAACCGCTTCCACCCGTCGATACCGATGCCAGTGAGCCGTTAATGATCATCTATACTTCTGGCACCACGGGCAAACCGAAAGGAACGGTTCACACCCACAGCGGTTTCCCGCTCAAAGCCGCATTTGATGCGGGGTACGCTTTTGATGTGGGGCCTGGAGATGTGCTGTTCTGGGTGACGGATATGGGTTGGATGATGGGGCCGTGGATGGTGTTTGGCTCATTGCTGATGGGTAGCACCATGCTGTTGTACGAAGGCACTCCTGACTATCCCCAGCCAAATCGGTTGTGGCAATTAGTCGAGCGGCATGGGGTGACGCACTTGGGCATATCCCCAACCTTGATCCGTTCTTTGATGAAAGAAGGGGAATCGTGGCTGGAAGGGAACGACTTGAGCTCGCTCCGGGTGTTCGGTTCCACTGGCGAACCATGGAATCCAGAGCCGTGGATGTGGCTGTTTGAACAAGTGGGGCGAAAGCGGATCCCCATTTTCAACTACTCAGGCGGAACAGAGGTGTCAGGGGGCATCTTGGGCAATCACTTTTTCAAGCCGATTGCACCGTGCGGTTTTGCCGGCCCTTTGCCAGGGATGGATGCCGATGTGTGGGATGAACAGGGAAAACCGGTGCGCGGCGAAGTGGGCGAGTTGGTGTTGCGCCAGCCTTGGGTCGGCATGACCAGCGGCTTTTGGCAGGATGACGACCGTTATGAAGAGGCGTATTGGCGGCGTTGGCCCCAAACATGGGTGCATGGGGATTGGGTGGCCATTGATGAAGAAGGGCAGTGGTTTATCACGGGGCGTTCAGACGACACCCTCAACATCGCCGGCAAACGAATGGGACCTGCGGAAATGGAGTCGGTACTGGTGGATCATCCAGCTGTTTTAGAAGCGGCCACCATCGGTGTTCCAGATTCGGTCAAAGGCGAATGCGCGGTGTGTTTTGTCGTGTTGAAAGCGGAGCCGGACACGGGAGAGGAGATGGAACGGGAGTTGATTCACTTTGTTGGCGAGAAGATGGGGAAAGCATTGAAGCCGAAACGCGTTCTTTTCGTCGACGAGTTGCCGAAGACACGAAACGGTAAGATCTTGCGCCGCGTCATCCGAAGCGCCTATCTGGGGCGGGAGACTGGGGATTTATCGTCTTTGGAGAATCATACAGCTGTTGAAATCATACGAAAAATGGGAGATAATCACATAGACTGAAGATCGATCTATAGGGGCAGAATGTTTGGACACTGGGGTGCTTTTTCGACTCATTTTTAAATAATTTGTAAAAATCGTTGGTTTCCTATTAAAGGGAACCAATTTCTTTTAGCATGCCCGAAAATAAACGGGTTGATTATTTTATGTTTTTAAAAAATCTTACTTTTAATTAGTCAAATATGTGGGCAAACATGGTAAAATGATTTTGCTTCCGCGAAGAGAGACACAAAAAAAGGGAGACGATGCGAATAAATAGATAGGGAGAGGTGTCGGTATTGCATGTTCCGGGGAACTACAGATTTAGAAGCACGTGTGTTACAGGTGCAAACTGCTCACTCTCCTGAACAGAGAGACGATTTGTTGCGTGAATTGGAACCTCACGTTCGTCGAATCGCTTCCCGGGTATGCCGGAGAGTGATAACGCAGCAAGATGATGAGTATATGATTGCTTATCGGGCGTTGGATGAAGCGTTGGAGAAATTTAAACCTGATTTTAACGCTTCATTTTTATCCTTCGCTTACAAAGTAATCCAGCGCCGCCTAGTCGATTATTTCCGTCAAGAGGGCAAGCATCATCGAGTGTTGCCGATGGGCGGGACTGGCACACGGGCTGATGAAAACCAAAATCAAGAACTTGTATCCGTATCCTTTGAAAGGCATAACAATGAAGAGTTGGATCGCATGCGCAGGATGGAAATTGAAATTTTCATCAAAGCTCTAGCCAAATTCGACATCAGCTTGAATGATTTGGCCAAGAAAAAGCCCAAGCATCGTGACACGCGTGAAAATCTCTTCCAGATAGCCAGACAGCTTGTAGCGGATCAAAGCTTGCTACATAAATTTTATACACAGAAAAGACCTGACAAAGAATTGGCTAAAGCTTTAGGCATGCATCGCCGAACGCTGAGCAGGCACCGCGATTATTTGATCGCGTTGACGATTGTTCGAGTGGAGGATCTTGGTTTGTTGCGAAGTTATATTGGATTGTGACGGGGAAGAAAGGGGGGGCGGACCTATGCACAGAGGAATTATAATGGAAGTGCAATCACGGCATTGGATTGTGCTCACCCCAGAAGGCGATTTTATCAAAGTACCAAGAACCAATCCTTCCTTAGTGGTTGGGGAGGAAATCACTTTCCAAGCGACGAAGCGCAATCGCCGGAGGCTTGTCCCGGCATTTGTCTCCGTTGCAGCCGCCGCCGTACTGGGGATGTTTTTCATTTTGCCGCAGATGGCTCCGGATCGGGTCGATGCTCAAACATACATTTATGTTGATGTGAATCCGAGTGTGGAAATCGGCATAGATGAAGAGCGCAATATAGTGGAACTCCATCCGCTGAACAAGGCAGCTAAACAATTATTGGATGGGGAAGAATGGAAAAAAGAGAGCCTCAACCAATTCGTCATCGACTTCTTGGGAAAAGCCAAGCAACACGGCTATGTGCAACAAAAAGACCAAGTGGTGTTGTCCGGTTATAAAGAAGAGAAAAATAGTGAAGAAACGCTGGATCATCTCAAAACGATCCTGGACAACAAAAGCAAGCAGGAAAATTTGCAATTGGAAGTGCGTTCGTTAGTCGTTCCCAAAAAAGTGAAAAGCAAAGCAAGCCAATTTGGCTTGTCTCCTGTGAAGTACACCGCTTGGCTGATAGCTAAAAAAGAAGGCAAACAATTGGAAGCTGAAGAGATGGAAGAAACGCCATTGACAGAGCTGGCGTTGGAAGTGCCGCCTGTTTCTGAGATGTTGAATAAACCAGAGGTGTTGCCGGAGCTTGTGGACATCATAGAGAAAGAGCATCCGAAGGCAACCGAACCTAAACAGGAACCGCGCACGACAGATGAGCCGAAGCCACCGGCCACAACGCCGAACAATCAGGATGAACCAACACAAGAACCGCAACCTGAGCCGAATAACGAGCATCCTGAGCAAGATCATTCGGGTACGGGTGACACAGGCGGGACAAATCAACCGCCAACGGATAACAATACCAATACGGACACATCACAAAGCACCGACACGAACACTGGATCGACGCAAAAGACGCCATAGTACATTACACCGTCCGATACCAGCCTAGTCCACGGCAAGGCTCGCATTTTCAGTTGCAAGCTGACACCTCCCACCAGCTTCAACAGAAAAGAGAGGGGCCAACCTATGAAGGGAATCGGGATCGTTCGGAAAGTAGACCACCTAGGACGCATCGTTTTGCCCAAAGAATTGAGGGATATGATGAACATCAATCCCCATGACGGGGTGGAAATATATGTTGACAATAATAGTATTGTCTTAAAAAAATATAACCCCACATGCGTCTTATGCGGAAACGCCGATAAACTCTTTTATTTCCGAGAAAAAATCATTTGCGAAGAATGCGTTGAAGAAACCGCCAAATATGTGTTGGCATCCGGAGAGCAAAGATAAATGGCAAGGCACCCTTGAAAGGGGTGCCTTTTTTCATGGTGCCTAGAAGCGCTAGGCTTTTGTACTGTGATGCTGGACAGCTGTTGTGTAACAAACTGACAAACAATCGCTTGTTTGGTAAAATAAAATCGTATCATCAGAAAAGAGAGTTTTTTTAAAATAGTTTATTTGTAATCGCTTCCAACATATCTAAGCTGAGTAAACACCAGATTAGGATGAATGGAAGATGGAGGAGGGACAAAATGAGCGAAGCGCGCATAATGGTTGAAACCAAAGACCATGTTGCATTGCTCCGTTTGCACCGGCCGCATGTGCTAAACGCCTTGAACCAAGCATTGGTGAAACGGCTGGCCGATCTGTTGGAAGAGTTGGATCGGGAAGACGGGGTGCGCGCGATTGTCTTGACCGGCGGAGACAAAGCGTTTGCTGCTGGCGCTGACATTCAGGAGTTGGCCGGCATGGATGCGGTCGACTTTGTCAACCGGCCTTATTTTGCCGATTGGGAGCGCATTCGTCGGGTCGCTAAGCCGATCATCGCCGCAGTCAAGGGATATGCCTTAGGCGGTGGGAATGAACTCGCCATGTGCTGTGACATGATTATCGCTGGAGAGTCGGCCAAGTTCGGCCAACCGGAAATCAACATCGGCGTGATGCCGGGAGCGGGCGGTACTCAGCGGTTAACCAAGGCGATTGGCAAAGCGAAGGCCATGGAGCTGATTCTCACCGGCCGGATGTTGACGGCAGACGAGGCGCTAGCTTGGGGCTTGGTCAATCGCGTTGTGCCGGATGGGCAGGTGGAGGAAGAAGCATTGGCTTTAGCCGGGGAGATTGCCCAAAAGCCTCCCATCGCCGTCCGATTGGCTAAGCAGGCGGTCAACCGAGCGCAAGAATTGACCGTAGAGCAAGGATTGCAGTTTGAGCAGCACGCGTTTTACTTGCTGTTTTCTTCGGAAGACCAGCAGGAAGGAATGAAAGCTTTCATGGAGAAGCGAAAGCCCCAATTCAAAGGGAAATGAGGGAGGAACCAAATCATGAGTGAAGCGACGGTGTTACTGAATAAACAAGACGGCGTAGGGGTGATCACCCTCAACCGGCCGAAGGTGTACAATGCGATCAACCAGCAATTGAGCCAGGAGCTGGTGGAAGTGCTACAACAAGTGGCCCAAGATGACGACATCCGTTCCGTTCTGATCACTGGGGCTGGCAAAGCGTTTTGTTCGGGACAAGACCTAGGGGATCGGTCCGCCATGCAGAAAAAGGGAGACCATTTCGCCTTGGGGGACAGTGTGCGTGAGCGGTACAACCCTTTGATTGAAACGCTATCGGGACTGGACAAGCCGGTGATTGCGGCAGTGAACGGCGTGGCGGCGGGAGCCGGTTGCAGTTTGGCTTTGGCTTGCGATATTCGTTTTATCACTCCATCAACCCGATTTGTTGAAGCGTTTGTACGCATCGGCTTGGCGGTTGACAGTGGGTCAAGCTATTTTCTGCCGCGTTTGGTAGGCTTGGGCAAGGCGTTGGAACTGGCGATGAGTGGCCGTGACGTGGAAGCGGAAGAAGCGATTGCCATTGGCTTGGCCGAGCGGATGGTCGAAGAGGGAAAATTGTTTGATGAGGCGTTCGCGTTTGCTCGGCAATTGGCTGAAGGTCCCACAGTGGCAATCGGTTTGACAAAGCGGGCGATCATCCGCGGGATGGAGTCTAGCCTTAGCGAGGCACTGGAGTTTGAGGCCAAGGTGCAAGAATTGGCCGGGCGCACACACGATTTCCTGGAGGGTGTGCAGGCATTTGCGGAAAAAAGAAAGCCACAATTCAAGGGAAAATAAACCCTTTGCTAGCACAGTGTCATATGATGGATCAACAAGAAACTTTTGAAGGGGCGTGTTGATTACCCATATCCATATTCAACATACTGACGGAGGCGGGTTTTGCGTTTGCATTTCTAAGCCTTTGTCTGGGAGTCGTATCGCTTACTGGGCGGAGAAAGCGGGCAACCAGGGGTAGAAGAATTTTGTCCCGCTTTCTCCTAGCCTTCAGCAATGCCGCTTGAATAAAGCGCTCCCGGTCATTTTCGCATGGGAAACCGCCTTCTGTTTCACTGGCTAATCAACATGCATGACTTTGAATAATAAAGTGGAGATGGTTGATCATGGGGAGTCTGAAAATGGATCACCTCGAGCTAAAAGAGAAACGGGCAGAAATCGCCCAGATGCGTGATGTTTTCGCTCTGATGGAGGAACACGGCCATGAGCAGGTGGTATTTTGCCGGCATGCGCGTACGGGATTGAAAGCGATTGTCGCCATTCACAACACGACATTGGGGCCGGCCATTGGCGGATGTCGGATGATTCCTTATGAAACAACAGATGAGGCGCTGGAGGATGTCCTGCGTCTTTCTAAAGGAATGACTTATAAATGCGGCTTGGCAGATGTGGACTTTGGCGGGGGTAAAATGGTGATTATCGGTGATCCGGCAGAAGATAAGTCTCCGGAGATGTTCCGAGCGGTCGGCAGGTTTGTCGGGGGGTTAAACGGCCGGTTTTTCACGGGAACGGATATGGGTACCGAACCGGAAGATTTTATTCATGCTGCCAGAGAATCAGCATCTTTTGTCGGCCTGCCTCAGTCCCATGGGGGGAGCGGAGACACTTCGATACCGACTGCGTTGGGCGTGTTGCAGGGCATGCGGGCCATTGCGACGCATCTGTGGGGAACGTCGTCGCTGGCAGGGAAGAAAGTGGCTGTGCAGGGAATCGGCAAAGTTGGGAGCAAGCTGGTGGAGATGTTGTTGGAGGAAGGCGCGTCGGTGGTTGTCGCCGATTTATGCGAAGAGCGTTGTGCGGAGTGGAAACAGCGGGCGCCAGAACAGGTTGAGATCAGTCAGGTTGATGTCATCCATCAGGTGGACTGTGATATTTTCGCGCCTTGCGCCCGGGGCGGGATCATCAACGATCGCACCCTTGACGAATTGCAGTGTAGAGCTGTGGTCGGTTCCGCCAACAACCAGCTGGAGGCGGATCGACATGGTGATCTTCTGCATGCGCGGGGTATTTTGTACGCCCCCGATTATCTGGTGAACGCGGGAGGCTTGATCCAAGTGGCCGATGAGTTGGAAGGCTACCAGGCGGAGCGCGTCCTGGCTAAAACCAAAGCGATTTACGACATGGTGCTTGAAATATGCGAACGTTCCAAAAGAGAGAATATTCCAACATGTCGTGCTGCCGACCGTATCGTCGTGGAGCGGATGGAAAACATCGCGGATTTGCGCAGAATGATCCTCGGCTATGACCGCAATCAAAACAGAAAGGTGGGACGCGGGTGATCGGTCAATTGAATAAAGAGATGGTGCAGTATGTGACACCGGAAGGGTATTTAACCGAGCAGGGCCGCTCCTGCTGGCGGGCGCTTCCTGATGAAAGCAAGCTTCAATTTTACCGTTGGATGACAATGGTGAGACTGTTTGACCGCCGCGCCGTCCTGTTGCAACGACAAGGCCGGATCGGAACCTACGCCCCATTGGAAGGGCAGGAGGCGGCCCAAGTGGGTAGCGCCTTGGCCCTTTCCCAAGCTGATTGGATATTTCCCAGTTATCGTGAGCATGGGGTGGCGATGGTTGCCGGCATGCCCTTATCCCAAATCTTCCTGTACTGGATGGGGCGGGTAGAGGGATGTGAAGCGCCGGAAGGAGTCCGTTTGATGCCGCCGTATGTTCCGATTGCGACCCAGATTCCGCAGGCGGTTGGTGCAGCTTGGGCCGCCAAGCTCAGAGGTGAAGAAAGTGTGGCTGTGGCTTACTTCGGCGATGGGGCAACCTCTGAAGGGGATTTTCATGAGGGGTGCAATTTTGCGGGTGTGTTTCAAGTGCCAGTCATCTTGTTTTGCCAAAACAATGGGTATGCCATCAGCGTGCCTTTCTCCAGGCAATCAGCGACCGAAACCGTAGCAGAAAAAACGGCAGCCTATGCATTTGAAGGCGTCCGTGTGGATGGCAATGATGTTTTGGCCGTTTATGACGCGATGCGGCAAGCTGTGGCGAAAGCGAAAACGGGGGGTGGGCCAACGCTCATCGAAGCGGTCACATATCGCAAAGGCTCCCATACCACGGCGGATGATGCCAAACGATATCGGCCTGAAGCCGAAGTGAAAGAATGGGTTGAGCAAAAAGACCCGCTCCAGCGTTATGTGCGGTTACTCAAGGCGGAAGGGTTGTTGTCCGATGCGGACGAGTCGGCCTGGGAGGCGGAATGCAAAGAGCGCATCGACTTGGGCATTCGTGAGGCGGAATCGGCTACCCCACCCCCAGCAACCCATATGTTTGAGCATGTTTACGCCCAGATGGGTCCCAATGAGTGGCGGCAACGGCAACAATGCGAGCAAGGCGGTGGGCAAGTGGGATGAAGCAATTAACATTGGTGCAGGCGATCAACGATGCGTTGCGAGTGGCCTTGGAGCATGACCCGCGGGTGATCGTGCTCGGCGAAGATGTGGGTCGCAACGGAGGAGTGTTCCGAGCGACGGAAGGGCTATGGGAAACATTTGGCGATGATCGCGTTATCGATACGCCGCTGGCTGAAGCGGGCATTGTCGGCACATCGATCGGCATGGCCATCAACGGGCTAAAGCCAGTGGCTGAAATCCAGTTTCTGAGTTTTATCTATCCGGGGATTGAACAAATCATCACCCATGCCGCCCGGCTTCGTACCCGCACGCAAGGAAACCATCCGGCTTCGTTGGTGATTCGCGCTCCGTATGGCGGTGGGATTCGCGCTCCGGAATTACATTGCGATTCTACAGAGAGCCTCTTTGTTCATATTCCGGGATTGAAAGTGGTGACTCCTGCCACTCCGAGAGATGCCAAAGGATTGTTGCTGGCGGCGATCAACGATCCAGATCCGGTCATTTATCTGGAACCGATGAGGCTGTATCGGTCGGTGCGGGAAGAAGTGCCCGAGGGGTGGGTTGAAGTGCCGCTGGGCAAAGCACGCAAAGTGCGCGAAGGTGATGAGCTCACCGTGATCGCCTGGGGTGCGATGGTGCCAGTCGCTTCCGAAGCGGCTCTACAGTGGGAGAGACAAGGTGTCTCCTGTGACGTGATTGATCTGCGTTCTTTGTATCCGCTAGATGAAGAAACCATCATTGAATCGGTCAAAAAGACGGGCCGGGTAGTGATCGTGCACGAGGCACCGAAAACGGCGGGTCTGGGAGCGGAATTGACCGCTTTAATCAATGAACAGGCCTTTCTCTATCTGGAAGCTCCTGTTGCGCGGGTGACAGGCTATGATGTTCCGGTGCCGATGTATGCGTTGGAAGATGCATTCCGCCCTGATGTGAAACGTGTTTCCCAAGCGATTGAACAAGTGTTGGCGTTTGAATAGAAGGAGGGAGCTTGGATGTCGTTAGCCTTTCGCTTGCCGGACATCGGTGAAGGTGTGGCTGAAGCCGAGGTGGTCCGCTGGCTGGTCAAACAAGGAGACGAAGTGGAAGAAAACCAACCTGTCATAGAAGTTCAGACTGACAAAGCTGTGGTAGAATTGCCGGCACCCGCAAGCGGCAAAATGGCGGAATTAAAATGGAAAGAAGGCGATGTCGTCCCTGTCGGGGAGGTGCTGTATGTGATCGGGACGGAAGCGGGCCGAGAACAGGAACCGAAGGAAGTTCCGCACCAACCGAATGATTCCCACGCCAACGCATCGCCACCCGTACCGCAAAAGAAAAAGCGCGTGTTGGCTGCTCCTTCGACACGCCGGCTTGCCCGTGAGCTGGGTGTTGATCTGACTGAAGTCAAAGGGACGGGAGCCCATGGGAGGATTACTGCCGCGGATGTGCGCAACCATGCTGCTATGCATGGCGAACAACCAAGCGTGAAGGTCGCACAGGCGGAGAGTTCGTTGATGGTGCCACCATCCATCATGCCGACCCCAGCGGAAACCGGCGAGTGGAGCGAATCCGGCTTGTCTCCGGTGCGAAAGGTGATCGCGGAGCGCTTGCTGTTTTCTGTGACTCGCAAGCCGCATGCGACGCACTTCGCCGAATTGGCGGTGGATGGCTTGGTGGAGTGGCGCCAGCGCCGCATGACAGAGCGAGAAGAGGGCTCACCTCGTCTTTCCTATCTAGCCATCATCAGCAAGTTGGTCGCGCACACTCTAAAGCGCCATCCTCAATTTAACGCCCACTTCATAGAAGAGACGCAAATGGTTCGGCAGCACCATACCGTTCATTTGGGTATTGCGGCCGACACGCCCAAAGGGTTGCTGGTTCCCGTATTGCGACAGGTCGAACGGAAAACGATGGAGCAATTGGCGCGGGAGCTTGATGAATTGACTCAAGCAGCACGGGCAGGGAAGCTGTTGCCGGAGCAGATGAAAGGGAGCACTTTCACGATCAGCAATGCAGGGGCGCTAGGAGGGACTTGGGCCACTCCCATTATTAATCCCCCAGAAGTGGCGATTTTGGCGCTTCATCCGATTGAACAAAAGCCGTTTGTGAAAGAGGGGCAATTGACCGTGGGCTGGCGGATGAACATATCCTTGAGCTTTGACCATCGTGTGGTCGATGGGGCCGATGCCATCCGGTTCATCCAGACTCTTGAAACGTTTACGAAAGACCCCGGACGGTTGTTGCAAGAGCTGATATGACAATCGAATTTGTTATCGTGTGGACATCGCCTTATCTGCGAAGGCGGTGTTTTTTGCATGCATGATGCGTTGTGCAATCGCGTGGGCAACGAAGGAGCAAAGGGAATGCCTACTTCTACACTCCTCGCGTATTGTACGAACCATGTCATCGATCCGGGCATTGAGACAATGCGGTCGCATTTCTCCGTCTAGTTTCTACGCGGGCGAGGTGACTGCAAGGTGACTTCCAAGGCGCGCCAGTCAACTCCATCAGAAAGGACATGAATTGCCGTCCGCTTTTGCATAAAAACGAGCGGACTGCCAAGAATAAGGTTACATTATTTGGCAGGAAGGGCGGTTATGCCAATGGATACAGTTACGCTGGCGCGCGCTTTTTTTGGGACATCCCTCGCATTTCACATCATTTTCGCCACATTGGGAATCGGGATTTCGGCGATGGTGTTTCTTAGCGAATTTCTTTATTGGTGGAAAAAAGATATTCATTACAGTGTCATGGCTAAACGCTGGACCAAATCGGTCGCCATTTTGTTAGGCGTGGCTATCCCCAGCGGAACCATCGTAGCTGTGCAGCTTAGCTTGTTGTGGCCCGGATTTATGAAGATCGTGGGCCAGGTCATCTCGGTACCGTTTCAGGTGGAGATTTTCGCCTTTTTCCTAGAGGCATTGGCTTTATCCATCTATGTGTACGCAGCTGATCGCTTGCCCCCGGCGTTTCGAGTGGTCTCCGTGTTCCTAGTCGCATTGGGAGCCACTGCTTCTGCCGTGTTGATCACTTCAGCCAATACGTGGATGAACACGCCCGCCGGTTTTACCATGCGAGCGGACGGCACGATTACGGATGTCAATCCGTGGAAAGCATTTTTCAACCCCAGCTTTTTCGGTAGCGCCTATCATGTCGTGGTCAGCGCCCTGATGACCGGGGCATTTGTCGTGGTGTCGGTCGCCGCGTATCGTTTGTTGAAAGACAGGCGGGAAGAGGAGCAGAGCGTTCATCACAAGGCGTTGCTCTTGTCACTTGTCGTCGCCTTCATTTTCTCTTTTCTTACGGCTATGTCCGGACACGGTTCAGCACAAAATTTGCACCGTTATAGCCCGGAAAAGCTGGCCGCAGCTGAGGGTTTGTTTGAAACCCAGCGCTATGCGCCGTTGGCTGTGGGTGGGTATGTCGATTATCAAAAGAAAGAAATTCGTTATGGAGTGGAGATTCCTTACATGCTGAGCGTGCTGGCGGGCGATCGTTTTGATACGGAAGTGAAGGGATTAAATGATTTTCCACGTGAGACATGGCCGCCGGCTTACACGCACACCCTGTTCAATGTGATGGTGGGATTAGGCATGTTGTTGCTAGTGTTGGCCGCGTTGGGATTGTATGTTTATTGGCGTCGGAAACGCGGTACAAGGAATTGGCCGGAGTGGTTGCTCAGGTGTTTAGTCGCGGCTGGTCCACTGTCCATGCTCGCGATCGAATTCGGTTGGATTTTCAGTTGCAGTGGCCGACAGCCATGGACCATTTACGGCATTCAAACCACGGCCGAAGCAGCTACCAAAGCGGAAAATTTAGGCGTGTTGTTTGTTCTCTTCACCTTGGTCTATCTCTTCTTGGCCACGATCGTGGCGGTGGTAATGATTCGCTATTTCCGTCGCCATCCCTTGGCACAAGATTTACATCGGCTTAACCGAGAGTTAGGAGTGAATGCCCATGGTCCAACCCATTGAACCCTCTGTCGCCATTCTTGCTGTTTGGGTTGTACTTTATATCTACAGCATGGCAGGCTCCATTGATTTTGGCGCCAGTTTTTGGGCGATGGTATACGGAAACCAACAAACGCAAGCGGGCAAAATCGCCAATCGATTCCTGTCGCCGACATGGGAAGTGACCAACACCATCTTGGTTTTGTTGGTGGTCATGAGCGTTGGCTTTTTTCCTCGCGCGGCCTACATGCTAGGCAACGTTTTGATTGTTCCGGTCAGTGTCATATTGCTATTGATCACCATCCGCAGTTCCTTTATGGTCTTCGCTTATTATGTAGAAGGATATCAACGGCTGCTCCAAGCGGTGTCTGGGATCACCGCGCTGTTCATCCCCGCCTTGTTAATCAGTGCGTTGCCTGTCACGCAAGGCGGTTTTGTCCAAAGGGCAGATGGGCGGGAACTGCTTTTGTTTGACAAATTGGTAACCAGCCCGTCTGTATATCTGTATATCCTGTTCGGTTTGACTTCGGAATTGTTCCTGGCGGCGCTCTTTTTGGCCGACTACTCGAGAGAATCGGGAGATGAGGAAGCTTATGCCGCGTACCGCAAGCATGCGATTGTGTTCGGGCCGATCACGTTGTTGGTGGCTGTCTTCACGCTGTACACATTGGAGCCGGAAGCATTTTGGCTGCTGAAGCGCCTGCAAGAATTTAAGGTATGGTATGTGTGGTCGATTCTCGCATTTTTGATCGGGTACTTGGCGCTATGGTGGAAGACGCCGGGGGGAAAGGTGGGCCGGCCGAGAGTGGCGGTCATCGCCGTTGCCATCCAATATGCTATTGCCACTTTCGCTTATGGAGCGGCACATTTGCCCTATATCATTTATCCGTATTTGACTGTTAACGAGGCATTCACCCAAATCAACACTTTTTATTCGTTGCTAAAAGTGTTTGCGATGGGGCTGGCCATTTTGTTACCCGGATTTATCATTTTCTGGAGGCTCTTTATGAAAGACAAGCGCTATTTGCAGGGAGAGAGGCGGCCCTGACTTGGAGTTGGCGGCGCCTTGTTTGTCTGATAGTGTCTGATGCTTGAAAATAGGTTGCAGTGACCCATTTTTAAGTTTTCTCCATTAAACTAGACGTATGGCGGAGTCAAATTCCTGCTTCCTTTTATAGAGTATGGTATAGCAAATAAATAGGAGGCCAAAGTGAAATGATCAGAACTTCTGAGCTGACTCACTCCCAAGTGAGGCATATTCTTTTGCGTCCAAACCGGAGAGAGGAATTTGACGTTCGTTTGCGCCGTGGCGAAATCGCGTTTGTAAGATGCGGTCGATTGAGGTTCCGTCCAAGAATCGTTGGATTGCAGCGTGGGGACACAGTGAGGGTCCAATGTGGAAACAGCTCCGCCAATGTCACTTGCGGACGCGGAAGCGGGTCCACCCGAACAATTCGGTTAAACCGAGGGGAATCCGTTATTTTGGTGTGTAGAAGAAGGGGAAGAGGCGGAAGAGGTAGACTCATCGAAAGTGGCGGAGCCAATAGTGTGGCGAATAACATCTAAGCGCGGTTCAGTCAGGTGGGCGGGCCACAGCCTTTTCCGTTTCAAAGGTTGTGGCTTTTATCATGCGCAGAGTATGCATTGCGACGGGGTGAGCTTGCGGAAGTCCCATTGCTTTGTACCCAGAAAAAATTTATAAAAAAAAGCTTGCAGTTTTTTTATGTATGTGATAAATTAATCCTTGTCGCCGCGATGCGGTGATCACAAATAGAAAACGCACCTTGAAAATTAGATATGGAATAAAGCAACGAGGTTAAGAAGGAGATCCTTCTTTGACCGTCGATGTTGCAAATCACCGAGGAGATACCGAGCGGCATAGCGATATGCCGAATAAACCTAGTAGGTTAAGCTACTAAGGGCACACGGTGGATGCCTTGGCGCTAGGAGCCGATGAAGGACGGGACGAACTCCGATA
>NZ_PVTZ01000004.1 GCF_003003125.1 Laceyella sediminis | reverse complement strand
TGGCTATGCTGCTTTCGAGAGCAGGTAAGGGAGGTGGTTTTAAGTTT
Organism: Laceyella sediminis; assembly: GCF_003003125.1. Classification (GTDB taxonomy): domain Bacteria; phylum Bacillota; class Bacilli; order Thermoactinomycetales; family Thermoactinomycetaceae; genus Laceyella; species Laceyella tengchongensis. The sequence goes on along the minus strand of NZ_PVTZ01000004.1, from coordinate 283,591 downwards.
ATATGGGTTGATATTCATCCATTAATTGTTTATATCCCTTTTATATACAAAAACCCTGCGATCAACAAAGTTGATTCGCAGGGTTTGTCAACATTCTCGGCTGACCATCATTCTGGTCAGCTTTTTTTGCTTGTGGAGAAGACGGATTCTCGGACAACCATTCCAATATTGCGACAAAATAATTTGTTGCATACACATTTTTTGATCGTATATAATGAGAACAAGTGAGAATTGTGCGGTTTACGGGTGACGACAACTAAATGTAGGAGGTTACTTTGTTGAGCAAAAACCAGCGAGGCAAATTACACATTTTTGCACTCGGTGGGTTGGACGAAATCGGAAAAAACATGTATGTGGTGCAGTATGAGAATGACATCGTGGTGATCGATGCGGGTTTGATGTTTCCAGAAGAGGACATGTTGGGAATCGACATCGTCATTCCAGACATCACATACCTGATTGAGAATAAGGAAAAAGTTCGTGGGATCATCTTAACACATGGACATGAAGACCATATCGGAGGACTTCCTTACATTTTGCGTCAATTGAACGTCCCGATCTATGCGACAAAGCTGACGATGGGACTGGTTGAGCATAAATTGCGGGAAGCGCATATCTTAAACGACACCAAGCGCTATATCATCAACAACCATTCAGAGATCAAACTGGGTTCCACCTTGAAGGCGACATTTTTCAATACGAACCACAGCATTCCCGACTCGGTCGGAGTCTGTGTTGAGACGCCGGAAGGTAACGTTGTTCACACGGGGGATTTTAAATTCGATATGACCCCGGTCAATGAAAAAGTGGCGGATATCCATAAGATGGCGGAAATCGGCAGAAAAGGTGTTTTATGTCTTTTATCCGATAGTACTAACGCTGAACGGGCTGGCTTTACTGGATCTGAGCGTACTGTTGGAGAAGGCATCAACGAGGTGTTTCGGAAGGCGAAACAACGGGTTATCGTGGCAACTTTCGCATCCAATATTCACCGGATTCAACAAGTTGTGGATGCTTGCCAGCTTTATGGAAGAAAGCTGGCTGTCGTGGGCCGCAGCATGGTGAACGTGGTGAACATCGCATCCGAATTGGGTTATCTACATATCCCATCAGACCTGCTCATTGAACCGGACGAGATCAACCGTTTGCCGGCCAACCGCGTAGCCGTGATCTCAACAGGAAGCCAAGGGGAATCCATGTCGGCACTGACCCGCATGGCCAACGCTTCCCACCGCAAGGTTGAAATCTTGCCCGGTGACACAGTGATTATCGCCGCAACGCCGATTCCCGGTAATGAAAAACTGATTGGACGCACAGTGGATCAGTTGTTCCGCATTGGTGCTGACGTCGTTTACAGCACCACCTCCCACGTGCATGTCTCCGGACATGGTTCTCAGGAAGATCTCAAATTGATGTTGAGCTTGATCAAACCCAAATACTTTATTCCGATTCATGGTGAGTACCGCATGTTGCGGGCTCACGCCCAACTCGCCGAATCAGTAGGCGTTCGTCCCGAAAACATCTTTATCTGCGACAACGGGGATACGGTTGAGATCTCCGGCGGTAAAGCAAGATACGGTCCAAAAATTACAACAGGAAAAGTGCTCATCGACGGTTTAGGAGTTGGCGACGTTGGAAACATTGTACTTAGAGACCGCAAACTCTTATCGCAAGATGGTATCTTAGTCGTTGTTGTCACCCTTAGCAAGGCAAACGGAGCCATCCTTTCCGGACCAGACATCATCTCCCGTGGCTTCGTGTACGTCCGGGAATCTGAACAGCTCTTGGATGAAGCAAATCGGATTGTAAGCATGACCATGGAAAAATGCATGAAAGACCAAGTGAGCGAGTGGGCTTCCCTCAAAACAAGCATTCGCGATGCACTTAGCAAATTCTTGTTTGAGCGGACACGCCGCCGCCCCATGATTCTTCCAATTATCATGGAAGTATAGTCAGAACGTAACCGCACATAAGCCATAGCCCCTGAGACGTCAGGGGTTGTGGTTTTTTTATTTTAACCGGGCAATTGTTTGTAGGAAATGATATGTTCTATATTACCTACCCTTCCATTGTATATTGCCCCCTTTCTTCATTCCCTTCCATAAGCCGGCGGCTCCAAAACCGTTTTCCCATTCGCTTCACGCGTGACGAGGCGCTCATTGGGAAAAGGTTTTTCCGCCGCCGCTTCTACCACTATTACAGTTACAGCTCCGATGTGTACCGCATACGCTTGTTCATACTAATTCATACTACGATGAGCTGTTTCGACGTGTACAGCATGTGCAGACTCTGGAGGATTTAAGAGTAAAGAAGGAATGAAACAGAATAGATAAGGGAGAATAACAATTGAAAATATATCAATTGAATAACGACTTTAGATATCAGATTCTCATGACTAAAAATGGGAGTGATTTATATATTTTGAAACGATTGGGATGCCCGTTGACAAATGGATGGGAAAAACTGGAGGTGTATGTTCCCGCAAGCAGAAAAGATAGACCATCTAGTGATTTCCCAGGCTTCCTACCAAATGCCCCTGTTTTTGGTCCAAAAGCAAAAGAGATTTTTCAAGATGTATTGGAGCAATACGGTGAGTTTTTAGAGCTTGATGTAGAGGGAAGGGATAACTGTTTTTTATATAATACATTGAATAATTTGACGGCATTGGATGAAATCAACTCTGACGTTATAAGGTTTACCGATGGAAGAATCATGGATATTAAAAAATATGTCTTTGTAGAAGAATTGGTTAGAGATGAGATTATTTTTAAAATACCTGAAGATCCTGGTAGTATTTTTGTATCGGATGAGTTTGTTTCGATTTACAAAAATAATGTTTTATCAGGATTAGTGTTTAAGGAAGTTTGGAGTAATGAACAGTAGGTGAGCAGGTGAACATGCTTTCAAAAATATGTAGGCGATTATTCAACCAGTTGTTTCTCATAAACGTAGTGGAGATAGCGAAGCGGGATATATAGATGTTTATTATGCCGAGTTGCACAGGAGACTGAGAACTGTAAATACAAGTGATGAACTAATAGAAGTGTTGCAAGGAATTAGTGAAAAGGTATGAAAATCTATGTTCTTGATCAGGATTACTCTTATCAGTCTATAGCACCAATAAAAGAACAATTATTTGATCAATTGGAACAATTGGGCAAATCACTGATTAAAAATTGGGAGTCTATTGAACTGAAAGTGCCTGAGTCTAAGAAGGAATTTCCGAGGAGTGATTTCCCGAATTTGTTAAAGTATGTCCCGGTGTTTAGCCAAAAAGCAAAGGAATGTTTTTATGGATTGCTGAGACCTCTGGGTGAGTTTTTAACAGTAACAATCGAAAATGAAGATTACTTTGCATACAATTTAACCAATATTATAGACGGATTAGATGAAGAGCAATCGGAAGTCAAGCGATTTGTAAGTAGTGGGAGGATCATGCGGATTGTAAAGCATGAGTTTGTTCCAGAGAAAGTGAAGGAACAAATAATGTTTAAGATCCCTCAGGATCCAGGATCAATTTATGTATCGGATTTATTTGTAGAAAAGTATAATCAGCATGAACTTGTGGGCCTAAAATTTAGGGAGATATGGAATAAGAACGCATAGCAAAACTGCAAAAAGCCACAACCCCTGAGGTGTCCAGGGACTGTGGCTTTTTAATATGTTTACAATTGCGGGGCCTGTTTGCACGGGTAGACAGTGATGTACGGTAAGTGATATGCAAGGAAGAAGGAATGTGCTGATGGTGAGACTTGGGGGAGGGGTCATCCTTTTATTACCAGCCATCCCAACATGAGATAGATGGAGCCGAAAAGGAAGAAAGGGAGATAGGTGATAAAGGATTCCACGGTTTTGCACCTCTCTTTTGTTTCGGTTATGGGCATGAAGAGGGGGAACAAGCTGTTGCAAGCTGCTTTCCCGCTCGTGTTGGCGACTGAAAGGAAGTGAGTGGGAGAGAAGCTGCGCAAGCAGACGAGGCCCATTGTTAGTTTGTCCAAAATCGCTCTGTCATTCACTAGGGCGTGTCTGGTAAATCAAATTGGTGGGGAAGAAGCGGCGGAAAAACCTTTTCTCGATGAGCGCCTCGCCACGCGTGAAGCGAATGAGAAAATGGTTTTGGAGCCGCTGGCCTATTTATTAGACACATCCTAGTGACAGTGGAAATATCCAATCACGCTTAACAAGGGAACGGGTCTTTTTCATTAGGTGAAAAGGAGTATGAACAGGATTTGTATAAATTAACAAATGTAGGATGTTTATAGCTGGCATAGGCAAAGGAGTGTTGGATCAATGGGGCGTGAAAATAGCAAAAGAAAAACCACCCCTTCTGAAATGGTCGAAAAATTGGCGAAGTATCTCGGCGTGACTGAAGAATATTTCAGCCGCCGGTTTACGAAGCAAAAGAGAGAATGGATATATTCCAGGTTAAAATTAATAAACCAAAGGCAAGAAAACAGAAAGTGATGATCAATGACTATTCATATGCTTCTAAAACAATACATAAAGCAGTGAATCAGAGGGGGAGGGAGGTTATATTTTTTATGCAGAATGTTGACAATTTGATATCTGCTTACTGATTTGACAATTGGTTGTGAATTTCGTACAATGAAAACGAACATGGGTTCTATCTGGACGGATAGTGATCCAATAAAACAACAAATGCTTTCAAAAATAAGTGAGAAAGGGGATGCACCGTGATGATGAAACGAGTAATGGTAATCGACCAATTCCAATATCAGCATAATGAAGGCTTTATTTTTTACCGCGTGCGGTGTTACAATCCCCTCATCAATTCTTTACACTAGGATGGATGATATTCTGTTCTGGTCCAATTGAAATGGAGAGCGCACACACTGGTAAAAGATATTTGCCAGTGTTTTTTGTTGTTGTTTGATAAGTGAATCAGCTTTGAATTTCATTGGAGGCTACGGTATGTTTTTAAAAGATTGGGATTTGAATTTGAAGATTCGCTTATTTGGCGAAGGGATTACCAATGTGTTGTTTTGGATGTTTTTTCCGTTTATGTCCGTCTATTTTTCGCAAGCGTTTGGAAAGGAATGGGCGGGGGGAATGCTGGTTTTTTCCCAATTGTTGGGGGTGATCGCCAATCTGATCGGCGGTTATTGCGCCGACCGATTTGGGAGGAAACGGATGATGGAGCTATCTGCGCTTGCTAAAGGCGTCTCGTTCTTGGTGTTTGCCTTTGCCAATTCTCCATGGTACACTTCCCCCATTTTGACATACATCAGTTTTGCGGCGCTCGGGATTTGCGGATCCCTTTACTGGCCGGCGAGCCATGCAATGGTAGCGGACTTGGTGAAAGAGGAAGATCGCAACCAAGTGTTCGCCATTTTTTATACAGCTATTAACTTATCTGTGGTGATCGGCCCGTTATTGGGAAGCATCTTTTTCTTTCATTATCGGTTTGGTTTGTTGTTGGTTGCGGCGTTGACCGCCTTTGTGCTGTCGTTGCTCATTCGGCGTTATGTGAGTGAAACAATTCCGGGGCGAGCGGTGGCCCACCAAGGAAAACGATTCACCGCACGGGGTTGGCGGCAATTTGTGCACAGTCATTTGCAGGATTATCGAGTCATTTTGTCCGACCGCACCTTCATGCTGTTTATTTTGGCGGGGATTTTGGTGGCCCAAACGTTTATGCAACTCGATTTGGCGCTGAGCATTTATGTGACGGAGAAATTCCCGAAACAAACCTTATTCCATGTTGGTGAGTGGTCTCTTGAAGCAGGCGGAACGACATTTTTCGGGTGGCTGGTTGCCGAGAATGGCCTATTGATTGCCCTGTTTACTGTTTGGGTCAGCCGATGGGTTGGTCGGATGCGGGAGAAAAGGGTTTTCCTCTCTTCCGCGTTTTTGTACGGGGTTTCCATGTTGGTTTTTGGTAGTAGCACTAATATATGGGTGGCATTGGTGGCCATGGTGCTGTTTACAGTCGGAGAGCTGTTGGTAGTGGGATTACAAGAGAGCTTTGTCTCCAAATTAGCTCCAGAACACATTCGTGGGCAATATTTCGCTGCTGCCAGCTTGCGGTTTACGATTGGCAAAACATTGGCGCCTTTTGCTATCCCTCTGGCAGCGTGGGTTGGGTATGGATGGATGTTTGTTGTGCTCGCTTGCCTTGCCTGGCTGGGCGGTTTCATATACATGGCGATGTTTCGTCGGTTGGAACGCCAACCCGTGATCATAGCGGCCGATCATTCAGCATGAGATATCGTGAAAAAGCGGACAAAGAACCCCGTTACTCCCGGGGTTCTTTGTTTTTGCGCTCGACAAAGAGCGCCGATTCATGCGTCATCGGCGGAATTACTTTGCCATTAGGCAGGCAAAAACCGATTAGCAGTAGTCGAATCTCTCGGCGCGATTGATCTGCCGGAGAGCGCGACCTTGAAACACAAGTGCGTCTGCGATGCGGTTTTCTGCCGTTTCAAAGCGTTCATCTCTGATTGCGTCAATAGAGCGGTTTAACTCTCTAATGGCACGTCTTAAGTTTCTGATAGCACGGCATTTAGCGGACCTTCTGCGAGACATGAAGAAACCCCCTTTGTGGTGTGATCAGTTGATATGGAATAGCATATGGATCATTGAGTGAAATTGCTTGTGTCCCTGCCTTGTTTATAAGAAACTCTAGTAAAAACAGGGTATAGATCCATATTTGTGTTTGTATAAGTTCTTCAAGTCGAAGATCCGCTCTAAAATAGCTTTAATATTCGGTTTATAATCGCGGTAAAAAAAGCCGGCCATCGGCTGGCAGGAGAGTCCCAAAACGCCAGAATCATTCCGGGACATGGATGGGGTGGGGCATGGATTGTCCTATGATAATATGCAGGGAAAGGTGTGTTTTCAGGGGAACTGGCTGGAAGCTGGATGGGGGATGAGGATGGTTGAGGGGAAAAAGGGAAAGGAAATGGAGGAACCGGTGAATTGGTGCACTCCATCCCTTTACAATGAAATGGTATTGGCGTACACCTATCGTAACCCTTTCTTGGCAACTCATTCAATCATAGGAAAATCACAAATCAATGATAGTTTAGATTGCAGGTAGCCTTAGCTGATCTATTAGTCTGTGTTCTGTGGGAGACTGCTGGAAAGGGGCTCCACAGCCGACACGGAAGGAATGTGTACTTGTGGCAAGAATACATTGCTGTGTAGAGTGCATTATGAATGATTGAAGCCGTTTTAAGCTGTCCTATGCCAGACAATGATAGGGAGGAAAGCAATGAAACCACCAGCATTAAAACCGGGTGATCTGATCGGGGTCATCGCTCCTGCCAGCCCGGTTCCTGAAGAGAGACGGGAACGTGCATTACAAACATTGCGCAGATTTGGTTATCGGGTAAAAGTAGGAGCCTCCGTGCAGGAACAGCATGGCTATTTTTCGGGAACAGATGAAGTGCGGGCGCGGGATGTGAATGAGATGTTTGCTGATCCGGAAGTGAGGGCGATCATGTGCATCAGGGGTGGCTATGGCTCACAGCGCCTCCTTGACCGGATCGATTATGCCATGATCAGGAAGAATCCGAAAATTTTTGTGGGTTACAGTGATATTACGTCCCTGCACTTGGCGCTTTGGAAAAAGGCAGGACTGATCACTTTCCACGGGCCTATGGTAGGAGAGTTGGAACATGTCTCAGAGGAAGAGGAGATGGCTTGGGCGGTTTTGTTTCGCCAACTTTCCGATCCTCAACCGCTGGGGGAATATCCAGACACCGGGCGGACGCTCTGTTTTACGATCACGCCAGGAAGGGCGACAGGTAGGCTGGTCGGGGGAAATCTTTGCCTTTTGGCGGCTTCAATGGGAACCCCTTATGAGCTGGACACTACTGGCAAGATTTTGTTCATTGAAGAGGTGGGAGAAGAGCCCTATCGCATTGACCGCATGTTGACGCAATTGCGTTTGGCTGGAAAGTTGGAACAAGCCGCTGGCATTTTGTTCACCGACTTTCATGATTGCAACGCGGAGAATCCGGAGCGAAGCTTAACTTTGCGCGAAGTGTTGGAGGAGATTGTCCGGCCACTAGGTGTTCCCGCTTATTTTGGCTTTCAAGCTGGACACACCGAGCCGAACCTGGCATTGCCCATCGGCATTCAAGCCTACTTGGATGCTGGCGAAGGGACGTTGATGCTGTTGGAAGGATGTGTCCAGGCCAACTGATCAAAAGAAAAATGGAGAAGCACCCATCCGGCTATGCCGAAAGGGTGCTTGATTTATGTGACCATTAGGACATGAACTGTTGATGTTCGGTAGAATTTTTCAACGCCGTGGTGGATGAGGTGCCACCGGTGATGATGAGGGAGACTTGATCAAAGTAGCCTGTTCCCACTTCACGTTGATGGCGCGTGGCGGTGTATCCTTCCGCTTCAAGGGCAAATTCGGCCTGTTGCAGTTTGGAATATGCCGTCATGCCGTGAGAGGCGTATTCATTGGCCAGTTGGAACATGCTGTAATTGAGAGAGTGGAAGCCCGCCAAGGTGATGAATTGGAATTTGTAGCCCATGTTTCCGAGCTCATCTTGGAACTTGGCGATGGTCTTGTCATCCAGCTTCTTTTTCCAGTTGAAAGAGGGGGAGCAATTGTACGCCAGCAATTTTCCGGGAAATTTGGCGTGGATTGCTTCGGCGAAACGGCGCGCTTCCTCGAGATCGGGTTCTGATGTCTCACACCAGATAAGATCGGCGTAAGGTGCGTAGGCCAATCCGCGGGCAATCGCTGTATCCAGTCCAGGGCGAATCCGGAAGAATCCCTCGGGGGTTCGATCACCCGTGAGAAAGGGATGGTCAGTGGGATCAATGTCACTGGTCAACAGCTCTGCGGCGTTGGCATCGGTGCGGGCGATCAGGATGGTAGGCACGCCCATCACATCTGCGGCGAGGCGAGCTGAGATGAGATTGCGGATCGCATGCGAAGTGGGAATGAGTACTTTGCCGCCCAGATGGCCGCATTTTTTCTCTGAGGCTAATTGGTCTTCAAAATGTACGCCGGAGGCCCCTGCTTCAATCATTGCTTTCATCAATTCAAATACATTCAGCGGCCCTCCGAAACCCGCTTCCGCATCGGCGACTATAGGCGCAAACCAATCCCGCTGGGTTTTTTCTTCGGCCCATTCGATCTGATCGGCGCGTTGCAGTGCCTGGTTAATCCGTTTGACCACTTGGGGCACGCTGTTAGCGGGGTACAAGCTTTGGTCGGGGTACATTTGTCCAGCTAGGTTGGCGTCGGCGGCCACTTGCCAACCGCTCAAATAGATTGCTTTCAATCCAGCTTTCACTTGTTGCATTGCTTGGTTGCCAGTGAGTGCCCCTAATGCTTTGATATGGGGCTCCGTATGAAGCATTTCCCACAGTTTGCGGGAACCGCGTGACGCAAGCGTGTATTCGATGGTGAGAGAACCGCGAAGTTTCAGTACATCCGCGGCGGAGTATGGGCGTTTGATTCCCTTCCACCGGGGGTTGGTGGACCAATCTTTTTCCAAAGTGGCAATTTCCTGTTGATGGTTCATCATCATTCATCCTCTCTGATCGTGTTAATCTAATAACGCATAGCCGGGTAATGTCAGAAACTCTGTGAATTCATCACTCAACACCAATTCGGAAAACAGGGGGATCGCCATGTCTAAACGATGGGAAGATCCCAGCTGTTCACGCAGACGGGTCGCTTCTTCTTGCAACAATTGCTGATATAACTCTTTGGTGATCGGTCGCCCATCCTCCAGTGAGGCGTCCGGATGGCGTAACCATTGCCAAACCTGCGCACGAGAAATTTCGGCGGTGGCTGCATCTTCCATCAGGTTGTCGATAGCCACAGCCCCTGAACCGCTTAACCAAGCGGCGATATAGTGGATGCCGACACGGATGTTGGTTCGCAGTCCGTCTTCGGTAATCGGGCCGGTGGGCACCCGCAACAAGTCGGCTTGCGTGATGGTCACTTCTTCTTGCTTTCGGCTGATTTGATTGGGTTCTGGCATCCAGTGATCAAACACTTCCCGGGCCAGTTGGACGAGGCCGGGATGAGCTACCCATGTGCCATCATGTCCGGCTTGGGCTTCCCTCTCTTTATCGGCGCGCACTAATTCAAATGCCCGTTGAGTCGCCTCGGGGTTTTTCCTGCTCGGAATGTGAGCGGCCATTCCGCCAATGCAAGGGGCATTGCGTTTGTGGCATGTTTGGATTGCCAATTGGGTATAAGCTTTCATGAAGGGGGTTGTCATCGTGACCAGCGAGCGGTCAGGCAACAGAATGGCACGATGGTTCTGCAAGTGTTTCATGTAACTGAAGATATAATCCCAGCGGCCGCAGTTTAATCCGGCTGAATGTTCTCTTAATTCGTACAATATTTCATCCATTTCAAACGCGGCCAAGATCGTTTCGATTAACACGGTCGCTTTGATGGTGCCTTGTTCAATCCCTTTCACTTGTTGGGCATAAACAAATACGTCATTCCACAAACGTGCTTCCAAATGGCTTTCCATTTTTGGGAGGTAAAAATAAGGGCCTGATCCTTTGGCCACCAAGGCCTTTGCATTGTGGTAGAAATAAAGTCCGAAATCAAACAGGCTGGCCGGAACCGGTTTTCCGTCAACAAGGACGTGCTTTTCATCCAGATGCCATCCGCGTGGCCGTACATGAAGCACAGCAGGATCAGGGTTTACTTTATACCATTTTCCTTGGGGACTCATGTAGGTGAGTGTCCCTCGAATTGCGTCACGCAAGTTAATTTGCCCTTGCACGGTGTTGTGCCAAGTGGGTGAGTTGGCATCTTCAAAATCGGCCATGAAACCCTGGGCTCCGGAGTTGAGAGCATTGATTACCATTTTGCGGTCGCCAGCAGGACCGGTGATCTCCACCCGCCGGTCAAGCAAATCCTGGGGCAAGGGGGCGATGGACCAGTTTCCTTCCCGAATGGCTCTTGTCTCATCCAGAAAATCGGGCAGTTCAGTCTTTAGTTTTACCGACCGTTCTTTTCTGTTATGCAACAGGCGATCGCGTTGATCGCGGAAGCGTCGTGTAAGATCAGCGATGAATTGTAAGGCTGAGAAGGTGAGCACTTCGGCATAGGAATCAGTGACTGGGCCTATGATCTCAACTCTTTCCGGGCATGATACTTTTCGCAACAAACCGGATCCCCTCCTGGGTGCCATTATGTTATATAACAGTTTTTCTTTTCGTTTCCTATACTAACACAGTAACTGTTATAGTACAACTGATTTTTTCGAAAAAATGAATTTTTTTATTTAATAAAGAAAGGTGTAGGGTCTTTCCACTCAGAGCGATTTGTTTTGAACCATCGTCTCGGCCGGTTTCATTTGTGCATAACTCTCCATCTTTGACACAACCTAAGAGCGAAGTTAGCGATGATTGTTTTGCTGAGCAAACAAATGATCTGAGATTGATTCTCTTTTAGGGAGGTGACGTGATGCAAATCGATCGGGCAAAGGAGATTTTGCAGTCGCCGGAGAAAATTGCCGTGACCTACCGTGGCGAGCCGGTATGGATTGAGATGGTGGATGAAAGTGCAGAAAAGGTGCGCGTCCATAGTGAATCCAATCCGCAAGAAGTGAAGATTCTCCCTGTACACGATTTGGATGAGCAAAGAGCATAACAAAAGAGGCAAAGCACCCTTAAAGCGTTGTAAATGGCTTAGGGTGAGAGAAGCAAACTTGGAGAGCAGCGAGGTTCTGCTCTCTTTTTAATGCATTTGATAGAGGAGCCTGGGAGAAAGTAGTTTAAACTGGTTATGTTAGTGTAAAATGACACTGGAAAGGCGATCTGGGAATGTCCGGTGAATCAAGCTGATTTTTCATCAGACCCAATCTTAGTCAAAAGGTGTGGAACGATCGGGGGGAGTGTGACTGTATTTGAGAAAAAGAAGTCAAAAGACATGGCGCGGGATTGTTCTCATTATAATGAACTGAGGTAGTGTTCTAAAAACACGACAACCCGTGGTGAATCACATGGAAGACAAGTGAACCGACCCGATGGTGTGACATAAGTTTCACCTTAGTCCATCTTGCTTAAGGCCGTAACTTCTTCAGGCGCGGGAACGATGAAAGGATATTCACATCAAAGGGAAACCGACAACAGAGCATGAGCTACAAACTGCCGGAACGAAACCGGTTACGTGGCGACAGTGCCTGCTTTAGAAGGAGGAAGAAGCAATGCAAATTTTGTTGATCCGGCATGGACAATCCGAAGCGGATGCATTGGAGGTGCACGAGGGCAGGGGCGACTTTCCGTTGACCCCGGCAGGTGTGGAACAGGCGCACAAGATGGCCGAGCGGGTGAAGGAAGCGTTTCCGCCCGAATATATTTGGGGGAGCACATTAAAAAGAGCGAGTGAAACGGCATCCATTTTGGCCAGGACGATTGGTTGTCCAATTAACTATCTGCCGGAATTGGAAGAGTATAACAACGGAAAGCTTGCTGGCCGTTTGCAGGCGGACACACCGGTTCCCAGGAACCTCCCCCCGCATGTGAAATTGGGTGAGACAGGAGAATCAGGCATTGAATTTCGTGCGCGAGCTGAGCATGTGTTTTCATATATTAAGCATTATAGTAAACCTTATCGTCGTATTGCGATTGTCTCCCATGAAGGTATGATTTCGCGGATATTGGAAAGTTTTTTAGGTTTGCCAGTTCACCACGACTACTATTTTCACACCAGTGAGGCGGGGATTCATTTGATTGAATACAATGAACGGGGCCGGTTTGTGCATTTCCTCAACTGTGATGACCATGTGAGAACTTAAATTTTACGTTTGGTACTTCATCTGTTCATGGACGGCCCCGAACACAAAGCTTTTGGCTAAGGGGTTCATACAGAGAGGCATGAACACGCTGCGACGAGGCTGCGGTTCAAGTGACCCAAAACCGGATGCCTGTGCACCACAATCGATTGGCGCACGGGCATCGCCATTTTGATGACCCGCATTCACTTTGGAGGGGGATATGTTTGTGCGAAAGGATATGGGCTTTCCGTTTGAATTGAAAAAAGCTCGCACCAAGCTCAGAGTTCCATTTTATTGATGATGGAGTGATAAACACCGGTTCCTGACCCGTGTATATGGGACACTTCTTCTCGCAACAAGTCAATGATGTAGGCTCGTTCCTGTTCGGTCAGGTCGGCATCCACATCACGCAACTTGCGTTGCAAGCTACTGATCAAATTCAAGCTGTGCTCCGCTTCTTTGCGGCCTGGTTCGCGCATATTGGCTTCGTGCAACCGGGCTTCTTCTTTTTCCAAACGCTCAGACAGGATGTTCATCTCTTCAAGCGATAAGATCATCACAACGCCTCCTTAAAAACATCATCCGATGATAGTATCGTTCGAAACCAGGAAAAACATGCGGTGCTGGAAGAAGGAACCCGTCATCCCCTTGCCCACATGTTCGAAAGAAGGCTGACATGAGAGTGACTCATCAGACCGTGGTGGCGGGGGCTGTATTTGTGGTGATTGCCGTGAGCCAGTCGGTGATGAGCTGGTTGCATTGCCGCCACGCTTTGGTGGGAAGTTGGTGGCGTTTGCCCTTGATTTCTTGGGTAGTCACTTGAGGAAGCCGGGCTTGAAGCAGCTTGGTGCATTTGTGAAATCTACGATCTTTGCTTCCATAAAGAAGTAATATCGGGTGCTTAATTTCTATCAGTCGCTTGGTGCAATTGTACCGTTGGCTAAATGTGAAATATTGCTGGATGTTTTCTGGATCGCCTTGGCGCGCGGCGCGGTGGAGATTGGCAAATGTCAATGGCGTATCGGCATTGCTCCAGGACAAGATGGTGGCCAAGGATCGGAAACAGATGGGTGTGCATAAGTGGGTCGCCGCTCCAATCGCCGCTCTGAGATACAGTGTGCTTGCTTCCGACATGGCGCTGATTAGAATGCCTCCCGCAAAGCGATCCGGATAGGAGAGCAATGCTTCTAGCACAATGCTTCCACCGGTGGAATACCCGCATAAATAAGCTTCTTCAATGCCGAGTTTGTTAAGCAGTTGCCTGATATCCTCAACGATCAATGGATATGTTAGCGGAGTGGGGGACGGGGTGCTAGCTCCGTGGCCCCGAATGTCAAATGTCAGGACGCGGAAGGACGTGGTGAGTTCAGCTATCTGATAGCGAAATACCGCGCTGGTGATGAGGGGAGGATGGATGAAAACCAGAGTGGGACCTTGCCCCGCCAGATGATAATGCAACCTTGTTCCATTCGCTTCGATCAACGGCACTGATGACCCTCCTTTGGCTGTCCGTTTACAGGTAGTGTGGTTCGTGCAGGGATAAAGTATGAAAGCCAACAATGGGGAGACTCTGGCCGAGGGAATAAATGTAACAAATGACTTTTTATGAAATAAAATATAGATATTATCAAAATTCTCGTTCATTGGTGTTTAGGTCATTTTTTGTAATATGAAACGGATGCAGAAATTTTTTCAGTTTTTTAATAGAGGGATTTGACCTGACGCTTGTTTCCCTTATAATAAAAGAGCATTGTCCTTATTGTTTTTTTTATGGTGTGAGGATTTTATATTTTTAAAGAAAAGGGGAGAACGGTGGCCATACTTCTGGTCCTATTTTTAGGAGGGTTATTGTTGGTCGGTTTGTATCCGTGGTATGAGCGGATGGGCAATTACTTGCTGATGAAGTGCGAATCGATTGAAAAAAAGAAGATTCCGCGGAAAAAAGGGGGGACCAAACGCAAGGATGCCAGTCAAATCACATAAAAAGCGCAAGAAGCAGTGGATCGGATTTGCTGCAGTGTTGGTTTGCTACATACTGATTGTTTTGTTGCTGGGGAGCTGCCTGTCAATGGTAGACGCTGGTCACCAAGGCGTGGTATTCAACTTCTTCAGTGGCGTTCAGCCGCAAGTGCTGGAAGATGGGTTGCATCTCCATTGGCCGTGGGAATCGGTGACGGCCTATCCCGTTTCTACCGAAATGGCAACGTTTGCAAAGGGACAAGCCATATCCGTGGTAAGCAAGGACGGACAACGGGTGCAAATCGATGTGTTCATGAGCTATCACTTGCAACCCGCCCGCTTGCCCGGGTTGATGCAACGTTTGCACCAGGAGGATTGGGAAGATGCGCGGCAGCAAATTTTGCGGGGGCGGTTGCAAGCTGCCATGCAGACAGTGGCGCTTCGGCATTCGGTAGTCAGTCTGTTTGCCACACAAAGAGAGGCTGTCTGCCGTGAGATCGAAGCCGAGGTGAGACGGGAATTAGCAAAAGACGGAATTGGTTTGGAAGGATTGGCCTTGACTGATTTGCGCGTTGATGAGCGGATGCGGCAACGTTTGCAGAAGCTTGTCGAGACTGATATTGAACATCAATACATATTGCGCGAGACGGCCAATAAAGAGCAATTGGCCCGCCAGCGTCTGTCTGAAGCGGAAACGAGTCGCAAGGTGGCTCTGATCGAAGCGCAGGGCGAAGCGGAGGCTAATCGTCTGATTAGCCAATCGTTGACACCGGAATTGATGCGTTATTGCCAGCGGGGACATGTAAAATCCCGCACAAACTGAGTCGTGTTTGATGGGTGGATGGGATTAGGCGATCTGTAGTCGGGGTTCGATTTCCGCCCTCCTTGCCAAGCACTACCATCTGGCGCCAACGCGCGGGTGACAAAGAGGAGGTGTATGGCGCACTGGCTTGTGAGCCCTCATGGTCACGCTTTATAATACAAACTAAAAATAAACCATCAAATGAGCTCACTATTCCCTGCGATACGTAATATAGGGGCGGAATGAGGTAGAGACAAATGTTGAAAGCTAAAGAATTGACCACTTACGCCAGGTTGTTGGTCCAACTTGGTGTCAACTTGCAACCGGGTCAAAACCTGGTCATTCGGGCGTCAACCGATGCCGCGCCACTGGTGCGCAAACTGGTTGAGGTGGCTTATGAATCCGGCGCGCCGCATGTATTGGTTGACTGGTCTGATGATGAGATCAACCGTATCCGGTTGCGCATGGCGCCGGAGGAAACGCTTGCTTTCGTGCCTGAAGGCAAGGTGGAGGACTTCATCCGGATGATTGAGGGAGGGGCGGCGGTCATTTCTATTTTGACCCCCAAACCAGAATTGTTGAAAGATGTTGAAACCTCGCGTATCGCCACCGTGACGAAGGCGATGGGCAAAGTGATGAAAAAATATCAAGAACTGGCGCAAGGTGGGGAAATAAGCTGGACGATCGGAGTGGTGCCCACAGCGGAATGGGCTAATGTGGTATTTCCGGAGTTGGGGGAAGAAGCGGCCCTGGCCAAACTGTGGGAGAGTATCAAATTGGCAACGCGTTTGGATCATGGCGACCCATTGACTTATTGGCAAGCGTACGCCAACCGATTGGAAGAGCGCACGGCTTGGTTAAATGATCAACAATTCACGCGGTTGCAATACCGGGGGCCTGGAACAGAGCTCACAGTAGAATTGCCTAAAAACCACCGCTGGTTGGGCGGGGGGTTAAAGAACAGTCAAGGCGTCTACTTTCTTCCCAACATCCCGACGGAGGAAGTGTTCACCGCGCCAGTGCGTAACGGAGTAAACGGGCGGGTACGGAACAGTAAGCCGTTGGTGTACAATGGCCAGGTAATCGACGGTTTCACGCTGACATTTGAAAACGGGCGGGTTGTGCAGGCAGAAGCGGAGACGGGGAATGCCTCGCTTCAGGCGTTGCTTCAGATGGATGCTGGAGCCGCTCATTTGGGGGAGGTCGCCTTGGTGCCCCATGATTCGGTTCTGTCCAAGTTGGGCGTGGTATTCCGAAACACCTTGTTTGACGAAAATGCCTCATGCCATTTTGCCCTCGGAGCGGCTTATCCGTTTTGCATTGAGGATGGTGTAACGATGTCCAAGGAAGAAAGAGCGGGCAATGGGTTGAATGAAAGTGTCATTCATGTGGACTTCATGGTCGGCACAGCAGAACTTGACATCGATGCCGTAACGGTAGAGGGACGGGTGGTGCCGCTGTTTCGCAATGGAAACTGGGTATGAACGGTCGGAGCGGCTTTTGCTGATTTTGCAAGGGTCGCTTCTTTTCACATGGCGACAACATGATTTGAAGACATTGGCAAGAGATCGCTTCGCAAATCGCGGCAATCTCTTGCTGTTTTATTTTACTAGGAGGGGGGATAAGGATGAGATAGAATTATAAAATAGGAAAAATATAGAAAATCAGGCCGGGTGGGGGATGTTTTTTTTAAAAGAAAAGAGGTGGTTCAGAGAAGAGGGGTGCAAATGATTCGATTTGCAATAAGTATAAATACTTTTACGGAATGCTTAGTTTATTTTGTTGTTGGTTAATGCATTTATTCGTTTTTTAAAATTAAATCTGGACATTTGTTGTTGCGGCGAATAAATCCATCAAACGTTGACATGGATTGAAAATTCCGATAAACTCGTAGGTGCAATTTGAAAATAATATAAATTTACCATCAAACTGATGTCGGAGGGTAATTATGTCCTATAATGAATTGGTTCAACCAGAGCGGAAAGATCGGACATATTACAAAGAATATTTGCGTGGGTATAATGATAGCATTCCGATCGTACCAGAACGGATCGCGGAAGGTCCATGGCATGAGGCCGGCGACCTTAATGGTGTGGGTTTCTTGCAGTTGGATTCCCTGTTGACGAAAGAAATCAGCGCTTTGGCAGATAAAATGAATGTCTCGGTTCCCACATTGATCAGTTTGATGTGGGGAGTCTTGTTGCAGAAATACAATCGTGCGGATGATGTGGTGTTCGCTTCGGTTTCTCCTTTGGGCGGAAAGGAAAGCGGTGATGAGCTAGCTGTCCAATTGCGCCGGGTGCAATGCACCAAAGGGGAGACGGTTTACGATGTGGTCGCTAAGAACATGGGGCATCCAGAGGTTGAGGCCGTCTTGTTGTCGGAATTGGAGGAGTGGACAGGGATCGCTCCGGACACTATGCAGCATCTTTTGTGGGTGATTGAGTCTGATTTGGATGATATGGATAATCAGCAAAATATATTTTCTGAATACAATAAACATTTACTTATATCTAATGATTCTATTTTTAGATTGCATGCTCAGGTTTGGATTAGCCACACATTAACTTTGCGTTTTGCATTTGACCGAAGACGCTTTGACTCCGAATGGATTGGGCGCATTGGCCATCATTTTGCGCGGGTGATTCAAGCCTTTGTCTATCATCCTGAGCAGTCATTGTATGCGATCGATTTGTTGACTGATGCTGAAAAAGAGGCTTTGTTGCGCACTTTTAATGACACGTCGATGCCTTATTCCCACGACCAGACCATCCATGCCTTGTTTGAACGGCAGGCGAAGCTCACGCCAGATCAAGTGGCGGTGGTATTCAAAGAGGAAAAATTGACTTACCGGCAATTGAACGAGCGGGCGAGCCAACTGGCTCGTGCCTTGCACGACCGGGGCGTGAAGCGGGAAGAGATCGTGGGGGTTTTGGCAAAGCCCTCACTGGAGATGATCGTTGGCATTTTTGGGGTGTTGAAAGCAGGGGCCGCCTTTTTGCCCATTGACCCTCACTATCCGTTGGAGCGAATTGATTACATGTTGCAGGACAGCGACGCCTCCCTGTTGCTTACGCAGACCGGCCTGCCCCTTCCTGTTGGCTGGAAGGAGCGCAAACTATTCTTGGATCGCATTGCTTGGGAAGAAGGGAGTCTCTTCGATATTGATGCACCGGGTCGTCCTGATCAGTTGGCTTATGTGATTTATACATCGGGGTCGACTGGCAAGCCGAAAGGAGTCATGGTTGAACACCGAGCACTAGTAAATTTGGCCAGTTGGCATGTGAGACGGTTTGCGGTGACGGAGCAGGATCGGGCCACGAAATACGCCGGATTTGGATTTGACGCTTCGGTATGGGAGATTTTCCCCTATTTGATCGCAGGGGCGACGCTGATTGTCATCCCTGAAGAGCTCCGTTTAGATGTGGAGGCGTTAAACCGATACATGGAAGCGGAGAAGGTGAGCATCAGTTTTCTGCCGACACCGGTGGCGGAACAGTTTATGCGTTTGGAGAACCGCACCTTGACCAGGCTCTTGACAGGTGGAGACCGGTTGCGGCAGGTGCGTCGGCAACCGTACCGGCTGTTTAACAACTACGGTCCGACAGAAAACACTGTTGTCGCCACTTGCTATGAAGTGAAGTCGGAGGGGCCGATTTTGATCGGTAGGCCGATTGCCAATAACCAAGCGTTTGTGCTGAGTGAGGAAGGACAGTTGCAACCCATTGGCGTCCCGGGAGAACTTTGCCTAGCTGGAGACAGTTTAGCCCGGGGTTATTTGGGGCGCGACGATCTTACTTCGAGCAAATTCGTCCCTCATCCGTTTGCTCCGGGAGAACGCATGTATAAAACGGGGGATTTGGTTCGGTGGTTGCCCGATGGGAATTTGGAGTTCTTAGGGCGGATCGACGACCAGGTGAAAATCCGCGGATACCGGATTGAACCAGGGGAAATCACCAATGTGCTGTTGCGGCACCCCGCCATTGAAGACAGTGTTGTGGTGGCGCGCGCAGATTCCTCAGGCCAGTCTGTTCTGTGTGCATATGTGGTTGAGACTGAGCCAGTGGGTGACGGCGAATTGCGAGCGCATCTGGTGCAGGAATTGCCTGAATACATGATCCCCGCCCATATTGTCCGTTTGGAGCGGTTGCCGCTTACCCCCAATGGCAAGGTGGACCGGAAAGCGTTGCCGGAGCCAGTGGCGAACAAAGCACCGGAGAGTCGGTATGTAGCGCCGTCAGATCCGGTCGAGGTGAAGCTGGCCGGGCTGTGGCAAGAAGTGTTGCAAGTAGATCGGGTTGGATTAAATGATCAGTTTTTTGCGTTGGGTGGGCATTCATTGCACCTGATGATGCTGGCAGCGCGCATCCGTGCCGAATTTGGGATGGCTGTTCATATCGCCCGCCTCTTTGAATGCTCTACGCTAAGCGAAATGGCGGCAATGGTGCGGGAAGCGGATCATGATACCACCGCTTCGCTCCAACCCGTGGCGGAGCGGGAGTATTATCCAGTGACTTCGGTGCAACGCCGTTTGTACGCGATGGAGCAACGTGGCAATATCGGGATAACCTACCATAACCCCGTGGTGCTGGAACTGTCGGGCCAGTTGGATGTAGAACGTCTGCGCCAAAGCTTGCAGGCTGTGGTGGACAGGCATGAATCATTGCGCACCTCCTTCCACTTGGTTGAGGATGAGGTGATGCAAAAAGTGGAGCCGGCGGTGCCAGTGCCTTGGGAACAATGTGAGGCAAAGGATGAAGCAGAGGCTGCAACGTGGATCGAGCAATTTATCCGCCCCTTTGATTTGCGGCAAGCACCTCTATTGCGAGCGGGCCTGATCCATTTGGGCAAAGAGCGGCATGTGTTGGTGATTGACATTCATCACATTGTTTCCGACGGCTTTTCTATAGAGCGGATTTTGCGCCGCGAGCTGAGCAAGCTGTACCGTGGGGAAACGTTACCTCCGCTCATTCTGCATTACAAAGATGTAGCGGTGTGGCAAGAGGAATGGAAGCGAACCCCCGCTTGCCAAAAACAACGGGATTACTGGGCGCAACAGTTTAATGAGGAATGGCCTGTTCTGGAACTGCCGACTGATCGGCCGCGTCCGAAGCTCCAACAGTTTGTAGGAGAAAAGGTTCGGTTCCGTTTGGACGCGCAATTGACTCATCAACTGAAACGTGTGAGTGAACGAGAAGGGGCCACGCTGTTTATGGTTTTGCTTGCGGCATATAAGGTGATGCTGGCCAAATTGTCGGGGCAAACCGATCTGGCGGTAGGCTTTCCCGTTGCCGGCCGCATTCAGGCGGAAGCGGAGCAGATTTTCGGCATGTTTGTTAATACGTTGCCGCTCAGGTCGCAACCGACACCGGAGCGTACCTTCCACCAATACCTTGCAGAGGTGAAACAAAACGTCCTGTCCGCGTATGGGCATGGAGAATACCCATTGGAAGAGCTAGCAACACTCCCCAGCGCAAAAGACGGCAGTCGCAATCCGTTGTTCGACACGGTGTTTGTATTGCAAAATGTCGACAAAGAACCATTCGCGTTGCCGGGGATCGATGTGAAGCCGTTTACGGAGTGGAAATGGAAGCAGTCCATGTTTGACATGACATGGGAAGCGGAGGAACAGGAAACCCTTCATTTCGCCGTGGAATACAACACCTCTTTGTTTAACCGGGCGACGGTCGAGCGGTGGATTGGCTATTATGTACGGTTGTTGGAGCAGGTAGTTTCAGGGACAGAAAAGGAACTTCAAGCATTTACATTGATGGATGAAACGGAAGTGGATCGATTGCTGAACGCGTTTAACGCGACGGAAGCGGAGTATCCACGAGACCGGACTCTGCACGAGTGTATTGCGGAACAAGCGGCGCGCACCCCCGAACGGACGGCGGTGGTGTACCGGGAGGAGACGCTGACCTACGGCGAATTGGATGCGCGTGCCAATCGACTGGCCCGCTTGCTTCGAAACCGGGGGGCGAAGCGGGAAGAGATTATCGGTATCATGGTGCGCCCATCATTGGCGATGGTGGTCGGGACGCTTGGGGTGTTAAAGGCAGGAGCGGCTTATCTGCCGATCGATGCTGAGTACCCGGAAGAGCGGGTTCGCTATATGCTGGCGGACACGCAAGCGAAGCTGTTGTTAGCCGAGCGTGGCGTGGATGTGCCAGAGGAATGGGCCGACCGGGTATTGTGGCTAGATCAAATCGATTGGGAGGCAGGAGACCGAAGTGCGTTGTCGGAGGAAGGGCGACCCGATGATTTCGCTTATGTGATCTACACTTCCGGTTCGACCGGTCAACCCAAAGGGGTGATGGTGGAACACCGCGCGGTACTCAACTTGGCCACGTGGCACATCCGCGAATTCGGGGTGACAGAAGCGGATCGGGCAACGAAATACGCGGGCTTTGGTTTTGATGCATCGGTGTGGGAAGTGTATCCATACCTGCTGGCCGGGGCTACCCTGCATGTGATTCCGGAAGAACTGCGACTGGATGTGGCGGGATTAAACCGTTACATGGAGGAGCAGGGGATCACGATCAGTTTCTTACCGACACAGTTGGCGGAACAGTTTATGCGGTTGGAGAACAGAAGCTTAAAGACGTTGTTGGTGGGTGGAGATCGATTGCAACAAGTGCGGCCCCAGCCATACCGGGTAGTAAACAACTATGGTCCGACAGAGAACACGGTTGTCACCACCAGCATAGAGGTGAAGCCGGAAATGGAGGTATTGCCGATAGGGAAGCCGATCGCCAACAACCGGGTGTATGTGCTTGGAGCAGATGGGCGATTGGTGCCGGTTGGTGTGCCGGGAGAATTGTGCGTCAGCGGTGAGAGCTTGGCGCGGGGTTATCTGGGCCGCCCAGAGTTGACGGCGGAGAAGTTCGTGCCCAACCCATATGCGCCCGGGGAGCGGATGTACAGGACAGGTGACCGGGTGCGCTGGTTGCCTGATGGCACCCTCGAATTCTTGGGGCGGATGGATGAGCAAGTCAAAGTGCGCGGGTTCCGCATTGAGTTGGGAGAGGTGACCGACCGGTTGCTGACACATCCCGCAGTACGGGAAGGGATCGTCACGGCCAGAGCGGACGAAACGGGCCAAACCTACTTGTGCGCGTATTTCACGGCGGAAGGCGAGTGGACAGAAGCGGGATTGCGTGAGCATATGTCCCGTGCATTGCCGGATTACATGGTGCCGACCTATTTCATCGGACTGGACGCGTTGCCGGTTAACGCCAATGGCAAGGTTGACAAGCGGGCGTTGCCCGAACCGGACATCAGTGACAAGCGTGCGTATGTGGCGCCGTCGACTGAGATGGAGCATTTGCTTGCCCGTATCTGGGAAGATGTGCTCGGAATGGAGCAAATCGGGATCCATGACAACTTTTTTGCATTAGGTGGAGACTCCATCAAAGCGATACGGATGGCGGCGTTGCTAAACCGTCATCACTTGCGGCTGGAGACCAAAATGCTATTTAGCTATCCCACCATTGCAGCATTGGCACCCTGGGTGCAACCGGCTCGCCAGCAGTTGGCCGAGGCAGAAGAAATTGCCGGTGAAGTGGAACTCACCCCGATTCAACAATGGTTTTTCTCCAAGCGTTCCCCAGAACCGCATCATTTCAATCAGGCGGTGATGTTGCGCAAAGAGGCCGGTTGGCGGGCAGCGAGTGTTGAGCGAGCGTTTGAAGCATTGGTCAAGCACCACGACGCGTTGCGTATGGGTTATCAATTGTCGGAGACGGGCGTCACCCAATGGGTTCGGGGAATGGATGGACAGCATTTCACCTTGGAAGAGACCGACTTGCGCGGACAAGGGGATGAGCAGGTGAAAGCGCGTGTCGAACAGGTTGCGAACCGGTTGCAACAAAGCTTGTCATTGGAAGCGGGGCCGTTGGTTCGGCTAGGGCTGTTCAAGACGGACCAGGGAGACTGTCTGTTGATTGTGATCCACCACTTGATGGTAGACGGTGTGTCGTGGCGGATCTTGATAGAGGATTTTCACGCGTGCTATGAGGCGGCGGAACAAGGTAAAGATATTGAACTTCCTGACAAAACGCATTCTTTTCAACTTTGGGCGGCCAAGTTGAAAGAGGTGGCCAATAGCGGCGTTGTGCTGAAGGAGTGCGATTACTGGAAGCAGCAGGAGTCAGTAGCGATTGCGCCGCTACCTAAAGACAGCGAGGGCTCAGGTCATTCGACGATGGGAGAACAGGTCGACATGACTTGGAGCTGGAACCGTGAAGAGACGAACCGCCTTCTTACCAAGACCCATCACGCGTACAACACAGATGTAAACGATTTGTTGTTAACTGCCTTGTGCCGGGCGCTCAAAGAGTGGACAGGCCAAGAACGAATTGCGCTCCATCTTGAAGGGCATGGGCGTGAGCAGATCATTCCGGATATAGATGTGTCGCGAACCGTGGGCTGGTTTACCACCATGTACCCGGTTGTGTTTGAATTGCGCAATGACAACTGGGCTGACGCCATTCCACAAGTGAAGGAAACGTTGCGGCGGATTCCCAACAAAGGCATCGGCTATGGCCTTTTGCGTTATATGGCGGAAGCAGAACACACGCAGGATTTGACGTTTGCCTTGGAGCCGGAAATCAGTTTCAACTATTTGGGGCAGTTTGCGGAGGAAGGATTGGGCTCGTCACCATTGCCGACGGGAACTTGGTTTAGTCCCAAAACGCCTGATAAACATGCCCTGTCGATCAGTGGCATGGTGGTCGACGGAAAGCTGCACTTCATCTTTTCGTATAACCGGGAGTGGCTGTTTCCTGAGACGGTGGAGCGGTTGGCGGGCCGTTTCGACCAATATCTTCGAGAATGTGCGGCTCACTGCGAGGGGCGGCGGACGACGGTACGCACACCGAGTGATTTTGGAGCGAATCCGTTGACATGGGACGATTGGAACCACGTGCGCACACTGATTGACGAACAAAAGATTGAAGATGTGTATGCGTTGTCCCCTTTGCAAAAAGGGATGCTGTTCCATTCGTTGCAAGACCGTCTGCAATACTTTGAACAATTTACGCTGGAGATTTCCGGGAAGATTGATGTGGCCCGGTTTGAAGAGAGTTTGCATGCGCTTGTGCAACAACATGGCATGTTGCGTACAGTCTTTGTGCATGAGAAATTAAGCGAGCCTGTGCAAGTGGTTTTGACATCTTGTTCCGTTCCGTTTTCATTTGTCGATCTCACTAGCTTGCCAGAAGAGGAACGTTCTGTCCGCATGACCGAGTTGAAAGCGGAAGATCGACAGCGCGGATTTGCCTCATTGCAGCAGCCATTAGTTCGCTTTACCTTGATTCGAATGGGTGATGCACAATACCGGTTGATTTGGAGCTTCCATCACCTGTTGATAGATGGCTGGTGCATCAAGCGCTTGCTAGAGGATTGGCTGGCGTGGCATCAAGCGCGGATGCGCGGGGAGACGTTGCCGATGATTGATCCGGTTCCTTATCGCCGCTACATCGAGTGGTTACAAGAACGAGATCATCAGGAGGCACAAGCGTTTTGGGAATCCTATCTGCAAGGATTTGAGCAAAAAGCGACACTCTTTGGCCAGACCGATCCACCAAAGCGGTTAGTTGCGGAAGAAAAGGCGGAACGGATTTTCACACTGTCCCACGAGTGGACGTCACGACTCGGCGGATTGGCACGACAGTCTCAAGTGACTGTCAACACGGTGCTACAAGCATTGTGGGGTGTCTTGCTACAGAAAATGAACAG
Source organism: Laceyella sediminis (assembly GCF_003003125.1). Classification (GTDB taxonomy): domain Bacteria; phylum Bacillota; class Bacilli; order Thermoactinomycetales; family Thermoactinomycetaceae; genus Laceyella; species Laceyella tengchongensis. Next base: position 258,349 of record NZ_PVTZ01000004.1, on the reverse strand, counting down.
TGTGCGGGATGTGGTGTTCGGTGCGGTTGTATCCGGTCGCCCAGCTGACTTGCCTCAGGTGGATGAAATGGTGGGTCTCTTCATCAATACGGTGCCGGTGCGCGTTCGCGGGGACAAATCCACCACGTTTGCCGAATTGCTTGCGCAGTTGCAACAGGAGAATCTGGCGGCCGAACCGGCTCACTTTTCCTCTTTGGCGGAGATCCAAGCCCACACGTCGTTGGGCAACCAGCTGTTTGACCATATCGTTGCTTTTGAAAACTACCAATTAGATATGTCTGCGCTGAAAGAGGCTTATGCGGGCACAGGGTTTGTGATCGAGCGGATCGAAGCGTTTGAGCAGGACAATTATGCTTTTAGTTTGGTCATTTATCCGGGTGAGCAGATCACATTGAAGTTTTCTTACGCGACGGAAGTGTTCACGCAAGAGCAAATGGAGCAGCTGTTCGCTTCGCTACAGGCCTTGATCAGACAAGTGGTAGCCGATCCCCAGCGCCGCCTCAATGAGCTCGACATCGTTTCTGAAACAGAAGCGGATCGATTGCTGAACGTGTTTAACGCGACGGAAGCGGAGTATCCGCGAGACCGGACCCTGCACGAGTGTATTGCGGAACAGGCAGCGCGCACGCCCGAACGGACGGCGGTGGTGTACCGGGAGGAGACGCTGACCTACGGCGAATTGGATGCGCGTGCCAATCGACTGGCCCGCTTGCTACAAGACCGGGGGGCGAAGCGGGAAGAGATTATCGGCATCATGGTGCGCCCATCATTGGCGATGGTGGTCGGGACGCTCGGGGTGTTAAAGGCAGGGGCGGCTTATCTGCCGATCGATGCCGAGTACCCGGAAGAGCGGGTTCGCTATATGCTGGCGGACACGCAAGCGAAGCTGTTGTTAGCCGAGCGTGGCGTGAATGTGCCAGAGGAATGGGCTGACCGGGTATTGTGGCTAGATCAGATCGATTGGGAGGCAGGAGACCGAAGCGCGTTGTCGGAGGAAGGGCGACCCGATGATCTCGCTTATGTGATCTACACTTCCGGTTCGACCGGTCAACCCAAAGGGGTGATGGTGGAACACCGCGCGGTACTCAACTTGGCCACGTGGCACATCCGCGAATTCGGGGTGACAGAAGCGGATCGGGCAACGAAATACGCGGGCTTTGGTTTTGATGCATCGGTGTGGGAAGTGTATCCATACCTGCTGGCCGGGGCTACCCTGCATGTGATTCCGGAAGAACTGCGACTGGATGTGGCGGGGTTGAACCGTTACATGGAGGAACAGGGGATCACGATCAGTTTCTTACCGACACAGTTGGCGGAACAGTTTATGCGGTTGGAGAACAGAAGCTTAAAGACGCTGTTGGTGGGTGGAGATCGATTGCAACAAGTGCGACCCCAGCCATACCGGGTAGTGAACAACTATGGCCCGACAGAGAACACGGTTGTCACCACCAGCATAGAGGTGAAGCCGGGAATGGAGGTATTGCCGATAGGGAAGCCGATCGCCAACAACCGGGTGTATGTGCTGGGAGCAGATGGGCGATTGGTGCCGGTTGGTGTGCCAGGAGAATTGTGCGTCAGCGGCGAGAGCTTGGCGCGGGGTTACCTGGGCCGCCCAGAGTTGACGGCGGAGAAGTTCGTTCCCAACCCATACGCGCCCGGGGAGCGGATGTACAGGACAGGTGACCGGGTGCGCTGGCTGCCTGATGGCACCCTCGAATTCTTGGGGCGGATGGATGAGCAAGTCAAAGTGCGCGGGTTCCGCATTGAATTGGGTGAGGTGACCGACCGGTTGCTGACACATCCCGCAGTACGGGAAGGGATTGTCACGGCCAGAGCAGACGAAGCGGGCCAAACATACTTGTGCGCGTACTTCACGACGGAAGGCGAGTGGACAGAAGAGGGATTGCGTGAGCATATGTCCCGTGCATTGCCGGATTACATGGTGCCAACCTATTTCATCGGCCTGGACGCGTTGCCGGTTAACGCCAATGGCAAGGTTGACAAGCGGGCGTTGCCCGAACCGAACATCAGTGGCAAGCGCGTATATGTGGCGCCATCGACAGACTTGGAGAGAGCACTGGTCCGCATCTGGGAACAAGTGTTACAGAAGGAGCGCGTGGGTATTGATGACCGTTTCTTCGAATTGGGCGGGCATTCGTTGACAGCGATGTCGTTATCGGCTCAGATCCATAAAGAATTGAATATGGAGATGCCGCTACGCGAAATTTTCGCTCGTCCGACCGTAAGAGAAATGGCGGCATATTTGTCGGAATTGGATCACAAAGCGCATAGGGAAATCAACCCTGCACCGCCAGCCGCTCACTATCCAGTCACTTCTGCGCAAAAGCGCCTTTATGCGCTTCAACAGATAGATGGGGTCGGTACGGGGTATCATATGCCGTATTTCTTCCGGGTCAGGGGACAACTTGATCTGGAGCGACTGGAGCAGGCGGTCACCAAGCTGGTGCAACGGCATGAGTCCTTACGCACATCGTTCCATCTCGTTGAGGGCGAATTGGTACAGCAGGTTCATCCGGAAGCGGCGGTTGCCATAGAATATGAGCAAGCCGCTGGGCAAGAGGAAGCTAAACGAATCATGCGAGCGTTTATCCGCCCCTTCGACTTGGAACAGGCACCTTTATTCCGCGTCGGAGTGATCAATGTGGACGCGGGGGAATCCTTCTTGATGTGGGATTTGCATCATATTGCCGCGGATGGCGTTTCAATGGAGAGACTGTTTGCCGATTTCGCCAAATTGTATCAAGGCGAGGACTTGCCGGAGCTACGATTGCAGTACAGGGATGTGGCTGTGTGGCAACAATCAGAGGCTGCACAAGAAGCAAAGCGTGTGCATGAATCTTATTGGTTGCGGGAATTGTCTGGGGAATTGCCTGTCCTTGAATTGCCAACTGATTTTCCGCGCCCGCCGGTACAACGCTTTGAGGGGAGTTATCTTACCTTCACCATCGATGAAACATTAAGCGGCAAATTGAAGCAGTTGGCGGAAGAACGGGGAGCGACGCCCTATATGGCATTGATGGCCGCTTATGCGGTGTTACTGGCCAAGTATACCGGTCAGGAAGATGTGATCGTGGGGGCGCCGGTGGCAGGTCGTTCGCACGCTGACACACATGAGATCGTGGGGATGTTCGTCAACACATTGGCGATTCGTAGCCAGCCCCGGTTGCGGGAAAGTTTCTCGTCGCTTTTGGCGCAGATCAAAGAAAAGGTGTTGCAAGCGACCCAGCACCAAGATTACCCGCTGGAGGAATTGGTTGAAAAGCTGGGTGGACAACGTGACATGAGCCGGACGCCGTTGTTTGACACGACACTCGGGATGCAAAACATCTCACCACCGGTCTTGCAGTTGCCCGGAGCGACACTGACGCCGGATGAGTTGGAATGGAATAGCGCGAAGTTTGACCTGAGCTGGCTCTTCACCGACGGCACATCCCTCACGGGAATGGTGGAATACAGCACGAGCCTGTTCACGGAAGCGACGGTAAGGCGCATGATCGGCCACTACCTGCACATTTTGGAACAGATTGTGGATGATCCGGACATAACGCTAGACAGGATTGAACTGACAACCAAAGCGGAGCGAATGCAAATTCTCAACGAATTTAATGCCACTCAGGCGCCATACCGTGACCGGGCGTTGGCGCACCAGCTGTTTGAAGAGCAAGTGGAACGCTCACCCGAACAATTGGCCGCTGTGTATCAAGAGGAGGCGCTGACTTACAGCGAGGTGAACAGGCGCGCCAACCAACTGGCTAGGGTGTTGCGGGCGCAAGGGGTGACTCGTGACCAGATTGTCGGGTTGATGATGAAACGGTCGCATGCGTGTGTCATTGCCATGTTAGCGATTATGAAAGCGGGCGGTGCATATCTGCCGATCGACCCTGAATATCCTGAAAGCCGCATTCAGTATCTGCTTGAAGACAGTCAGGCAAAATGGTTGTTGGTTCATCGCGGGACGGAAATTCCTAGCAATTACCGGGGCCATGTGATCGTGGCCGATGAAGCCCATGCCGAAGACGATTCCAATCTGACCCCGGTCAACGAACCGACTGATTTGGTCTATATGATCTATACTTCCGGTTCGACCGGCAAACCCAAAGGAGTGATGATTGAGCACCGTAGTTTGTGCAACCTCGGCCTGCTGAGCCCATTGCGGGAGATTGAACCACACAGCCGGGTGATGCAATTCGCTTCGATTAGCTTTGATTCTTCGGTGGCCGAAATCTTTCCCGCCTTGTTTACGGGAGCGACCCTCTATTTCGAGGATCGTGACATCCTGTTGGGCGAATTGACGCAGTATCTGAAGCGAAATCGGATCACGACCGCGGCGCTACCCCCTTCTGTATTGCGCACCGTGCCTTATGAGCTATTACCGGATCTGAAAACAGTGATCAGCGCAGGAGAAGCTTGCACGATGGATTTGGTGCGAACCTGGGGGCAGGGAAGAGCGTTTATCAATGAATACGGGCCGACAGAGGGAACCGTCTGCGCGACGTTGGCGCGCCTTACACCGGATATGGACAAAGTGACGATTGGAAGGCCAATCAAAAACCAACAGGTTTATATCGTAAATCGCGAACATCAATTGTTGCCGGTGGGGGTTGTGGGCGAGCTTTGCATCGGCGGAGCGGGATTGGCCCGTGGTTATTGGCAGCGTCCCGATCTTACGGCGGAGAAGTTTGTGCCAAACCCGTTCGTCCCAGGTGAGCGTATGTACAAAACGGGGGATTTGGCCCGTTGGTTGCCGGATGGCAGCATCGAATATTGGGGTCGCATTGACGATCAAGTGAAAATCCGTGGACATCGGATCGAATTAGGAGAAGTGACTACACGGTTGTTAGAGCATCCCGCTGTCCATGAAGCGGTGGTCATAGCCAGGAAAGATGAAAATGGGCATTCCTATCTCTGCGCTTATTTCACGGAGAAGGGCCCATGGACCGTCGCGGAGCTAAGGCAACACTTGGCGCATGCGTTGCCAGATTACATGATTCCAAGCCATTTTATTCAGTTAGATAAGATTCCGCTCACCCCGCACGGTAAAGTGAATAAGCGCGCCCTGCCTGAACCGACGGAACCATCGGAGACAGGGGTAGACCATGTTCCTCCTGCCACTGATATCGAGCGGTTGTTGGCAACGTGCTGGCAAAAGGTGCTGGGGATTGCACGGATTGGTACCCACGACCATTTCTTGGAGCTGGGTGGAGACTCCATTAAAGCGATTCAAGTTGTCGCCTATTTGAAGCAACATGGTTGTAAAGTGAGAATCAATGATCTATTCCAATATCCGACGATTGCCGAGCTGGCTACGCGCGTTCAATGGTTGGAGACACATGCGGCAGAGTGGGGGCCGGTTACGGGAGAGGTGCCGCTCACCCCAATCCAGCGGTGGTTTTTCGATAAGCAATTTACCGAAGCGCACCACTGGAACCAAGCGATGATGCTATACCGGGAAACGGGCTGGGATGCGGATGCGGTGAAGCAGGTGCTCCAAGCGTTGGTTGCTCACCATGATGCATTGCGCATGGTTTATCACCAAGAAGGGGAGAGCTTGAAGCAGATCAACCGTGGTTTGGAAGGAAACCATTTTGCCTTCACCGTCTTTGACCTGTCACAGGAGCTGGATCTTCAAGGTCGCATCGAGCGGGAAGCCGGACGATTGCAACGGCAGCATCGCCTCGTAGAGGGACCATTGATGCAGGTGGGTTTGTTTAAGACGAAGTCGGGAGATCATCTTTTGATCAGCATTCACCACTTGGTGGTTGACGGAGTATCTTGGCGTATTCTGATGGAAGACTTTGCCACGGCTTACCAACAAGTGATGCAAGGCAAGCCGATTCAGCTACCGCCGAAAACAAGTTCGTTTCAAGAGTGGAGCCATAAATTGGAGGAGTACGCCAACAGTCCCGAGTTGTTGCGAGAAAAGGAATACTGGCGCCAGATTGAGGCGAAGTCCGTCTCCGCCTTGCCCAAAGATTTTCCGGTGGATAAACCGTTGACGATCAACGGTTGCAAGACGGTGACGGTCACATTGCCCGAAGCGGAAACCAGACAGCTCCTGACGGAAGTGCATGCCGCTTACCACACTGAAATAAATGACGTGCTGATGGCCGCGTTGGCTCTGACCATCAGCGAATGGAACCAAAGCAAAATCGTGGCGGTCAACATGGAGGGGCACGGTCGGGAAGAAATTGCCGAAGACCTTGATTTGACGAGAACAGTGGGTTGGTTCACATCTACGTTCCCCGTGGTGATCGAGGTGGAAACGGAGCAATTGTCGGACACAATCAAGCAAGTGAAAGAACAATTGCGCCAAATTCCCAATAAAGGCTTGGGTTACGGCATCCTGCGGTATTTGACCGACCCCGCGCACAAACACGATGTACCTTTCAACATGGAACCCGAGTTGAGTTTTAACTATCTGGGGCAGTTTGACCAAGAGATGTCGACGGAAGCGTTTGTTCAATCGCCCATGCCTAAAGGGGATGAATTGAGCCCCTTGTCTGAGACCCCACATCTCCTAAATATCGTGGGCATCGTGATGGAACAACAGTTGTCGGTACATTTCCACTATCATGCGGGGGCGCATCGGCATGAAACCATTACCAGATTGGCCGATAGGTTCCTGTGGTGGTTGCGCGAAATCATCACCCACTGCTTGAACAAAGAAGAGAGTGAATATACGCCAAGCGACTTTAGTGCCAATGATTTGACGTTTGAAGAAGTGGAAGAGATCACAGAATTGTTGGCAGAGTTGGATCTTGATTAGAACGTGCTGATAAATAGGCCAATGCCAATGTGATACGCCATACACGTTCTAATGCAAGCGGGTGTGGAAAGCCCTAGTAATAAAAAACACATCACCGCTGTCGGTGTCCGCGTGCGCGAAGGGACACCGGCGGCGGAATTCATTTATGCGACAGCGCAGGTGATATGGATGGATAAGAAAAACATGGCGGATATATACTCCCTTTCTCCGATGCAAGAGGCGATGTTGTTTCATTCTTTATATGACAAAGGGAATTCGTATTTTTTGCAAATGGTCATGAAAACCGAGGGAGATTTGGACCCCGCTTTGTTAGAAAAAAGCATGAACGTATTGATTCAACGTTATGAGGTGTTTCGTACCGTTTTTGTATATAAAGGAATGACGAAGCCGCGCCAAGTTGTGTTGAAGGAAAGGAAATTCAAAATAGGTGTGCGGGATTTGTCCCATCTGCCGGAATCGGAGCGTACCGACGCATTTTCCCAGCTGCTCCGCCAGGATCAAGAAACACCGTTTGATTTGTCTAAAGACATTTTGTGGCGCGTGACCGTCGTCCATATGGGAGAGGGACGCCATCACATCATTTTTAGTAGCCACCACATCCTGACAGATGGTTGGTGTATGGGGATTATTCTGGAGGATTTGTTTGAAACGTATGGCCGTTTGCGACAAGGGCGCCCGATTCCCACCAAACGGGTCACACCATATCGGGAATATATTCGTTGGTTGGAAAAGCAAGACAAAGAACAGGCTTTGACATATTGGAAAGATTATTTGGCTGGGTTTGATCAGCGCACGGGGTTACCTCGGCAAGGGCAGGAAAATCCGCAAGATTACCGGTTGGAAAAGGCCTCTTATCAGCTTGATCCGGCGTTGACCGAAGGGTTGCATCAATTGGCCCGTACGTCGCATGTCACGTTGAACAACTTGTTTCAGACCATCTGGGGCATACTGCTGCAGAAATACAACGATACAGAGGATGCTTTGTTCGGTGCGGTTGTGTCAGGTCGCAATAAAGAGATTCACGATATTGAAAACATGGTGGGCTTGTTTATCAATACGGTGCCGGTTCGCGTCAAAGGGGCGGGGTCTCAACGTTTCATCGACTTAGCCAAAGAGGTGCATCAAGCTTCTCTCGACAAAGAGGCATTTGATTACCTTTCCCTAGCGGAAGTGCAAGAGCGAACCGAACTGAAAGAGCAATTGTTTGATCATATCATGGTTTTCGAAAACTATGACTTTGACCGTTCGGTTTTTGAAAAACATCGGGAGCACATCGGGTTTGACATCTGCGGGGCGAACAGCACGTTCGACAAAACCAATTATGATTTCAATGTGATCGTGGTCCCCGGTGAAAAATGCCAGATCCTGTTCCATTACAATGGGTTGAGTTACACTGCGTCGTTTGTCGACCAGGTTTTCCGGCACTTTTCACATATTGCAAAACAAGTGGTGGAGCACCCCGACTTGCCGATCAATGAGATCGAAGTGGTAACCGAAGAGGAGAAGCGGACGTTGCTGGTTGAATTCAATCCGCCAACACGCCCCTATCCCAAACATAAGCCGGTCCAACAGCTGTTTGAAGAGCAGGTTGAACGGACCCCCGACCATGTCGCGCTTAAGATGGGCACCCGCCAGCTGACCTATCGGGAGTTGAATGCCGAGGTGAATCGCTTGGCTCGCGTGTTGCGCAGACGTGGAGTGGTGAGAGGCCAGTTGGTCGGCCTCATGGCAGAGCGCTCTTTGGAGATGATCATCGGCATGTTTGCGATCATTAAGGCTGGTGCCGCCTATGTGCCGATCGATCCCAATTATCCGGAAGAACGCATCCAATTCATGCTGGATGACGGCCATATTTCCTTGATTGTGAAACAGCCGCATCTATGTTTGCCGCCCACTTTCATGGGAGATGTTGTTATCCTTGACGAAAAAGTCTGGGCCGGGGAAGAGGGGGACAACCTCCCGCTTATGAGCGGGCCGGAGGACATGATCTATGTGATCTACACATCAGGTTCTACCGGGACGCCCAAAGGGAGCATCTCATGCCATTACAACGTTGTACGCACGATCGTTCAGACGGGGGATGTAGACATCACCGCTGAAGATGCGATGCTACAGCTAGCCAACTTCACGTTTGACGGGTCCGTGTTTGATATATTCGGAGCCTTGCTTCACGGCGCAAAATTGGTGTTGGCGCCCAAAGAGGTTTTGCTTGATTTGAATCAAATAACGGCCTTGATTCGAGAAGAGAAAATCACCATCTGCTTTATGACGACGGCATTGTTCAACACCATCGTCGATCTAAACGTCTCCGCCCTCGCTGATTTGCGGAAGCTGATATTTGGTGGGGAAAAAGCCTCGCTTAAGCATGTGCGCAAAGCGTTGGCGGTGTTGGGCAATGATCGCCTTGTCAATGCCTACGGCCCCACTGAGGGCACGGTGTATGCGACCATGTATCGGTGTGAACCATACTGGCTGGAGCAGCAAACGGTTCCCATCGGTAAGCCTGTCAATGCGACCAAACTTTATGTGGTGAACAAATCCAATCAGTTGCAACCGATTGGCGTGCCCGGTGAATTGTGCGTCAGCGGAGACGGAGTGGCTTTGGGGTATCTCAACCGGCCGGAGCTTACCGCGGAAAGGTTTGTGCCTGACCCCTTTGAACCGGGCAGAACCATGTACCGTACCGGGGATTTGGTGCGGTGGTTGCCCGACGGCAACATAGAGTATATCGATCGGATGGATGGCCAGGTGAAAATACGCGGCCACCGTATTGAGCTCGGTGAAATCGAAGTCAAACTGTTTGAGCATCCCGCAGTAGAAAAAGTCGTTGTAATCGCAGACAAAGATGAGCACGGGCACTCATACTTATGTGCCTATGTCATGTTGGGAGAGCCATGCGAAATGTCCGAATTGCGCCAGCATGTGCAGGCTGGATTGCCGGAATACATGGTGCCAGATTATTTTGTGGAGATCGCTGATTTACCACTTACGTTCAATGGGAAAGTCGATAAGCGTTCCTTGCCCAAGCCCACGCACAGCTTGCGGACTGAAGCCGATTATGTCCGCCCAGCGAATGAGCTGGAAGCCAGCTTGGCGGAGATTTTCCAAGAGGTGTTGAATCTGGAGCGGGTCAGTGTGACGGCAAACTTCTTCCAATTGGGCGGGCACTCGCTGAAAGCGATGATTTTGGCTTCACAAGTGCATAAGCGACTTCGTGTCGATTTGCCGCTCCAAGAAGTGTTTGCGCGGCCGACGGTAAGAAATCTGGCAAGCTATGTGCAGGCAAGCCGGGAATCAGAACAGCTGGTGATCAAACCGGCACCCGCGCAGGAGTGGTACCCCGCATCTTCCCAACAAAAGCGGTTGTATGTGGTCAGCCAGCTGGAGGGATCGGGTGTCAGCTACAATATGCCCATGGCTTTCGATTTGCAGGGGCGTATTGAAGTGGAGCGGCTTGAGCGGGCTTTCGGCCAGTTAATCGCCCGGCATGAGAGTTTGCGCACTTCCTTCCATCTGGTGGAGGGAGAACTAAAACAAAAAGTGCATCAGGACGTTTCATTTGCGATCCAAAAGATGACGGCAGGGTCTGAGGAGGAAATGTGGGATCAGTTGCGTGCGTTCGTCCGGCCGTTTGTTTTGGATCAGGCACCGCTGTTTCGAGTAGGGCTGATCAGCCTTGCACCGGAGCGGGCTGTGCTGGTGATGGATCTGCACCATATGATCGCCGATGGGGTGACGATGAATCTTTTGTTCCAAGACTTGGTGCGGCTCTACGAAGGGGAGCGCCTGCCCCCGCTTCCGTTGCAGTATAAAGATATAGCCGTGTGGCAACAAAGTGATGCGGTGCGCGCCGAGTGGAAGCGTCACGAAGCGTTTTGGCTGCAGGAAATGGCGGGAGAGTTGCCGGTGTTGACATTGCCGACCGATTTCCCGCGTCCCCCCGTGCAACAGTTTGATGGGGCGTATGTGACCTTTGCGCTGGACGCGGAATTGACGCGTAAACTCAAGCGATTGATGGAAGAGCAAAATGTGACCCTGTATATGTTGCTGTTGGCCGCTTATCATGTGCTATTGGCAAAATACACCGGGCAAGAAGATATTATCATCGGTTCCCCCATCGCAGGCCGCTCCCACGCAGACATGCAACCGGTAGCCGGTATGTTCGTCAACACGCTGGCTGTGCGCAACACACACCAGCCTGAGCAGACATTTGCGGAATTTTTGGCCCAAGTCAAAGCACGCGTGTTGAAAATGATGCAACATCAGGACTACCCGTTTGAAGAATTGGTGGAAAAGCTGGGACTTGCCCGCGATTTAAGCCGCAACCCGTTGTTTGACACACTATTTGCCGTGCAAAACATGGACTTGTCCGCACTCGTTTTGCCTGGATTGACATGGACGCCGCTTGAAATGGAGTGGAAACAGGCGAAATTTGACATGAGTTGGGTGGTGGCAGAAGGCGAGCAAGTGCAAGGGACCGTTGAGTATAGCACCCATTTGTTTACAGAGGCAACGGTTCAGCGCATGATCGGTCATTTCATCCATATCATTGAGCAAATCGTGGAACGGCCACAGATGCGTTTGCGGGACATCGGATTGGTGACCGAAGCGGAAAAAGAGCTTCTGCTAGGGACGTTCAATGAGACGGCTCACCCTTACCCGCAGGATAAACCGATTCATCAATTGTTCGTGGAACAGGCTGCACGCACGCCAGAGCATGCGGCGGTAGTGTGTCAGGGAGAATCACTCACCTACCGCGAGCTGGATCGGCGATCCAATGAATTAGCGCAGCTGTTACGTGACCGGGGCGTGCAACGGGAGCAAATCATCGGATTGATGTTGCCGCCATCGCTTGATCTGTTTGTGGCCATGTTGGGTGTATTGAAAGCGGGGGCCGCGTTTTTGCCGATCGACCCGGAGTATCCGGCGGAGCGGATCAAGTACATGTTGGAGGATAGCCGAGTGCCGTATACGTTGACGCACGCGGGGATCAAGGAACGGATCAAAGACGCACCGGTTTTGACGTTGGATGAACTACAGTTATCAGGCAAAGAGGTACCATCCGTGCCCCTAGTCAATAAAGCTGCCGACTTGGCCTATGTGATTTATACTTCCGGATCAACCGGAAAACCCAAAGGGGTGATGGTGGAACACCGTTCACTGGTCAACCTCGCCTGCTGGCATGTGCGGGAATTTGGATTGACGGAGCGAGACAGATCAACCAAGTACGCGGGTCTTGGTTTCGATGCTTCGGTTTGGGAGATTTTTCCCAGTTTGATCGCAGGGGCGACCATTCATGTGATTGAGGAGTCGCTGCGCCATGATGTGATCGGTTTAAACCGTTATATGAATGAAAATGGGATCACGATCAGCTTTTTGCCCACACCGGTGGCTGAACAGTTTATGCGCTTGGAAAACCGTTCCTTAAGGATATTGTTGGTCGGTGGGGACCGTTTACAACAAGTGGAGCCGCGCCCTTATGTCGTTGTCAACAATTACGGTCCGACGGAAAATACAGTGGTGACGACCAGCGGGCCGGTAATGCCAGGCGAAGCGATAACCATCGGCAAGCCGGTTGCCAACAATCGGGTGTATGTCATCAATCGCGACGGCCAGTTACAACCGATCGGCGTGCCCGGCGAGTTGTGTGTCAGTGGGGAGAGTTTGGCTCGCGGCTATCTGCATCGTCCTGATCTGACTGCGGAAAAGTTTGTCGACAACCCGTTTGCGGCGGGGGAAAAAATGTATAAAACCGGAGACTTGGTACGGTGGACGGCTGATGGCCAGATCGAGTTTATCGGCCGAGTCGATGAGCAGGTGAAAATCAGGGGATATCGGATTGAACCGGGAGAAGTGACTGCTAGACTCTTGCAGCACCCAGCGGTTCGGGAAGCGGTAGTGTTTGCACGGGAAGGGGACGATGGAGAAAGAAGGCTGTGCGCTTACTTCACATTGGAAGAAGCTTGCGACATCGCCGAGTTGCGGGCACATCTGGCGCAAGAATTGCCTGATTACATGATTCCCTCCCATTGGGTTCCATTGGAACAGATGCCGCTGACGGCCAATGGCAAAGTGGATAAAAAGGCCCTGCCGGAACCGAGTGGGGATTCTGAAGCCGAAGCGTACACGCCACCAGCCACTCCTACAGAGCAGAAGTTGGCAGCTATCTGGCAAGAGTTGTTACAGGTAAAGCGCGTTAGCCGTACTGATTCGTTCTTTGCCTTGGGTGGACATTCGTTGAAAGCAATGACTTTGACGTCCCGCTTGCAAGAAGAGTGGGGGGTAGACCTTTCACTACGGGAGTTGTTCGCGCATCCCACGATCAAGGAGTTAGCGGAATTCATCCATGGTCGGGCTCATGTGAAAGAAGCGATTCCAGTGGCGCCAATGCAGGAATATTACCCTGTCACATCCGCACAAAAACGCTTATATGTGGTGAGCCAACTCGAAGGAGTAGGCACAGGGTACAACATGCCGTTAGCGTTCCGCCTGCATGGCGAACTCCAAGAGGAGCGATTGCAATGGGCGTGCCAGCAGTTAATAGAAAGGCATGAAAGCTTGCGCACCTCGTTCCATTTGGTCGGTGGGGCATTGAAGCAGAAGGTTCACGCTCACGTGCCTTTGTCGATCGAATGGATGGAAGCGCAGGACGAAGTGGAAGCCGAGGCTGAACTCCGGCGATTCGTTCGCCCGTTTGCCTTGGATGAGGCACCGTTGTTCCGAGTCGGCTTAATCCGGTTACATGCTGATCAACACGTGCTGGTGCTTGACTTGCATCATATTGTCGGTGATGGGGTATCAGTCAATATCTTGATTCGAGATCTAATGCGACTGTATCAAGGTGAAACGTTGCCTGCTCCCACGGTGCAATTCAAAGACATTGCCATGTGGCAGGAAAGTGCATCTGCGCAAGCGGCCCGCCGCCGTCACGAGGCGTTTTGGCTTGAGATGTTTGCAGGGGATTTGCCCGTCTTGGAGCTACCGACTGACCGGCCGCGTCCACCCGTGCAACGTTTTGAAGGGCAGCGATTCGCCTTTCACTTAGGGGCTGACGCCACCGAGAACTTGCGCAAGGTGGCCAGCCAAACGGGTGCGACCTTGTATATGGTGCTGTTGGCGGCGTACTGCGTATTACTTAACAAATATACGGGGCAAGATGATTTCGTTGTTGGCACCCCGCTGGCCGGGCGCACGCATGCCGAGATGGAGCCGATCGTCGGGATGTTTGCCAACACGCTGGCGATACGCAATCAAGTGCGGGAGGATCAATCGTTCCGCCAGCTGGTGGATCACGTGAAGGAACGGGTGCTCGATGTGATGGAACATCAGAGCTACCCCATGGAAGACTTGTTGGAAAAGCTGGGACTGAGACGGGATATGAGCCGCAATCCATTGTTTGACACGGTTTTTGCCGTACAGAACTTGGATGCTCCCCGTTTGTCGTTGCCGGATTTGGAAGTCCACCCATTTGAGTGGGGGTGGCAAAAAGCCAAATTTGACCTCAGTTGGGTGATTGCAGAAGGAGAAGAGTTGGAAGGAAGTGTCGAGTACAGCACGCACTTGTTCTCTGAAGCGACCATCCGCCGCATGACACAGCATTTTACACATATTTTGGAGCAGGTAGCCAAGAAGCCGGAACTGCTGGTCAGTCAGGTGGAATTGATGACAGAGATGGAGAAAACGCAAGTCCTGTACGAGTTTAACCGAACGGAAGCACCTTATCCACATCAACGCACTGTCACACAATTGTTTGCCGAGCGCGTGAGCCTGGTTCCCGATCGAACCGCAGTGATCCATGGGCAAAAGCGGATTACTTACCGTGAATTAAACCGGCGGGCAAATCTCGTGGCCGGAGCGCTTCATAGAATGGGAGTTGCTCGGGGGCAGATCGTAGGTTTGCTCACGAAGCCTTCTATCGAGATGATCATTGGCATTTGGGGCATTTTGAAAGCGGGAGCCGCTTATTTGCCCATAGACCCGCAATATCCGGAAGAACGCATTCGCTATATGGTGGCGGACAGCCGAGCAGAAATCGTGTTGACGCACGGCGACGTTCCCGCGTTGGCGAGCGTCCGGCAATTAGACTTGGGTGCCTTTGATTATGGCGGAGGTGCAGGAGAGGAACTGGCACTGTCTCATAACCCCCATGATTTGGCGTACGTGATTTACACATCAGGCTCAACAGGTAAACCAAAGGGCGTGATGGTGGAGCACAAAGCGTTAGTGAATCTGGTTACTTGGCATAACCGTCGGTTCCATGTGACGGAAGAAGATCGGATGACCAAATATGCCGGAGTTGGTTTTGATGCTTCCGTCTGGGAGATTTTCCCTACATTGGTAGCGGGAGCGGCTCTCATCATCATTGACGAGGAATTGCGTTATGAAATAGAAGCTCTCAATCGCTACATGGAGCAACAAGGAGTGACGATCAGCTTTTTGCCGACCCAAGTGGCGGAGCAATTCATGCAATTGCCCAACCGTACTCTGAAAACGTTGCTTGTCGGCGGCGACCGATTGCAACGGATGGTTCCGCAAACATATGCTGTCATCAACAATTACGGACCTACTGAGAACACCGTGGTGACGACAAGCTGTGAGCTGAAAGCGGATCAGCCGATCTTGATCGGAAAGCCGATTGACAACCACCGCGTTTACGTCTTGAACAAACACCATCAATTGCAACCGATCGGAGTGCCAGGTGAGCTGTGTGTCAGCGGCGTTGGTCTAGCTCGGGGATACCTGCATCTTCCGGAGCTGACAGCGGAAAAGTTCGTCGAAAGCCCGTTTGACTTGGGTGAGCGACTCTACAAGACCGGAGACTTGGTCAAGTGGTTGCCAGATGGGAGCTTGGAATTCCTGGGGCGGATCGATGATCAAGTGAAGATTCGCGGATATCGCATCGAACTGGGAGAGATCAGCGCGCGTCTGCTGCAGCATGAGGCGGTGAAAGAGGCTGTTGCGCTCACGCAGGCCATGCCCGATGGGAGACAGGAATTGTGTGTTTACTACACGACGTCTCATGATTGCTCCATTGAAGATTTGCGGGCGCATTTAGCCCGGGAACTGCCTGATTACATGGTGCCGACCCACTTTGTGGAGTTAGCTGACCTTCCGCTTACGCCCAATGGCAAGGTGGATAAGCGAGCTTTGCCCATCCCGGAAACGGGAAGCACGCTTCGGGAGTATGTGCCACCACGAACCCCGGTGGAGTGTGTGTTGGCTGAGGTGTGGCAAGAAGTGCTCCATCTTGAGCGCGTAGGTGTGCACGATCCATTTTTTGAATTGGGCGGTGATTCGATCAAAGCGATGCAGGTGGCGGCCCGCCTCTCACAGCACGGGCTGAAAATGCGTTTAAAGGATCTCTTCCAGCATCCGACGATTGCGGAATTGGCCCCTGCGTTGCGGACGGTGGAGAAGGAGTCTGAACAGGATCTTGTTGTCGGAGAAGTCCCGTTAACTCCGATTCAGCACTGGATTTTTGACATGAACGAAACGGTTGACCATTGGAACATGGCGATCATCCTTAAGCGGAAAGAAGGTTGGAAAACAGCCGCTTTGCGCAGGGCGTTCGTCAAAATCACTGAACATCACGATGCGTTGCGGATGGTTTGCCGGCGGGAGGGGGGGCGCATTCGCCTCTTCAATCGCGGACGCGACGGAGTGCACTTCACCTTGGAGGAGTTTAACTTGGCGGGGGAGGCGAACATAGCGAAACGCATCGAACAAGAAGCTAACCGCCTTCATCGTTCGATCAAATTGGCAGAGGGACCCTTGGTCAAGCTTGCCGTCTTTCATGCGGATGATGGGGATTATCTGCTTCTGATCATCCATCACTTGGTCATTGATGCAGTATCATGGCGGATCATCTCCGAGGATTTGGACAGTGCTTATGAACAAGCGCTATCAGGCAAGGAAATTGTTTTGCCGGCCAAAACGACTTCATTCAAAGAATGGAGCCATCAATTGTCTCGCTATGCCAACTCTGCGGACTTCCTGAAAGAGCGTGCATATTGGGAGCGGATGGCGGCTGAGCGGGTGCCGAAATTACCCATTGACAAGCGCGGGGTGGAAACGTATTTATTCCAAGATTTGCATACGATCACCATGCGCCTTCCCGCTGAGGAAACCAAAGAGTTGTTTACACATGCGCATCGTGCCTATCAAACCGAGGTGATTGACCTCTTGCTGGCTGCTTTGGCACAAACGGTATCGGAATGGGTCGGAGGCAAGGTCGCCGTGGATCTGGAGGGGCACGGACGTGAGGAAATCATCGATGGTGTGGATCTCACCCGCACAGTTGGTTGGTTCACCTCCATTTATCCGGTCATATTGGAAGCGGATCAAGGAGATCTGAGACGCACCATCTGCTATGTGAAAGAAACGTTGCGCCAAGTCCCCCACAAAGGAGTGGGATACGGTATCATGCAATATTTGACGGACCCTGCCCTCAAACAATCGTTGCACCTGCCACCAAGAGCGGAGATCAACTTCAACTATCAAGGTGAATTTGTGCGGGATATGGAGAAAGAAGAGTATCGTTTGTCTGACATGCCCGTAGGGCAGGGAATCAATCCGCTCACCCAATGGCCTTACAAAATGGATTTCAACATCTTTGTGGAGAATGGCGAACTCCTCATCCTGATCCGTTATCAAAGCACCCTATTTTACCGCGAGACGATGGAACGGTTCGCCGCGAATTACAAAGGGAACTTGGAACGGATTATCGACCACTGCCGGAGCAACGTGTTGATCAAGTGAAGTGCTGGCGGCGCAAGTGCCATCACTTGCCCGCCAAAATTAACAAACATGGTTGACAACGCTGTGATAGGGCACTATAATCATAAACAAATTTATTTTTCACAGCGATGCGGAAAGACATGCCCTAAAGAAACCTATGTACCAGAGAGGCGTTGCCGTGGCTGCAAGCGCGCCCATAGGACTTTTAGCGGATACCACTTTCCAAGCTGCCATCAGGGAGTAAGGCGACTTATGAAATGATGGCCGGGGTGTACGTTATACACCAACAAGGATGGCGTTTGCCCCTATTAGTCGGGGAACCCATCAAATTAGGGTGGAACCACGGGAACAACGTTCTCGTCCCTCATTTAATGAGGCGGCGGGGACGTTTTTTATTTTACCTAAAAAGAGGTGTTTAACAGTGGCAGAACAGCTGAAGATCAGGCTAAAAGATGGTTCGGAGAGAGAATACCCAGCTGGCACCACGTTTAAGGAAATTGCCGCGTCCATTTCACGCAGCTTGGCCAAGGAGGCGGTGGCCGCCAAACTGAACGGAAAAGTGTTGGATTTGATGCGCCCATTAGAAGAGGGTGGCGATTTGGAGCTGTTGACCCTAAAGGATGCTGAGGGGGTTGACGTGATGCGTCACACTGCGGCCCATGTTATGGCACAAGCGGTGTCCCGCCTGTATCCTGGCGTCAAGTTCGCGATCGGTCCGGTGATTGAAAACGGGTTTTACTATGATTTTGCTGACCATACCTTCACTCCGGAAGATCTGCCCAAAATTGAGGCAGAGATGAAGAAGATCATCAAGGAAAATCTGCCGTTGGAGCGCGAAGTGCTGTCCCGCGACGAAGCGATCAAGTTTTTCGCCGATCGGGAGGATCGTTTCAAGGTGGAGTTGATTCAAGACTTGCCGGAAGATGAAGTGATCACCATCTACCGTCAGGGCGAGTTTGTTGATTTGTGCCGCGGTCCACACCTGCCTTCTACTGGCAAGGTGAAAGCGTTCAAGCTGATGAATATTTCCGGGGCATACTGGCGTGGTGATTCCGACCGGGAGATGCTGACTCGCATCTATGCCGTGGCTTTCAATAAAAAAGAAGAACTGGATGCCCATTTGAAGCTGTTGGAAGAGGCTAAACAACGCGACCACCGCAAGCTGGGCAAAGAATTGGGTTTGTTCACCTTGTCCAAAGACGTGGGTCAAGGCTTGCCGATCTGGTTGCCGAAAGGGGCCAAAATCCGCCGCATCATCGAGCGTTACATTGTGGACTTGGAAGAGCGGTTGGGTTATGAGCATGTGTACACTCCCCATTTGGCCAACGTGGATCTCTACAAAACTTCGGGCCATTGGGAACATTACAAAGAAGACATGTATCCGGTGATGAAGATCGACCAAGAAGAGTTGGTGTTGCGGCCAATGAATTGCCCGCACCATATGATGGTGTACAAATCCCGCTTGCATAGCTACCGCGACCTGCCAATCCGTATTGCTGAGCTGGGTATGATGCACCGCTATGAGATGTCGGGGGCCCTAGCCGGTTTGCAACGGGTGCGGGTGATGACCTTGAATGATGCCCATATCTTCTGCCGCCCGGATCAGATCAAAGAAGAATTTACCCGAGTGGTGCGGCTCATCGAGCAAGTCTACAAGGATTTTGGCATCACGGATTACTATCACCGCTTGTCTTTCCGCGATCCGGAAGATAAGGAGAAATACATCCAAAATGATGAGATGTGGGAATTGGCGCAAGGCATGTTGAAAGAGACCATGGATGACATGGGATTGGACTATGTGATTGCCCCAGGTGAGGCTGCTTTCTATGGTCCGAAATTGGACGTTCAAGTCAAAACGGCGTTGGGCAAAGATGAGACCTTGTCTACCGTGCAACTGGACTTCCAATTGCCGATGCGTTTTGAATTGGAGTATATGGGCGAAGATGGCAAGATGCACCGCCCGGTTGTCCTCCACCGCGGTATTGTGGGAACGATGGAGCGCTTTGTCGCTTTCCTCATCGAACAATACAAAGGAGCATTTCCGGCTTGGTTGGCACCGGTGCAAGCTCGCGTGCTGACGGTAAGCAAAGTGTTTGACACTTACGCGCAGGAAGTGGTGGATGCCTTGACCGGCGCCGGATTGCGAGTGGAGTTTGATAATAGTGACGAGAAGCTCGGCTATAAGATCAGAAAATCGCAAACCGAGAAAATCCCATACACCTTGGTGATCGGGGAGAAAGAACAAGCATCCCGCTCTGTGGCGGTGCGCCGTTATGGTGAAGGGGACCTAGGCGCGATGACGGTGGACGCCTTCGCCAACCTCCTCAAGGAAGAAGTGGGGAACAAAGGGTTGCTGGTGAAAAACTAAGGGGGAATCCATCCCGTAAACCGCAGTTCGATGATAACGAACTGCGGTTTTTTTGTGTGTGCAAAAAGAAGGTGCCGTTGCCAATTTATGCCGTATGAAGAAGTGTGGTTTTGCCCAAAATAAGGAAAACCGACGTTCCGTTGGGCCAGTTGCGCAGAGAAAGGGGGATGTGGGATGACGGATGGTCGGAAGTCCAAAACATCGAGGATAAGAAAGGCCCGGCCGCTTTCCCCGAAGAAGTTGTCGGCTACTGAGCCGTCCGCGTCGCCGGGGGCAAGGGAGGATGAGACACCGAGCGGTGGTGGGGCGAACCAGGCGTTCGTAGATCCGTTTCAGCGTTTGATTGAGGAAAAGGGTACGCGCACAGAACTGCGGACGAGGGAGTTTTATTTACGAGGTACCAACATTCGTGCTGTACTGCTATTCTTGAACGAATTGGCAGATAGCAAAATGATCAATGAGCATGTCTTGAAGCCCTTATTAATCAATTTTCGACTTTCCGATGAGGCCGATGGGGCCAATATGCCTTCCAACCTGCTGGATATCATAAAGGATCGTTTTCTTACAGTGAATGATGTGATTAAAGTAGCGGTGTCCGACGTATCATCCCATATCTTTCACGGAAATGCGGCATTGTGGATTGAGGGTGCTGACGAGGTATTGGTGATCAATACCAAGAATAAAAAGTCGCGCAAATTTGCCGAGCCGCTGACGGAGGCTTTGGTTAGAGGCCCGCGGTTGGGTTTTAACGAAAGCCTTCAGGATAATCTGGCCATCTTGCGCCAACAAGTGGCTAATCCCAATCTGTCAGTCATCACGAAGCATGTGGGCCAACGCACCAAAAAAGAGTTGGCCATTGTTTATTTTGCGGGCATTGTCAATGAGGATTTGCTTCAAGAGGTAGAACGACGAATCGACAACATGATTGAATTGGATGATATACCGGAATCCGGTTATATTGAGCAACTGATCGAAGAGAATCATATGACGCTCTTTCCCCAATTGCAAAGTACGGAACGGCCCGACCGCATCGTCGCCGCGCTGTTGGAAGGGCGAGTGGTTATTTTACTTGACGGCACCCCCTTCGCCTTAATTGCTCCCGTCACGTTTGCGATGTTGCTTCAGTCACCTGAAGATTACTATGAACGATGGATTCCGGGTTCCCTGATTCGCCTGTTGCGTTATTTTGCCGCATTTCTTACCATCTTTCTCCCTTCCATCTATATCGCTTTCGTCTCCTTCCATCAAGGGCTTATTCCTACCACGTTGGCTATTTCGATTGCAGCCACGAGGGAAGGGGTTCCGTTTCCATCTATCATTGAATCATTTGTCATGGAGATTGCCATTGAAATTTTGCGTGAAGCGGGGTTGCGCCTGCCCAAACCGGTGGGACAAACGGTTGGCTTGGTTGGGGGGCTGGTAATCGGCGAAGCGGCGGTACAAGCGGGCATTGTTAGCCCGATCATGGTGATTGTGGTGTCGTTGACGGCGATTTCTTCTTTTGTCATTCCACAGTATGCGGGCGGTATCAGCATGCGCGTATTACGGTTTGGGGCGATGATTTGCGCCGGTGTCTTGGGATTGTTTGGCGTGATCTTTTATTTTCTCATTCTCTCGATTCATTTGGTCAAATTAAAGAGTTTTGGTGTTCCCTATGTTTCTCCGGCTGCGCCTATTTACCTGTCTGATTGGAAAGATTTCGTCTTGCGCCTGCCGCAGAAAATGATGACCAGGCGTCCCAAAATGCTGTTTACGCAAGATGAGATTCGCTTGCGATCCCCGACAAAAAGGAAGTGAGTAGACATTGTTGACAAATTTGCAAGATCGCATCACTTCTACGCAAACCACTGTCTTGGTATCCTCCTTTATCTTGGGGCTCGGCATTTTGACTCTACCTCGCGCGGTCACTGATGAAACCGGTACCCCTGATGGTTGGATTTCGGTCATTCTGGGAGGGCTGGTAGCCATGTTGGCGGGAAGCCTTCTTGCAAAGTTCAGCCAGTGTTTTCCCGGAAAGACGTTTTACCAATACAGTCAGGACATCGCCGGTAAGTGGATCGGCAACATCATTTGTCTGTACGGAGTGGGTTATTTTACCCTGTTGGCCTCATTTGAGGTCCGGGCCATGGCGGAAGTGACGGATTTTTTTCTGTTGCCTGCCACACCCAAGGAAGTGACGATGGGCATGCTTTTGTTGGCCAGTGCGTATCTGGTAGTTGGCGGCTTAAATGCAGTGGCCCGATTGTACGAAGGTTTTCTTCCGATCACAGTGATCTTGTTTTTTCTCGTCTTGTTCATGGGTTTTAAGGAATTTGACGTCGATCATTTGCGACCGGTGTTGTCCAAAGGCTGGTTGCCTGTATTGCAGGGTGTCAAAACGACTTCCTTGTCCTACTTGGGACTTGAAACGATGCTATTTTTGCCTGCGTTCATGGACAAACCCCGTGATTCGGTCAAAGCGGTGGTCGTAGGGATTGGGATATCCATGTTTTTTTATGTTTTAACGGTGATTATTGTCATAGGCGTGTTGACGGTTGATGATGTGGTGACGCTTACCTTTCCCACGATTGATCTAGCTCGGTCGGTTGAATTGGAGGGAGTGTTTTTTGAGAGGTATGAATCTTTTTTGTTGGCGGTGTGGATTTTGCAGATTTTCACCACGTTAAGCTTGTGCCATTATTTCGCCGGATTGGGTTTGAGGCACGTATTTGCCAATGAAAACTGGTTTCGCCCATTTGTTTACGGATTGTTGCCGGTGATATATGGATTGGGTTGGGTGCCGACAACAATTAATGATATGTTTGCGGTGGGAGATCTATTGGGTTATTTGTTGCTTGGGCTTATCGTAGTTATCCCGTTGTTGCTCCTTATCATCGCGAAGATGAGGGGGATGTTGCATGCGAATCACTCCTAGAACGCTACTCATGCTGGTCTGCATGGTGTTACTGTGTGTTTGTTTGGGTGGTTGCTGGGATTATACAGACTTGGAAGAACGACACTTGCAGGTGGGTGAAGCGCTTGATTTGGCGGAGCAATCAGAAGAAGAGACAAAGAGTCATCCCATGATTATGGTGACAGCGCAACATATTGTACCGGAAGCGATTGCCAGTCAAAAGGGAGGGCAACAACAGAAGCCGTATACGAATTTCTCAACAACTGACATATCGGTGTTAAAGGCTTGGCACAAGTTGTTTGAACGCTATACCCAAGTCCCCATCGTTTCACATGTGAAAGTGGTGGTGGTGAGTGAAGATTTGGCCCGTAAGCTGAATTTAAACCAATTGCTCATGGATTATCTACGTGATACGCAGATCCGGTATAGTTGTCTGCTGTTCATAGCTGAGGGACGGGCGAAACACATTTTGGAAGTGGGGGAGGATGTGCCTGCATTTGAATTGGTGGACATGGCTAAGAACCGGGAGCGGATTGGCAGTATTTTGCCGGAGATGAGTTTGCAAAAAGTGTCAGCGAAGATGGCTGCCAAGTCCAGCTTTCTGTTACAAATGATTGGTGCCAGCGAAGGAGGAAAGAAAGTTGTTGGTGCGGCTGTTATTAAAGGGAAATCGAACAAGATGATCGGCACGTTAAATCCGGGAGAAGTGACTGCGGTCAATTGGCTGACAGGGGAGACCAGATCCGATATGATTAAAGGTTTTGACGACAAAACGGGCCAATTGGTTACGGTTGAGACGTCTGAGATCAAGAGCCGGGTAAGAGCGCAAGTACAGGATGGGCGCATCACCTTTTTGGTCAAAGTGGAAGCAGATGGGGAGTTGGAAGAAGACTGGCTGTTGCCGGGAGACGCTTTTGAAGGAGATTTGTTGCAACGGGCGGGTACAGCGGTGGAAAAATCGCTGACACAGATGATCCGGCATACGCTTGACAAATTGCAGCATCAATACCATGCTGATGTGATCGGTTTCGGCAAAAAGTTGCAACTGGATCATCCCCAAGTCTGGGAAAAGATGAAGGACAAATGGGACGAGGTTTTCAGCGAGGCTGAGGTGAAAGTAGACGTCCACATTCAGGTGAGGGACTACCGAACCAAGGGACGCAAGACTAAGTGACAGGGTTTAAATGAACGGAATTTAGCCCTGTTTTTTTTCTGTGTTAGGGGAAGTAAACATATATTTGGTCAATCGCTTAACGTGTGCGAGCCAGTACAGTAAAGGGATCTGCAGTGTTATGAATGTAATTAGGTTTTTTCATTCTATATATAAATCGTTTTTTTACAGGCAAGGGTGGTATAATGATAGTTATTCGACGCTGGCACCAGAAACTGCGAGGTACCTGTAAAGTCGCAATGTGTAAGTACCCGAAGGTGCAATGTGGTGTAGCTCCAGTCACTGCTTACGATGGAATGGCCAGGCTGCGGACCAATTGTCCATGGTGGCTCTTCCTCTGTTTTGTTTTTGCAATTTTCGGAAGGAAAGTAGAAAAAATGAAGGAGGTTTTTTGCATAAAATGAAGCGTCATCAAAAGGGGCATATGGTCAAAATGCAATCGTTGAAATATCCCGATATCCTTCACTATGAATGGGAAGGAGAATGCTTGGAGCAGACTGATGACGGCATACTTGTATGGGGTGCAAGCCCGGTCGGAAATTGGTACACCACACTAAAAAGAAGGTGTATGTGATGGATCGGCCGTCATTGGAATTTTTTTCGTTTACAGAATGGTTCACTGCTGCCATGCAGTTCGAAAATGGGCAGATTGTCTCTTATTATTGCAATGTGGCCATGCCATCTACTGTTCATGGAGATGTGGTGCGTTTTGTTGATCTGGATTTGGATCTGGTCAAAAAGGCGGAGTCGGATTGGCAAGTCGTCGATGAAGATGAATTTCGCGATAATAGCGTAACCTATCAATATCCAGAAGAATTGATCCACCAGGCAGTCAGTTCGCTGGACAGCTTGCGACTCAAGATCGCCAATGGCGAATTCCCGTTTGACGAAACGTTGTTGCGCAAGTATGTGGAAGTCGTTTCCCAATTTAATAGAAACGAATGATGGCGAACATTTATTAATGGAGGAGCTCACATGTTTTATATGATCGTGGCCAAGGATCTCAACGGCGTGATCGGAAAAGACGGTAATATGCCTTGGGGTAGAGACTTGCCCGCAGATTTGCAGCATTTCCGAAAGGTGACATGGGGACACACCGTCATCATGGGTAGAAAAACATTTGAATCGATTGGCAAACCGTTACCGGGCCGGGAGAATATTGTGTTATCTAGGAAGCATAGGTATTTGAGCGACTTTCCCGAAGTGCGCGTGATGGATTTTGACGGGGTGATGGCGGCCACTTTCTCCCGTCCTGCCTTTATCATCGGCGGTCAAGAAATCTATGAACTGTTTGCTCCCATCGTTACCAAAGCCTTCATCACCGTAGTGGAACATGAGTTTGAAGGAGACGCCTATTTCCCACCTCTGCCGGGTGTCTGGGAAGTAGTTTCCTCACGCCGGCATCCTCGGGATGAGCAGAACAAGTATAGCTGTACTTTCTATGTCTATGAAAAGCGATGATATCCCCTTGCTACAACGTGTCGTCCCCGTTTTTCCCTGCGGGTGCAATAAGAAACCGCCCTTCCGACCATACTAACAGGGACACGAGGTTGGAGGGATTAGCACATGTCTGAAGATCGTTTGAATATAAAGAATGACCAAGTTGAATCGCCTGAAGGGAATCCGGAGCGGCCAGCAGAGGGAGCGGATGAGCAAAAGAAAAAGGATGCTGCGCTGCAAGCTATCCAGCAATTGGGGCAAACCAATGTCCCACAACTGGAATCCAATGTGTTCTGTATGAGCATCATCGGACAAGTGGAAGGGCATCTCGTCATGCCTCCGCATAACAAAACAACCAAATATGAACATATCATTCCGCAAATCGTGGCAGTAGAGCAAAATCCCAAAATCGAAGGAATGGTTGTCATTCTTAACACCGTGGGCGGCGATGTCGAGGCTGGACTGGCCATCGCTGAAATGATCGCTTCCATGAGCAAACCGACCGTTTCGATTGTTTTAGGCGGAGGTCACAGTATCGGCGTACCAATTGCTGTGGCAGCAGACACGTCTTTCATTGCAGAAACCGCAACGATGACCGTGCACCCGGTTCGGTTGACTGGCTTGGTAATCGGTGTGCCTCAGACTTTTGAGTATTTGGAGAAAATGCAGGATCGCGTGATCCGGTTTGTGTCCCAACATTCGAATATCACGGAGGAGAAATTCCGGGAGTTGATGTTTCGGACTGGGGATTTAGCCCGGGACATCGGTACCAATGTGATTGGCAAAGACGCGGTCAAATATGGGCTGATTGACCGTGTGGGCGGAATCTCGGACGCGCTGGCAGAATTGAACCGGAAGATTGCTGAGTCCAAAGGGGAGATTTTGCAGTGATTTATTATGCGGTGGTGCCGATGGAACTCGCTTTTTTTGATGAATCACAAACACCGTTGGAAGAAGTGGAGGTCGAGGGAGTGCCCATGCTGGTGCGCAAGCATAATGAACAGGAAAAGACCATTGTTCGTTTGCTCAGCGCCGATCCTGCCCATTATCTCGATCCCCGATTTCAACCCGGACTACGGATTAGTTTATGATGTGGGAAAAGCTCTCCTGGTGGGGAGCTTATTTATTATGGATGGAGATTAGAGATACTCTTCTGCATTTGAAGTTGTGTCATAGGTAAAGGAATAGAGGGCCGGTAGTGAAACGAATGAAGACGTGGGTTGAAGTGCAGAGAGTCCATTAAAATGAACCTTTTCTTTTTGCGCTTTTACATTGTATGTAGTAAGCCAGCCAACCAATGATTAAGCCGCAGACGGTCCAGGCGGAGTTCATAAGAATAAGGGTTGTTGCTTTCACGTCTCCCCAACCCATAATGGTTTCACTCCAACCGATGGTGGGGTTGTTTGCGATAAGGGGCTTTTGCACTTCAGGAAAAAAGAAGAGAGAAACAACGATCTGTAAACTATAGAAGGACAATGTAGTCGCTGATGAATAGGTAAAAAAGGGTATACGATGTTTCTGAATCACCCAGGCTACGCCACTAAGCCCTATCATGAATAAGTTGAAGCGACTACCCAGATCAATCCAAGCCCAATAGGTGAGCATCTGCTTTTGGTTTCCAACCTCAACTTGCTGGCCTAAGTAGTAAGCATATCCGTTATACATTAGAAATATGAGTAAAAATACCCATATTAAAAACGGGAATTTTCTGAACATACCATCACTCCTATTGTTTAGATTAGCTAGAGAAGGATGCATTTCATATTTGCAGGCAGCATTGCCTTCTCATCCATTCTAAATCTGATCACGTTTGCATGGGAAGTCGTTCTATTTAATAGTACAACAACAAGAGCTTCAATACATACAAAAACAAATGTCGAGGTCATCTTAATGTGAAAAAGGTTTCCTTTAAATTGGTGAATCATTAAACTTTTTTTACTTACACAACGCTTTGATCAAAGTCTTGAGATGATACATGGAGGCAACCTTTTGTAGAAATCGATGTATTTTTGACAAAAAAATTAATTTATTCGCGAATATATATATGGGGCAGCCGTTCAACTCAATATGATCATGATCGATGGTCGGAAAAACTTGGTTCGCTGAAAAATGGATGGATTCGACGGGCTTTATTATTCGAATGCGTAGTGTGTTTACAATGATTTACTTCCTTATCCAGCATCTTATAACGGAGGGATAACTATGGCGATACAATATGTGGCTTTGATATATGCGGTACTGACATCGATTCTCTTCTTTGGAATAAACATTTTGAGTCAGAAGCGGGAATGGAAACAAAAAACGACCTATATGTTGTTTATTGTTTTGGATGTTATCTTGATCGTTGTTTTTGTCATTTTGATCTTTAATGGAACAATCGATATAAAGTGGAAATGAACGATATGGCTGAGTTTAGGTGATCATCTTTGAGGAGTCTGCTCCAGTAGAGCTGATTTTCTTCGTGAACCCCTTTTTCAGCCATCGATTAACCAAAGTATAGGGGTAGAAGGAGTATCCACTTGATGGATGAATGTCACCAAATTTTTAACGGGTGCTCCTTCTACTCCTAAAAGTCCCCGCCTGAATACAAACAGGACGGGTTCTTTTTGCTTTAGAGAAGAGTAAGAGGATTGTTTGCATTTAACTTAAGTAGCTACAAGACGTTATTGTAGAGAATAGGCGATTTTCCTCAATTTTTCTTTCAATTCCAATAGCATTTTATTTCTTTCGTGCATTTCTCTAAATAGAGCAAGGTCTCTTATTTGTGAGGGATTATCTTCATTTACAAACTCAATTTGTTTATCTCTTATAATCTTAGAAACTTTACTCTTGCTAGAATTTTCGTACTCATCTTCAATTTCCTGTATTTGTTTCTGTTTATACTCTTCATTATATTGATTCCTCGCTTCATCATCTTTCAAAGTTTTTACTACAGAAATTTGAAAGGAAAGGTTATCAAGTAAAAAAGTGTGATATTCCTTAGCTGGTTTAGGGACTTCTAGTGACTTAAGTGTTTCCAAGTCAGCAACTAACTCATCTTCCGTTTCATCTGGTGATGCTGTGTTTGTACTCAACACCTTGTCACTTTCCTCTAGATAACGAAGTATTGCTTCTTTCTCATCTGCTTTAGCCTGATTTAGTTCTAATCCAACAGTGTCCACTTGTAGATTTCGATACACAATAAACATTCCGAAGATTATCGCGAAAATACAGACTACTAAAAAAGTGATTCCGAGAATATAGAAAACTATTTTCACTTTCTTGTCCATGCTCTCCAGCCCTTTCGTAAAGTTACTATAAGTCAGCTCATCTTGCAATTACTTATTTTTTTGTTCGAACCATATAATGCTTTTCTGTCCGTTATATTGTTGTTTCTCTATCAATTTTCTGACCTTGCATTGAGATCCTTTCCTGATTCTTTTTTTCGCAAATAAATATGTCACCATGTTTTACTAATATGATTCTGCTTTGAAAGGGCAGTTGCTAAATTAGA
This sequence comes from Laceyella sediminis, assembly GCF_003003125.1. GTDB lineage: Bacteria > Bacillota > Bacilli > Thermoactinomycetales > Thermoactinomycetaceae > Laceyella > Laceyella tengchongensis. The sequence continues at coordinate 229,460 of NZ_PVTZ01000004.1, read as the reverse complement.
ATTTAGACAATTGGAAAGACTCGAAAAAGCCACATACCATTGTCTATGTGGCTTTTTCATTTCAATTATTTTGAGCATCTAAGGTAGTTATATCGATTTTCTCATTTATCGAGGGTTTCATCTCGACTGAAGAATGTGGTTGGCCGTGATTTTTCCTGACTTGACGGCTCCGATGACTCCATGTGTGTTGGGTGTCCAATGACCGGCCAAATACAACCCCTCGATCGGTGTGGCAGGCCCCATGTTGTCTGTCCAAGGTTGGGTGGCAGATTTCATCCAACCATAAATCGCTCCGTTGTGGTTGGATGTGTACCGCTCAACCGTTTTCGGGGTGGCGAACTCTTGAAAAACCAATTTTTCTTGAATACCGGGAAGGTTCTTCTCTACTAATGCCACATAATGGCGTTGAATTGCTTCTTTTCCAAGTTGGGTACGAGCGTGTTCCAAATGGGAGGCTGAGCACAAGGACATGAATGTCACAATGGCATACCCGTCGGGAGCCAACCCGGGATCAACGGAAGAAGGGCAACAAACAAGAATGCAGGGGTCTGTTTCCGGATTTAGTGGATCATACAAGTATTGTGCTTCTGTCTCCAGTTCCCGATCGGGAAAGAGGAACAGTTCGTGTGGAAGAGATTGGGTATCATGGTTGGACACCGCTCCGTATAGTATCACTGCCGAGTGGGAAGGAATCATTTGTTTCATGCTATGTAGGTAAGTGGAAGGCAAATGTTCCGCGCCTAAAAGATCTATCAGCGTTGTTCGGATGTCGGCATTGGAAATCACGGTATCTGCCTGGTAAGAGTTACCTTTATGGTCTAGCACACCCGTGACGCGCTTGCCGTCGAACAGAATTTTTGCCACTTTTTTATTGAGTTGGACGATCCCACCTTTTGATTCGATATAGTCTCGCAAAAGATTGGCCATCGTTTGTGAGCCGCCTCGCGGATAATATGCGCCATGATGATAAGAAGCCATCATTGCCATCATAAACGGGGTGCCCAATTGGTTGGTCGGTACACCGCCATAGGGGTGCAATGCTCCCAGTACCAATGCAGCATGGGGATGAGAGAAACGCCCATGCAAGTACTGGGCGAAAGACAGTTGGGTTACTTCCATCAGTCGCTGGAGAACATGGGGTTCCTGTTGAAACTGATCGTGCAAGATGATGGTTCCCAATTGCTTAATCTCTGCGATGGTTTCCTCAATTACTTTTTTATCTGCGGGAAACCATTTCCCCATCAACGCAGACAGCTGGTCGAGGTTGGCAGGAATCTCATAATGACGGGTGCCCAGATTGAGGTGGAACATGGGGTTTACTTCCAAAAATTCAATGTCACCAGATAGGCCCAACTCCTCGTACAATGAATGAATGATCCCTCCAGGTTCGCATCCGCCGATCAAATGAATTCCCGCGTCAAAAAGAAAGGTGCCCCTCCGAAAAGACTGGGCGCACCCCCCAACCACATAATGCTGTTCTAAAACGGACACTTTCATCCCTGCTTTGGACAATAACGCTCCAGCGGTGAGACCGCCCAATCCAGAACCGATAATGATGACATCAAGGTCTGTGTGCACTTGTTTCACTTTCGTTCCTCCACAAATATAATATTTATTTAATTATTTTATGATTAATAAATATATAAAGGGGCATAAAAATAGATAAGTTAATGACAATTGGTTAAATTTTGTGTGAGTGCGGTTGACCCGATCCTCTTTGACGCGCGCGTGTTGAAGGCTTGTACATGATGAGAGATGAACCGAATTGAAATACTCAGATGAAAAACAGCATTTGCCGCCTAAATTGATTAACGAAATGCTGATTTCGTTAATCAACAAATAAAACTCTATTGAAAATGAGTTTTTTTTACGTCATGTTGGCGTATGCTGTGGTTTTGCAAGATAGAACCTTTACTAGGGTGTGTCTGGCAAATCAAGTTAGTGGAGAAGAAGCGGCGGAAAAAACCTTTTCTCGAGGAGCGCCTCGCCATGCGTGAAGCGAATGAGAAAATGGTTTTGGAGCCGCTGTCCTATTCATCAGATACACCCTAATAATGTCCTATGCGAACGCCCGAACCAGGGTTTTTTTAATTTTCGCTTGATCAGTGGGCAGGGAATGGGCACATCGATGGGAAATTTCGTAAGATGGGATCATTCGCCGACCAGCCGGGGCAAAAAGCACAGATTAATCAGAAATGTCAAGGGAAGAAATCCTGCTGGTGAGCTTTTCCATGTTATAATGGAAAGCGATGGCTAAGTGAAAGGTGATCGAAATGGCAAGGAGAAAGAAAAAAAATAAGCAACCTGAACAACTAAAGCGTGAAATATTATTCGAAATTTATGGCATCACCCTTTTGGCCTTATCTTTTATCACTATGGCAAGTTATGGCGCCATCGGGCGAAACTTGACGTATTTGGCTCGGTTTATCGTGGGAACATGGGATTTTGCTGTGCCTATCATCGGCATCTGGCTGGCAGTGTACGTTATGGTCAATCGGAAATGGCCGCAACGCTGGTCGCCGCGGATGACGGGCGTGTTGTTGGTGTTTTTGTCGCTGCTGGCTTATAACCATTATCTCACTTTCCATACATTGCAGACCAAACAAGGCATTGTCGACGCCACGTGGTACCTTTTGTTGGATGAGCGGACTTCCGCTGTTCCCCAGGACATTGGCAGTGGCATGGTGGGGGCTGTTCTCTACGCTCTGTTGCGGTTTTTGTTTGCTGACACAGGCACGTTGATTGTGCTGGGGGCGTTGGTGCTGAGTGGGATTCTCTTGGTCGCTGATTTCTCGTATGTAAAGGCGTTTAAGAAGACCAAAGGCTGGATCAAGAAGATGAAGAAAAAAGCGAAACGGAGCCTGATTGAATGGCTGCGTGGATATGTAGCTAAACAAGCTCGCCGCCAGAAAAAGCGGCACAAAGCGACTGCCTCGTCGCGACGGCGGGAGGATGCCGAGCAAGGTGTTAGCAATGAGCCGATCGTCGAACCGATCATTTATGATTTCGCCGATCATGCATACCAGAAAGAAGCGGGAGATGACATGAAGCCGAAGCAGTTGCAGCTTCAGCTCAAAACAGAAGAGGGATCGACTCCTCGCCAAGACGTCCCTGCCCAGGCGGCTGGTTCAGCTGAACCGGCCAAAGAGGAAGAGTTGGTGGTCCGGTTCCAGACGCACACGCCGGCGGAATACCGGTTGCCTTCGCTTTCATTGCTCACCAAATTCAAACGGAAACATCAGCTGAATCAAGGCGATTATCAAGAAAACGCCAAAATCCTGGTCGAAAAGTTGAAGAGTTTTGGCGTGAAGGCCAATGTGACCGGAATCCATCGGGGGCCGGCTGTGACGCGGTATGAGATTCAGCCAGAGACAGGAGTGAAAGTGAGCCGGATCGTCAATCTGGCAGATGACATCGCATTGGCGTTGGCAGCGCAAGATATTCGCATTGAAGCACCTATTCCCGGTAAGTCCGCGGTGGGGATTGAAGTCCCCAATTCCGAAGTCGCCAAAGTCGGGTTGCGTGATGTGATAGAAAGTTCGCCTTACCAAGACAACCAATCCAAACTGAGCATCGCTTTAGGACGAGATATTTATGGTGAGCCCAAAGTGGACAGCTTGGCGAAAATGCCCCATTTGCTGATCGCGGGGGCGACCGGTTCGGGTAAAAGTGTCTGCATTAACGGCATCGTTGTCAGCTTGCTCTACAAGGCGCGTCCCGACGAAGTGAAGCTGCTGATGATTGACCCCAAAATGGTTGAATTAAACGTGTACAACGGCATTCCTCATCTGCTGGTGCCAGTGGTGACGGAGCCGCGCAAAGCAGCTGTCGCTCTCAAGAAAGTGGTGGCCGAGATGGAGAAGCGATATGAGCTGTTCGCCAAGATGGGAGCGCGCGATATTGAACGGTATAACCAGATGGTCACCGAACGGAAAGAGGATGGAAAAGAGCCGTTGCCCTATATTGTGGTAATTGTCGATGAGTTGGCGGATTTGATGATGGTGGCGCCATCCGATGTGGAAGACGCGATTTGCCGCCTGGCACAAATGGCCCGTGCCGCGGGGATTCATTTGATCATTGCCACGCAACGTCCGTCCGTCGATGTCATCACGGGCGTGATCAAAGCGAATATCCCTTCTCGGATCGCCTTTGCCGTTTCCTCACAAGCCGACTCGCGAACCATTCTCGACATGGGTGGCGCCGAAAAGTTGTTGGGTCGAGGGGATATGTTGTATTTGCCAACCGGTGCCTCCAAACCGATTCGGATTCAAGGGGCTTTTGTCACAGATGAAGAGGTGGAGGCGGTGGTGAAGTTTGTAAAAGGCCAGCAGGAACCCCATTACCAAGAAGAGATGATTCCGCAGGGGGGTGAGAATCAGGCGCAGGACATGACTGACGAGCTATATCCGCAAGCGGTTCAGATCGTGTTGGAATCACAGGCGGCTTCAGCTTCGCTTCTGCAACGCCGCTTGCGGGTGGGTTACACCCGGGCTGCGCGCCTTATCGATATGATGGAAGGAGACGGTCTGATCGGTCCCTATGAAGGCAGCAAACCGCGCGAAGTGTTGATGACGAAAGAACAATATGAACAGAAACAAAACAGTAGCCAAATAAGTAAACCCATGGTATAACATTTATGGGCGAAGCTTTATTTGACATCCAAATAATGTTTTTATCAAAATATAGAATCCTCTGGATTGATACGTATTTTTTCTGTATTGGTTAGAGGGGGGTTTTTTGCGTCAGATGAAGCTTAGCACTACAAGCGATTTGTTGCTGCAAGGGGGAAAATGGAAATGGTAAGAAAAGCTTGGGCTGCCGTGTTGGCGGGTGTCCTAGCTGTCTCTGTGGTCGGTTGTTCCGGGCAAAATGCAGGACAAGCTGGTGGCAAAGGATTTTCTGTAGGCATGGTAACGGATACGGGAGGTTTGAATGACGAATCATTCAACCAAAGCGCTTGGTCCGGCATTGAACGCTCCAAAAAAGAATTGAGCACGGATATCAAGGCTCTAGAATCCAAACGTGACGAAGACTATGTTCCTAACTTGACCAAATTTGCCCGTGAAGGTCGCAATATCACTTGGGGCATTGGTTTTAAGTTCAACAAAGCGATCCCAGAAGTGGCTAACCAATTTCAAAACGTGCACTTTGGCATTGTGGACGACAATTTGGGCGGAAACATTCCGAAGAACGTAACGGCAGTAACCTTTAAAGAAGAAGAAGGTTCCTTCCTTGTTGGGGCGATTGCTGGTCTGACGACGAAAACAAACAAAGTTGGCTTTATCGGCGGAATGACCTCTCCTTTGATCAAGAAGTTTGAAGCTGGATTCATCGCAGGGGTGAAAGCGGTAAATCCTAACGCGGAAGTACAGGTTGCTTATGCTGAAAGCTTCACCGACGCGACGAAAGGTCGTTCTTTGGCTCAGTCCATGTACAATGGAAGCGTTGACATCATTTACCATGCCTCCGGTGGTGTGGGCAAAGGGCTGTTTGATGAAGTGAAAGTGCGTGAACAAGGCAAATTCTGGGCTATCGGTGTCGACATGGACCAATCCAAACTGGCTCCGGAACACACCTTGACTTCCATGATCAAAAAAGTGGATGTTGCCGTATTTGATGTGATTAAAGAATTGAAAGAAGGAAAACTCAAAGGCGGCGAGCAAAAAGAGTTCGGCTTGAAAGAGGGCGGCGTAAGCTTTGTAAAAAGCAAGCACATCAGCGACGATGTAGTGAAAAAAGTGGAAGAGTTCCAACAAAAAATCATCAAAGGCGAAATCAAGGTGCCAACCACGCCTGAAGAAGCGAAAAACTTTAAAGCGAACTAATCAGGCGGAGCAAGAGTTGGAGGAACACTCCAACTCTTTTTTATGTCCAAATTAGAAAAACATATTGAAATTCTGTGGTTATAGTAGCTATTTATAAAAATATCTCTTCCTAATTCTAATTATCTCATGTATACTAGAAATCCCTCTTGTTTTAATCCGCTTTCATTTGGAAGAGAGATGGTTCGCCGTTTTTTTGATTTTGGCATCATGCATACTGCTGAAAGCGTTGTCTCATTCTAAAATGGAAAGACAAGGGATATAAACAAGGGGAGAAAGCACGATCCTTTTCATTTATAAAGGGGGGAAGCCTGTGAACGTCGTTGAGATGCTAGGAATCACCAAACGGTTCCCGGGAATCGTTGCCAATGATCAAATTCATCTCACTGTGAAAAAGGGTGAGATTCATGCCTTGCTTGGGGAAAATGGAGCTGGAAAGTCAACATTGATGAACATCCTGTTTGGCTTGTATCAGCCGGATGAGGGTGAAATTCGCATCAAGGAACAACCGGTTACCATCACAGGCCCCACAATGGCCAATAAGCTTGGAATCGGTATGGTTCACCAACACTTTATGTTAGTCCAACCATTCACTGTCACCGAAAACATCATTCTGGGTGACGAACGGAGCAAGTTGGGCATCATCGATGTGAAAAAAGCGGAAAGTGAGATCCGGCGCCTGTCGGAACGCTATAATCTCAAGGTGGATCCCACGGCTAAAATATCTGATATTTCCGTAGGCATGCAGCAACGGGTGGAAATCCTCAAAACATTGTACCGTGGCGCTGACATTTTGATCTTTGACGAGCCGACTGCCGTGTTGACTCCGCAAGAGATCAATGAGTTGATGGAAATTATGCGGAACCTTGTAAAAGAAGGGAAAACAATTATTTTCATCACACATAAGCTGAAAGAAATCATGAGCACTTGCGACCGGGTAACGGTGATTCGCCGCGGAAAGGTGATCAAGACGGTCGATGTGCAAGATACGGATGAGAATCAACTAGCCGCGCTGATGGTTGGCCGGGAAGTCTCTTTCGAGATCGAAAAAGCAGAAGCCAATCCGAGTCAAACGGTGTTGGATATTGCCAATCTGGTTGTTGAAGACAATCGCGGTGTAGAAGTGGTTCGCGGGCTGAACATGCAAGTGAGAGCTGGTGAAGTGGTCGGCTTGGCTGGTGTGGACGGCAACGGACAAACTGAATTGATCGAAGCGATCACCGGCTTGCGTCCGGTAAAAGGCGGGGTGATTCGCCTTGGCGGGCACGATGTGACCAATGCAAGCCCTCGCAAGGTGACCGAAGCGGGCGTGGGCCACATCCCCGAGGACCGTCACAAACGCGGGCTCGTCCTTGACTTTTCGGTTAGTGAAAACATGGTCTTGCAAACATATTACCAAGAGCCGTTTTCGAAAAATGGGCTGATACAAAAAGATGAAGTGGATAAATACGCGGAGCGATTGATCAGCGAGTTTGACGTGCGCACGCCTGATAAACACGTGCCTATTCGTGCTTTATCCGGCGGTAACCAGCAAAAAGCGATCATCGCTCGGGAAGTGGACCGCAATCCTGACTTTTTGATTGCGGCGCAACCGACCCGTGGGTTGGACGTAGGGGCGATTGAGTTCATCCATCGCCGGATCATCGAACAACGGGATAATGGCAAAGCCGTGCTGTTGGTCTCTTTGGAACTGGATGAAGTCCTGAAATTGAGTGATCGGGTGGCTGTGATTTATGAAGGGAAAATCGTCGGCTGGGTTGACCCGAAAAACACCTCCGAAGAAGAATTGGGCTTGTTGATGGCCGGCAGTGTCAAACAACAGGAGGTGAAGGCGGAATGAAAGTCTTGTCTCGCATCAATTCACAATCTACTTTTATCACTTCCCTGTTGTCCATTTTGCTAGGGATGTTGATTGGCGCGATCATGATGGTGGTGGCCGGATATGATCCGATTGCGGCTTACAACGCGTTGTTCGTCAGTGCGTTGGTGCAGCCATACGACCTCGGTGAAACGCTCCGGACGATCACGCCTCTGATCCTGACTGGTTTGGCGGTTGCCTTGGCGTTTCGGACGGGTTTGTTCAACATCGGCGTTGAGGGGCAGTTTATCGTGGGTCAGTTGGTGGCGATCATCGTCGGGCTCAAATTGAATCTGCCTCCTGTTTTGCATGCAGTTGTGGCTGTGATCGCCGGTGGCTTGGCCGGAGCTGTATGGGGCTTGGTACCGGGCTTGTTGAAGGCGACGCGCGGGGTTCACGAGGTGATCATCTCTATCATGATGAACTTTATCGCCTTGTATCTGTCGAACGCATTGGTTTTCCACTGGATGTCCAATGGGGCCGATTCGACGCCGAAAATCATGGATTCCGCTTCGCTACGCATTGATGCTGTTTCACAAATGTTCGGAGGCGCCCGTTTGCATTTTGGACTTATCCTTGCGATCTTGGCCGCTTTCGTTATGTATGTGCTTGTATGGCGTACCCGGTTGGGATATGAATTGCGCGCGGTTGGACACAATCCGCTGGCAGCGGAATACGCGGGCATGAGCGTTAAACGCAACATCATTTTGTCCATGATGTTCAGCGGTACGTTCGCCGGTTTGGCCGGAGCGGGCGAAGCGTTGGGTACAAGCGGTTATCTGGCGATTCAACCTGCCTTCACGGGTATCGGGTTTGATGGCATTGCGGTAGCTCTGTTAGGTGCCAGCACTCCACTAGGTGTCGTGTTGGCTTCTGTGCTGTTTGGTATCCTCACATATGGCGGCGGAAACATGCAGTTTGAAGCCGGGGTGCCGTTTGAAGTCATTCGGGTAGTATTTGCCGCAATCATCTTGTTTGTGGCTGCCAATGTAACCGGCCGGCTCTTGGGCAAGTTCAGCCGGAATAAAGGGGGGGACAAGCGTGCTTGATACGTTGACCAACATATTATCAACAACTGTCATTTATGCCACCCCGTTGATTTTGGCCGGGATGGGTGGCCTGTATTCTGAGCGGTCCGGTGTCGTCAATATCGGGTTGGAGGGATTGATGACCATTGGTGCGTTTACCGCGGTCGTTTCCACTCTAACAACCGGTAGTCCATGGCTGGGCCTGCTGTTTGCAGTTCTTGCAGGGGTGTTGCTCGCATTGCCGCACGCTGTTGCCTCCATTACATTCAAAGCGGATCAAGTGGTCAGCGGTGTGGCGATCAACTTTTTGGCTTTAGGGTTATCCGTTTATTTGGTTAAGCACTTGTATGATGGCGCGGGGCAAACCCCGGTGGTGGAAAACAAGTTAAATGCCATCGCGATTCCGTTTCTGAGCGATATTCCTGTGATCGGCCCCTCTCTGTTTAAAGCGTTGCCGACCACGTATATCGCGATTTTGGTGGTACTGATCAGTTACTATCTGCTTACTCGTACCACCTTCGGCATGCGGTTGCGCGCGGTGGGCGAACATCCGCATGCGGCGGAGACAGCGGGTGTATCCGTGGTGAAAATGCGCTATGTTGCCGTATTGATCAGTGGCGCGCTGGCCGCATTAGGGGGAGCTGGATTGTCGATTGCCATCGGTAGTGAGTTCAACCAAGGCACAGTGGCGGGTCAAGGGTTTATCGCTTTGGCCGCGCTGATTTTCGGGAAGTGGCGTCCGTTTGGGGTACTGGGGGCGGCAACGTTCTTCGGTTTTGCCGTAGCTTTGACCCTGACAGGCCAGCTGTTCAATGTAACGAAATACGTGCCCAGTGAAGTGCTGAGCATGTTGCCTTATGTGTTGACCATCCTGGCGTTGGCTGGCTTCGTAGGCCGGGCGGAAGCGCCTGCAGCAGTTGGGAAACCATACGAAAAAGGAAGCCGTTAATCCTCATCAAAAGACCTTAGCCAATTCATTGGCTGAGGTTTTTTTTATTTGCTCAGGTTCATACTAAGTTCATCCAGATCAAAACAAAGGAGGATTATCATGAAACGGATGAGTTGGGCTTCGTTGCTACTGGCTTGCTGTGTATTCTTGCTGTCTGCGTGTGCAGGCGGCGGAAACGTCAACCAAAAGGCGAAAGGCGATTTCTCCGCCGGGATGGTGACTGACACGGGCGGTTTGAACGATGAATCATTCAACCAAATCACTTACGCCGGCTTGAAACGGGCACAAAAGGAATTAGGAATAGATATCAAGGCACTTGAGTCAAAGCGGGATGAGGATTATGTGCCCAACTTGACCAAATTTGCCAGGGAAAACCGTGACATGATATGGGGTGTCGGTTTTAAGATTGAAAAAGCCATTGCTGATGTGGCAAATCAATTTCCAAATGCTCAGTTTGGGATCGTGGACAGCGATATGGGCGGCAAGATTCCCAAAAATGTTACCGCTGTCACCTTCAAGGAAGAAGAAGGCTCATTTTTGATGGGGATGATTGCCGCTTTGAGCACCAAGACGGGAAAGGTTGGCTTCATTGGCGGGATTAGCTCCCCCCTCATCAAAAAGTTTGAAGTGGGGTATCGAGCCGGTGTTCATGCGGCAAACCCCAAAGTGAAAGTGCAAGTAGCGTACGCTGAGAGCTTTAATGATGCCACCAAAGGGCGGTCGCTGGCCAAAGCGATGTACGATGGTGGAGCTGATATCATTTATCATGCGGCTGGCGGTGTTGGAAAAGGATTGTTTGACGAAGTAAAGACACGGGAAAAAGGAAAATATTGGGCTATCGGAGTGGACATGGATCAGAGTCGCTTGGCTCCAGATCACACTTTGAGCTCGATGGTTAAGAGAGTGGATGTGGCTGTTTTCAACGTGATGAAAGCCCAGCAACAGAAGAAGCACAAAGCAGGCAAATTGTTGCAATTCGGCTTAAAAGAAAACGGGGTGGACTATGCCTCAACCACTACCAAACATGTCAAGCCTGACGTGCTCAAACGGGTGGATGAATTCAAACAAAGAGTGGTCAATAAAGAACTGATTGTTCCTGCAACAGAAGCTGATCTGAAACAATTCATGCAGAGTTAAAACGGCGCCGCCCGACTGCTGTGAACGAGCCGTTGGGCGGTAGCGCTTTTTCGAAAAGGGAATTCATCCGAAAAAGTGGTTATCGTTTCCATTCAGTTGGAATTAGTCTATAATGTTAATACATCGGCACATTAAAGGAGAGGTGTCAACGTGGCCAATAACCATTTTGAAACCGTTTCGATTGGGAATATCCAAGTGCATGTCTTACCAAGCACCAAGTTTAAAACGACCACGTTTGTAGCTTATATCGGACAAGAACTTAAGCCGGAAACCGTAACCAAAACCGCGCTGTTGCCTGCGGTGTTGCAACGGGGTACACAATCGACCCCCACCACGATCGAATTGAAAAGAAAGCTGGATGACCTGTATGGAGCCATCCTGTTTGGCGACGTGTCCAAACGCGGGGAACGCCACCTAATGGAATTTGGTCTGGAAATCGCCAATGAGCGGTATTTGCAGGACAAGCCGGCGCTTTTGGAAGAAGGGCTGTCCTTTTTCACCGAAGTTTTGTTTGCCCCGGCAACCGAAGGAAATGGGTTCAAAGCTTCTTATGTGGAGGCTGAAAAGAAGAACCTCAAGCAAAAAATCGAAAGCCTGCAAGACGACAAAATCCGCTATGCCGCTCAGCGGATGGTAGAAGAGATGTGCAAAGGCGAACCCTACGCCTTGTTTAATCACGGACGGTTAGCTGATTTGGAGCAATTGGGGGCGACCGAACTTTATACATATTATCAGGATGTGATTCGCACCTGCCCCATCGACCTGTACTGCGTGGGCAATGTTTCGACGGAACAGGTTGTCGAACTGTTGCGTGACCGATTGGCCTCGCAGGCAACTGGGCAACGCAAGACATATACACTCGCCCCCGTCGTCCGCGAAGTGAAGGAAGAAAAGGTGGTTGTCGATCGGCTCAATGTCAAACAAGGCAAATTAAACATCGGTTGCCGTACACAAACGGAGATCACTTCGAACGACTATCCAGCACTGGTTGTCTACAACGGGATTTTGGGTGGGTTCCCGCACTCTAAGCTTTTCCGCAATGTGCGTGAAAAGGCTAGCCTGGCGTACTACTGCTCTTCCCGACTGGAAAGCCTCAAGGGCTTACTGATGATCCAATCCGGCATCGAAATCGGCAATTTCCAACGAGCGGTCGACATCATCAAAGAACAATTGGAAGCTATGCGTCAGGGACGGATCGACCAACAAGAATTGGAACAAACCAAAGCGACATTGACCAATGCCTACAAGGAACAGCAAGACCGCTCTTACGAGCTGATCCATTTCCATCACCAATCGGTGTTAGCTGGGCAAGAAAGAACGCTGGAGCAGATGCTGCAAGCCATTCAGCGCGTCAGCATAGAAGATGTCGTGCGGGTGGCGCAAAAGGTGCAATTGGATACGATTTATTTCCTGCGTGACTAGGAGGGGAATGCTGATGCAAAAAATTGAATTCGCCCAAATCCAAGAAACCCTGTTTTATGAAAAGCTACCCAATGGATTGCATGTGTACATCTTGCCGAAGCAAGGGTTCAGCAAGACGTACGCCACTTTCACGACGAAATACGGTTCAGTTGACAACACCTTTCAAGTGCCCGGCAAGGAGAAAATCTCCGTACCCGACGGGATCGCCCACTTTTTGGAGCACAAGATGTTTGAACAGCCTTCCGGTGAAGATGTTTTCCAAGAGTTTTCACGCCAGGGCGCTTCAGCCAATGCCTTTACCAGCTTTACTAGAACAGCGTATCTCTTTTCTTGCACCGACCATGTGGACAAAAACTTGACCACTCTGCTCGATTTTGTGCAATCGCCCCATTTCACGGATGAAAATGTGGAGAAAGAAAAAGGAATCATCGGTCAGGAAATCCGTATGTATGATGACAATCCAGATTGGCGCTCCTACTTTGGTCTGATCGAGGCGATGTACCAAAAACATCCCGTGAAAATCGACATCGCCGGCACAGTTGAGTCCATTGCACAAATCAACAAAGAGTTGCTGTACACCTGTTACGAGACGTTTTACCATCCAAGCAACATGCTGTTATTTGTCGTCGGTGCGGTGGACCCGGAGCGCACCATGACCTTGATCAGGGAAAACCAAGCCGCTAAAAAGTTTGAGCAACAAGCGGAGATCGTCCGTTTCTTTGACGAAGAGCCGGACGAGGTGGCCCAGCCGCTGAACGAAATGAAATTGAGTGTGGGTATTTCCAAGTGCCTATTTGGTTTCAAAGAGGGCAAAGCTTGGACACAAGTGGAAGGGGAAGCCGCATTGAAACAAGAATTGGCGACCCAAATCGTGCTGGAGGCCTTGGTCGGCCCGGCGACTGAATTGTATCAATCCCTATATGACGAAGGTTTGATCGACGATAACTTCGGTTTTGACTACTCATTGGAAAGCGGATTTGGCTTTTCGATGATGGGAGGGGATACACCTAATCCTGATCGGTTGCTGGAGCGGATACGGGAAGAATTGCCGAAGAAGATTGACCAAGGCATTTCGCAGGATACCTTTGACCGGATTCGCAAGAAAAAAATCGGTAGCAATTTGCGGTATCTCAATTCCCCTGAGTGGATTGCTAACCAATTCACCAGTTACCAATTCAAAGGGGTAGACTTGTTCCGCATCATTCCGATGTTGGAGGAGTTAACACTGGCTGACGTGAACGAGCGAATGAAAGAACATATCGATTGGTCGCGTTTTGCTGTGTCGCTAGTGCGGCCATTGGGATAATAAATGTATGCGTCCTTGAAAAAGGGCGCCTTTTTAAATGGGGGGATGGACGGATGGAAGCGAAGTTGGCAGGGGAAGTCGCGTGGGTTACCGGAGCGAGCGGAGGGATCGGCGCGGCTGTCGCAGAAGCATTGGCAGAGGCAGGGGCCGCGGTGGCGGTCGGATATCTGAATTCCGAGGCTGAAGCACAACGTGTTGTTGAGCGTTGCCGAACATACGGCAGGCCGGCTTTTGCGGTGCGGCACGACGTGGCAAGAAGAGAGTCGGTAGACCAGGCACATCAAGCGATTGTCTCCCAATTGGGAGCGCCGACGGTTCTTATCCATGCTGCTGGACAGGGCATGGTCGGTTTTTTTCAGGATCATTCGGAGAGTGAGTTTGATGACGTCATGGATGTACATGTGCGGGGGTTTTTTCACTTGGCGCAAGTCGTGTTGACGAGCATGTTAAGCCGCAAACACGGGCGGATCGTGGCGGTCTCATCCATATGGGGCCAGACGGGTGGCGCGCTGGAAGTGCTTTATTCTGCCGCCAAGGGAGCGCAGATCGGCATGGTGAAAGCCCTCGCTAAAGAATTGGCGCGTTCGGGAATCACAGTCAACGCAGTGGCTCCTGGCGCCATTCACACGAAGTTGTTGGATGGGCAACTAACCCGTGACGAACAGGAGGCGTTGGCTGATGATATCCCGATGGGCAGATTGGGGGCGCCGGACGAGGTGGCCCATGCGGTGAAATACCTGTGTTCTGGCGACGCGGGATATGTGACTGGCCAAGTACTTGCGGTCAATGGCGGTTGGTACACATAAGCATAAAAAAAATGTTTTTGTCCCATATTACTCTTAGAGCGATAAAATCGCTGAGTGGTATAGGAGGGAAAAGCATGACCATCTTGGAAAATTTTGATCAGTGGAAAGAGTTTTTGTCAAATCGCGTGCATCAAGCGGAGAAGCTGGGGATGGATCGCGAAACGATTTCCGAATTGGCCTACCAAATTGGTGACTACTTGGCAAAAGACGTTGACCCGCAAAACGAGCAAGAGCGGCTGTTAGCCGATTTGTGGAGTGTGGCTAGTGAAGATGAGCAACGCACCATGGCGAATTTGATGGTAAAATTAGTTGATTCAAATAAGTGATTAGTGCATCGTATATAAAAATAAAACACCTGTAGATATCAGGTGTTTTATTTTTATAACTACATAATTTGTTTATTTTTAAAACTACCTCCTTCAATTTGGATTATGCTATACTAAAAGTCATATGAATCCCTTCTAAAGGCAAGCGGTGAAGGAGTGGAGGGGTGTTTTGGAATGAGTTCTCAGGAATGGTATTTGGAATATCAAATTCATAAAAACCGACCGGGGCTACTAGGGGATCTCGCCTCTTTGCTGGGTATGCTTTCCATAAACATTGTGACAATTAACGGTGTGGAAAACAGCCGCCGAGGAATGCTTTTGCGAACAGAGGAACAACAAAAAATTGAAGCATTGAAACAGATCCTCCTCGGTGTTGACAATATCACGATCACCGCGTTGCGCCCGCCGAAATTGGTGGATAGGATGGCCATACGGCATGGGCGGTATTTGGATCGGTGCATTGAAGACAAGCGAACCTACCGTTTTACTAGGGACGAATTGGGCTTGCTTGTTGATTTTATGGCAGAGCTGTTTAAAAAAGAAGGGCACCAGCTGGTTGGGGTGCGAGGTATGCCACGCGTGGGGAAAACGGAGTCGATCGTGGCTTCCAGTGTCTGCGCAAATAAACGGTGGACATTTGTTTCATCCACCTTGTTGAAGCAGACAGTTCGAAGTCAGTTGGCTCACGATGAATTGTCTGAGAACCATGTGTACATCATCGATGGCATTGTGTCTACGCGCAGAGCCACCGAACGACATGACCAATTGGTCAGGGACATTTTGCGGATGCAAGCAACCAAAGTGATTGAGCATCCAGATATTTTTGTCAAAGAGACGGAATACACGCTCGATGACTTTGACACGATCATTGAATTGAGAAATCATCCTGATGAACAGATTACGTACGAAGTGGTGGAACCAGAATTCGATGGATTTTAACAAACGTTTGGAGGGGGAAACATGGCCGGGATTGGAGCTTATTTGCGTCAGGCGCGAGAGCGGCAGGGATACACGCTCGAGCAAATGAACAGTTCTACGAACATTCATACAGAATATTTGAATGCGTTGGAAAATGATCGCTTCGACCAATTGCCAAGTCCGTTTTATGCCAAAGCGTTTTTGCGCACATATGCGAAATGCTTGGGCTTAGACGCGCGGCCTTTATTGGATTACTTTGAGAAAACGGTGCTGGGGAAAACGGAAGAACCAGCACAACCGACAGTGCAGCCGGCTCCACAACCGCGTGCTACTTTCGGACCCAACAATATCAAACCGGTTGAAGCAAAGCAAGATTCGTTTGCTTTGCCACAAGGACAACCATTGCGCCAAACACAGCCGCAATCTTTGCTCAACAAAAAGACAAAACCGCAAGATCAACAAACGACTCGCACTGTGATGCCGGTTTCCATGCAACAAGGAGGGCATGTACAACAGACTCCGATGCAACCAAGGGCCGCACAGTCCATGCCGCCGAGGGCGATGACACCACCGCAACTACAATCTATGACGCCTCAGGCACAGCCGCCCACACCATTGCCACCATCACAGCCACAACAACCAACACCATCGCTTGAAATGACACAAACTCTGCGTTCGAATTTGCCGAACTTGCAGCAAACCATGCAACATCAACCGTTGGCGCCGCGCCGGATCGCTTTGGAGAGCAAGAGTGAAGGCCGGAAAGACAAAAAGCCCCTCACATGGGTTTTGCCCGTTGCCATTGGAGCGTTGTTACTGGTGGGCGGAACGTTGTATTTTACCGTGTTCCAGCCGGAAAGCGATACAGCCGGCGGAAATGTGGACAAGAATGTGGCCGATTCCGTTGACCATAGCGTGCGTGCGGATGGGCAAAACACTGTCTACCTGGAAGAAGGTGGGACGTCCGATAATCCATTGGAAGGGCAATTGTATTATGTGCGAAACGCTAATAAGCTGGAAGTGAAATTGAAAGGCAGGGACGGCGAATCGACCGTCAGCTTTGCCCCGACGGCCAAAGACACCCCGCAAGAATTTACCTTGAAAGTCGGCGAAGAGAAAACCTTGGAGATCGGTAACCAAAATCAGGTTTGGTTCCGCTTGGGTACCCCATCCAATGTGGAAGTGACAGCGAATGGGCAGACTATCAACACCTCGGCTCAAGATACGGAGAAAAGTTACCGCGTGCAATTGAAGAAATGATGAAGTAGTTGGCGGGAGGGATCAGCTTGTCTAATGAAATAGGTTACCGGTTACGACAAGCGCGTGAATTATTGAGGCTTTCGCTTGAAGATGTAGAAGCGACCACACGAATCCAGAAAAAATATCTGATTGCTTTGGAGCAGGGGGATTTCAGTCAATTTCCCAGTCCGGCGTATGTGCGCGCGTATGTGCGTGCTTATGCCTTGGCCGTAGGCGAAAATCCACAACAATTGTTGCAACTTTACCAGCCAGGGCCCCAACCACCGACTGGTGCGAGGTCGGTGAACCAGCGGTTGCCACAACAACCAGTGGCGGGAGGGCAACAGCTGAGACAAGCCAACACCCGGATGACTCCGACACAGTCTGTCCACCCGAACCGAATGGAGCAAGCGAAGTCCTTGCGCCAAATGACAGAAGAATCGGCGGAACTCGTAGAGCAACCGACGTTGGCGCGCACGGCCAAGGGCAAGCCGCGGCGTCCTCAGATGCCGGCGGATGTGCCGGATCCGGAAGAACTGGGAATCACTCCTTCTCCGCCTGAGCCGGCAGCAGGGCCGCGCAGGCAAGCAAGCCCGCCCCTACAACCGCGTAGAAGAGATGCGAGGCGGGAAAAAAAGAAGCAAGGCTCCGTATTCGGCAAGGTGTACACAATTATGTTGATCGTGGGCGCGGTGTTGCTGGTGCTCGCTACCATCGCGTTTATGTGGTACCGGGCAGAAAACGCAGCGCAATTAAAATCGAAGGAAGCCCCTCTTACAGTGAAGCAAAATCAGGTGAAAGAAGCGGACAAGCCGTTGGGCAAACCGCGTTTGTCCGTTCTCTCCACCTCGCCTGAGGGTCCGGACCGATATGAACTGATCAATGCGCATGAGTTGGAGTTGAAAATCAGTTGGTTGAGAGAGTCGGGTAGCGCATTCGAAGTGAGGAAACAAGAGATAGACAAGCCGTTTGTCCAAGGCGAGGTTACTGAGGATAAAAAAGTATTCACCCAGTCATTTTCGACTGGGGTCTGGCTCAAATTGTTAGAACCTAAAAATGTTTCTGTAAATATCAACGGATTTCCTGTTGTTATCAATAAATATTCAAGCGCAAAAGATATTTATATCTCCGTTGTGAAGTGAAGCTCTCTGTGATAAGAGAGCTTTTTTGACACATGAAAAAGGTCGTGGTATGCTTGAGTCAAATTCTAAACAACCTTCTTAGGTGTTTTTTGTTATATAAATCTACTAAGAATGGTTATTGATTTTGATAAACAACTTCTGTTAATCTGAAAAGTATGGGTTAGTGATTGAGTTGCTTTTATACAATCAGCAATATGTAAAAACGTATCTGCATGAACCGAGAGATGGATGTTCTGGTGCCTGAAAAGTAATATATTCACTTTTAGTCTTAGCTAATCGGCAGATACATTGGGAGTATATCTACCATTTTAAGTGAAAACAAATTGAAGGTTGGATCATGTTTATTGACAGCCTTTCAGGAGGTGGCTGGGGTGTCTGTCGAAATCGGCTCATATCTTCGACAAGCCCGCGAAGCGATTGGTCTATCCCTCGATCAATTACAGGAAAAGACGAAAATTCAAAAATCCTTTTTGATTGCAATCGAAAATGGCGAGTTTGATAAATTGCCTAGTCCATTCTATGTACGTACGTACCTTCGCTCATATGCCAATTGTGTAAAAATTGAACCTCATCATATTTTGAGACAATATCGCAAAATGGAGCAGGCGGAACGTTTCAATACAACTGTTCTCAAAGCCATTACCGAAAATGATTTAGCGCAGACCCAAACGCATTCGTTTGCTGGACAGTTGACTGGCAAACTGCCCACCATCAATCAGGCGACGGGTGTTCACAAGCCGGTTGGGCAGCAGACGAGTGCATTCAAACTGCCAACAGTCAACCAAAAACCTGCTCAATCGCGCATCAACACACAAACGGCATTGACCGCGAAGCGCACAGAAAGCGACAAGTTGCGCAGGGACAAAGAGCTGGCACGCCGGGATGTGGGTTACCAACGGACGACGGGCATGATGAAGGCAATTTCCCAAAAACAAGAGTTGGAGCAGACCATTCCGGGGAATGCCCAAGCTACATTTAATCAGCCTAAGTTCACGGCACCGCAACCGCCGGAGGAGACCCCACTCAGCCAGGAGTCGACACTTGCGCACACGTTGCATTCAAGGCGGACGCGGGACAACCAAAAATTAAACCCGACCAGCACCGGGCCAAAGAGCATATTATCGCGCACCGCCCAAATGAAAAAGGTGGATACAGGCTCCACCAATCCATTGCCGTCGGTGCGTGAACCGTTTTCCCAAGAGCAGGAGCAACATGATCCAACGGATCAGAAGGCCGTACAAATGCCATCGCTGTCTAGAAGTGCCGTCAAAAACAAGAAGCCGAAAAAGGTCTCCACGCCGAAGTTCAAGGCTCCTAAGCGTTCTGTGATCATCGCGGCGGCTAGTTTGGCCTTGTGTATTCCGATTGCTTGGGGCGTCGCCTCCTTTGTTGGGGATGACGAAGATAGCAAGGGCAAGGAGCAAATCACGACAGGCGAGACCAAATCCCAACAGCCGGCGCCAAATCAGGAGCCGACGCCAACACCCTCGCCTACAACTACGCTTAAGTTTATCAGTAGCGGAAAGACAACCGACCATTACCGAGTGAGTGGAGCGGGGGCGGAGATCAAGGTGGAGGCTTTGGGAGAGTTGGGACTTGATCTTCGTCACCGAGCCGATGGGAGTCCGTTTAAAGATGTAAGAGTGAGTGCGGGCAAGACGTTCACTTACAAGCATGACTTTTCACAGAGTCCTGACATCTACATCTATCTCAACAAACCAGACAATGCCAAAGTGACAGTCAATGGGGAACCAGTGCAGAAATCGGCGACGTTCATTCATCTCAAACAAGATAATAACCAATAGCGAAAAAGCAAGCCTAACCACACACAGGCTTGCTTTTTTGACGAATCTTTCCCCTGTGAGCTATACTGTAGGAGTTAATTCTGTTCAATCATCCCTATAGGAGGTACATAGGTGAAATGCCTAACCCTTTTACACAATTGAGAACAACTAGGGAAAACCAACAACTGAGCGTGTCGGATGTGGCGGAGTTAACCCAAATTGAGCCGCACTATATAGAAGCGCTTGAAAGCGCCGAATTTTCGAAGTTGCCGGATCCGGTTTACGTAAGAGGATATATCCGTACGTACGCCCGTGTTTTGAATGTGGCCCCCAATCCTTTATTGAGCTACTACAAAAAATGGGAGGAACAAAACCAAACTTCCATAGAGGCAGAGGCCGCTGTTGGCAGTGCCGTTCCCGCTGCCTCGTTAAGTAGAAAAGAGCGGTCCAAACGGGCAAAGGATGATGCCGGCCGGGCGGCTTTAATCAATGAGTGGTGGAACCGTCTGTCTCAAAACAAAGTCGTCTGGGTGGCGGCTGCGGTGATCGCCGTGCTCGCCATCGGGGCGGTGGTTACTTGGGCAGTGGTCAGCGGAGGCAAAGAAGTGAAAGTCGTTTCCGCTGACTCGGAGGCGAAGCCTAGCGATGCGTCCGTGATAAACAAGCAGCGCCCCCGCGTGATGCTGTTCCAAACCTCAGACAGTTATGAGTTTGGCGATGTTTATCAAGTTGAAAACGCGGATCAGGTGGTGGTCAAAATCACGGCCAAAAAACCGACGGATATCCGTGTGCGCGCTGGCGGCCCGAAAGGAAAAGCGTTGTTCGACAAGAGGCTGGAGGCAAACCAGACGATGACGTTCAACGACAACAAGTGGTTGTCCGTACGCTTAGATAACCCCGATCAAGTGGCGTTGTTTGCCAACGGAGTGTTGATCGACACCTCAACGCAAAAAGAAGTGTCGCTTTACCAAGTGCGTATGGCCAACGCAACCGGGGAAGACTCGTCCGCACAAGAATAAGCATGGAATAGGGCAGGGGAATCCCTGCTCTTTTTTGACACCGCCTAGCCGGTTGGTTTATACTTACGAAAGAATTACACTAGGAAAGCTTTGGCTCGAGGGGTGTGTGCTGACAAGGGTGCTGACGGGCCCGCTTATTCAGCTATTTCCCGTCTGACCAAATAGATGGTTCTTGGTTTAAGATGGTGCTATAAATTACATTACTATCTGAGTGAATCTGTCATAGCCAGGGAGGTTGGTTAAGGTGAACCTAGCCAACAAGATTACGCTGGCCCGTATCTTCTTAGTACCAGTCGTGATGCTTTTTTTGTTGGTTCGCTTTAATATGGGCTACGTCCAGGTGGGAAGCGTTACCCTAACAGTAAGTGAGATTATTGCCACCTTCATTTTCATTTTGGCTGCCGTCACCGACGGGCTTGATGGGTATCTGGCCCGCAAAAACAAAATGGTGACCACATTGGGTAAGTTTTTGGACCCTTTGGCCGATAAGCTATTGATTACGGCGGCATTGATTTCACTTGTCGAAATGCAACGCCTGGAAGCGTGGATTGCGATTGTTATCATCAGTCGCGAATTTGCCATCACAGGTCTGAGGATGATTGCGGTGGCTGAAGGGGTGGTCATCGCGGCTAGTCCGTTGGGGAAGCTGAAAACGATCACTCAGATCGTCGCCATTGTGGCGTTGATGCTGAACAATGTCCCGTTTTCTTCGATCTCTTTTCCATTCTCAGAAATTGTTACATGGCTTGCGGTTATCGTGACGGTGATTTCCGGACTTGATTATTTCTACAAAAACAGAAAGATCGTCTCGATGACCCATTTGCAGTAACCCAATGCATTGGAAGGAAGTTACGTTAGAGAGGAACGATGGCATGCGCGCGGAAGTGATTACGGTCGGTTCGGAGCTGTTGTTGGGTGAAACGGTGGACACACATTCCGCCTATCTCTCGCGCGAGTGTTTTTCCCTTGGAGTGGAAGTGGTTTTTCACACTTCTGTTGGTGATGATCAAGCGCGGTTGATGGAAGTTATTGAGCAGGCGCATAGGCGCTCTCAATTGGTTTTCCTGTGTGGCGGACTCGGCCCCACGCTTGATGATTTGACAAAGGAAACGCTATCGGATTTTTTGGGGATTCCATTGGTGCGGGATCCTGCTGTAGTGACTGCGTTGGAAGAGTGGTTTCAAGGGCGTTCGCGAAACATTCCATCCAATAATTACAAGCAGGCCCATGTTTTTGAAGATGGTGTTGTGTTTCATAATGCGCATGGGACAGCACCTGGATTGGCTGTTTCCAAAGACGGCGTGACTTACGTGCTTCTGCCGGGTCCACCGCGTGAATTGATCCCCATGTTTGAGCAACAAGTTCGTCCGTATATCTTGGACACCTTTGCTAGTGGGCAAGCGTTGGTGTCCGAGGCATTATCCTTTTTTGGGATTGGCGAGTCGCTCCTTGAAGAGACTTGCAAAGATTTGATTGAAGCTAATGACAATCCCATCATCGCTACATATGCGAAAGAAGCAGGCGTGACTTTGCGGTTAACTGCTCGGGCAGCTACAGAGTCGGCAGCGCGGGAGTTGATCGCGCCAATAAAAACAGAAGTGCTGAAGAGAACTGGAGATTACTGCTACAGTGAGCGTGAGGAACCGCTGGAGGAAGTGGTCATGCGCTCTTTGATTCAACAAGGGAAAACCGTGGCGGTCGCCGAGAGTTGCACCGGGGGGATGTTGTCCCATCTGCTTACATCCATGAAGGGGAGCAGTCAGGCGTTTATGGGGGGCATTGTTTCTTATTCCGCGTTTAGCAAGGAACAAGTGGTCGGCGTGCCTGAAGAGATCTTGGAGCAGCATGGAACGGTCAGTTCCCACACGGCAGAGGCCTTGGCTGAGCGGGTGCGGGAGCAGTTTGCTACCGATTTTGTGCTCAGTGTGACAGGTGTCGCCGGACCCGATGAGGTTGAAGGGAAGCCGGTGGGGCTCGTTTTCATCGGCTTGAAGGAAGCATCCGGACCGGTTCGCGTCTATCGGTTGCAACTCAGGGGCTCACGTAGGCGAATTCAATTGCAAGCAGCCAAACAAGCTTGCTTCATTCTTCAGCAATGCTTAAAGAAAGGTGAAACAACACGATGAGTCGTTTTGACCAATTTGCGTTAAGCAAAGAAATTTTAAAAGGCATTCAAGATATTGGCTTTGAGGAAGCCTCCCCGATCCAAGCGGAGTGCATTCCCGCAGTGTTGCGCGGGGAAGATGTGATCGGGCAAGCCCAAACCGGTACCGGAAAGACTGCGGCATTCGGGATTCCGGTGTTGGAACGGATCGATACCAGTCATCAAGCGGTGCAAGCGATGATATTGGCGCCGACCCGCGAATTGGCGATCCAAGTCTCTGAAGAAATGCGTCGGATTGGCCGGCCCAAGCGGGTGAAGACGTTGCCGATTTACGGAGGCCAAGCGATTGGCAGACAGATTAAAGCGTTGCAGCAAGGGGTTCATGTGGTTATCGGCACCCCCGGCCGTTTGCTCGACCATCTGCGCCGCGGAACGATTGACACCTCCAGTGTAGAGATTATGGTGTTGGATGAAGCCGATGAAATGTTGGACATGGGTTTCATCGACGACATTGAAGCGGTGTTCCAATACCTGCCCAAGCAACGGCAATTGTTGCTCTTCTCGGCGACGATGCCGACAACGATCCGGCAATTGGCGCAAAAATATATGCGCAAACCCAAGTATATTACTGTGAATCGCGGGGAAGTGACAGTTCCGGTTATCAAGCAAGTATACTATCGCGTGTTGGAAAACCATAAGATCGATGCGTTGTGCCGGATTTTGGACAGTGAGGAAGTCGATTTGTCCATTGTGTTCTGCCGTACCAAAAAAGGAGTCGATGAACTGACTGACGCGCTCCAGGCTAGAGGGTATCTCGCAGGCGGCCTGCATGGGGATTTGGCACAGCAACAGCGTGACCGAGTGATGAACGCGTTCCGCCAGGGAGAAGTTGAATTGTTGGTTGCGACCGACGTAGCCGCCCGCGGCATCGATGTGGGTAGCGTTTCCCATGTGATCAATTTCGACATCCCGCAAGATGTGGAGAGCTATGTGCACCGCATCGGACGGACGGGACGTGCGGGCCGCAAAGGGTTTGCTCTTACGCTTGTCACACCGCGGGAAATGAAGCAATTGCGCACCATTGAACAGGAGACAGGCGTTAAACTGCGGGCGCGGGAGTTGCCCAGCTTGGAAGAAGTGGCCGCGAAGCAACAACAAAGCTGGATGGGTCAAATCGAAGAGATTGTGAAATCAGATGCGGATCTCTCGTTGTTTGAAGAAATGATCGAACAGATGAATGAGAAGCTTTCTGCGGAGAAAGTAGCTGCTGCGGCCATGTACCTAGCTTTCTCGGAGCGGTTTGTCAAGAATATCGATGCAACCTACCACTTTGGGGAAACAGGTGCTTCGCCCGGGATGGTACGCTTCTTCATCAATGTAGGACGCAATGCCAATCTGAATCCGCAAGAGCTGGCTAAAGCGATCGCTGAACATACGGGGATTGGCCTACGGCAAGTAGGTAAGATCAACATTTATGATCGCTTCTCTTTTGTAGAAGTGCCGGAGGATGTGGCGCCATTCGTTTATGAAGCGTTGCGCCAATCCAAAATCAACGGGGCCCGTGTTAACATGGAACCGGCAAGACCGCGCAATAAAGGATAAAGCAAAGACCGCCCGACGCAATGTGTGGGCGGTCTTTTTTTTATTTCAACCATCATGAATACCGAGCGCGATTTTGGCTAAGCGGGACATGCGACTTTTGTCCCATGGGGGGTTCCAGACGATATCTACCTGCACATCTGTCACCCCATCCACTTTTTGAACGGCGTCGCGCACTTGTTGCTCAATCGTGCCGGCGAGCGGGCACCCCATGGCTGTCAATGTCATCGTCACTTGAACGCGTCCATCATCGTCGATATCCACCCCATAGACGAGGCCGAGGTTGACGATGTCGATGTTCAGCTCTGGGTCGTTTACTTCTTCCAATTGTTCCATGATGCGCTCTCTGCATTTCTCTTTATCCAATCGAATATCCCCCTTTCTGTTTGTAATGTACCACATTTTGCTGTTGCCGACACCTGCAAAAAAACGAATAAATGTTCGTAAATGATCTTGGCAGATGAGTCAAAACAGGTTATGATGGGTATATGTGATTAAGCGGAAAGAGGAGGAACTGTGCATGTCAGATCGTCGTCAGGCGTTAGAAATGGCACTTAGACAAATAGAAAAGCAATTTGGCAAAGGCTCAATCATGCGGATGGGGGAAGAAACCACTCCACAAGTGGAGACGATTTCCAGTGGGGCGCTGGCTCTGGATATCGCTCTGGGTGTTGGCGGATATCCACGGGGTCGGATTATCGAAGTGTATGGACCTGAGTCTTCCGGTAAGACCACTGTCGCTTTGCATGCGATTGCCGAAGTGCAACGCGTAGGAGGGACTGCGGCTTTCATTGATGCGGAACACGCGTTGGACCCTGTATATGCGCAAAAATTGGGTGTTAACATCAATGAGTTGTTGTTGTCCCAACCAGACACGGGGGAACAAGCGCTGGAGATCGCCGAAGCGTTGGTGCGTAGTGGAGCCGTGGACATCATCATTATCGACTCTGTAGCGGCATTGGTGCCGAAAGCGGAAATCGAAGGGGAGATGGGTGACTCTCATGTCGGCTTGCAAGCCCGTTTGATGTCCCAGGCGTTGCGCAAGCTTTCAGGAGCGATCAACAAGTCCAAAACCATCGCCATCTTCATCAACCAAATTCGTGAAAAAGTGGGTATCATGTTCGGCAACCCAGAGACGACACCGGGTGGACGGGCCCTGAAATTCTATTCCAGCGTTCGCCTGGAAGTGCGCCGCCAAGAGACGATCAAACAAGGAACGGACATGGTCGGTAACCGGACCAAAATCAAAGTAGTTAAAAACAAGGTCGCACCTCCGTTTAAGCAAGCGGAAGTGGATATCATGTTCGGCGAGGGGATTTCCAAAGAGGGAAGCGTACTTGACATCGCGGCTGAACTGGACATTGTCAATAAGAGCGGAGCATGGTATTCCTTCGAGGGGGATCGCCTCGGACAGGGCCGTGAAAACGCGAAGCAGTTCCTCAAGGATCACCCAGAAATCTCAGTGAAGATTGAAAATCGAATTCGTGCGCACCACGACCTGCCCCTGACACGAGTCGAAGAGAAACCGGCAGAGCCGGCCAAGGAAGAGAAGCGCGGCCGCAAGTCGAAAGAAAAAGAGGAGACCGCTCCTTCTCTTGAGGTGTGAGCTGAAGGGTGACCACAAGTGACCAATTACATCACCCGAATTGAGAAGTGTTCCAAGCAGGCGAAGCGTTACCGGATCTTCGTGGATGGGACTGAAGTTTGTTCTGTCCACGAAGATGTGCTGGTCAAATTCCATTTGTACAAAGGGATGGAAATGGAGCCGTCCCAATTGGAAGAGTTGTTGCAAGAGGAAGAGTACAACAAGGTGAAGCAGGCCGTGATGCGGTATCTCTCTTACAAACCGCGCACGGTATACGAAGTGAAGCAACATCTCAATGAGAAGGGGTATGAGGCGGCTTTGGGTGAACAGGCGATCAAGGAGATGGAAGCGCAGGGCTTCCTAGATGATCGCCAGTACGCCAAGAGCTGGGTAGCCGAACGGCATCGGCACAAAGGATACGGCACGCTTCGTTTGCGTCAGGAATTGACCAAAAAAGGAGTAGCTTCATCTCATATTGATGAGGCGCTTGCAGAGATGGACGAAGAAGAACAGCGCCAGCTGGCAATGAAGATTGCCGAACGGCGCTATCTTCGTATATGCGGAGAACCTTGGCCGACGATTGAGCGCAGATTGGGGCAGTATTTGTTACGGCAAGGTTATCCTGTATCGTTAGTGTATGAGATTTTACGGGAATTTCGCGATCGTGATGAAGCTGAAAAGGGGAATGGTTGATGCGGATTTTATATTTTACCGACACGCATATCCGGGGAACCTCTCCGCGCAGCCGAACGGATGACTTTCAACTCACCATCCGGCGCAAGATTGAGGAAGTGATTGAAATCGCCGAACGGGAACAGGTCGATTTCGTATTACATGGGGGCGATGTGTTTGACCGCCCCAACCTGTCCCCGGCCGTTGTGCGCGAGTTTGCGCAAGTGTTTCGTCGGTTTCGCGCACCGATTTACGCCATTGCTGGCAACCATGATATCTACGGTCACAATCCAAGCACGATTGAACGCACCATGTTGGGTTTGCTGGATGCATTTGGCACGATTCGGCTGATTAGCGATGGACAGAAGGTCAAGCTGGAGAAAGATGGTTTGGTCGTCCAACTCAGCGGGCAACCTTTTCATTATGATTTGGATAAGCGGGATGTTCATTTGGATTACCATGTGGAAAACGAATGCGAAGCGGCCTACTGCATTCACATGGTGCATGGCATGCTGGTGGATCGCGCGTTGCCGGACGGGGTACCGCATACCATGGTGGGGGATGTTTGGTGTGACACGGTGGACATTTTATTGACCGGCCATTACCATGCGGGATTTCCGTTGCAACACCGCGCCGGCAAATATATTGTCAATCCGGGGGCGCTGGCCCGCATCAATAACCACCCGTCGGAAATCAAGCGGATGCCACAAGTCGCCTTGATCGAACTGGGCGAGTCGATTCAAATCAGCCTGATTCCCCTTCGTTCGGCCACAAGCGGAGAAGAGGTGCTGGATCGTTCCTATATTGAGAAGAACATGTACCGGCAGGAGCAACTGGCTTCTTTCGTCCAACAGATCCGCTCTGCAACGGACTTTCAAGCGGTGGACGTGATGGATATCATCGACGAAA
The DNA here is from genome assembly GCF_003003125.1 of Laceyella sediminis. Lineage (GTDB taxonomy): Bacteria > Bacillota > Bacilli > Thermoactinomycetales > Thermoactinomycetaceae > Laceyella > Laceyella tengchongensis. Next base: position 201,835 of record NZ_PVTZ01000004.1, on the reverse strand, counting down.
TCTCCCGCCTCAACGGGATAGACGAAGAAGTCAAATTTGAAGCCCAACGGCGGATCGCCATTGAACAAGAGAAAGGAGAGGCCGGGCATTGAGCACCTTTAAGAAGTTGGTGATCGAAAACTTCCAGTCGCATCAGCATACAACGATTGATTTTTCGGATGGGTTAAACGTGTTTGTAGGCGCGTCTGACAGTGGGAAAAGCGCCATCTTGCGGGCCATCCGTTGGGTGCTGTTCAATGTGCCGCGCGGCTCAGATTACATCCGGAGCGGTGCCAAAGAATGCCGGGTCAGCTTAACCTTTGCCGACGGGACGGAAGTGGTGCGGGTGCGCAGTACTTCTGTCAATCGTTATCTGTTACGAAAGCCAGGCGAAGAAGAACAGGTATTTGAGGGATTCGGCAACATGGTACCTCAAGAAATCGTCGACGCTCATGGCATTGAGCCGATCAAGCTGGATCAAAAGGAATTGTATGTCCATTTTGGCACCCAATTGGAGAGCCCGTTTCTTTTGTTTGAATCCAACCAGAATAAAGCCAAGACAATCGGGCGGATCAGTGGGGCGCATCTGATCGATTACGCTTTGAAAAAAGCGAGCGCCGACCGTCAACAGATAAATGCCCAGATCAAACAGCTCGAGCAATCCCGGGACGAGATCAAAGAAAAACTGCAACCGTATGAAAACATTGCGGAGTTGGAAGAACAAGTGTCGCTTGCGGAAGAGGCTTTCAGCAAGGCGACGGAGCTGAAAGCGCTGTGCGAACGGTTGCGCAAGGCCCAAGAGCAGTTAGGGCTCCTTGGCATGGCCAAAGCGGGAACGGAGCAATTTATCGCCATCTTGCGCCAGTTGCCCGAAGCGGAGAGAATCGTCCAACAACTGGAGACGCAGAAATTTCGATACCGTTTGTTGACAAGAGCCTATGAGCAATGGGGGCGTTTGCGTCTGGAAAAGGAGAAAGTGAGCCGCATCATCGAGGCCGCTGCTTCGTTGCCGAGATTGGAAACGGAGCTGGATTTGTTAAAACAGCGTCATGATCGCCTGGTTCGTTATGTCGAAAGCAAACGCAAATGGGACGAGCATCATGCCGAACGCCTGCGTTTGGAGAAGCGCTTGCAAGCATTGGTGCATGTCCGTAATGCGAACCAGGCAGTCGGACATCTTCAAAAACAGGCGGAGCGCTTGGCTAGACTGGTGCAATTGCGACGGAGATGGAAGCTTATCCAGCAAGAGAGCGATCAATGGAAACGAATCATTGAACGCAACGAGCGAGTTCCGGCAGTGTGGCAAGAGATGCTCCCCGCTTTGTCCATGAAGAAGGAGCGGTTAAACCGATTGGTCGAATTGTATAAGCAATGGTCGGATGTGTCGAGGAGGGTGCAGATTGGCAAGGAGTTTTGCCGTGACAAAAAAGAAGAGATCAAGCGGTTGACCGAGGAGCTGGCTGCCCATATGAAGCGGTTGGGCAATTGTCCGATGTGCAAACGGCCGATTGAAGAACATGATATGGAACACTTGATCAACGAATATTTGGGAGGGTAGACCCATGAACGATATTGAAAAAAGCATCGAGTTGTTGCGGGCGCAAACGGAAAAAGCGAAAAACGAGCTTTTGAAAGCGGAGGGAAAGCTGGAGAACCTGATGCGCAACGAAGAGGAGATCATCAAAGAAGTACGTGAATTGGGAGTGGAGCCGGAGCAATTGGAGGAAGAAATACGGCGCTTGGAAAAAGAGATCAATGAAGAGCTGCAAAAGGCGTGGGGCTATTTACCGCAGGAGCTGAGAAAGTAATATGACCGAGTCTTCGTTTACCCAATTGAAAGAAGCGTTGTCTCGTGCGAGAAACGAGTTGATTGTGCGCAAATCAGAACGTGACTTATATTTGGGGCAATTGAAACAAACGGAAGAGCGGTGGCAAGTGTGCCTCAATGAGCGTGATTTGCTGGAAAAAGTGCGGGTGCTGTTCCAATTGTCGGCGGAACATGCCCGCGAGCAGGCAAAACAACAATTGGAGACACTGGTTACCAATGCGTTGAAATACGTCTTTGGGTCGGCGTTTCGATTTGAGATTGAATTGAAGGACCATGGCGGGACGCCGACGGCTGAATTTTACGTCGTCTCGACTTGGGACGGGCAAGAAATTAAAAACAGGCCACAAGAAGCCCGGGGTGGGGGCATTGTGGACATCGTCTCGCTGGCTTTGCGCATCGCGCTGATTGAAACGGTGAAACCGCGATTGAGCGGACCGATTATTCTCGATGAGCCGGGTAAGCATGTGAGTGAAGATTATATCGTCCCGATGATTGAGTTTCTAAAGTCGGTCGGGGAGACCTTTGGACGGCAAGTGATTTTGGTGACCCATAACATCCATTTGACGGAATCGGCCGATGCGGCTTACTTTGTGCGCTTGCAAGGCGGAAAATCAGTTGTTGAACAAAGCGGTCGCCTTGACAATGGGATTGCATAAATAATACAATTGACTTGTGTCTTTGCCTCTCTTGGGGCAAAGACACCCTGATTCCAACTGAAAACGTTTGTTAGTAAAGTGGAAAATGGTTCTAGCTGGTTTTTTCCAGCCTTCACCTGGTATAGCAAGACATGACGACGGACTACAAGCGAAGACCGAGTTCATCGGTCTTGTTTTTCTAAATAGAAAAAGAGGAGGTGAGCGAAGGAACGATGGTGTTTGAACCGATTGACATCATTCTGCTGTTTGCCTCTCTCGGAGTCGGACTCGGTGCGGGATACTGGATGAGGAAAACGGCAGCAGAAGCAAGAATCGGAAGCGCCGAGAAGGAAGCTGCCGAGATCATAGAGAAAGCTGACAAAGAAGCAGAAGCGCTCAAAAAAGAGAAGATCTTTGAAGCGCGGGATGAAGCGCATCGCCTGCGGAGTGAAGCGGAAAAAGAGATTCGCGAGCAACGCAACGAATTGCAACGAATCGAACGCCGGTTAAATCAAAAAGAAGAGACGCTCGAACGCAAGCAACATGCAATTGAACAACGTGAAGATGAACTGAACGGAAAAGAAAAGGAAATAGGATTACGCCAACAAGAGATTGATGAGCTATACCAGGAACAGAGAAAAGAAATGGAACGGATATCTGGATTAACCACCGAAGAAGCGAGACAGCTCATTCTGGCGAAAGTGGAGAATGAGATGCGTCATGAAACCGCGCAAATCATCAAAGAGATGGAACAGCAAGCGATCGAAGAAGGAGATCGACGGGCTCGCCGGATCTTGTCGTTGGCGATCCAACGGTGCGCGGCGGATCACGTGGCGGAAACGACCGTCTCCGTCGTGTCCTTGCCAAATGATGAAATGAAAGGACGAATCATCGGTCGGGAAGGGCGCAATATCCGCACATTGGAAACTTTGACCGGGATCGACCTCATCATTGATGATACGCCGGAAGCCGTCATCTTGTCAGGGTTTGACCCGATTCGCCGTGAAGTGGCCCGCGTGGCGCTGGAAAAATTGGTTGCCGACGGACGTATTCATCCGGCGCGAATCGAAGAGATGGTGGAAAAGTCACGCCGCGATGTGGACGAGCGCATCCGCGAATACGGGGAGCAAGCCACATTTGAAACGGGCGTGCACGGTTTGCATCCAGATTTGATCAAGATCATCGGCCGATTGAAATTCCGAACAAGTTACGGACAGAATGTGTTGAAGCATTCGATGGAGGTAGCCCATCTGTCAGGATTGTTGGCGGCTGAGCTGGGTGAAGATATTCACTTGGCGAAGCGAGCAGGGCTGTTGCATGATATCGGTAAAGCGATCGACCATGAAATCGAAGGGTCGCACGTGGATATCGGTGTCGAATTGGCTAAGAAATACAATGAGCATCCCATTGTTATCAACAGCATCGCTTCCCACCACGGGGACTGTGAAGCGACCAGCGTGATCGCGGTTCTGGTTAGGGCGGCAGATGCGTTGTCCGCGGCCAGACCGGGGGCGCGGAGAGAAACGCTGGAAGCGTACATCAAACGTTTGGAAAAGCTGGAGGAAATCTGCGAGTCTTTTGATGGTGTGGAGAAATCATATGCCATTCAAGCTGGACGGGAAGTGCGGATCATAGTGAAGCCGGACGAAGTGGATGACGCAGAAGCGACGCGGTTGGCCCGTGAAATCACGAAGCAAATCGAAAACCAACTGGACTATCCCGGCCATATCAAAGTAACGGTCATCCGGGAAACGAGATCGGTTGAGTACGCGAAATAAAGTGGCCTTTGGGCCGCTTTATTTTTTACAAAGAGTTTGGAGGCTCAAACCATATATGAGAGTATTAATGATCGGCGATGTAGTGGGCAACATTGGTCGCCAAACACTAAAGATATATTTACCAAAACTGAAGCAAATGTACTCACCTGATGCGATTGTGGTTAACGGTGAAAACGCGGCCGCCAACGGACGTGGCATTCAACGCGCGATTGTGCGCGAATGGCTCGATGCCGGGATCGACTGTGTCACACTGGGAAACCATGCTTGGGGGCAAGGGGAAGTCTTTGACTTTATCGATGAGGAAGCCCATTTGATCCGACCAGCGAACTTTCCGGAAGGCACCCCCGGAAAAGGCATGACTGTCTTGTCAACAAAAGGGGGAAAACTGGCGGTTATCAACTTGATGGGAAGAGCGTACATGGAATCGGCGCTTGATTGCCCGTTCCGCACCGCCGACCGCCTGTTGCAACAACTTTCGCACAATACCTATATCCTGATCGATTTTCACGCGGAGACGACGTCTGAAAAGCAGGCGTTTGCCTGGTATGTCGATGGCAGAGTGTCAGCGGTGGTTGGCACGCACACCCATGTGCAGACAGCGGATGAAAAGATTCTGCCCAAAGGGACGGGATATTTGACAGATGTGGGCATGGTGGGCCCATACGACAGCGTGATCGGTATGGAAAGAACAGCGGTAATCAAACGATTTGTCACGCAGCTACCCGTGCGCTTTGAAGTGGCGAAGGGCAGAACGCAATTCAATGCCGTGTTATTTGACTTTGATAAAGAAACAAAGAAAGCGAAAAAAATTAAACGGATTCGGATAGATGATGATATGCCTCTTATCGGTTGATTATAAATAAATTTATTTATGATTTTTTACCGGTATCTATGTAAATTAGAAGGAATTTTTATGTGTGGGTCGAATAGGATAGAAGTAGTGGACTCACTTCAACCATCGAGGAGGTACCTTCATGGAAGTATTAAAAGTTTCAGCAAAATCCAATCCGAATTCTGTTGCTGGTGCACTCGCCGGGGTCTTGCGTGAACGTGGTCAAGCAGAGATGCAAGCAATTGGCGCAGGGGCGCTAAATCAAGCTGTCAAAGCAGTTGCGATTGCACGAGGGTTTGTCGCGCCGAGTGGAATTGATCTTATCTGCATTCCAGCCTTTACGGATATTGTGATCGATGGTGAAGAGCGTACCGCGATTAAATTAATCGTGGAACCTCGATAATTTATGGAAACAATATATTCGAAAAAACCTGTTTATTTTTATAGACAGGTTTTTTTTTAAGTGGAGGGAAATGGGATGAGGTGGATAGATGGTCATTGCGACGTGTTGAGTAAAATGTGGCGCGATCCCCAGTACCGTTCTTTTTATGATCAAGGGTCTCCGTTGGACAGTTCTTATCATTGTTTGTGTGAGGCGGATGTGGCCATGCAAGTGTTTGCCGTGTGGACGCCGGAGTCGGTGCCGCGGCAACAACGCTTGGCTGTGGCGCTAAAAGAGATCGATTTTTTTTATGAGGAAGTGGTCCGCGACGGATCGCGGGTTTTCTTGGTCACCGACGGAGGCCAAATGGATGAATGCGGACATGGGCGCATCGGGGCGCTGTTGCTGTTGGAGGGGGCAGACGCCTTGCATGGGGACTTGGCCAATCTACGCTTGTTTCACCGGCTCGGCGTGCGGCAAATGGGGTTGACCTGGAATTTTGCCAATGAGGTAGCTGACGGCATCTATGAAGAGCGCGGTGGGGGATTGACGCGGTTCGGGCGTCAGGTGATTATGGAGATGAAGCGGCTGGGGATGATCTTAGATGTTTCCCATCTATCAGACAGAGGGTTTTGGGAAGTGATTGAGGAAACAGGCTTGCCCATTCTCGCTTCGCATTCCAATTGTCGAGCGGTGTGCGCACATAAACGCAATTTAGGAGATGAGCAGATTGAAGCACTCATCCAACGCCAAGGATTGATCGGGGTCACGTTTGTGCCGGAGTTTGTACACCATTGCGCGGCTGAGGCCACGATCGACCAAGTGCTCCGACATGTTGAGCATATTTGCGCCCTTGGGGGGGCGGATCATCTGTTTTTTGGCTCAGACTTTGACGGGTTTGCTAACAAGTTGCCTGGATTGGAGAGCTACAGTCGACTTCCGCAATTGGTGGAAGCCTTGTCAAAAAGGTATGGAGACGATCTCGTCCGCAAGTGGGGCTGGGAGAACGGCAAACAGTTTTACCAGAGACATTTGTCCCCATAAAAAAGCGTAAAAAAAGACGTGAGGTGGATCTCCTTTTCGCAAAAAGCACCAGATGATTAAAAAAAAGAGAAATTGGGTTGTAAGCGGGCTTTACCCGGTTGCTTTTTAATGGGTAGAGGACTAGAATTAATACATGAAAATGCTATCACTCACAAGGAAGCGTTATTCCGTCTTCTTCTTTGTGAAGAGGGTTGCAAATTTCTTATTATTGTGTAGTGTGTGGCAGGATTAAAGGAGATGAGTTCATGGTTAAGCAGCTTTCGTGGAAAGTGGGCGGACAGCAGGGGGAAGGTATCGACAGTGCGGGGGAAACATTGTCGACCGCACTAAATCGCAAGGGCTATTATCTATACGGTTACAGGCACTTCTCCTCACGCATCAAAGGCGGGCATTCTAATACCAAGATTCGCATCAGCACAAGCCCGGTTCGCTCCATTTCCGACGAGCTGGATATTCTTGTTGCATTTGACCAAGAAACAATTGACTTAAATGCGCATGAGTTGATTGCAGATGGTGTGATCTTGGCTGATGCCAAATTTAATCCAACCGTTCCGGAGGGAGTCACTGCACACCTTCTCGCAGTTCCATTCACCAAGATTGCGGAAGAAGTTGGCATGGCCCAAATGAAAAACATGGTGGCCGTGGGTGCTTCCATCGCATTGCTGGGACTGTCGGTTGACGCCTTTAAAGAAGTGATCGAAGAAAGATTCGCCAGAAAAGGCCAAAAAGTAGTAGACAAAAATATGGAAGCGATCACAAAAGGCCATGAGTATGTGCAAGAGCAGATCGGCAACACCATTACAAAGTTCCGATTAGATCCATCTGATGGCAAAAAGCGCTTATATATGATCGGAAATGATGCCATTGCGTTGGGAGCGGTCGCTGCAGGTGCGCGTTTGATGGCGGCATATCCGATTACGCCATCTTCTGAAATCATGGAATACCTCATCAAAAAGTTGCCTGAACTCGGTGGTACAGTAGTGCAAACCGAGGACGAGATCGCTGCGATGACGATGGTGATCGGCGCCAACTATGGTGGCGTGCGTGCGTTGACGGCGTCTGCTGGACCGGGGCTCTCCTTGATGACTGAAGCGATCGGTCTCGCCGGAATGACTGAAACGCCAGCTGTCATCGTCAATACCCAGCGCGGGGGTCCAAGCACAGGGTTGCCGACCAAGCAAGAGCAAAGTGACGTGTTGGCCATGCTTTACAGCACACACGGGGAAATTCCGAAAATCGTGTTGGCTCCGAGCACGGTGGAAGAGTGCTTCTATGACACGATTCAAGCCTTCAATTTGGCGGAGCAATATCAATGTCCGGTTATTATCTTGTCGGACTTGGCGCTTTCCCTCGGTAAGCAAACCGTCAATCCGCTTGACTATGATCGGATCGAAATCAAGCGCGGGAAATTGGTTGACTGGAACGAAGAGTTGCCGCCACTTGAAAATTCACAGCTGTTCCCGCGTTACGAATTCACAGAAGACGGCATTTCTCGCCGCGTTCTGCCAGGGAAAAAAGACGGCTTGCATCATGTGACCGGGGTAGAACACGATGAAACGGGGCGTCCATCTGAAAATCCGCTCAATCGCAAACGGATGATGGATAAACGCTTGTCCAAGTTGAGCAATGGCATCGACTTCGACACCCCTGTATTCCTGGATGCGCAACATGACGAGGCAGATCTTCTGATCGTGGGCTTCAATTCCACCCGCGGCACGATCACGGAAGCAAAAGAGCGGTTGGAAGCAGAAGGATTGAAAGTGAATCATGCCCATATCCGCCAAATCTTGCCTTTCCCGACGGAGATCATGCAACAGCAAATCCAAAAGGCGAAAAAAGTGTTGGTTGTAGAAAACAACGCGACAGGACAATTGACCAATCTGATCAAAATGCATGTAGGATTCGCCGAGAAATTAGTTCACTATGGCAAATACGATGGAAATCCATTCTTGCCATCCGAAATTTACAAACAATGTAAGGAGCTGTTGGTTCATGGCCACATTTAAAGATTTTCGAAACAAAGTAAAGCCCAACTGGTGCCCGGGTTGTGGTGATTTCTCTGTGTTGGCCGCCATGCAGCGTGCTTTCGCCAATCTTGGGTTGGAACCGCATGATGTTGCAGTCGTATCGGGAATTGGTTGTTCAGGACGCATCTCAGGTTATGTGAATGCATATGGCTTGCACGGTGTGCATGGTCGTGCCTTGCCAATCGCCCAAGGCTTGAAGCTCGCTAACCGCGATTTGACGGTGGTTGCCGCTGGTGGTGACGGAGACGGTTTTGCGATCGGGATGGGACATACTGTTCACTCGATCCGCCGGAATGTGGACATCACCTACATCGTGATGGATAACCAAGTGTACGGATTGACCAAAGGGCAAACTTCGCCCCGCAGTGAGATGGGTTTCAAAACCAAGAGTACGCCAAGCGGTTCGATCGAATCGGCAATCCATCCGATGGAAATGGCGTTGACGGTGGGAGCGGGATTCGTGGCGCAATCGGTTTCCAGCGATTTGAAGCAATTGACCCATGTCATTGAAGAAGGTATCAAACACAAAGGGTTCTCTTTGATCAACGTTTACAGCCCATGTGTTACCTACAACAAGGTCAACACTTATGACTGGTTCAAGGAGAATCTCGTAAACCTGGACAACGACGAGAATTACGACGCCTCCAACCGTTCCATGGCTATGCAGAAGTTGATGGAACATCATGGCCTGGTGACAGGTATTATCTATCAAAACAAAGAGCGCAAATCCTACGAAGAGATGATCAAAGGGTTCAAAGAAGAGCCGCTGGCTAAGCAGGATTTGATGCTTGATCGTGAGCACTTTGATAAATTAGTGGCTGAGTTTGCATAATAAGTAGAAAAACCACTTCCTTGCCTTGGGGAGTGGTTTCTTCTTACAAAGGAGGCGGCTTTCGACCATGCGGTGGACTGTGCTGGGATGTTATTCCCCTTATCCGGCGCCGGGTGGGGCGACGTTGGGGTATTTGTTGGAGGCGGATCAAAAGCGCATCCTAATCGATTGTGGTAGTGGTGTGTTGGCACAACTGGCCAAAATGATGCCGATTCATGAAGTGGATGCTGTGTTTTTATCCCATTTGCATCATGACCATATCTCCGATTTCTTTGTCTTGCAATACGCACTGTTGGTTGCTAACAACCAGCAAAAACGAAAGCGTCCCCTGCCTGTATGGGCGCCGGCGGAACCCGCCCATTGGTACGCAAAGCTGAGTTATCGAAACTTGATCGACAAACGGCCGATAGGAACAGAACCGGTCAGCATAGGCAAGCTCACATTTAGCTTTCATCGCACCGACCACGCCATTCCGTGTTATGCCATTCGCATTTCCGATGGGGAAAAAACGATTTTGTATGGCGCTGATGCTGGGCCAAAAACGGATTGGTCGGTGATGGGGAAAAAACCGGATTTGTTTGTGTGTGAGGCGACGTATCTACATCAGGAGCTACCGGCGCATCCCATAGGGCATTTGTCCGCCAAACAAGCAGCGGAAGCCGGCGTGGCGCTTCAAGCCAAGCGATTACTGTTGACCCATTTGTATCCGGAACGAGACCCTGAGCCGCTCGGAGAGGAAGCGCAAGCCGTGTTCCCTGGTCCCTGCCAGGTCAGCCGGATCGGCATGCAAATAGATGTTTGAACCACGTGATCCTTCAATCGCTTTTCCATTGGAACCAAATAATCAAACAATCCTATGCATTGATCCGGGAACAGGCAGCGACATTTAGAAAACTGGGGATGAACAAAGAAGCCGATGAAATCACCGCAATGATTCGATATGGATGGTTTTACAAATCGACTACTTAGCTGTCCGAAGAGATCATGTGCATCCCCCGCTTGATGGGGGTTTTTTCTTTTCAGTTTTTATATCTCATTTTCCATAGTGGGATGTTCTCGGAAAAGTATTAAGAGATATACAACGTGAGTCAAGATCAGCCTTAAACAAAACGATTCAGTTGTGTTGGGAGTGGCAAGGCTTTTCTAGCGAGTACAAGGAACAACATGGGATTGTGCCAAAGAAGAAGGATGTCCTCGGCTATACTAACTTACAAGGCTATGAATACAACCGATTTAGGGATTTGTGTTCTAGCTATGGGATTATTGAAGTTTAAAGTAATTTCGTTGTATATGATTTCTTGATCGTTTGTGTTCAATCTATGAGAATAGCGACGGAAAAGAGGACTGCATTAGTCCTCTTTTTTATGTTTGTATAGGTACACGGCGCATTGCTTCGAGCATATCTGATTTATCTCTCTAAAAATATATGGTTAAGAGCAGGACTTGCCAAAATGGGGTATCACATTGTCCGTCCACCTGTGATATAGATACACATGAAAACAGCGGTGATTGAGTGTCACCGCTGTAGATGAAAACATATGTTTTAAGGTATAATAAGGGAAACTCCAGAAGTCCTACTGAACTCAGCGTATCTGATCTGAGTTCTTTTTTTAGCCACCTGGTGGATCGCCAGCCGAATGACGCTTCGTTGAATATGCGATCATGGTTTCACCCCCTTCAATGGACTGCAGATGTGAGTAGAAGAAATCAAGGGCAATGTTTTGTAGATCTGGGTCTCCCATTTCCACTAAGCATTGACCTACAAGGAGTAACAACCAATTTGTCTTTTCAGAAAATCTATGGCTTTTAGCCAAATCTAACGCTTCGTTTAGCACTTTGACAGCTTGCTCATATTTCTGTTGGTGGAGATAGGTTTCACCTAGGCCGCTTAGCGCGTCTATTTCTCGATACACATCGTTCGTTTTTCTGCTGTACTTGATCGCCTGCTGAAACTCTCGTTCTGCCCTGTCTCTCTCCTCTTTTTTATCGTACAATTTTCCGAGTTGCGTGTAAACGTATGCTAATAGATAGGTTCGTTTTATTTGATGCTTTAGTTTAAGAGCTGTTTTAAAACAAATTTCTGCTAAGTGAGCCTTGTCCATTTCAGAATATATACTGCCCAATGTTACCCATAACTCAAATGATCGATCATACATTTTATCAATTCGAGCTAGTTCAATTCCTTTGAGTGCCATGTTAATTGCTTGTGGGAATTGCTTTCCTCTTTGTAGAAACTTCGCATGGACTTCATATGCATTTAATGCTGCCTCTTTGGTTCCGCTTAGATACATATGCGAGAATGGTGAGGAATTCATTTGATCTAAAATCTTCTGTGCTTCACCGATCTGATTTAATTTTTCCAAGTAAATGACTTGACTAACTAAAATCAAATCCCTGTAATAAAGCCGCTCACCATCATTTTGGAAATGGGATAGGGCTTTCTTGCCATAATTAATCGCGCTGTAGAATTTATTCTGAGAGTATTCCATCCGTCCGATTTCATGATAACAAGCACTTTCTAAGTTCGTCTTTTTCAAGTAGATATTTTGTTCAATCGTGTGAATCGACTGCATAAAGTGGTGAAAGGCTTTGGACCAATTCTTTTTGCCGTAATAAATTTTGCCTTTCAGATACTCGACAGTTACATGGATCTCATCCTGTTTTGGCATGGATAAATGATCAAGCTGAGACATCCCTTCATCGGGACTGACTAGGTCAATGATGTTTTCAGCAGAGATCAACCGTAACTGAATTTCTTCTAAAAATGTTGTATCCTCCTCTGGGATTGAAGACAATTCAAACGCCTCGATCTTTTTCTCATCAAACCCCAAACGCTTTAAAAGATACACTATTTTCGATTTGCTCACTTGCCCATTTCCAGACTCAATATAACTAATCACACTTTGGGACAGTACATCATCGACTAAATCTTCTTGCCGCTTGAACCCTTTTTTCTTTCTCTCTTTTTTCACCCAATTTCCAAATCGTTTTCGGTCGATATTCACCCATCTATCCCCTTAATTAATAATTTTTTAAAATTTGGTTAATGAGCAGGGGGGAATGGTTGATTTGGTGCATATTTTCTTTTTATTCACGTTGTTTCAGAAAAAATATGGGACATATACCACGATACAAGAATTTTTTCTGCCTTTTATGGAGCAATATTTAGTAAATCCCGCTCATTTGAATCTCAATTATCTGAATTATAAACTAATATCGAAAAGAAAATCAATCAGAAAACGACATATTACTCCATATCTATCAACCTTTATTCAACCGTTTTTTCTCTTTATTTTTACACACCCCAAGCCAGTAAGGGAGGAAGTCACATGGGTCAAATCTGTTATATATACCTAAGTAAACCGAACGGAAAGCCATTCATTTTAAAGCTGACTAATGCTGTATGCGAGATTATTCCAACCGGCTATCTTATCAAGGCAGGCAAGTCCCTCGAAAAGGGAGGGGAGGAACATGTCTGAGTACGTGAAAAAGTCCGATGTCGTTCTTGCTCTTACGTATGTCCTGACGAGATGGGGACTAACTCCTGAAGAGATTCGAGAGGTTTTCAGTCAAATTGACTTATTTGATCCTAAACTGGGGTTGGAACTACGGAAGAAACTTGTTCCCTCCAAAAACACAATCAATTGATGGAGTGTGACTGGGATGGACCGAGATGAAGAAATAAAAAGACTTGCTGACCAGGAAGAACAAAATATCATTCAGGCTACCATGTTGGGTGACTACGACCCTTCAAGAACGAATCTCCAGCATCGGTGTGGGATATGTTACACGCGAATGTGCCGCACTAAGCTCCGTTTTGTGTTTCATCCAGAGATCAAAGATTTTGAAACGGCTGCTTGCGAAAAGTGCATCTCCCGCCACAACTTAACCATATCCGATACCAAAAACGCTAGGGAGTTTGAAGCGATCACCATCGCTCGGCTTCGCTTTCACAAAAGGCGCTAATTGGCGCAGTCTATTAATATACAATGCCATTGAAAGGAGGTGAAGGACTATGGTGAAGCGTATCCAAGGCGAACCGCCATCCGCTTAGCAACATATGTAAGCGCTTAAATTCGCTTCCCTCACAGCAGTAACAAAAATGGTGCATTTGGTGGTGGAAGGGATGACTGCCGCCTCTGTTTTTCAAAACTGAATATGACTACAACTTTTCTCACTCTATCACCAACGCCCTGTCCGTTGCTTCGCGCTTCGGGTAGGGCGTTTCATTAAAGTAAAAACCCCCTTATTGTGCTTCTTTGGTTTCGAGATCGTTTCTTCCATAATGTCATTCATCAACTCGAAAAGAAACAACGTCATTTCTTCTGGTTCATCTAACTGGATTTTGCCGGGATGTACGGCTTCATTTCCAAACACGCGAATGCTATCCATGGCTTGAATGGCTTCTATAGGGAATTGTCCCTTTTTAATCAGCCGATCAATTTTCTCGCTTTTTGTTATTATGATCACTCATAATAATTCCCCATTCGCCTCACATATTTGTTATATGATGCTAAATCTTTGAATGATCAATATTTCTCAATAACAGAATAGACTAATCCAAATCAACTAGTGTTGCAAGATCAAGGGATTTTTCAATTTCGATTTGGCAGAGTTCAACTAGTTCATTTAGCTTCTGTTCAGCCTCTTTTATTTCTTCAGGGGATAATTCTTCTTGATGGTCTGCTTTCGCAAAAGTAAGAACTTGGAATATGTATTTTCTCAGATTCTGAGATAAATAGTATTTATTTTCTTGGTATAGTTGGTTTAGTTTGGATACTGCTTTTTTCCAACTATTTGTATTTATCCCTTTAGGATAAAGAAGCCATATTTTTTCTATTTCTTGTTCTATCTCCGGGTATAGGGTCATTCGTTTTTCAATTACACGTTCTTTTAAATTGGCACGCGACTGTTCAATCATGGCTAGTTGGGTTTGCCGATTAAAATAAAAGGTAACGATAAGGGTTAAGCCAAGTGTGACGGTAGAACCCATTGTTGTAATAATTGCTGCATCAACTTCAGGGCTAAACTTGTGATGAGGATAAATTGAATAAATCCATCGAATGAAGCCTTGATCTATAATAAAAAAAACAAACAAAATAATACATCCAATATAACCAAACCGAAATCTTCGAATCAATTTTATTCCTTTATCTGTATGATTCAACCAATGGAGCCAAAGAGATGGCGATACTTTTATCAAATTATATAATTCAAATTTTTCTTCGTTTGATTTAATCACATAACGAACTAACAACTCCATGGAACAAAATAAAATGATAAACAAAAAAACGGCAAGAGAAAAAAATTGATTAAAAGTTAACTTATTGGTTATCCATAAAACAGCATTAACCAATAATCCCAAAGTAATAGTAAGCATAGAAACTACAATACATTTTATATTTAATTTCATCCTGATTACCCCTTTCACTATTAACTCTATCAAGTATTTATAGTATTTGAAATAGTAAAGTCTGCGCTTCAAAGCATGCTTAATACTTGCTCTTATTAAGTCTTCCGCCGCATACTCGTCACTGTGCTAGAGCACCCTTGGGATGGATTGGCCTCGCTTCCCTCTTGAATTACTTCTTCAAGCCTTTTGTATTTTTTTGATACCCTTATATAACCAACTTAAAATAACGGAGCATGCGTACTCTGGCTCATGCCCCATTTATTCTCCTTCTTGATGACAAGCCTGAACTTCAGTAACAACGGTTTTGATTATCGTCTCTTACTGTTCGATTCTTCTATAAATTAGAAAATAGATATAGGAATGGAGAATGTTTAATGTCGGAAATGGTTGCGGCCATCGGTCAATGGTAGGTGCATTCATATCAGCTGTAACAGTTTGGACAGCACTTTATCCATAAAGACTGCATCTTCATTTAGGAATGTATTATACATATTGGTCAGAATAATAGAAAAATAATTGACTGATAAAAGGACATAGCTTATACTAGAAATAACAACTTTATACTCCTGTTTTATGATAAGGGGGAGTAGCTTTTACAACAAAGTCGTCACAACGGGCACAGGAGGCCCCGGCTTTGTTGGCAACAATTTCGTTGTTAGCAAGACCTTTACCTTTTCTTAAGTGTGAACTTGAGAAGGTAAAGGTCTTGCTTTTTTTTTCAAAAAAGTAATGAATAATCATTCTAAAAACAAGGAGGAATTAGGAAGTATGGAAATCTACTCCGAAGTAAAAGACTGGTTGTTCATGTTGATACCAACAATTGTCCCCATCATAGTGAGCTATTGGCTAAGTAAAAAAATAAGAAGCTCAATGGATAACCATGAGCTTCTAAATATTCAGTTACCCTAACGCTATATAAAGTATATACCCTTTCGCCCCATTACAAAATAGGTGGGGCGTCCCAAATTTAACGTAGAATAAATACAGACCACCTCAAACAAATCGCATTCCTCCGGAAGTTGCCTTCGATAATTTTTGATAGCTTGAATGGACAGGGTCAGATATAATTTGTTTATTGATTAAAATGAAGATGTCCCTCATATAATCGCAAGAATTGGCTTGCGAGTTTCTACCGGATGACCGTAAATCATCCGACTACGGGTGGGCAACAAGACAAAGACGGGTGTGTCTTTGTCTTTTTCCATGGAGAGAAAGCCTAGGTCGTTGGCTCACTCACCGAAGGGGCTTTTGCTGTGGGAGGAGAAGCTGTTATGCAATTGTTGAAAGAGAAGATACGCCAAGAAGGAAAGGCGTTATCATCCGAAATTTTGAAGGTGGATTCGTTTTTAAACCATCAAATTGATCCGGAGTTGATGCAAGAGATCGGCCAAGAATTTGCACGCCGATTCACGAATGATGGCATCACGCGGATATTGACGATCGAATCGTCGGGGATCGCCCCGTCGGTCATGGCCGGATTGGCATTAGGTGTTCCGGTTGTCTTCGCCCGCAAGCGCAAATCCTTGACATTGCAAGAGGATTTTTATGAAGCCAAGGTGCATTCGTTCACCAAACAACAGACTAACACCATTGTGGTCTCCAAAGCGCATTTGGTTGCAACGGACAAGGTGTTGGTGATTGATGATTTCTTGGCCAATGGACAAGCGGCGGAAGGATTGATTGATATTGTCCAACAAGCCGGAGCGACGCTCGCCGGGGTTGGGATTGTGATAGAAAAATCGTTCCAAGAAGGCGGCGACCGGTTGAGAAGAAAGGGGATACGTGTAGAATCATTGGCTTCCGTCGCGGCGTTGGCGGAGGGAAAAGTGACGTTTGCCGGGGAGTGAGCGAACAAGCCCAGTTTCTGTGTTATGCAGAAGCTGGGCTTACTTATGTGGCAGGTCGATGGCCCGTTGGGCGCGAAGGTTTAGCTCATCTGTTTTGAGTTGAACCCGAACAAGACCCAGTTTTTCAATATTGAAACAAGAGGTATTTGCATTCAGTGTTGATTCCCGTCCCCTGCGCGTAAGGGGCGTAATAGGTATGGCCGATCTCCGCCGTCAACCGGTCAGTGTACAGATCATACAGGCGGGTGGCACCCACGATCGTGTTTGTTGAGGAGTCAATCACGACAAATGGAAGCATGGTTCCTTGGGCGAATGCGTGCAAGGCATTGTTCACATTGTGCTTCATGTCCTCCAGTGAAGTCATGGGGGTGATCATGTAATCCCAAAGGCGGGGAGAGTCCTTGACGATGCTGTACAGAGGTTCTGCGTGTGTTGGATGCAATAGGTGGAGTGAATAGCGCCAGCCGTTTAATTGCATCGTATCACCTTCCGGTTCAAATATGTGTGAATAGCTACAAGGTTATTTTTGCATGAATCAGCGGCAAGTTTCAGAAAAAATGTGGCAACCTTGGGGTAAGTGCACGGTTTTGTACTATCATAATAAACAAGTTTGTTTCACAAACATGCTAAAATGGGCCAAGCACAGCAGTACCGGTTGATTCGAACCGGGAACACTTGATATCGGCAAGTTGTATGACTTGCCGAAAATGGCGAATATAGGAGAATTCATTGATCAAGTTGCACAGATCAGGTATAATAACTTAGTTAAATGAGCACTTAATGATCATTTTGAGCCGTTATGGCTCTTGGCATAGAACACAGGATCTCAAGTTTGTTCAGAAAGGATGGACACGACATGGGCAAACAAGTGAAAGATTACAGCCAATATTTTGTCGCGCCAGATTTGAAACAGGCCAAAAAGCGGGGCAAAGAGGATGTGCAGGTACTCCAATTTGAGCAAATCCCAGAAAATATGCGCTCTGTGGGTAAAGGCAAAAAATACATGATCGAGACGTACGGATGCCAGATGAATGTCCATGATAGCGAGACGATTGCCGGGATTTTGGAAGAAATGAGTTATACTGGCACCAATCGCGAAGAGGAAGCAGACATCATCCTCCTCAACACTTGCGCGATCCGTGAAAACGCGGAGGACAAAGTGTTTGGAGAATTGGGCCGTTTGAAGCAACTCAAGCTGGAAAACCCGGATCTGATTTTGGGTGTTTGCGGTTGCATGTCTCAAGAAGAGGTGGTCGTGAACCGTATCTTACAGAGTTACCAGCATGTTGACTTGGTTTTTGGTACGCATAACATCCACCGCTTGCCGGTTTTGCTTCAAAATGCGCTCTTCTCCAAGGAAATGGTGATCGAAGTTTGGTCTAAAGAGGGCGACGTCGTTGAAAACATGCCAAAGGTACGTGAAGATGGTTTGCGCGCTTGGGTGAACATCATGTACGGTTGTGACAAGTTCTGCACGTACTGTATTGTTCCATATACGCGGGGGAAAGAGAGAAGCCGCCGTCCAGAGGATGTGTTAAACGAAATCCGCGAATTGGCGCGCAAAGGTTACCAAGAGGTGACGTTGCTGGGGCAAAACGTCAACGCATACGGTAAGGACTTTGAAGACATCCATTACACCTTCGCCCATCTCATGGATGATGTTCGTAAGATCGGTATTCCGCGCGTGCGCTTCACCACAAGCCACCCGCGCGATTTCGACGATCATCTCGTCGAGGTGCTGGCAAAACGGGGGAATTTGGTGGAGCACATTCACTTGCCAGTGCAATCGGGCAGTTCCGAAGTCTTGAAGCTGATGGCCCGTAAATACACACGCGAACAATATCTGGAACTTGTCCGCAAAATCAAGGAAGCGATCCCAGATGTGGTGCTGACGACGGACATCATTGTCGGATTCCCAGGTGAAACGGATGAACAATTTGAAGAAACTCTGTCCTTGGTGAAAGAAGTGGAATACGATTCGGCCTTCACCTTCATCTACTCTCCACGAGAAGGCACACCGGCGGCTAAGATGAAAGACGATGTGCCGATGGAAGTAAAGAAAGCACGCCTACAACGCCTGAATGAATTGCAAAATGAAATTAGCCGCCGCAAGAACGAAGCGTTGCGCGGCAAAATCGTAGAAGTGTTGGTTGAGGGGGAAAGCAAAAAGAATCCGGATGTGCTCTCTGGACGCACTCGCACCAACAAGTTGGTAAACTTCATCGGTCCGAAGCACCTCATTGGGAAGATGGTGCACGTGCGGATCGATGAACCGCAGACTTGGACGCTAAAAGGCGTTTGGGTTGATCAGGAGTCCCGCGTGGTGGGTGGTTGAGATGTCCAGACACGCGATCTTGTCCGAAGCACGCAACTTCGCTGCCTTGTTGGAGCGCAGTGCAGAAGTGAAACGCTTTCGGGATGCGGAGAGGCAAGTGAACCAAAGCGATGCAGTGCAACAGACGATCGCATCCATTAAGCGCAAGCAAAAAGAGCTGGTTCATGCTAAGCATTATCAGAAGCCGGAGTACAGCCGTTTGCTTGAACAAGAGCTGGAAAAATTAAATTGGCATTTGAATCATTTGCCTATCGTGCGCGAATACCAACAGGCGCAAGTAGAGGTTAACGGCTTGTTGCAGACGATCCAGCAAGTGATCGCCGACACCGTCTCCCAAAAAATCGAAGTGGAGACGGGCGGGGAGACAGCCAGCGGTTGCGGCGGAGGAGCTTGCAGTTGCCGCTAAAAAAAGACAACCCTGCGGAGAATTTCCGCAGGGTTTTTTTTGCACTCTAGACACTTGCCCTGCATACACTTGTTATTGAACGATGATTGGAGGAGGGAAGGAGATTGTCTAATACAGATAGACCAGTTGAATACCGTCAGATTTTGACCAAAGCGGTATGCGGAAAAGGTCGGAAATTTTCCCAGATGTCGCATTCTATTCAGCCGCCTGACAATATTGACACCATTCTTGGTGCTTGGGTTATCAATCACAACTATGACTGCCACAAAGTGGGAGAGGCCATCGAAGTACGGGGCAGTTACGACATCAATATTTGGTATTCGACGAAAGGGAATACCAAAACGGATGTCATGCAAGAAACCGTCTATTATACGGAGCAGGTACCCCTCACATTTTATGATCGCAACACCCGAGAGGCTTCCGTTTCAGTGACGGCGGCGGTGACGCAAGCGCCCAATTGCATCGAAGCGTCCATCGCTTCCCACAAAGACGGAGTGACGGTTCGGGTCGAAAAGGAGTTTTTGGTTGAATTGACGGGTGAAACCAAAGTGTGCGTTCCGGTGTATCCGCTCGAGTACGCCGAAAGCGATGAGAAAGACGTGTACGAAGGAATCAGTGGAGACGTAGAAGACGATTTTCATGATCTTGATCCCAATTTGGTTATTGATGAACTGGAAGATTAATCTGTCTTGCGGCTGCTGGCGATTTTGCCAGGAGCTTTTTTATTTGCCCAGACAAGACAGCGGAAAAAAGACTAACCAATTTTATGCAGGTGACATATGATAACAGCATAAAATTTCCATGAACAGCGACGGCGCGGGATAGAGAAAGGGGAAAGCTTCATGGTAGCCGCCACCCTTCCTTACGAATCGATAAAAAATGATGAAGAATTGAGAAAGCTGGTATTGGACGGGGATCGAACGCTCGTTCCTTCGATTGCTTTGCAACTACCGCAAGCGCCGCAGTTATCCAAAGCGATGCTGACTTTGAATGAGGAGCAACAGGTGGAACGGGCAATTCAGCCGCGTGTGCGAAGAGAGCAGCTTCAATTGCATGGCATCGCGGTAAATGATAAGTTCAAATTTGTGAGGGAGTATCTTTTTTTCATATTTCAGACGGAAGTGTTGACTGCATACTGTTCCACGGAACAAACCGTGTGGCTGGCCAATCACCAACAAAAGCGAACACGGTACCGGCGGGTAAAAGAGCAGGATCGGCCGCGTGAATACCGTCGGGCTAAACTGTTGGCTACCCGCACGATTTATGCATTGGGATTGGATTACGGCATGGTCAAAATCGGCGCGGTCAGCGGTGGCAAACTTGTCGTTGCAGGCCTCACAGTTACGCCTTCGTTGGGTGAGGATGGAATCAAAAGCTTCCTCAATGCACTGAAAGGTTATGTTGCTCAGTGTGTAGAGCCGAAGCCGGAGCCGGAGCAAATCGTGTTGGGCGCCGATCCAGAATTTGTGATGGTTGGTCCCGACGGAAAATTGGTCATCGCCTCCGATCTGATACCGGTGCGGGGGGAGATCGGCTGCGATGCGATTTGGTTGGGGGAAGACCGTCGCAAGAAGCCTTTGTTTGAATTGAGGCCCACACCTACCTCCGACCCGAAAACCATGGTGATGAGCATTTATCGCCTGCTGACCAAACTGGCCAGGAAAACGAGGCATATACAGGGAAAATGGCTAGCTGGAGGGATGCCTTGGAGCGGCTTTCCTTTAGGAGGGCATATTCATTACAGCGGAATCAAACCAAACTTTAAACTGTTCCGGGCATTGGATAACTATATGGCTCTTTTGTTTGTGATCGCCGAAGATGTGAAAGGAATCGACCGCAGGCCGAAATACGGCTATTTGGGAGATTATCGGTTTCAACCGCATGGGGGATTTGAATATCGCACGCCGCCGAGTTGGTTGGTCTCCCCTACATTGACCAAAGGGGTGTTCGCCCTAGCCAAATTGATCGCTAGCAACTACCGCACCCTTCCTTATTTCCCATTGCAAGACCCAGAAATCCAGCGCGCTTATTACATGGGCCGCAAAGCGTTGATCTACCGCTGGTTGCCCAACTTATGGGAAAAGCTGAAGAAATGCGCTGATTATGAGTTATACCAAAAACCGTTGGATGACTTGTTCCATTATCTCCTCTCCGGTGAAACGTGGGATGAAACACAAGATTTCCGCAAAGTTTGGTACCTGCCTCCGTATCAGCAGGCGCTTGTCCGGAAAAAAACTTTGTGAACAAATGGGATGACTTCAGATTTTCATGTTAAAATAGGTGAATGAAAAATATATGCGGAGGAAGAGACCATGTCGCAATATACTCCGATGATGCAACAGTATTTATCGATAAAGGCACAATATCCTGATGCCTTTTTATTTTTTCGCCTCGGCGATTTTTATGAAATGTTTTTTTCTGACGCTGAAAAGGCAGCGGAAGAGCTGGAAATTACGTTAACCAGCCGAGATGGGGGAAAAGAGCGGATTCCCATGTGTGGGGTCCCCTATCATTCTGCGCATACGTATGTGGAAAAGTTGATCGAAAAAGGGTATAAAGTGGCGATATGTGAACAAGTGGAAAATCCGGCGGCGGCCAAAGGGGTGGTGAAACGGGAAGTGGTCCGGGTCATCACTCCCGGCACCATCATTGAAGAGAACATGCTGGTTGAGCAAGAAAACAATTTCTTGCTCGCACTTGCCGGCTTCGGTGGGACGATGGCGCTCGCTGCGGCGGATCTGTCCACGGGGGAATGCCATGTCACCGAATTGGCAGGTTCATTGGATTGGATCATTGATGAAGCGGCCAGCTATGAGCCCAAAGAAGTTTTGCTCGATGAGGGATTGCATGGGAATGATGCCTTCCGTGAAGCGCTGTCGGGCAGATGCAAGTGTTTGGTGAATCCGCTCACCCTGGAAAAGCTGGTTGAACAAGAATTGGCGGAAGAGCTGCCGGAGCAATTCGCCAATTTCCATGAGGTTTGCACGTCCGAGCCCTTGCGGCGCGTACTCACCATGTTGTTTGCCTATCTGAAGCAGACCCAAAAGCGTACACTGGGGCACTTGCGGCGTTTGCGCCGGTATGATGCCAAACAATACATGATGCTGGATGAAGCGGCACGGCGCAATCTCGAATTGACGCGGACACTGGGAGAAGGCAAAAAACGGGGTTCCCTGCTGTGGCTGCTTGACCAAACGGCAACGGCCATGGGTAGCCGTCTGCTTCGCAAGTGGTTGGACAAGCCACTGTTGAACGTGTCGGACATCAAGCGGCGCCAAGACACGGTTGCAGCGTTTTTGTCAGATTTCATCCTGCTGGATGAAGCGCGCGAGATGTTGAAGCAAGTGTATGATTTGGAGCGCCTCGCAGCACGGATTTCGTTTGGCTCAGCCAATGCGAGGGATCTGACCAATGTGAAGCGTTCATTAAGTGTCATTCCTCACTTGCGTGAGCGGTTGATGCGGTCGGGCCATGATGAATTGGCCGCGTTGGGCGAACAGATGGACGAGTGTCAGGCACTCCGGGAGTTGATTGACCACGCTATTGTGGATGAACCCCCGGTTTCCGTCAAAGAAGGTGGCATCATGAGGGAAGGATACCATGCCGAACTGGATCAATTGCGCGCCATCCAAAAAGACGGCAAAAGTTGGATTGCGCAGTTGGAACAGCAAGAACGGGAAGCGACGGGCATCAAGTCGTTGAAAATCGGGTATAACCGGGTATTCGGTTACTATATCGAAGTGACCAAATCCAATTTGCAGCATGTACCTGAGCGGTATCAACGGAAGCAGACCCTTGCCAATGCGGAACGGTTTGTGACCCCCGAGTTGAAAGAACGGGAGCAATTGATTCTTAACGCCGCAGAAAAATCGGTGGAAATGGAATATGAGCTGTTCACAGAAGTGCGCAACCAAGTCGCGCAAGAGGTGACCCGCTTGCAACATTTGGCGGAGAAGGTGGCTGAAATCGATGTGCTACAAGCTTTTGCCATCATCGCCCAAAAATATCGGTACGTGAGACCGGAAGTTCATCAAGCGGATCGCCTGCATATCAAACAGGGACGTCATCCGGTGGTGGAGGCGGCCACAAATGTGGATGACTTTGTGGCTAATGATGTGACCCTGGATGGAGATAAGCGGCAAATCCTGCTCATTACCGGACCAAACATGGCTGGTAAAAGTACCTATATGCGCCAAGTGGCTTTGATCACGCTGATGAGCCAGATCGGAAGTTACGTGCCGGCGGAATACGCCGAAGTTTCTATTGTAGATCGCATTTTCACCCGCATTGGTGCGGCGGATGACCTGATTGGCGGGCGCAGTACCTTCATGGTGGAGATGGCCGAAACGTGCCACGCCTTGCGGGAAGCGACCTCCCGCAGCCTGATTTTGCTCGATGAAGTGGGGCGCGGTACGTCCACTTATGATGGGATGGCTTTGGCTCACGCCATTGTGGAATACATCCACGACCATATCGGGGCGAAGACATTGTTCTCCACGCATTATCATGAGTTGACGGAGCTGGAGCGGCAACTAGCCCGATTGGTCAACGTGCATGCCCAATGCATTGAGAAGGACGGCAAAGTGGTCTTTCTGCACCGGATCGTCCCCGGCGGGGCGGACAAAAGTTATGGTATTCATGTTGCCGAATTGGCAGGTTTGCCGCAACCGGTCATCCACCGTGCCAAAGAGATATTAGGGGAATTGGAAGGACGCTTTCACGCTTCGCCGGAACCTGCCGAACCCAAACCGGATGATTCAGCTCAGCTGTCATTGTTTGACTACGCGGCCAAAGCTACTTCGCCTGCGAAAGATGAAACGGCTAACCATGTGGCCGAGACAGTTACGCCAGGGAACGGCGCGACCACGGCGCTTTTGTCGGCTAAGGAGCAAGAAATCATTGAAGCATTGCGGCAATGGGATTTGATGATGAAGAACCCATTTGAGTGCATGCAATTTTTATATGAATTGAAACAGAAATTGTAACTGATCAGTGAGGAAGGAGGGCGAAAGCGTGGGCAGAATCCAAGTGTTGGATGATCATTTGGCCAACCAGATTGCCGCGGGGGAAGTGGTTGAACGGCCGGCCTCGATTGTGAAAGAGCTGGTGGAAAACGCGATTGATGCGGAGGCGACCCGCATTCAGATTCACATCGAAGAAGGCGGCATCTCATTAATCCGTGTCTCTGACAACGGAATCGGGATGGATCGAGAAGATGCGATCTTGGCGTTCTCCCGGCATGCGACAAGCAAAATCAAGCGCGAACGGGACTTGTTTTCGATCAAAACCCTGGGCTTTCGAGGCGAAGCCATGCCCAGCATCGCCTCGGTTGCGCGGGTGACTCTGACCACGGCCCATGATCCTTCTCAACTGGCGACAGTGGTGCGGATAGAAGGAGGCGAACTCCTCTCAGTCGAGGACGCCTCCCGCTCCCAAGGGACAGATGTGGTGGTAAAAGAGCTTTTTTACAATACACCGGCTCGTTTGAAGTACCTGAAAACGGTCAACACTGAGGTTAGCCATGTGGCGGATGTTGTCGGACGGCTGGCCTTGGCCCATCCACATATCTCTTTTGCACTCAGCCACAATCAACGGGAGCTGTTTCGCACGAGTGGTGATGGCAAGTTGCTGCATGTGCTGCACGCCCTGTACGGCAAGCAGGTGGCGAGCAGGATGGTGGCGTTTGCGGGGGAAGACGCGGACTTTGCCATCGCGGGTTATGTGACCAAACCGGAAATCACTCGTTCCACCCGTTCCTATCTATCCATCGTGCTAAATGGCCGGTTTGTTCGTTCCATACCGATTACACAAGCCATTTTGCGCGCCTATGGCACGTTGTTGCCGAATGGACGTTACCCCATCGGTGTGCTGACGGTGCAGATGGACCCCAAATTGGTTGATGTAAATGTGCATCCCGCTAAATTGGAAGTGCGGTTGAGCAAGGAGAAAGAGTGTTGCCGGTTGGTAGAGGAAGCGATCACGCGGGCGTTCAAAGCGGAGCGGTTTGTGCCGGGCGCGATGGGTAGTGTGGGGCAAGCTCGGATCAAAACGACGGTCGTCCAGGACGAGCTCTCGTGGGAGAAGATGGAGGCACCGCCGACCAAATCAATGAACAAGCCTGTTTATCCGCCCCTACAACCAAGCGGGGATCAGGTGATGGAGGCCAGCGCGAGCGATGCTAGTGACATGGAAGAGGTGCTGCAACCGCTCCAGACGCGCGGGCAGGAATCTTCCAGACAGGGAAATGTGGTAGCAGAGGAGCCCGAGTCGCTCACATTCACACCGCCGCGACCGCCTAGCGCTCCGCCTCAATCCGCTTACCGCTCAGCTTTGACCACGTTTGCCAAACGTGAAGAAACTGCGCCCGCTCCTCCGGCTGAGCAGGTGGAAGAAACGGAAAGTACGGAACCGGTGGAAACTGGTTCCACATCCCCGCGTTTGCCGGAAATGGAACCGTTGGCGCAGGTGCACGGCACCTACATTGTGGCCCAATCAAAAGACGGCTTTTATCTGATTGACCAACATGCGGCGCATGAGCGCATCTACTATGAGATTTATTCACGCAAATTGGGCGAAGAAAATACCAAGCAATACCCCTTGCTCATCCCGTTGACGATTGAGTGTTCACCCGCGGAAGCTGAACTGTTGGAAGCCAAGTTGGCGTATTTGCGGCAGTGGGGGTTGGAAATGGAGCCTTTTGGGGGAACGACGTTTGTCGTCCGGGCTTATCCCACTTGGTTTCCACGAGAAGACGCGGAGAGCCTGGTTCACGAAATCATTGAGTGGTTGAAGGAGCATGGCAAAGTGGATACGGGCGCGCTGCGTGATGCGACGGCCAAGATGATGTCTTGCAAAGCGGCGATCAAAGCGAATCGGCATTTGCGCCGTGACGAGATGGAAACCTTGTTGGTGCAGTTGAACCAATGCGAAAATCCGTTCACTTGCCCGCACGGCCGTCCCATTTTTGTTCATTTCTCCAGCTATGAGTTAGAAAAAATGTTTAAGCGAGTGATGTAGAACCGTGTTTGTGACAACGTCTTTTCATCCAGGAACGAAAGAAATCCAAGAAGCCCGGTATCTGTCCGCATTGTTGGGAATTCCCTATGTGAAGCGGGAACGTCATTCGCTGCCCGGTTTGTTTGCACAAACGGGGGAATCACGGGCGGTCATTGTGACAAAACAGGGATGGCGGGTGGAGGAGGAACAAGGTCAGCCTTTTTTCTTTCATCCCAGTATGTCCGCGCTCAGGATCAAGCAGTTGTTGAATGGAGATCCCGATGCGATGGTGGAATGCGCGGGGCTTAAGCCGGGAGATCGCGTGCTTGATTGCACCTTGGGCATGGGCGCGGACGCCGTTGTAGCGGCTCATGTCGTGGGAGATGAGGGACAAGTGGTGGCTCTTGAAAGCCAACCGGTAATCGCCGCTATCGTGAAACATGGCCTAAAAACGTATGAGACCGATCGCAAAGCCTTGCACCGTGCATTGCGGCGGGTCGAAGTGGTTCAGGCGGATTATCGAAACTATCTGCCGTTATGCCAAGATAATTCGTTCGATGTGGTGATGTTCGATCCGATGTTCCGGGAGACGGTGCAGGCTTCAAACGCCATCCAACAGTTGAAACCGTTGGCCAATCCAGAACCATTGGATGAGCGCTCTGTCCGGGAAGCGATCCGCGTGGCGAAGCGTGCCGTATTGCTGAAGGAACGGCCCAAGGGAGGAGAATTCGCCCGGCTCGGGTTTGAGATCGTCAAGTCCTCTTCCAGTTTTGCTTGGGGCGTGATTCGAAAGGGGGGAGTCCAATGAAGTCACAGGTGTTGGTGATCGCTGGACCCACCGCCGTCGGAAAAACGGCGCTCAGCATCAAGCTGGCCAAACAATTTAACGGTGAAATCATCTCAGGGGATTCAATGCAGGTATATCGGGGTATGGATATAGGGACAGCCAAAGTCACACCTGAAGAGCAAGAAGGTATCCCGCACCATCTCATTGACATCATCGATCCAGACACCCCTTTCTCCGTTCAGGAATATCAGAAGTTGGCGCGGCAGAAAATCGACGAGGTGCATGAGCGGAGTCGCCTTCCCATGCTAGTGGGGGGGACGGGGTTATATATCGAATCGGTGATGTATGATTATGAGATGCCACAGGTCCCAGAGAACCAGGCTTTGCGCCAAGAATTGGGCAGGCTCGCCGCTGAGCGGGGAGGCGAAGTGTTGCATGCTCGCTTGCAAGAGGTAGATCCCGAGACGGCTAAAAAATTGCATCCCAATGACATACGACGTATGATTCGCGCGTTAGAGGTCTATGATGTTACTGGTATTCCTTTTTCCCAGTTGAAGGGAAGAGGCACCTCTCCGTATGAAGCGTGCTGGATCGGTTTGACGATGCCGCGTGAACTTTTATATGAACGGATCAATAAGCGCGTCGATCTGATGCTGGAACAAGGACTGGTCGAAGAAGTCAAGCGGTTGAAGGAGAAAGGGTACGGCCTCGGTTTGACTTCAATGCAAGCCATCGGGTATAAGGAAATCATGGCTTATCTGTCAGGGCAATTAACGTTGGAGGAAGCGGTGCATCTGATCAAGCAAGGTTCGCGTAAGTATGCCAAACGCCAGCTGTCCTGGTTTCGCCGTTATGGGGAGATGCACTGGTTTGATGTGACGAATAGGGAATGTTTTGCAGAAATTCAGAGCTTGGTTGCAGGAAAGTGCCATTTGGCTAGAGAATAGAGTACAATAATGTAAAATGTTAAAATTACATAGGAGGTACGGATTTTGAAACAATCCATCAACATTCAAGATACATTTCTAAACCAAATCCGCAAAGAATCGGTTCCCGTCACCATCTATTTGGTAAACGGATTTCAGCTACGCGGGGTGATTCGCGGCTTTGATAATTTTACCATAGTGATTGACAGCGAAGGTAAACAACAAATGGTTTACAAGCATGCAATCTCCACGTTTACTCCCGCTCGTCCGGTATCTCTGATGCCGTCTGATGAAAGCAAAGAAGGCTGAGCCCCTTTTAAGCTGCTGAATCTATCAGCAGCTTTTTTCAGTCCTCTGACGGGATTCACCCATTTCTGGGCGGGTGCGTATACATAAAAAAGCATCAGACCACAGAGAGGTGAACCGGATGGGGAGAAGGGTTTACACCGGAACCGCAAAACATCAGATACATGTTGTGTTTGACCATCGCCAGCAATGCCGCCAAACTGCCGCCCCGGCTTCTGTCGTAGAATCGACCCGTGAAACGGAGGGGCCGCTAAAAGCGTGCTTGGATCAATTGGACGAATTGGTGGGACTGTCTAAGGTAAAAGAGTTTGTGACGGAGATATACGCTTGGCTGGAAGTGAGCAAACGTCGCCAAGCGGCAGGATTGGCAACAGACCAGCAAGTATTGCACATGATTTTTGCTGGTGAACCAGGCACGGGGAAAACGACTGTGGCCCGCATCATCGGCAAGTTGTTTAAAGAGATGGGCGTTTTGTCCAAAGGGCATTTGATCGAAGTGGAGCGGGCAGATTTGGTTGGCGAATATATCGGTCACACGGCGCAAAAAACGCGTGAACACGTGCGTCGGGCCTTGGGCGGCATTTTGTTTATTGATGAGGCTTATTCCTTGGCGCGCGGCGGGGACAAGGATTTTGGCAAGGAAGCAATTGATACCCTGGTAAAATCAATGGAAGACCATAAAAATGAGTTCATTCTCATTTTGGCGGGTTATTCTCATGAGATGGGACAATTTTTGCGGCTTAACCCAGGATTGCCGTCCCGGTTTCCCATCCAACTCACTTTTCCGCCGTTTACGTTGGCCGAGTTGATGGAAATCGCGGACAATATGGTGCGCGAGCGGGAATACCGGTTATCCTTCGCTTTCAAAGAGAAACTGAAAAAACACTTGCAGGAGGAGCGGCTGAGAAATCGGAGCCATTTCGGCAATGCTCGCCATGTCCGTAATTTGATCGAACAGGCGGCCCGCCATCAGGCCGTTCGCCTGTTGCGTGCCAAGCACGCGAGCCGCGATGATCTGATGACGCTCAGAAGCGAAGACCTGCAAATAGAGTCCGGTTCGCAGAATGGGTTCAAGGCTTCGTGGTATAATGAGAAAATCCATGATTCACTCACTGTCTGAGAAAGGAATGAAGTAGGATAGAAACGGTGCAAAACAGCGACAAAGAAAAGGCGATTCTTGTTGGATGCGGTCCCAAACGGAATGAATGGGAACTGTTATCCACGTTGGAAGAGTTGGGACGCTTGGCGGAAACATCTGCAGCCGAAGTGATCGGTCAAGCGGTGCAATTTCGTGACCGCCTTGACCCGGCTTGGTTGATCGGCAAAGGAAAAGCGGAAGAAGTGGCGCAAATGGCGGAAGAGCGGGAGGCGGACCTGGTAATTTTTGATCACGAGCTGAGTCCGGCGCAGATCCGTAATTTGGAGCGGCTGTTACCCTGCAAAGTGATTGACCGCACGCAGTTGATTCTCGACATTTTCGCACAACGCGCCCAGACCAAAGAAGGCCGGATTCAAGTGGAGCTGGCGCAATTGGAATACATGTTGCCCCGCTTGGCAGGTCGCGGCAAAGAGTTGTCGCGCCTGGGTGGGGGCATCGGTACCCGCGGACCGGGTGAGAAGAAATTGGAAACGGACCGCCGGCACATCCACCGGCAAATCCGCGACTTGAAGAAACAATTGGAAGAAGTGAAAAAACATCGTCGTTTGCATTCGGAGCGGCGCAAAAAAAACGAAGTAGTTCAAGTCGCCTTGGTTGGCTACACCAACGCGGGCAAGTCCACTTTACTCAATCGGTTGACGGGAGCAGAGGTGTTGGCTGAAAATAAATTATTTGCCACGTTGGACCCGACTTCGCGCATGCTTGAGTTGCCTTCAGGCCAACAAGTGATCTTGACGGACACGGTCGGTTTCATCCGCAATTTGCCTCATCATCTCGTGGCCGCTTTCCGCTCTACGCTGGAACAAGTGCGGGAAGCGGATCTCTTGTTGCATGTGGTAGACGCGGCGCACCCTGAAGCGGCCGAACAGATTGCGGCGGTGGAGAAGGTGTTGGAAGAGTTACAGGCGACGGATATTCCCACCTTGATGGTGCTCAACAAAGCGGATTTGTTGGATGGGCAAGGTATCGAACCCGATGGGCGGGAGATCGTTCGCATTTCCGCGTTGCGGGAGGAAGATGTGGACAAATTGAAGAGGAAAATCGAAAACTTGCTCCGTTCTAAGCCCATGACTGTCCATCTGGAAATCCCGATTGAGCGGGGAGATCTCCTTTCTGCTTTGCATCGGATGGCGGAAGTCGTTTCCGCCAAGGCGAATGACGCTTTCATGGAGATAGAGTGCCGTTTGACGGACAAACAGCTGGAGAAATTGCCGTCGGAATTGAAACAACAAGTTACTTAGAAATTTAATCAATAGGAATGATGAATCAGTGTATAACCAGTTGCGACATGGACAATGGATCGAAAAGAAAGTAGCTGCCGTCGAGGCGAAAATCGCTCCTGTGCTCAAACGGATCGAGCGAAACGTCGATCGGCAGCAGTGGAAAACGCTGGCCGCATACCGTGAGCATGGGGTGAGCGAAATTCATCTTCAGGCTTCAACAGGATACGGGTATGACGATTTGGGGCGAGAGGCATTTGAAAAAGTGTTCGCCTCCCTGTTTGGCGCGGAGCAAGCGTTAGTGCGACCCAATATCATTTCGGGCACGCATGCAATCGCCGCTTGTTTGTACGGAGTGTTGCGCCCAGGAGATGAGTTGATCTATTTGACGGGCCGTCCTTATGACACGTTGCACCAAGTGATTGGAAAAGAATGCGATGGATCGGGATCACTGGCGGATTTAGGCATCGCCTATCGGGAGATCCCTTTGACTTCTGCGGGTCGAATCGATTGGGATGCGTTTCGGGAAGCAGTAAGCGCGCGCACCCGCATGATCGGTATCCAGCGGTCACGAGGATATGCAGACCGTCCTTCCTTCACCATCGCGGACATCCGAGACATGGTTGAGCGGGTACGTGAGATTTGTCCCGAGGCGGTCATTTTCGTCGACAATTGTTACGGCGAATTTGTGGAGGAGGTCGAACCGACTCAGGTGGGCGCCGATTTAGTTGCCGGTTCGCTGATCAAAAACCCCGGCGGCGGTTTGGCCAAATCAGGTGGATATATCGCCGGTAAAGCAAAATGGGTGGAGCGGGCAGCTTCCCGCTTGGTTGCACCGGGAATTGGCGTTGAAGGCGGGGCGACGCACGGGTATTTGCGCGATTACTATCAAGGGCTGTTTTTGGCGCCTCATGTGGTGGGTGAAGCCCTTAAAGGTGCGGTGTTCGCGGCGGCCTTTTTGGAAGAATTGGGTTTCAAAACCTCCCCATCATGGGAAGAAACAAGAACGGATATCATTCAACAAATCCATTTGGGAAGCGCAGAGTTGTTGGTGGCCTTCTGCCAAGGAATTCAATCGGCTTCCCCCATTGACGCGCATATTCTGCCCGTTCCGTCTCCCATGCCAGGATACCGTGATGAAGTGATCATGGCGGCCGGAACGTTTGTGCAAGGCGCTAGCATTGAGCTTTCGGCGGACGGTCCGCTCAGACCGCCATATATCGCTTTTATGCAAGGGGGATTGACGTATTCCCATGTGAAGATCGGCATTGTGCAAGCGCTGGATCACATGGCAGAAACGGGCCACATCGCGTTTGAAAGGGGAAACGAGTAGTGGAATGGCTGTTGTGGGTACTAGTCTTTTTCTTAATCATACTAGGATTCGTTGGGCTAATCGTGCCTGTGTTGCCGGATGTACCGCTGTTGGTGGCCGGCTTTGCCGTGTATCACTTCCTGATTGATGGCGGGGAGCAGTTGGGTACCGGATTTTGGATCACCACGCTGTTGGTGGCCGTTTTGTTGATGTTGGTGGACTACATTTCAAGTAGTGTCGCCGTGAAAAAATACGGAGGGTCCACGCTGGCGGTCGTTGCCGCTGTATTGGGGGTGCTGACGTTCCCGTTCATCATCGGCCCGATCGGCATTATCGTGGGACCCTTTCTCTTGGTTTTCTTGATGGAGCTGGTAATCAAGAGAAATGCCACTGAAGCCTTCAAAGTGGCATATGGCACATTGGTTGGATTTTTAGGCGGGATTTTCGTCAAATTCTTAGTGATGTTGGGTTTAGTGATTTGGTTCAGCTTCTTAGTGATATTTTAAAGAACAAAGCCGTTTCCATTGTGGGAAGCGGCTTTTTTTAGTTACCAAAGGCTTCGGCAACAAAAAAGAGGACGCTTGCGGAAGCGTCCCATGTGAATGAAAGAGTTGTGTAGGTGAAAACAAAAGGCGCACCATGCAGTGGATGTAAGCCTTTTCATATTTTAAACGATTTTGAGAGGGATTGCATTAAGAAATCATTGCCACCCATGGATTCAGAATAATCAATGTTCCGGTAGGGGGATCGCGGGATATTTTGCGTTTCAATCGGCTAGTGTTGCAAGAGGTGTGCCGGTGTCCCTTGCACGCCTTATTCGCATTCCCACACGCGGGCTATGGTTAAGATTGTCTGCGTGGGTTGCTGATCGAACCATTCATGGTGTTGATCAACGATCGTGTTAGTAAATGAATGAAAAACCTGAGCTGGTGGAATATGCGAAGTCAATCACCGCAATAATATGGAAGCAAGCGGAAACAAAGGCTATGAACAGGAGCAATAGGTGGTTAAGGGGAAAAAAATAGCAATGTCATTTTTCCTTACATGCATTGACTAACAAACCTTACATAAATATAATGAAGTTGTAAGGCATTCCCGAATAGCTGAAAGGGGGCGCCCTCAATGAACGTGAAAGATGAGCTTCGACGGAACATGCCTTTATTTCCAATAGGAATTGTGACCAAGCTGACCGAATTGACCCCGCGTCAAATTCGGTATTATGAGCAACAAGGCCTGATCAGCCCAGAAAGGACCAAGGGAAACCAACGGTTATTCTCTTTCAACGATGTTGATCGCTTGCTCCAGATCAAATCTTATTTGGAAAAGGGTATCAACATCGCGGGAATCCGTGAAATGCTCAAACAGTCACAGCAAGTCCTGGAAGCAAAACGGGAAGCGGAAACCGCCAAGAAGGAGCTGAGCGAGCGCGAATTGCGCCGCATGCTGAAACAACAGATCATCCACCCGAGACGGGGGCAGATCCCGTTGAATCATGGTGAATTATCTCGGTTTTTCCGCCACTGATTGTTGCTTTCGGTCAAGATAGACATCTTGCTTAAATGAAAGGAGAACGACTGCGATGGCTAAATACACCAAAGAAGATATTTTGCGCATTGTGCAAGAAGAAGATGTAGCTTATATCCGCCTGACATTCACTGATCTTTTGGGAACCATCAAAAACGTTGAAATCCCAACCAGCCAATTGCCAAAAGCGCTGGATAATAAAATGATGTTTGATGGTTCGTCGATTGAAGGGTTTGTGCGGATCGAAGAGTCCGACATGTACCTCTATCCGGATTTGGACACTTGGGTCATTTACCCTTGGGGTGCGGACGCAGGAGGCAAAGTAGCTGGTCTCATTTGTGACATCTATCTGCCTGACGGTACGCCGTTTGCGGGCGACCCGCGCGGTATCCTGAAAAAAGTGTTGAAAGAAGCTGAAGAATTGGGCTTCACTTCGTTCAATGTGGGGACAGAACCGGAGTTTTTCCTCTTCAAGACAAATGAAAAAGGGGAACCAACACTGGATCTGAACGACAAAGGCGGATACTTTGACCTCGCTCCACTGGATCTTGGTGAAAACTGCCGTCGCGATATCGTTCTGACCTTGGACAAAATGGGCTTTGAAGTGGAAGCTTCTCACCACGAAGTGGCCCCGGGTCAACATGAAATTGATTTCAAATACGCCAACGCGGTGACCACGGCCGACAACATCCAAATCTTTAAGCTGGTTGTAAAAAACATTGCCCGCCGCTACGGGCTGCACGCTACCTTCATGCCGAAGCCACTGTTCGGGGTGAATGGTTCGGGCATGCACTGTCATATGTCTCTGTTCAAAGGCGATGTAAACGAGTTTTATGATGAAAGCGATGAGTTGGGCCTGTCTGCGACCGCACGTCACTTCTTGGCTGGCATTTTGAAACATGCTCGTGCGTTTACCGCGGTGACCAATCCATTGATCAACTCTTACAAGCGTTTGGTTCCGGGGTATGAAGCGCCATGTTATGTTGCATGGTCTCCTAAAAACCGCAGTCCGTTGGTGCGCGTACCCGCATCCCGTGGCCTCGGCACCCGGATCGAAGTTCGTTCTCCAGACCCAGCTGCCAACCCTTACCTGGCCTTGGCAGTGATGCTCAAAGCCGGTTTGGATGGTGTGAAAAACAAGCTGGCGTTGCCGAAACAAACCGACCGCAACATCTACATCATGGAAGAGCAAGAGCGTCGCGATGCGGGAATCGAGAACTTGCCAAGCAACCTGCATGAGGCGCTGATCGAGTTGCAACGCGATCCGGTCATGGTTGAGGCTTTGGGTGAACACGCATTGGCGCACTTCGTGGAAGCAAAAGAAATCGAGTGGGATATGTTCCGTACCGCCGTGCATCCATGGGAGCGCGAACAATATATGTCTCTGTACTGATTTGGCAAAAAGGAGGCTCAAACGAGCCTCCTTTTTGCTGTAGCATACTCTAAAAGAAAATACATTTGGGTAACAATACGAAGAGCATCGGGGTAGTATGCAAGGTTCTCTTTTTGACCTTCTTCAAAAATGGACATATACCGATCACGAAATCGGCGTAGGGTCGTTAGTTCATCACAGTCGTCAATTCAACACATGAAGGGAGCTAGCTATGAAATTTATCTAGATGATTCATGGACAAACTACTATTTTAGAGGCGAACACGATTATACTGCCCATTAGGTGAGGAAAATTTGGTGTAAATTCAACAAAAAAATTGAAGGGGACATAGAGGGTCTCTTCAAAATGTTTTTTTCATACTGAGAAGTGTCTCCATATTTAACTTCCATATCTCATTGCTTTCACCAGAGGGTGTCATAAACGAATGAAACAACAAAACGAGAGCTGAACGCTCTCGTTTTGTTGTTTCATGTTTATATTACACATAGATGTGAACAATTGCTCGTGTCCACATTCAGGTTGTTTTTACTGAGAAATGCTACCTCTAGCATCGCATCCATAACCATTGCCATCTTTACAAGTTAATACGATGTAGTAGCGACCACTTGAGACAGCTCTTGCATAGGCAGATCTGCTCGTAGTCTGCCCACCTGTAATAAATTGGTCTCTGCCCCATGAAACATAACGATAGACCTCAAAGCCAACATTTCTTCGGTTGTTTGAAGTTACTGCGACATGGAGATTTCCCTCTTTTACTGAGATGAGAGCTGACTGGCGGGATTTCACGTTGGTGGGTAAATACACTGATGCAGATGCTGCATATGCGACGAAGGAGCCAAGCATTACAAAAGTAGCAGCTAATGCCAGGAGTGAAAACATTTTTTTCTTCAAATGAATCAACCTCCTTCAATTTACCAACCCGAAGTAATTTAATGTAATCAAATACCAGTTGATCCACTTAATGAATTGGCGGATGTTTGTCGCGAAGTGGATGCCTGGTTGCACGCCGATGGAGCATATGGGGCACCGGTGGCTCTCACGGACAAAGGAAAAAAGCTGTTGCGCGGGATTGAACGCGTCGACTCACTGACCATGGACCCGCACAAATGGTTGTTTCAGCCGTATGACGTCGGCTGCGTGTTGATTCGGAATCGGCGGCATTTGCGAGAAACATTTAGCATGGCACCGGAGTATCTGCAAGATATCGACCTCGGCAATGAACAACAAATCAATTTCGGGGAATGCGGCATTGAGCTTTCGCGCAGATTCCGGGCGCTCAAAGTGTGGTTGTCACTCAAAGCGTTTGGCGCTGAGTCATTTCGCCAAGCAATTGACCATGGGATCATGCTGGCTGAACAGGCGGAGGCATTTATGCGCCAAACGGAGGACTGGGAGGTGGTGACGCCCGCGCAATTGGGCGTGCTCACGATCCGCTACCTGCCGAAGGGTATGGCGACACTGGACACCATCAATGAGTTCAACAAGCAACTGGCGGAAGAAGTCGTTCGCAGAGGGTTTGCGATGGTGAGCACCACCACCTTGAAAGGGAAAGTGGTCATGCGTCTTTGTACTATTCACCCAGGGACGACCACGGAAGAGCTACACCAGATATTGGCGAGAATCTGCGGATTGGCCGCAGAATTGGGTGCATCATGTACACATCTCATCTGAGGCACGCACAGAAGAAGAAAGCAAGCCGTTGCATTACCATCAGCACGAATGGCACAAGAACCGACAAAGACAGGCGTCGGTTCTTTTCATCTTATCACGGAAACCGGTGGAGATGTTTCGCCTGCTGATCCGGTGGATGAAAGAGGAAATTTCCCATTAAACGAGAAGTTATTGAATAATTCAACTTGAATATGATGAGGGAAGGAGGGGGTATAGAAAGTTTTTATTTTTCTCAAACAGAGTATTCGGTGTCCTAGCGGTTTCATACCTGAATGGAGGGGATCAACAGTGAGAATGGTGTTTCGATGGTATGGTGAGGGCAATGATACGATTAGTTTGGTTCAAATAAAACAAATTCCCGGTGTGGAAGGGATTGTGTGGGCCCTGCACGATGTGCCGGCAGGTGAAGAATGGCCGCTCGAGGATATATTGAGAGTCAAACGGGTCGCCGAGGAGCATGGGTTGCACATTGAGGTTGTCGAGAGTGTGAATGTGCATGAAGATATCAAATTGGGATACCCTTCTCGCGAAAAATATATTGAAAATTACAAAAAAACAATCAAAAAACTGGCGCAAGTCGGGGTGAAGGTGATTTGCTATAATTTCATGCCCGTGTTTGATTGGACCCGGACGGACTTGTATAAAGAGATGGAAGACGGGTCAACAGCGCTTTTTTATGAAAAAGCAAAAGTGGATCAGATGAACCCCAACGAGTTGGTCAAGCGAATGGCGGATCAACGCGATTTGACAATGCCCGGTTGGGAGCCGGAGAGATTGAAGGATCTGGAGAAACTGTTTACTGCGTATCGGCATGTGACTGAAGAAGACTTATGGAACAACTTGAAGTATTTCCTGGAACAAGTGGTTCCTGTCGCGGAGGCGCATGGCATTAAGCTGGCGATTCACCCTGATGATCCGCCATGGCCGGTGTTTGGATTGCCCAGGATTATCACGAGCAGGGAAAGTATCAAAAGGGTGCTAAGTCTCGTAGACAGCCCTTCCAATGGAGTAACTCTTTGCAGCGGCTCTTTAGGAGCTAATCCAGCTAACGATGTTGCCGCCATGGTTAGGGAATTTGCCGATCGCATCCCATTTGCCCACATTCGCAATGTGAAAGTTTACGAAAACGGCGATTTCATTGAGACATCGCATCGAACTTGCGACGGCTCGCTCGATATTTGCGATATCGTGAAGGCGTATCATGAGAGCGGATTTAAGGGTTACGCAAGGCCGGATCACGGCAGGCACATTTGGGGAGAGAAGTGCCGGCCGGGCTACGGTCTGTATGATCGGGCACTCGGGATCATGTATTTATGGGGGATCTGGGATGCACTGGAAAAAGCAGGGCAGGAGAGACGTGCATGATAAGGAACGAGAACTTAAAAGGAAAAGTGGCGGTGATAACGGGCGGAAGCGGGGTTTTATGCGGTGAAATGGCGCGGGAGCTCGGCCGGCAGGGGGTGAAGGTGGCCATTCTGAACCGGAGGGTGGAACGCGGTGAACAAGTGGCGCACGAAATCGTGCAATTCGGAGGCGAAGCGATCGCCATCGCTTGTGATGTGCTGGATCAAGACAGTGTGAAAAAGGCGGAAGAGGTCGTATCAGGGCGTTGGGGCGCATGCAATATATTGATCAACGGCGCGGGCGGAAATCATCCGCAAGCAACCACGACCCATGAAACATGGAAAGCGGAAGATGACGACAATGAGGACATCACCACCTTTTTTGATTTGACGAGTGAAGGATTCCAAGCGGTGTTTAATCTCAACATGCAGGGTACGCTCATTCCGACACAGGTTTTCACAAGGAAAATGGTCAACCGAAAAGGGGCGGTGGTGATTAATATATCGTCGATGAGTGCTTCTTGCCCGTTGACCAAAGTGCCGGCTTACAGCGCGGCCAAAGCGGCGGTAGAGAATTTTACCAAATGGCTCGCCGTGCACATGGCCGAAGCGGGGATTCGAGTGAATGCGATTGCACCGGGCTTTTTCCTGACATCACAGAACCGGGCATTATTAATGAAGGAAGATGGGTCGTTGTCTGAACGATCCCAAAAAATTTTGTCCCACACGCCGATGAGTAGGTTTGGTGTCCCACGAGATTTGCTTGGTACGTTAATCTGGTTAGCCGATGAAAACATGTCCGGCTTCGTCACGGGTGTCACGATTCCGGTCGACGGCGGTTTTGCCGCTTATGCCGGGGTTTGATGTTGCAAGGGAACGAGGCGTTTGAAGGGAGATGTGATGAGCTTGGCTGATCGGCATCCATCTTTTCCGCGCGTTGATGTGGTGACGTTTGGTGAAACGATGGGTTTATTTACGCCGATGGGTGGCAAAGACATTGCTCACTCCACGCTGTTTGAAAAATCCTTTGGCGGTGCGGAAAGCAATGTGGCCATCGGCATCGCGCGCCTGGGATATGTAGCGGGCTGGTGCGGCTTGTTAGGGGACGATCCGATCGGGCGCCACATTGGCAAGGTATTGCGGGGTGAGGGGGTTGATGTGTCACAAGTCCATTTTTTAACAGATGCAAACACCGGCCTTATGCTCAGGGAAACGATATCTGGGCGATCCGCTGTTTATTATTACCGCAAACATTCTGCTGCCAGTTTGATGTCGCCAGCTGATTTGAACGAAGCATATATCACCAACGCCAAAATTTTGCATATCACGGGAATCACGCCCGCGTTGAGCGATTCTTGTCACCAAACGGTGCTTCGCGCAGTTGAGGTGGCCAAATCTCAACAGGTCAAAGTTTGCTTCGACCCTAATATACGCCTCAAACTTTGGTCTATGGACCAAGCGCGGCCGATTTTATTGGAGTTGGCGAAAATGGCCGATTATTTTCTCCCCGGGTTGCCGGAATTGCGGTTACTTTATCAAACGGACGATTTTGCGGAGATTTTGGAACATGTGCAAGCATTGCCAGGCGCTACGATCATCAAAGGCGGGGCCAATGAAACCTACGTGCACGAGCGCGGAAAAATAACGGTTGTCCCTCATGTTAGAGTTGAGCGGCCGACAGACACGGTGGGGGCGGGTGATGGCTTTTGCGCTGGATTCATCGTCGGGCTTCTGAAAAACAAAAGCCTAGCGGAATCGGCGCATTTGGGCAATGTGGTTGGAGCTATTGCCGTTGGCTCGCCGGGTGATTGGGAGGCATTGCCTACATGGGAAGAAGTGGAGCAAGCACTTGGTACGCGCAACCATATTGAAAGGTGAGAGGTGGCGGGGAGTGAAGAAGTTGAAAACATTGCAGTTATTGATGGAGGCAGGAGTGGTGGCCGTCGTGCGCGGACGTTCGGCGGAAGAAGCAATCAACATCTCGCGGCATGCGATCAACGGGGGGATTAGAGCGGTCGAAATCACTATGACTGTCCCGAACGCCTTAAATGCGATTGCCTCATTGACAGCAGAGTGTGCCAGCGAGGGTGTCGTGATCGGGGCAGGATCGGTGCTTGATCCGGAGACGGCGCGAGCGGCCATCCTCTGCGGGGCCGAATTCATCGTGTCTCCCAGCTTACACGAAAACACCGTCATCTTGTGCAATCGCTATCGCGTGCCTGTGATCCCTGGAGCAGTCACATTGCGGGAAATGCAAAAAGCGCTGGAGATGGGTGTGGACATAATAAAGTTGTTTCCTGCAAATCAGTTTTCCCCCAGCCTGCTCCGTGCGGTGAAGGGCCCATTGCCTCAAGCCAATCTGATGCCGACGGGCGGGATCACCCCTGAGAGAGTAGGAGAGTGGATCGCAGCCGGAGCGGCGGCGGTGGGAGTTGGTTCGGAACTGACCAAAGGGGTGGCGCCCGGTGGGGATGATGCCGTGATCGCCCAAAGAGCCAGCTTGTTTATGCGTGCGTATAGGGAGGCGAAACAGAACGCGGCCAACCAGTAGAGTAAAGGCGGTGGCCTTGACTACCTGGAAAATTCATGATATTTTGAAATATATATGGTTGAAATTAACATACAAGTTTTCCATGTTAACCCTGTTGTTTTTCATGTGGACATGTGCCCATTGTGCGGCGCAGGCGGACTGGCTGTCAAGCGTTGCCCCGGGCTTGCCACCCTGCCCCCGATCGATGGTTTCCTGCTGTGATGTCCCATCGAAGCCAGACACATGAGATTTGTTCCGACGAACGCATGATCCAACCCATTGCCGAATAGAATGATTTTGGAGTTGTTGCTGTTCCCATTTAGTAGGCTAAAGTCATTTCGCCGTGTAGTTTATGTTCGGGCTGATATTGGTGCCCAATAAACAGCCAGCTTCGTCAGATCCCGAGGGGAACGGAGAATCGGGTGGTTCGTTTGGGTTTCTCAGTGGTTGCTGCGCTTGTGCGGTTAAAATCCATTTACAGGGGAGAGCAGAATGAAAAAAGGGATGTACTTGTTGGCCCTGATTGTCATCCTGTGGGGGGCGTTGAACATCGGCCCACCCCCGGTTGTGAAAGCGGAACCTGTGTCCAACCGCAGTCACATAGACGCCAAACTGTCCGATTATGCGGGATTTGAGCGGGAAGCCACACCACGGGCCGACGGGGTCCGGCATGTGGACACTCCGGCTATGATCAAAAAACTGAAAGAATTAAACGTCAATACGTATTATTATCTGAACTGGTACCAACCGACCGATTGGGACGACTTCAAAGACGAGTTTTTGCCCGCTGCCAAGAAAGCCGGCATCAATGTTATTTTGTATTTGGTTCCCCCATCGGAATCGACCGGTAGCCGCAAATCTTACCCATATACCACGGATTATGTGGCGTGGGGGAAAGCGATTGCCGAGCTTTCTGTACAATACGACAATCTCATCGGTTGGGCGATTGACGACTTCAACCACAACCTTGATTTCTTCACGCCAGAATATATGGCGAAGATGAGAGAAGCCTCCAAAGTGATTAACCCCAATCTGAAGTTCTTGCCTTCGTTCATGCCCCTCATGTATTTCCCTGCCTTGACAGACGAATTTCTGAAAACCAGAGGAGACTATATCGATGGTGTGATCGTAGCTTACCGCGATGATCCTTACCGCAACACCTCGGTCTGGTCCACTGAGCAACAGCAGAT
This sequence comes from Laceyella sediminis, assembly GCF_003003125.1. Classification (GTDB taxonomy): domain Bacteria; phylum Bacillota; class Bacilli; order Thermoactinomycetales; family Thermoactinomycetaceae; genus Laceyella; species Laceyella tengchongensis. Next base: position 160,140 of record NZ_PVTZ01000004.1, on the reverse strand, counting down.
TGATGAAGCTTACCAGTTGTTAAAAAAATACAATTTGCCCCTCGTGTGGATGGTGTACACTTCGTATTTGACCAACACGCCTGGCAACCCATCGGTGGAATATGTTCGCGAAACGGTCCAGACAGCAGTGGACAATCTGCGGAAAGGTAAACTGGCAGGCATGATCACGTATGAATTGGAGAAAGAGTTTATTGCAGAGCCTGACAAGAAGGCGGCTACTGGCAACGGCTATATGAGCTTCTTTGTGCCGTCGGGGGTTTCGACCAAGCCGGGTGATAACGTTTCCGCCAGCCAGGTTATCCATCCGGATGGATCAGGCAACTATGCGCTTTCTTTCCGAACGATGGCCGAAGGTCCCAAATTGGAGGGCTATCACATCAAGCAACTGTTGATTGATGAGCAGGTGGTGTGGGAGCAGGATGTAGCCCAAAACACCGTGAGCGGCCAGTGGGAAGAGGTGAATCTGGACTTAACCCCTTACCTCACTGGGAAAACATCGGCGACATTGACGATCCGGTTGTATGAGAAAAATGGAGTCAGAAATTATTGGGACAATGTCGGGTTTGATGACTTCAACGCACGCGGTTTCGCGATGAAGAACAGCGGTTTTGAGAAGAAAAGCGGCTGGAGCATTTCCAGCAGTTACGCTGGGATGATCGGCGAGAATATCATTTACGACCCCAATCGCCGCGAAAAGGCGTTCCGAGCGGTCGAAGCCGCTTACGTTTCCTATAAGTTGCAGGATGAGATTGTCAACGCTGATCTTCGTCATGGGATTAAGCGCAGCCTGTTGAACAAGATGAACCGGGCCATCGACGCCCATTTTTCGGAACGGAATCGTAGTGCTATTCAGTCACTCAGTATCCTATCGCTTGAGATCCGCGCATTGACGGGCATCCATATTCCAAAGGAAACAGCGGCATTATGGAATGGCAAGATCGAACGATTGGTTCAACTTTACCGCATGAAATTGGAATAAGAGGGCCAAGGGGGAAACAAAGATGAATATCAGTCGTGCGGCGACTTGGGTCTTGTCCTTCTTGTTGGTTGTGGGAATGACAGGTTGCACTGGCTCCGACCCGGCGGCTGACAAATCCGAACGGGTTCAGCTGGAGTTTTGGACGATCAACCTGAAGAAAAATTTCTCGGGTTACATCGAGGGTGCCATCCAGGAGTATGAGAGAAACCACCCCAATGTGGATATCCATTGGGTGGATGTTCCCGGGGCGGACATGACCGGAAAGTTGTTCACTGCTTTGTCAAGCGGTAGCGCTCCCGATTTGGTCAACGAGACGAGTGAAGGATTATCCGTTTTGCAAGGGTATCATGCATTAAGACCGATTTCAGAGGTTGTCGCCAAAGAGAAAATGGCCCCTTATATTGACGGGCTGGTTAAAAGCGTGACCAACCGTGATGGCGAAGTGATGGCCATTCCTTGGTACCATGCCGGACCACCAATCGGCTTGGTCAACACCGAGCTGTATCAAAAAGCGGGACTTCCGTCCGACAAGCCGGCGCAAACGTGGGATGAACTGTTTGCATATGGCAAACAAATTCATCAGCGATTGCCCCATGTTTATGGCTCCAATGACTTGCCTGGGTTGGAAACGTTCACCACCGAAGGATTGCCGATATTAAGCGCCGATGGGAAGAAGGCTGTATTCAATTCTCCTCGACACATCGCATTTGTGGAAAAATTCATCCAAGCGTACAAGGACGGGGCGATTGCTCCGGGAGCGCTGGTAAAAGATGATCGACAATTACAACAAACCATTGACAACGGATTGACGGCGCACGTCGGTTTGGCCAGCTCGTTTCAGTTGAACAACATTGAGAAAAATGCGCCCAATGTCCTGTCCAAACTGAAAGTGGTTCCGCCAGTCACCGCCACGGGAAAAGTGGCGGTCAAGGATATCCAGCTGTTTGTGATACCCAAGAAAGCAAAACATCCCAAAGAGGCGGCCGACTTTGCTCTATACTTGACCAGCCCACAAAAACAGTTGGAATTTTGCAAGTTGGTCCCAATCTTCCCTTCGACGGAAGATACGTTGAAAGATCCCTTTTTCACTAATTTTGAGGTGAAAACGATTCAAGACCATGCGCGCAAAATGATGGTTACCTACGCTCCCCACCTCACCTTGACTTACATGGGCCATCCCAAGCAAAAAGAACTGCGCGAGTTTTACCTAGAACAGATCCGGGCGGCCATGCTTGGGAAAAAAACAGTGAAAGATGCACTTGATACAGCAGTCAAGCATTGGAATGAAGCCCTTGCCAAGTCATAGCCGCCCATATGGGCACAGGCGGCGAAGCCCTTTTTCGCCGCCCGATTTTCTTCAATGGGGGGAGATGCGATTTGGGCAATGAAATCGTACCAACCACCGAATATCGCGCATCTAAAAAAAAGAGGCGGAACATTCCCTTACTCCCTTATCTGTTTTTACTTCCGGCGTTGCTATTGTTCTTCACCTTTGACTATTTGCCTATTTTCAGTGCCTTTTATTATTCATTCACTGAGTACCACATCCTGTCTCCCGCCGAATGGGTGGGATGGGAGAATTATCGGGCATTGATGCAAGATACGAAGTTTTGGATCGCGGTCAGCAATTCTTTGACATACTTCCTTATCATCGTTCCTTTGCTGTTAACGGTGCCTTTGTTCCTCGCGATATTGGTCAATCAGAAACTGCGAGGCATCCAATTGTTTCGGGTGATCTACTATTTGCCTGTGGTCACCTCGATGGTGGCGGTGGCCATCGTGTGGAAATATTTATACCATCCCGCCGGCTTGCTTAACGCCGTTTTGCAGGGAATCGGCCTACAAAAAGAGGCTGTCAACTGGCTTCTAAACCCCGACACCGCCCTCCCTGCCGTTGCTGTGCTGGAAGTTTGGAAATCGCTTGGTTTTTACATGGTGATCTATCTCGCCGGATTGCAGACGATTTCACAGGAGTTGGTGGAGGCTGCCAAGATGGATGGTGCCGGCCGATTGCGGGTATTGTGGCATGTCTATTTGCCGCAATTACGGCCGACCATTGCTGTGATCCTTGTTTTATCCACGTTGGCTAGCGTGCAGATGTTTACCAGCATCTATATCATGACGGGTGGTGGGCCATTTGATAGCACGTTGACATTGCCGCTGTACATTTATCAAAAAGCATTCGTCGAGCTAGATATGGGGTATGCGACGGCGATGGGGATGGTGCTTTGGCTCATTTTGATGGTTTTGACGGTCATTAATTTCAAGTTGTCCAACGGGGGGCGGGTAGGATGAATGCGAAGCGCAAGCGCATGGGGATTGCCATCGCGCGCAAAGCGTTGATGTACCTGTTGCTTCTTTTGATCGCACTCTTATTTGTCGGTCCCTTTTTGTGGCTTCTGTCGACGGCGTTCAAATCGAATGCACAGGATGTATTCACATTTCCGCCAGACTTGATCCCGAAACCGCCGGTATGGGATCAGTTTGTGGAGGCTCTGACGGTGATCCCATTCCCGAAATATTTGTTGAATTCCTTCATCCTGATCGTGGTGATGGTGCCTGCCCACCTGTTTTTAACCTCATTGACCGCGTATCCGTTGGCGAGGATGACGTTTCCGGGTCGGGATCTGATTTTTTATGCAATTATCGGCACCATGTTTTTTCCGGAAGAAGGAAAACTGGTGCCGTTGTTTATCATTACGCAAAAACTGGGGCTCATCGATTCGTGGTGGGGATTGATCATTCCGGGACTGGTGGGCGGATTTTCCATCTTTTTGATGCGGCAAGCGTATCTCAGCATTCCGAAAGAGCTGGAGGAAGCGGCCATTTTGGACGGATGCGGCCCGTTTAGGATGTGGTGGAGCATCATGTTGCCATTGACGAAACCGACGCTGGCGGCGTTAAGCGTATTTTCGTTCATATCCGTGTGGAATTCCTTCATCTGGCCGTTGATCGTGTTAAAGAATGATGACTTGTATCCCTTGGCGCTAGGGCTTGCGTATTTGTCGGGCACCTTTGGCGATGATGTGCGAGTCATGGCTGCTGGCACGGTGGTCTCCTTGTTGCCGATCATCGTTTTCTATCTGATGATGCAACGCTATTTCGTTTCCGGCATGCAAGGGGCCATTAAAGGATAGGAGGGAACGGCGGTGCGGTTAGGTGTTATCGGGTATGGACGGCGGATTCGGCACATGGTGGCGGAAATGCGCCGAATCGATCCGGATTGCCGGGTGGTGGCCATCAATGATTTGCAAAACAATGATATTAAGCAGGAGTTGGGAGAGGAAGCTGCGGAGATCGTTTTTTATGACAGTCCGGAAGCGATGGTGCAGGAGGCCGAATTGCATGGTATATTGATCGGCACCCGGTGTTCGCTACATGCGGACTTGGCCATCAGAGTCTTGCCGAAAGGAATTCCCCTGTTTTTGGAGAAGCCGGTGGCTACTGATGAGCACGCATTGCTTCGACTCAAACAGAAATATGAGGCGACCGGAACCGAGGTGGTGGTTTCCTTCCCACTTCGGGCGGCGCCGTTGGTGACATTGGTCAAAGAGATTATCGATTCGGGAAAGATCGGTACGGTGGAGCATGTGCAAGCGGTTAACAATGTGCCCTACGGCGGGGTGTATTATCATCACTGGTACCGCGATGAAAAGGAAACGGGCGGATTGTTTTTGCAAAAAGCGACGCACGACTTTGATTACATCAATTATCTGTTGGGGATGCGACCGACGCTGATCTGCGCGATGACGTCCAAACAGGTGTTCAAAGGGAATAAACCGGCCGGGCTCAAATGCGTTGATTGCGATGAGCGGCATGCATGTCCGGATAGCACGGTGAATATTCGCAGATTGCCCCATGAAACACCAGCCGGTGAATACTGTTGCTTTGCGGTAGATACGGGGAATGAAGATGCAGGAAGCGCGTTGATCCGATATGAGACCGGGATGCATGTCTCTTATTCACAAAATTTCTTCGCCAGAGGGAAGGCCGGAAGCCGGGGAGCCCGCTTACTGGGCTACAAAGGGACGTTGGAGTTCGACTTCTACACAAATGCGGTCAAAGTCTACATGCACCATTCACCCGTGGTTGAGACATACGAAATGACTGAAGAGGCGGGCCACTTCGGTGGAGACGCAGTGCTCGCCCGCAATTTTATCGCGGTGATGAAAGGGGAGGCGAAGTCGATTGCGCCGATGGAAGCCGGATTGCTAAGTGCGTTGATGTGCTTGAGGGCGAGGGAGTCGGCGCTGACCAACGCCTTTTTGCCTATTGGCTGGCCGGAGGATCCAGAAAGGAGCAATACATGACGGAAGAGGTGAAAAACCTTGAGTGAATTGAGATTGGGCATCATCGGTTTGGATACGTCGCACGTGACGGCGTTTACGAAATTGTTGCATGATCCAAAGGAACCACATCATGTGCCGGGCGGGCGGGTCATTGCGGCATATCCAGGTGGGTCACCTGATTTTGATCTGAGCCGAACACGCGTTGAAGGATATACGCGTCAGCTGGCGGATCAGTATGGCGTTGCCATTGTCAGCACGCCTGAAACCGTCGCCGAACAAGCCGACGCCATCTTATTGGAATCCGTTGATGGGCGGGTGCACTTGGAACAATTTGAAAAAATTGCTCCCTACGGTAAGCCGGTGTTCATCGATAAACCATTGGCGCTCACCAGCACCGATGCGGACAAAATCTTTGCTCTCGCCGACCGATATCAGGTGCCGGTATTGAGTTGCTCCGCGCTCCGTTACGCGGAAGCGCTGACAACGGCGCTAGCTGAAACGGAACAAGGTGATGTTTACGGAGCGGATTGTTACGGCCCCATGCCGCTTGAACCGACGCAACCCGGTTGGTTCTGGTATGGAATTCACACCGTGGAAATGCTATTTGCCATCCTGGGCAAAGGGTGTGTCCGCGTCACTGCGGCAGGCAACGATGAGCAGGATGTGGCGGTAGGGGTGTGGGAAGATGGACGTATAGGCGTTGTCCGCGGCAACCGCAAGGGAAACAATGGGTTCGGCGCTTTAATCCATCGATGCGGGGGCACGCGCGCCGTTGATGTGAACGCCAGCGCCAAACCGTACTATGCCAGTCTGCTCACGCATATCATGGAGATGTTCACCACAGGGAAAACACCTGTTGATTTCCGGGAAACACGGCAAATCATCCGCTTCATCGAGGCGGTGAACGAAAGCCGCCTGACCGGAGAAACCGTTGCGTTATAACCAATCTTAGCGCATGCAGTCTGGAGGGATCGCGTTGCATTTCGGTTTGGCCACGATGTTTCACAAATATGTGAAGGGATCACTCACTTGGGAGGAAGTGCGGCAGGTGACGGCCACCAAACGGCTGGATCTCGCGTGTTGCCGGAGGGATAGTGCTGCTTTCCAAGTGCTCATGGCCGCAGATGAAGCATTTCTGCTCACTACAAGCACCGATCCCTTGTTTTGGAAAGGCGGTCCGCTCAACATTGTGCGCTTGGAAATTAACACCGATGCGCCGGTGCGGACGGAAGTCCGTTTGATCGGATTGATTGAGGACGACGATGGGTGTTTGAAATCGGACGTGTTGCTGGAGCAAAGCGCGATGTTTGTGGAACGTTGGCATTTGCAACAAGTGTGGGTGGAGTGCGAAACGACCGACGCCAGCCAGCCTGGTGTGTACAGCGGCCGAGTGCGAATATATGCCCGCACTTTGTTTGAAGATGAGCGGCTGTTGGGTGAGTGCCAGTTTTCCCTTACCATCAAAGATTACTTGTTGCCGGAACCGTCGCAATACCGGTTTTATCTCGATTTGTGGCAACACAACTCCAACATTGCCAGAAAGTACGACGTCCGCCTGTGGTCTGACGAACATTTTGCGATTCTTGACCGTTATCTGCACAGTTTGGCGCAATTGGGGCAAAAAGCGGTGTCCGTGGTGGTGTCGGAAATCCCGTGGTCGGGACAACACAGTCATCGCGATCCAGAACCTGCCGATTTGTTCGAATACAGCATGGTTCGGGTCACTCGACGCGGGGACGGCCAGTTTGTATATGATTTTTCTGTCATAGACCGCTATGTAGCTCTTGCGGAACGATATGGGATTGCGGCGGAGATTGAATTGTTCGGATTGTTGAACATCTGGCAGGACCCCGAGGCGGGTTATGGGTCCGTCATCGCGGATCATCCCGATGGTGTCCGCATTCGCTATTATGACAGCGGGTCGGGCACATTTCGCTTTATGCGCCGGAGGGAGGATTTCGACGCCTACGTGCGGGCGTTGCAAGCGCATTTCATCGAAAAAGGTTGGATTGACCGCGTCCGCGTTCTTGCTGATGAGCCAAAAGAGTTTGCCGTGTTTAAAGAGAGAGTGGCTGCTTTGCGGCAAGTCGCTCCCTGTTTTCGTTATAAGATTGCCATCGCTCAAACTGCATTTCTCCACCACAATCTTTCCGAAATCCATGATTATGTTCCCATCTTGCAATGTGTGGCCGCCGAGTATGAACAGTTGCTGGAACGAAAACCGCAAATCCCCGGAAAGTTGTTGTATTATGTTTGTTGTCACCCTGACTTTCCCAACACGTTCATTGGGTCGCCGCCGGTGGAGTGCAGACTGATTCCATGGTTAGCAGAAAAGTGGAAGTTGGACGGCTTTTTGCGTTGGAATTACACGGTTTGGCCAGAGCGCCCCTTGGAAAAGTTGTCATATCGGGCGCCGGTTTGGAAAGCGGGAGACATGAACTTCGTTTATCCGGGAGCTGCCGGAAAACCGTTGTTGTCGCTTCGATACAAATGGTTGCAACGGGGAATCCGGGATTACGAGCTGATGCAGCTATTAAAGGAGTCGGGGCAGTCGGATCAGGTGGAGCGGGCGTTGAACCGGGTGTTTCTATTTCAGGACGCAAGCGAGTTCTGTCCCGAAGCGAAAAAGACGCGCGCCGAACTATACAGTCTAAATCCAGCTGACTATGATCAATTGATCCACGAATTGTGAGAAAGGGGAGCATGCCCATGGTCGATGTTCGTTTGTTGCATGCTGATGAATTAAAGACAGCTGTTCGGCTTTCTGACGAAACGTTTCGCACGTCTAGCCAGCCTTCAATGGCGCAGGCTTTTCCCCATGTATTTTCATCTAGTCTAGGCCAGTCATACGGTGCGTTTGCGGATGGCCGGCTTGTTTCGTTTGTAGGCTTAGTGCCGAGCGTTGTGCACATTGGTAGCGCCCGGTTGAATGTGTATTCGATCGGTTCGGTTTGCACCCATCCCGACTATCGTGGAAAAGGGATTGCCGGGTTGATTCTACGGCGCATCTTGGCTCATATCGACGAAGCGGAAGCTTCTTTATTGTTGGTGTCCGGCTATGGGCCGTTGTATGAGCGGATAGATTGTTTCCGATTTGGGACGATCACCCGGTTCATGATCGGGTCGGACTCAGCGTCGGAGATTGTCCGGAACGTCTCGGCAGATGCGGAAGTGCATCTGAGGGAGTTGGGGCCGACGGATTGGTTTAAGGTGACGGAATTGGCACGGAAGAGGGAAGTCAGATTTGAGCAGAGTGTTTGGGATATAGCCACCCTGATGCAGGCAGAAGCAAATGCCAGTTGCATGAACTTGCGTCACCGCGTGTTGATTGCTGAAGAGGAAGGGCGGGTTAAAGCCTTTGCGGTGGTGGCTGTGCCTGCGGACGAGGGAGCGGCAACTCCTGCTCTAGCCATCGAATGGGCTGGGGAACCACGCTTGATTGCGCTTGCATTGGCACATGCTGTTAAGCGATATCGGCTTGGGCGTTTGGACGTCCCGGTTTTATGGCATGAGGCGGAGTTGGCACAAGCCTTGGCACCTGCGGAACACTGTGCTGAGCAAAACTTGGGAACCGTGCGCATCGTTCATCCAGAAAGGCTGATCCAGCAACTGCGCCCATATCTGCAGGAGAAACACCAGCGCCTAGGCGCCGGCTTGGAAGTGCAGGCTTTGCCGAATGGCCGCGCGGAACTGCGTCTAGATGGGGAGCAGGTCATCTTGGATGCGCAGGCGTTTGTGTCGTTGCTGTTTGATCCGGCTTCTCACACGAATCACCTTCAGGGTTTGCTCTCTGTTTTGAAAGAATTGTTTCCGATTCCGTTTCCCTATGCCGGCGGATTAAATTATGTCTGATGGCGTATTTGAGTGACTCTTCGAAATGGAATGAAAAGGTGGATTTGGCGATGAAGATGGCCCGAGTGGGTGTTTTATTGGATCGGAAAGCAGCTCTTAGAAGATGGGACAACGGACTAAATGTATTTCAAGTCTATCTTGGCGAAATATTGTCTCATGCTGGTATTCCGTTTGAATGGATTGATGATGTCGAACAATTGACAGAACGGGCATTTGATGTGTTGTTGGTGGCGCTAGATCGAAAAGAGGAGGGGGCGGTAACGCCGATTTGGCGCTTTGCGGAGCGAGGGGGGATCGTGATCGCCTATGGGGGGCTGTCCTCTTTGGCGGGTCGGCTCGGGTTTGCCGACAGAGGCCCCGTTGGCAAAGGGTATGCGTGGTTGCCTATGCACGTTGGCGTATCGCATCCGCTCAGGTACTTGCGGGCCACTCCCTGGATCGCGATGTCGGAAGACGGGCCGCCTTATAGCGCGATTGGCCAGATTCACTCGGAGCATCCGCAGGGGGCCAGCCTCGGTTCGGCTTTGCTTCAATTCCATGTGGGAAAAGGGATCATCGATCGCTGGGCGGTTGATATAGCGGAAACCGTCGTCGGTTTGCAGCAAGGTGCCGAACCGGTGATAGAAGATGGGATTCCGGCGTTGGATGGCACTGGCTCCATTGATGATGGCATGTTGAAAGCGGACGATGGCATGGCGATGGATTGGGAATTGGATCGCTTGACAACGGAGACCGCTACCCCTTATTTTGCGCATCCTTATGCTGATTGGTGGCGAGAAGTGATGATTGGCCATCTGCTAAACAGGGTAGTCGACAGGGGGTTGACGTTGCCTTTTGTTGGCTATTGGCCCGCAGGCATAGAGCAAGTGGCTATGATTTCTCTCGACAGCGATTTGAATGTGAATGAATCGGCCGAAACGACGCTGGCGGTGTTGCGGGAACACGGTGTCAAAGCCACTTGGTGCATGATAGAACCGGGATATGATCCTCACATTTATCCACGGGTACTGGCCGAGGGGCATGAGTTGGCTTTCCATTACAATGCGGTGGAGCATGACCATGGAAAGTGGGGAGAAGCCGAATTCCAGCGCCAATTGCAGTGGCTGAAAAAGGCGACCGGCTTAACAGAAATCCATTCCAACAAAAATCACTACACTCGATTTGAAGGCTGGGGCGAATTGTTTCGCTGGTGTGAAACCCACGGCATAGCGTCAGATCAAACGAGGGGGCCGAGCAAAAAAGGAAATGTCGGCTTTTTGTTTGGCACATGCCACCCTTACTTTCCGATCTCATGGGCGGATGAGAAAAACCGCCTATATGATGTGTTGGAAGTCGGGTTTTTGACTCAGGACTTGAATCATCCCCGGTTAGCAGACATGAGTGTGACTGTCCCGTTTCTTGAACGGGTTCGCCAGGTGCGAGGGGTGGCCCATTTTCTGTTTCACCAGGTTCACATCCACAATCAACCCTCGGTACGTAAGGCGTTGCGAAATGTCGTGCATGAAGCCAAACGTCGGGGATTCGTCTTCTGGACCGGCAAGCAGATCAGTGAATGGGAGCGGGCTCGCCGCACTGTGCGCGTCGTAGGGATCAAAGAGGATGGAACAGTACAGCTGACCAGTGGCAAAGACGTAGCCGATCTGGTCGTGTGGGTGCCGGTTCCACAGGGCCAGCGCCAACTGTCGGCAGAAACGATGGCACGGCCGTTTGGGGTTCCCTGCATCAAAAAGGTGGTGTCAGTGAACAAAACCGAGGATGATCGCGGGGGTAAGCAAAGAAAATGGGCGGGAGGGATTCGGCATGGATGAACGCCGGTTGGCGATTCACGGTGGACCGAAAGTGAAAACAACGCCGTTTGGCACGGGGAAACGCTTTGGCGAGGAAGAGGCCAGAGAGTTGTTGGAAGCGCTGGAGCAGAATACGCTTTTTTACCATCATGGAAAAAAAGTGAAACAATTTTTGCAGGATTTCAACGAGCTGTATGGTGTGGATTACAGTGTAGCCGTTTCTTCCGGCACGGCCGCCATTCATGTCGCTTTGGGGGCGGCAGGGGTGACGGTGGGCGATGAGGTGATCACCAGTCCGATCACCGACCAAGGCACCTTGATCGGCATCCTTTATCAAAATGCGATTCCCGTTTTTGCCGACTTACATCCCCATACTTACAACATGGATCCTGCGTCGATCGAGTCCCGCATCACCCAGCGAACCAAGGCCATCCTGGTCGTGCATCTGGCAGGGAATCCCAGCGACATGGATGCGATCATGGCTATCGCCCGCAAGCATGATTTGAAGGTGATTGAAGACTGTGCCCAAAGCTACCTGTGCCGGTACAAAGGGCGATTGGTCGGTACGATTGGCGACTATGGCTGTTTCAGTACCAACGATTTTAAGCACATCTCCACAGGGGATGGCGGAATCGTGACGGTCAATTCGGGGGACGAAGAGGAGTATCGCTTGGTTCATGCTTTCGCCGACAAGAATTATCAACGGTTGCAGGGGCAAGTGCGACGGGAACTATCGTATTTGGCTCCCAACTATCGGATGACCGAGCTACAAGGCGCGGTCGGCGTAGCCCAATTGAAAAAGCTACGGCGGATTTGTGAAACAAGGCGACGTTACGGGGATCGCATCACTGAGGGCATCAGCGGACTCCGGGGCATTCAGCCGCATCAGGTGTATGAAGGGGGCACATGCTCTTATTGGTTTTACATGTTTCGCCTTGATCTGGATGCGCTCACTTGTAGTCGTGCGGAATTTTCCGAAGCGTTGGCGGCTGAGGGCATTCCCAACCAGCCGGGATATATTCCGGAAGTCGTATATTTGCAACCGCTCTTTCAAAAGCGACAAGCGTATCTGAACAGCCATTTCCCATTTGACTTGTCTGATGTTACTTATCCGCGAGGATTGTGTCCGACAGCGGAACAAATATTGCAGACAGCGGTGCGGATCGGGGTGAGCGAGTTTTTCGATGAGCAGGATATTGAGGACATCATCCAAGGCATTCGCAAAGTGACCGCGCATTACCAAAAACCATGATGAGAGAAAGGGGGTGACGTGCATGCTCAAACGGTTGGGTGTGGTGACCGACGAAGTGTCGAGTGACTTGACTGAAGCGTTGGATTGGGCCGCGAACCAGGGGTTGTCGCATGTGGAAATCCGCATGGTGGACGGAAAAAATGTCGTACATTTGACGGATCAGGAGATCGCGTGGGTGCACGAAGAGGTGGTGAAGCGTGGCTTGTTTGTGTCGGCGATCGCTTCCCCGTTGTTCAAATGCGCCCTTGATCCGTCGCGCCCGGTGGCTTCTGGGGACAGGTTCGGGCAGCCTGAAGAGGATGTTGCTACACACTTCGCTATGTTGCACCGCACGATCCAGATAGCCAACATGTTGCAAACGAGAAAAATCCGCCTGTTTTCGTTCTGGCGGGAACAGGAACCACGGCGGTATCAAGCGGAGATTGTTGGTCATTTGCGACAGGCAGCCGCAATAGCGGAACAAGAACGGATGTTGCTTTTGCTGGAAAACGAACCGTCTTGTAATGGCGGTTATGCCGAAGAAGTGGCCTGTCTTGCAGAAGCGGTCGATTCTCCTGCCCTCCGGGTGCTGTGGGATCCTGGCAATGAAGAGTACGGGGGCCGTCCCGCTTTTCCGGAAGGGTACAGATGGGTGAAGGATTGGCTTGGCCATGTGCATTTGAAAGACGCGTTGGTCGACGACCACGGTGAACCACAATGCGTGCCGATTGGCCGTGGCCGAGTGCGCATGCTAGAACAGTTGCAAGCGTTAGAAGCCGATGGGTACAAAGGATACTACACCATTGAGACGCACTACATTCCGCCGGGCGGAACCGCGAAGGATGGCACGCAACAGTCGTTAAGAGGGTTGCAAAAGCTCCTGAAGGAGGCGGAGTGGTTGTGAAAACCTGGGGGTTTGCCTTGATCGGTTGCGGGGCGATCGCCGAGTTCCACCTGCAAGCGATCCGCAAGATGAAAGGGGCCCGGATGGTAGCGGTCGCCAGCCGGGATGAGCGGAAAGCACGTGCCGTCGGTGAGCGTGAAGGGTGCAAATGGACAACGGATTACTGCACGTTGTTGCGCGATACGGAAGTGGACATTGTTTGCGTGACGACCAGCAGCGGTAGCCACGGCGCAATCGGCTTGGAGGCGCTACAGGCGGGAAAACACGTGGTGGTAGAAAAACCGCTTGCGATGAGCGCGGCGGAGGCGGATCGCCTGATCCAAGCGGCAGAAGCAAACGGTCTTTATTTGACGGTCGTGTCACAACGTCGCTTTGAACCGCAACACCAACAGGTCAAACGCGTCCTGGACAGCGGGGGGATCGGCAAATTGCTGATGGTGGAAGTGGCCTGCCCATTTTATCGCCCACAAGCGTATTACGACAGTGCAAAGTGGCGGGGGACGTTGGCCGAAGACGGAGGGGCGCTGATGAACCAGGGCATTCATTCCATCGATTTGACGTTATGGTTGGCAGGCCCAGTTAAGTCAGTTTTTGGCAAAATAGCTACCCAGACGCACCGTATGGAGGCAGAGGATATGGGCTTGGCTGTGCTCACGTTTGCCAATGGAGCATTTGGCACACTCCTCTCTTCCACTAGTATCCGGCCGGGCTTTGCTCCCACTCTCTCTTTTTATGGGGAAAGCGGCACCATCAAATTGGAAGGGATGGCGATCACGCATTGGAGCGTTCCCGACATGCCACTGCCGCAACTTGACGGGGTGCGTGGCGACGGAGCCGGTGTCACTGATCCGCGTGACATCCCATCAGAGTATCATCAATTGCAACTAACCGACTTTGTGAACGCATTGGCTGAGGGAAGGTCTCCCGCTGTTGCTGCCCGTGAAGGAAGAGATGCAGTGCGGTTGATCGAGGCGATTTACCAGTCTAATGCATCGGGTAAGGAAATACACTTGGGGGATGCCACATGACACCGACATTGGCATTGGGAACGGCCAAGGTTGATATCACCCCGACTTGGCCGGTGCCATTGGCGGGATTTGAAGGGCGGGTAGGGAAATATCGCGGTGTATCTTTGCCATTGCACGCCCGAATGTTGTTTTTTGAACAGCGGAGCGACGCCGGGAAAACACAGTCGGCGTTGCTTGTGTCGGCTGATCTGATTTGGTGGGGGCCAGAGTTGGTTGAGAGCTTGCGCCGCCACTTGGCGAAGAGGTGGGGGATCGAGGCGCCGTTTTTCATCCTGCATGCTACACACACCCATTCGGGGCCACAGACAACCCACCGTTTTTCTCCCGCATTGGGAGAAGCCGATCCAGGGTATCTAACATGGTTGGAAGAGAGACTGCTTCAGGGGATTGCATTGGCTACTGCCAATGTGGAGCCGGTGGTAGCAGAGCGGGGAAAGGGCGCCTGCCGTTTCAGCATCCACCGCCGCAAACCGGTCGCCGGAAAGATTGAGATGGCGCCCGATCCCGACGGACCCGCCGATCCGGAAGTGCATGTGGTGCGTTTCCGCACGAAAGCGAACCAAACCAAAGCGTTGCTCGTCCATTTCACTTGCCACCCCACAACCACGGATGAGCCGCTCGTTTCATCCGAGTATCCCGGCGCGGCTATGGCGCTGCTTGAAAGTAGTTTGGATTCGGGGGCAGTGGCCGCATTTTTGCAGGGATGTTGCGGTGATGTCCGGCCTGCTTTGGTCAAAGAGGGGCGGTTTTATAGAGGCGGTGAGCGGGATGTTCGCCAGCTGGGGAAGCTCCTCGCGGAGGAGGTGACCTGGGTCTTAAACCAACCGATGGAAACATTGGCTCCATGTCGTTTGATTGGGAGAATGACGCATGTCCCGTTGCCTTTTCAATCATTGCTGTTCCGTAATGAGTTAGCGCGGGATGAGCCTCGACATCATTTGCCTCCCATCCCGTTGGAGATGTCTTGGTTGAAGCTGTGTGAGGGGTTGTCGTTGCTGACGATGAATGCGGAGATGGTGGTGGAATACGGATTGTTCATCAAACAACGATTTGCCGGGTCTGTGTTGCCAGTGCCTTATAGCAACGGCATGATCGGATATGTACCCACTCAACGTCAGGTGGCCGAAGGCGGTTACGAGGCGCGGGAATCGATTGTTTATTTCTGTCTGCCCGCCCCGTTCGAAGCTACCGTCGAAACGGCCATCCATGAAGCGATCTACCGGCTGATCGATCAGTGATCACTTCTTGCAGATGGTGCGGCGATTGTCGTGAAACGGGGGCGAATCATCATGAAATATCTGGTGGGAATGGATGTGGGTGGCACCAACATCGTATGCGGGCTGTTGGATGGTGAAGGTCGTCTGCTTGAAAAAATTAAGCGGCCAACCAAAGCCCATCTCGGCAGTGAACATGTGCTGGAGGCGATCGCCCAGACGGTAAAGACACTGATTTCATCTCGGCAAGGGGATACCAGTCAAGTGCTGGCCGTGGGAATGGGCAGTCCCGGCCTAGTTGATCCGGAACAGGGGATTACCCTGTTTGCTGGAAACCTCGGTTGGAACCGTGTGGAAGTGGCGAAACGGTTGGGTAGAAAACTGAATCTTCCGGTTTTTGTTGACAATGATGTTCGGATGTATGTGTTTGGCGAAGCGATCACAGGTGCCGGAAAGGGATATGACCATGTACTGGGAATCACGCTTGGCACGGGGGTAGGCGCGGCAGTGGTCGTCCGGGGCCAGGTTTATTACGGCGGCGGTTTTATGGCTGGCGAACTCGGACACATGAGGATGGAGGGGGAACAGGCTACTTGTGCTTGTGGCATGCAGGGGTGTTTGGAGACGGTCGCTTCGGCCACAGGCATTGTCAGACAGGTTCGCGAGGCTGTCGCCCAGGGGAAACAGAGCGTTTTAGGGACTTGGTTTCCCGCCGCCAATCTGTCGGGATTAACGGCGGCCGACGTCTCCAAAGCGTATGACGCCGGTGACCGGGTGGCGCGGGAAGTGCTGGATCACACCGGCAGGGTGTTGGGCCGGGCTTTAGCTTACGCCGTGACGCTATTCAGTCCGGACGTAGTCGTGATCGGCGGAGGAGTAGCCGAAGCGGGGGAGCGGTTGCTTGCGCCGATGCGGGAAGAGTTGCAACGATCCGTTTATCAAGGATACTGGTCACGCCTTAAGATACGCACGGCCCATTGGCCGGATGATGCGGGGGTGATCGGCAGCGCGCTTTACGCCAAGCAGAAAGTGGAGAAGGCGTAATGGATCATCACTTGCAAAAAAAAAGAGGGGGAGACGGATGGTGCAAACACACACCTACCAAGAAATCAAACAGCAGCCGGAGACTTGGCGGCAGACGATCAAATTAGTGCTTTCCAAAGCGGCGGAGTTGAAACAACTCTTTAACAACCTCAATCCGGATGAAGTGTTGTTCACCGGTTGCGGAACGTCTTATTACATTGCGATGACCGCCGCGTCGACATTTCAGGAAAAAACGGGGATTTCTGCCAAGGCGGTGCCTGCTTCGGAAGTTTTCCTCAATCCAGGTGCCGTTTTTGGCAAGAACAAGCGGACGGTGTTGATCGGTTCCTCCCGTTCGGGAAACACCACGGAGGTAGTCCGAGCAGTTGCCTATGCCCAGCAAAACAAGCTGGCACATTGCATCGCGATTACCACCCAACCAGATAGTGAGTTAGCCCGCATAGCAGATGATGTGATCAGCTTGCCCCACTCCCAGGAGAAAAGTGTGGTCATGACTGGCTCATTTACGAATCTGTTGCTTGTTTCACAGTTGCTTGCTGGCATCCTGTCTGCGGACGAAGGGTTTTTGGCAGAATTGTCACGCCTGCCCGACATCGGCGCATCGGTCATTGCCCGTGTCGAACCAATTGCAGAATCATTGGCGGCGGATGAAGCGTATGGTCATTTTATTTATCTGGGTCTTGGCGCATATCTGGGTTTGGCCTATGAAGGGATGTTGAAGTTAAAGGAGATGACACAACTGTACGCTGAAGCGTTTAACCCACTTGAATTCCGCCACGGCCCGATTTCGGTACTGGACGGGCAATGTCGCGTTCTCCTGTTGAGCAATGGGGCGATTCGCTCTTATGAGCGAGCGTTGGTCGATGATGTGCGGAAGTTTGGAGCCGACGCGGTGGTGTTGGGCGATGGATTGGATGATTTCCATTGCAACGTGAAAATCGCATTGGACAGCGGTTTGGGCGATCTTAGCCGGAGTCTGTTGTATTTGCCATTTTTGCAACTGTTTGCTTATCACCGTACGTTGAAGATGGGCTTAAATCCAGACTCGCCGCGTAATCTGGAGCAAGTGGTTGTGCTGGATGAATAGGGCGTGTCTGGTGTATAGACCAGCGGCTTCAAAACCGTGTTCTTATTCGCTTGGTAGGGGTGCGAAGACAACTGCTTTTCCAGTCAGTTGAGGCAATGGGCGGAATAGATGAGGAGGGGATGTCGCCATGCCATTGGTAACTTCAAAAGCCATGCTGGAAGACGCATATCGCCATCATTACGCTGTCGTGGGGTTTGCCATCCATAATCTAGAGGTTATGAAGGCTGTAACCGAAGCAGCGGAAGAGCTGGAGGCCCCTGTCATTTTCCAGACAACCCCACGGACGATTCACTATGTCGGGCTGGATTACATGGTGTCGATGGCAAAGATGGCCGCACAGTCTGCCAAGGTACCGATTGCGTTGCACTTGGATCACGGAGACAGCGTGGAGACGGTAGTCCGATGTTTGCGTGCTGGATATACGTCATTGATGATTGATGGCTCTCATCTTCCGTTCGAAGAAAATGTGGCGCTAGTCAAACGGGTGGTGGAGATCGCCCATGCCGTTGGCGTGCCCGTGGAAGCAGAGTTGGGTACCATTGGCGGAGCCGAGGAGGTAGGTTCTGTCGGTGAAGCGGAAGCCACTTATACGGACCCCGCTTTGGCGGAAGAGTTTGTTGCCCGAACCGGAATTGATTTTTTGGCTCCGGCGTTCGGCACGGCGCATGGCGTTTACAAAGGCGAGCCCCAACTGGATTTCGCCAGGTTGCAAGCGATCTCTCGGCGCGTCGCCATCCCGCTGGTTATGCATGGAGCGTCAGGTGTGCCGGATGAAGGGGTGCGTCGGTCGGTGCAATGTGGTGTCAGCAAGGTGAATATTTCTACTGAGCTAAAATTGCCGTTTGCGGAAGCTTTGCGAGACTACTTGCTTGCGCATCCGAATGAGGCCGACCCCCGCCGCTATTTCCTTACAGCGCGGGAAGCGGTCAAACAAGCGGCCAAGAGAAAAATCCTGCTGGCGCAACAAAGCAAAGGGGAAGCCAGCGATTCGTCGACGTAAGCACCGCGTCCGATTGCGGGAAAGGGGGATGGGCATGGATGCCAGATGGCAACCAGTCGTGCAAACCACTGTGGACCATTTGCGGATTCGCGTCTACAAAAGCCGAGATGCCATGGGTGCGGCGGCCGCGGCCGAGGTTGTGAACAAGATGAAGGAAGTGCAAGCGCGTAAGGGAAGGGTTCGTATGGTGTTTGCGGCCGCACCGTCGCAAAATGAACTACTCATGCATCTTTGTCGCGCAGAAGGAGTGGATTGGTCATGTGTTGAGGTGTTTCATATGGATGAATATATCGGGTTGCCGGAGGACTCACCTCAGCGATTCTCCTATTATCTGCAAGAACATTTGTTTCGCCACGTCCACCCGGGGCAAGTGCAACTGATCCGGCCAGACGGTGATCCAGAGCGGGAGTGTACCAGGTACGCCCAGTTGTTGAGCGAAGCGCCGATTGACATTGTGTGCCTGGGGATTGGGGAGAATGGGCATATCGCTTTTAATGATCCCGGCGTGGCTGATTTTAATGACCCCGCTGTTGTCAAATCAGTTTGCCTGGACGAGAAATGCAGGCAACAACAGGTAAACGACGGGTGTTTCCCTGATCTTGCATCTGTTCCCCAGACTGCGCTGACTCTGACTGTGCCAGCACTGATGTCCGCAGATCACCTGATTGGCGTCGTTCCAGGTCCGACAAAGCGCGAGGCGGTGCGCAGAGCTCTTACCGGTCCCGTGTCTGAGGACTGCCCTGCGTCGATCCTGCGCAGGCACCAAGATGGGGTATTGTATCTGGACACGGTTGCATACGGGGTGAGCGAATATGCAGGAGACTGAGATTCGACACATCGAGGGAGTGGATTATCGGACGGGATGTTCGATTGCGGTGGAAATCGAGGGGGGAATCATCAGCCATATCCGCCGTATTCAGAACCGACCGGGTTTGCCGTGGCTGGCGCCCGGACTGGTTGACTTGCAGGTGAATGGATTCGGCGGGGTGGACTTGAATACACCGCCCTTTTCCCCCGACTCGGTCACCGCCGTGACCCGTATGTTGTGGCGGGAAGGGGTGACTGCCTATTTGCCAACCATCATTACCAACCATGACGAAGGAATTGAAGAAGCGGTACGGGCCGTTGCTGAAGCGATCCGCCAGTTACCTACACTTGACCGTGTCATACCGGGAATTCATTTGGAAGGCCCGTTTATCTCGCCGCAGGACGGTCCGCGTGGAGCTCATGATTCCGCCTTTGTCAAAGCCCCGGATTGGGCACTGTTTGAGCGATGGCAAAAGGCGGCGGACGGGCGTATCCGCTTGGTGACCTTGTCGCCGGAGTGGCCAGGCGCACACGAATTCATAGAATCCTGCGTCCGGCATGGGGTGAAAGTGGCCATCGGTCACACTGCGGCCAACACAGAGCAACTTGCATTAGCGGTGCGGGCTGGAGCAACCTTGTCTACCCATCTCGGCAATGGTGCACATCCGATGCTCCCCAGGCATCCCAACTACATTTGGGATCAGCTTGCCGAGCCGGACTTGTGGGCGTGCATGATCGGCGACGGGTTTCACTTGCCTGATTCGGTCATCAAAGTGATTATGCGCGTGAAGCGGGACAAAGCCATGCTGGTCAGTGATGTGGTGCAGCTGGGCGGGCGTGAGCCGGGAGAGTATGAGACGCATATCGGCGGCCGCGTGGTGTTGACACCGCAGGGCAAACTCCATCTGAAAGGTAGGCCGCAGCTGCTGGCCGGTTCTGTCCAGACCTTGCGGCAGGGCGTATGGAACTTGTTTAAGAAACAACTGTGCAGATTGCAAGATGCATGGGACATGGCATCAATAAGACCTGCCGCTTACTTGGGATTGTCGGCGCGGCGGGGATTGGCTGTCGGTGCGCCGGCTGATTTGGTCGTGTTTGAGCCGGAGGATGAGGAGGTGCGGATACTCCGCACGATCAAACAAGGGGCGATTCTGCATGAAGCAGACACCCACATGCAAGGGGGCGGTGCCGATGGCTGAGATCATCATGGAACAGTATTTGCGGAAGATCGTCGCTCACTTGGAATCGCTGCGTGAGGAAGCGGACGCGGTCAATCGAGCGGCGCGCCTAATTGCCGACCATGTCAGCCAAGATAAGATCGTTTATGTGTATGGCCCAGGGGGTCATTCCAATCTGGGGGCGCAGGAAGTCTTTTTCCGGGCCGGGGGGCTGATGCATGTTAGTGCCATCCTTGATGAAGGAACCCTTTTGAGCGGGGGCGCCTTACGCTCGATGGCCATTGAACGCACTCCGGGATACGGGACGATTGTCATCGACGATTACAATCTGCAAGCGGGTGATTTACTTATCATCGTCAACGCGTATGGAATTAACGCGGCGACAATCGACGCGGCGCTGGAAGCGAAACGGCGGGGAGTGACCACCATCGGCGTCACCTCTGTGAAACATGCCACTGCCACGCCGGAGAACCATCCAGCCCGCCATCCGAGCAAAAAAAATCTGTTTGAATTGGTGGATGTGGTTTTAGACTGCAAGGTAGAAGTGGGAGATGCGGTCATCAACATTCCAAATCTGGATCAACCGGTCGCCGCCATGTCTACCTTTGCTAACGCTTACTTATTAAACTGCGTGATGGCAGAGGCGGTACGACTGATGGTGCAAAAAGGGATCACGCCGCCGATTTGGATGAGCGGCAATGCACCAGGCGGAGATGAGGCCAATGCGCGGTTTATCGAACGGTTTAAGGGGCGCATTAAAAAGTTGTGACGCCATAAATGGGTGCTATCTCTGAATTGGTTGTCATGTTTTTCCATCAATGCCTCGCACTCGATTTGTAAGGCAGATGAGGAGGGGGATATGAGCCGGATTTTGACAGTGACATTAAACGCCGCTTTGGACACCACGTATGTAGTGGATAATTTTCAAGCTGGGGAAGTGCACCGAGTGCGGCAAAAGTATACCCAGGCGGGAGGAAAAGGCATTAATGTAGCCCGTACCATTCACCGTTTGGGAGGGACGGTGACGGCGACCGGGTTTGTGGGAGGGGACAATGGGCAAACCATCATCAGAAAATTGCAGGAAGAGGGAATAGACGCCGCATTTTGCGAAGTCCCAGAGGGAGAGTCTCGCATCTGCTTATCCATCATTGATGAAAGCTACCAGAAGGCGACAGAGATTTTGGAGCCGGGCTTACATGTGACAGCTGGCCAAATGGAGCGGTTAAAAAGGCGCCTCCAATCTCTGATCACCCCAGGTATGATCGTCGTGTTTTCCGGGAGCTTGCCGCCAGGTCTTCCGATGGAGGAATGGCGTAGCTTGCTTCGCTTTGTCCGTCAGCGGGGCGCACGTGTGGTTGTTGATACCAGTGGCACGGCCTTGGCGGCCGCCATCGCTTGTCAGCCCAGCATCATCACACCGAACCAGCATGAGTTCGCGGCTCTGACGAAAGCGGATGCCGGGGAGCAACCAGCGGCGCCAAGCCTCCAACACTGGCGCAAACCATTGGCGGACTTAGTCTTAAAAGGAATCGACTTTCCCATTATTACGCTGGGTGACCAAGGGGCTGTCGCTTATCACCGATCGATCTATTACCATGTGCCTGCACCGCAAGTCGATGTGGTGAATCCCGTCGGCTCAGGCGATGCATTTATGGGGGGACTTTTGTGGAGTCTGGCCAACGGTTCTACTGCAAAACGCGCGCTGGCCACAGCGGTGGCGGCTGGAGCGGCGAACGCGGCCCAACCGGTGGCAGGCAAGGTTGATAGAAAAGTTGTCACCGCACTGGCTGATCATGTCTTGGATGAGATCACGGAAGAAGGCGAATGATAGGGCAATTTGACCTGTTCATTTATCGAGGTCATAAAGTTGGGGAACAATGATTAGGTAGTCGACAAAGGAGTCTAGGGTGTGTCTGGCAAATCGAGTTGGTAGGGAAGAAGCGGCGGAAAAACCTTTTCTCGAGGAGCTCCTAGCAACGCGTGAAGCGAATGAGAAAATGGTTTTGGAGCCGCTGGCCTATTCATCAGACACGCTCTAGAACCGATGGTTGAATCTGCGTTTTAGGTCACTTATATGAAAAGTCTTGGCCGCTAAATTTCAGAAGTGGGCTTAGGGTTGCCCGTTGACGATCTCTATGGCTATTGTTTGTTGGGCTTGCCTCGATGATGTTTTTGTGAGCAGTCACCTGAGTGGGGTGAATGCATGATTAACCCGGTTCCAAAACGGGTATACCATGGCTATTGGAATGGGAAGTCCTGTTGATGCACCATAGGAAACAGAAAGGGAGTGAAATGAACGATGGTCAGAAGCAAAGCGAAAAAACACCGACTAAAACAAATTCGAGAAGGCAAACTTGATCCTACCTTAAGCCGTGAGATGTGGGCGATCAATCCAGTAGCGAGAAAAACGCCAACGAAGGCGGAGAGAATAAGAAAGCGTGAGAAAAAGCACTTCTCCAATGACCTGGGGGGTGTTTTTTATTTGCATATAGCATAAGGCACGATCCCTGACAGCGATCGTGCCTTTCATTGATTACGTTTATTGAGATGGTTGACCGGCCAACTGTTGGTATAACTCAGGCTTCCGATCCCGATAAGGAGAGACTTGCCCTTCTTCCCAGTTGCGCTTCAATTGGGTAAGGTCTAGATCGACAATGACCAGATCTTTTTGCATGTTATCTGTGATACACAGCACGCCATTTGCCGGGAATGGAAAGTCGCAAGGCGAGAAACAGCCGCTTTCGGCGTAACCAGCGTCGATCTGCGGAATGTACGGCAAGCTTCCAACCATCCCGCTCAAGGCGACAAAGCGTTGGTTCTCGATCGCACGCGCTTGGGCGCAGTGGCGGACGCGATAGTAACCGGCCGCTTGATCGGTATAAATGGGGTTGAGGATGAGCGCCACTTCCTGTTCAGCCACGATGCGGGAAAGTTCCGGGAATTCGATGTCATAACAGACCAGAATCGCCATTCGGCCGAAATCTGTGTCAATGATATTAAGGCGGTTGCCTGGGCTCAGATGCCAGCAGTTGCGCTCCTCGGGCGTCAAATGGAGCTTCTGCTGGGTCTCGATTCGACCGTCCGGGAAAAAGAGATAGGCTTCATTCACATAGCCGCTCCCAACGCGGCGGATGTGCGTCCCCGCGAGGATGATGATGCCAGTGTCGCGGCTTAAGTCAATGAAAAAGTGGATGTATCGATCGGTGAACTGATCAAGGTAAGGAGCCGCTTCATCGTGGGCCAGCGGCTCGCTCAAGGCCAAGAGGTGGGCGGTTAAGTATTCTGGATAGATCAGCAATTGTACCCCGTCAGCTTTTGCTTGATCCGTATCGCGCCGGATGCCATCCCAAAAGTCCGCTTCCGACTTTAAGGGTGCTAGTTCGTATTGCACAATGCCGATGCGCAGTGGTTTCATTGTTCATCCCTCTTTTTTGTATGGATTTTTCCATTCCACCAAGACGGCAAAATGGCAAGACTCCTCATCATCCAGGTAATGTTCCAAAATTTGCAAAGGTTCAAGTCCCTGACTGAGCATAAAGCTAAGTACGCTGTCTCTTATTTCGTTTTGCTTCACTTTCCTCACGTACGTATCAACCGACAGCGCATGCTGATAGCGGTGATAGCCTGGGATTCGGCATCCGGCGATCAACCGCGTCAAGCCTAAGCGCACCACCAGCTCTTTGCGCGCTTGATATAGCGCTTGCGCTATGCCTTGACCGCGGAATTGTGGCCGCACGCAAACATCGATGCCGTATAGACTGTCCCCGTCTTGCGCATGGCTTCCTTTGATATAACCGTTGTCAGACACCTCTGCCCACGTGTGGGGCTTGCCTGTGTGGTGGACAATCAAAGCGGTCGCCGAACCGGCCGCTACCCCATCCACTTCAGCCAGAAGGGCCCCTTCGGGAAATGTGTGGACATGGGCGGAGATCTGATCGCGGTTCCACAGGAGATCCTCGGGGAACGGAGGCGGGAAGGCCTCTTTTTGGATCTCCAGCAGTTGTGGGAAATCGGCGAGCGTGTAAGGTCGGATCTGGATGTTCATGGGGAGCCACCTTTCTTTTAGATTGGATACATCAATTTATTATATCTTAATTTATTTGTGAACTGGGCGATAATAAAACCGAACGTTTGGAAAAGGTTGCCTGGCTAATGCGGTGTATGAACTGCAAATGCCGGAAACACAGGGATGGCGGGATGAAAAAAGCACTTTCATATGGAGAAAGTGCTTAAGCTGTTGGATCAATTTAAAAACGACATGACTGGGAACGTGAATCGAGCGAAGAGCGTTAGACTTTGCCCATTGCCTGCGGTTGGTGTCGATGTACGTTCCCGCATAGCGATGAAAGAATGCAGACTAAAAACTTCGGTTTGGGGATGCTTTGCCGAAATGCTTAAGCACTTTCTAACATGGGGGTCATGGGGAATATACGGGAAAGGTTCCTTTCGCGTTGATCAAGGAAGTGGTGTGTTGCCATGCGCTTTGCCATTTCGCTTTGGTGATGCCAGGATACGGCGGCAGTCGCTCCGGCAATTGCTCCGTGATTGGAAGCACGGTATATTGTTTGCCCTTTTGACCGATATAACGGTGGGTCAAAGTCGGCAAATACGCGATGTTGTCAAATGTGACCTGCTTGGTATCCGGGTGTTGCACCACATCGAAATACCAAATGATCCCCTCGTCAGTGTACCGTTTTTGCTGGTTGGAGATGAAGTTGCCCATGGAATAAATGATCAGCTTGTCCTGGCCATTGATGCTTACTTTTTCGGCATGTTGCACCACATGGGGATGGCTGCCCAATATCACGTCCGCTCCGCTTTTCAAGATCTGTCGGGCGATGCTGATCTGCTTGGGGTTTGGTTGGCGCTGGTATTCCACACCGAAGTGAAGAGACACGATTACCGCGTGTGCCCCCTGCTTTTTCGCGTCAGCAATATCCTTGGCGACTTGCGTAAGGTTTAGCCGGTTGACCAGATAGGGTTTTTCTTTGGGGACGGGCAGGCCATTGGTAGATTCGGTGTAAGCGAGAAAAGCCAGGGTTAAGCCGTTTTTGCGCACCAACACCGGTTTTCTGTCCTTTGCCGACGGGGCTGTGCCGATCGGCTGCATGCCTGCCTTCCGCACTTGTTGGTAAGTTCGTATCACCCCTTTTTCGCCGGTGTCCATCGCATGATTGTTGGTTGTACTCAACAGGTCTACGCCTGCGTCAGTGAGGGCTGTCAAGATTTCATCAGGCGCGTTGAATCGGGGGAAGCCGCTGAAAGGCAATCGTTTGCCGCCCAAAGTCATTTCCAAATTGCCGATTGTCAAGTCGGCGGCGGAGAGGTAAGGCTTGATTTCCTTGAAAAAGGGTCGGAAGTCGTATCCCCCTGCCGCGGTTTTGCCCGCTTTCATTTGCGGAATATGCATCATCACATCACCAAATGCCGCTATTTTAACAACCTTGGGTTGAGATGGTGCTGGGTCGGCTCTGGGCGGGTTCTTTGAGGAAGGGGGTTGCGCACGCGGAATCCAGAAGGAGGAAAACAGCATGGCCAAAATGAGGAGAAAGAAAAGGGCTGACAATGTTACTATCTTTTTCAGAGAGAGTCACCTACTTCGTTGTTAGTGATCTATTTAACTTTAATTTATATGTTATAAACTTATGGCATGTTTATGCATGTGTGGGATGATGGCGGTTCATTGACTGTTCAAAATGCAGAGTTGTATAATTGAATCGGTTTAACTTAAGGGATGGGGGTTTACATACGTGCTAACTACGATTAAAGATGTAGCCGCACATGTTGGCCAGGAGGTCAAATTGGGCGGTTGGCTATATAATAAGCGCTCAAGCGGAAAGATCCAATTTCTGCAATTGCGTGATGGCACCGGGTTTATTCAGGGCGTGTTGGTGAAGAGCCAAGTCGCTCCGGAAGTATGGGAAGACGCGAGCAAATTGACGCAAGAAAGCTCCCTGTACGTGACCGGGACAGTTCGGCAAGATGACCGGGCGCCAAGCGGATTTGAGCTCGATGTGAAACATGTGGAAATCATTCAAGTGGCAGAGGAGTATCCGATTACTAAAAAAGAGCATGGTGTCGACTTCTTGATGGACCATCGCCACTTGTGGTTGCGTACGCCGCGCCAACGCGCGATTCTTACCATCCGCGCGGAAATCATCCGGGCCATTCAAGAATTCCTTGATCAACAGGGATTCACCTTGGTCGACCCGCCAGTGTTGACGCCTTCTTCTTGCGAAGGGACGACCAACCTTTTCCACACCAAATATTTCGATGAAGACGCGTTTCTCACGCAAAGCGGCCAGCTTTACATGGAAGCGGCGGCTATGGCTTTGCGCAATGTATATTCTTTCGGCCCCACGTTCCGTGCCGAAAAGTCGAAAACGCGCCGCCATTTGATTGAGTTCTGGATGATCGAACCGGAAATGGCTTTCGTCGAACATGAGCAAAGCTTGGAAATCCAAGAACAGATGCTCAGCTATGTGGTGCAGCAAGTGCTGAAAAATTGTGAGCGTGAATTGAAAACACTGGATCGGGATATCAGCAAATTGGAAAAAGTGCAGGCGCCTTTCCCACGGATTACCTATGATGAAGCGGTTGAGCTATTGCATCGGGAAGGGTTTACCGATTTCAAGTGGGGTGAAGACTTTGGCGCACCTCATGAAACGAAAATCGCCGAAAGCTTCGACAAACCTGTTTTCATCACGCATTATCCGACAGAGATCAAAGCTTTCTACATGAAACCAGATCCCAACCGCCCAGAAGTGGTATTGTGCGCCGATTTGATCGCTCCGGAAGGATATGGGGAAATCATCGGCGGAAGCCAACGGATTGACGATCCTGCCTTGATGGAAGAGCGTTATGCCGCGCATAACCTACCGCTTGAGGCATACCAATGGTACCTGGATTTGCGCAAATATGGTAGCGTACCGCACTCTGGCTTCGGATTGGGCTTGGAACGGACCGTTGCCTGGATCTGCGGCTTAGACCATGTGCGTGAGACGATTCCATTCCCACGCATGTTGAACCGACTGTATCCGTAATAGGAGATCCCGGCGCCCTCCCGGTCGAACTTTAGGCGGGCGAGGGGACGCGCATCGCTTGTGAAAGCCATTTTTTCACCGCCGTTCGTTGTGGGGAAAAATGGCTTTTCGCATTGCGGGCTTAAGCGGTCGAATGTCCGATGATAAGAGATTTGTTGTGGTGCCAGGCACTTGATACGGAAATCTTTCAACGTGTTTTTTCGTTTTTCAAGTCTATATCTGATTATCCGTGCGTGATATAGTAAAGTGGATAAGTGAGGTGGATGAACATGGATCGAAAAGGATCAGTGCAGACCGCTCTCGTTCATCTCCTTGAACAAGGTTCGCTTTCTCTGCCTGTGCTGTTGTTGACGGAATATAAGCGGGTAGGTTTGACAGAGCCGCAAGTGATGCTGATGATCCATATCATGCTCTATCAGCAAAAAGAACATAAGGCGTTTCCGACGGCAAGCGAATTGTCTGAACGCATGAACATGACAAAAGAACAGATCGTCAGCTTGATTGAGCAGTTAGTGCGGGGCGGCTTTTTGCATATTGATGATGAAGTGAATGAATACGGGTTGCGCAGCGAACGGTTTTCATTGACGCCGCTGTATCAGCAACTAGTCTCTTCCTATATCGCCAAGGAAGAGGAAGACACTTCAACTAGCGAGGAATCCTATCAATTTATTTTCCGTTTGTTTGAACAAGAATTTGGCAGAGCCTTGTCTCCCATGGAGTGCCAAATGTTGGCGCGGTGGCTGAGTGAAGATGGACACCGGGAAGAACTGATTGAAGCCGCGTTGCGCGAAGCCGTGTTTTGCGGCAAATTGAATTTCCGCTATATTGACCGGATTTTGTTTGAGTGGCAGCGCAACCAAGTCCGCACAGCAGAAGATGCTGTGGAATATTCCCGTAAATTCAGACAAAAAGGGATGCTGTACCAAACCAACGTGCAAGAGAGAGCTTCTACGCGGCCCAATGGCTTTTCATTTTATAACTGGGTGAACCAAGAACAGTAAATGATGAAGAAACTGACCGGCATGCCGAAAGTGATCGGCAAGGCTGGTTTTTTATTTTCTGCTTGATTTATATGTCATATTATCTGACATAAATATGGTTAGGAGATACTTTACATGTTAATATGCCCTTAAGGTGTTAATTAACATGACATGAAGGGGCGTGCGAATATGTCAGGCATGTTGGCAGTAGATGGCGTTTGGGTGATGTTGTCTGCCATTCTCGTCTTATTTATGCAAGCGGGGTTTGTTTTGTTGGAAGCCGGGGCCACACGGATGAAAAATGCGGGTCACATTGCCGGCAAACAATTGCTCGGGTTTTCAGTAGCCGCGTTGACTTTCTGGGCTGTAGGTTATGGGCTGACTTTTGGTGAGGGGTCATGGATTGGTCAAACGGGCTGGTTTCTTGATCTGCCGGAGGAGAAAGACGCTATACCAAATGAACTTTCGTTTCTGTTTCAGCTTTCCTTTGCGGCGGTTTCCTTGGCCATCGCTTGGGGTGGCTTTGCTGAACGAGCCAAATTAAGTGTGTATTTGATTTTTGCCTTCATCTATACCGTGGCCATTTACCCGGTGGTCGGGCACTGGATTTGGGGCGCGGAAGGCTGGTTGCACAGCTTGGGTAAACAAGATTTCGCTGGATCAACGGTCGTTCATTTGCAAGGGGGCGTCGCGGCGCTGGTCGCCACACTGATGTTGAAACCGCGTTTAGGCAAATACAACCGCGACGGTTCATCCAATGTGATTCCAGGACACAACCAAGTTTATTCTGTATTGGGCGTGCTGATCATTTGGCTGGGTTGGTTCGGTTTTAATCCAGGAAGCACGCTTAGCGCGCAAGACGGATTTTATGGTTATGTGGCGCTGACTACGGTGTTGGCCGCGGCGGCAGGGGTTTTGGCGGCCTATTGCACCTCGCTCCTGTTGACGGGAAAAGCGGAAATTCCAGCTATCTTAAACGGAGTGCTGGCCGCTTTGGTTGCGATCACTGCCGCGTGTGCGTTCGTGGAGGCTTGGGCGGCGGTGGTAATCGGATTGGTGGCTGGTTCCCTGACCACATACACTGCTGTCTATTTCGACAAAAAAGGCGTTGATGATCCTGTGTTTGCTTTCTCCGTCCATGGCATTGCTGGAATTTGGGGCAGTCTGTCCACGGGGTTATTCGCTTCGCCGCGTTTGGTGGAGAAAGTGGGGATCGGCAAAGCGGGATTGTTCTATGGCGGTGGATTCAGTCAATTGGGTGTGCAATTGGTTGGCGTGGTCGTGGCGGCTTTATATGTTGCCTTGGTTACTTTTATTGCACTTTGGATATTGGATAAAACCATGGGGCTCCGCGTGTCGAAGGAAGATGAACTGAAGGGGTTGGATATCAGTGAACATGGTAGTTACAGCTATCCTGAACATGTGATGTTCATGAGACATGAGGAAGAGATACGGCGGGTGATGTAATAAACATGGGTAAACCCCATGTTTTTTTTGGTTATGTAAATGGCGGGTAAGCTGGTTATCTCAGGTTTTCTTTTCCAAGAGAGCGGCGATATCGAATGTCCGTTTGAGCAGTTCCACTAGATGGGGTTCGATTACCTGCTTGAGGGCGGCAAAGGGATCATCCTCCTTGAAAATACGGGAATGCGCAACCGTCTCAACTAATTCGTCCGGGTCAAAAAAGAACTGAACCCCTCCCTCTTCTTGCGCTTCGTCCAATGTTTCCACGAATGCATCGTCTTCCAACTTCGCGTAATCTTCCATTGTATGCAGGTCAGCGCATCGCAAAGAGAATGTTTCATCTTTGAAATTGGCTACGGTAAGCATGACGGCGCCGTCGCTTTCCCTATTGTCTACAAACTCGACACGCGCGACAAACGGTTCGATTTGTGGTTTAACCTCTTCGCTGATTTGGGCGAATAAGTTGAAAAGCGCGTCGGCATGGTCAATCCATTTGTTGTTGATGTTCGCTTTTTTTAGTTCTTTTTGTTTTTGTCGCTTGTAGTTCTCCACTTGCGAAGACACAAACTCCTCAAAAATCGTTCCTTCGGCTTTGACTTTGATTTCCGCTAATCTGTCCAACACCTTCCACACCGTCCGCATCTCAATTTGGATATAGGGTGGCCTGGCGAAAAAGCCTTTATGCGTTGGGGCGCTGAGTGATTCAGGAAGAGGTTGGAGAACATAAGTGAAAAGAGCGAAAGGGTGGATGTCCATGCGATCCATGTGGAAAGGGAGTATCAGTTTTGGGTTGGTCAATATCCCCGTCAGCCTGTACAAGGCAACCGAAGACCACAAGACCAGCTTCCGCAGTTTGCATGAAAAGTGTAAGCACCCGATTCAATACAAAAAATGGTGCCCGGTCTGTGACCGTGAAGTGGGAGCCAAAGAGGTGATTCGCGGTTATGAATACGCTCCAGGCAACTATGTCATTATCACTGATGACGACATCAACGAATTGCCTTTGCCCACCTTGCGCACGATTGAGATTCTTCATTTCACAGACAAAGATAGCATTGATCCGGTTTACTATGAGAAATCATACTATCTGGGGCCTGGGGGATATGGAGGGAAGCCGTACAAGCTGTTGCATGAAGCGATGAACCGGACAGGGAAGGTGGCAGTCGCCAAAGTTGCGTTTCGCACCAGTGAGCATCTGGCGGTCATTCGGGTTCACAAAGATT
The DNA here is from genome assembly GCF_003003125.1 of Laceyella sediminis. Lineage (GTDB taxonomy): Bacteria > Bacillota > Bacilli > Thermoactinomycetales > Thermoactinomycetaceae > Laceyella > Laceyella tengchongensis. Next base: position 129,030 of record NZ_PVTZ01000004.1, on the reverse strand, counting down.
GCCTCTTGCTGAACATCATTCATTATCCGGCTGAAGTGAGAGCGGTTGAAGGCTTGCCCGGAATTGAGGGGATTGCGGCAACAGAGGTAAGTGAAGCGGAATTGGAAATGGCCACCAAATTGATAGAGGAAATCAGCAAGAATTTTGGTGACGACTATAAGAGCAACTACGAAGAAGCACTCAAAGAGTTGATTCAAGCCAAAATTCAAAACAAGGAAATTGAAGAGCCAGATGCTGCGCCGCGAACAGACAATGTGGTCGATTTGATGGAAGCGTTGCAACGTAGCTTGAATGCGTCCAAAGTAGCACCGACAATGACAGATACGGGGATGGGGACGGAGGCGCGAAGGGCGGCTGGAACTGAAACCGGTCCGGCGGCGACCCCGACACCGCGCCGGAGACGGAAGGTGTAATCACGAGCGATGCGTTAACCCCTTTGATGTCTTTTTGAAAAGGGGTTAACGCGCATGAAAAAAACATGGTAGTGCTAATGAGCATGGCGAATGGCTGTTATACCGAAAAGAAGGTTTTATGTTGACCAATGATTTGGACTTTCGTTCAAAATCGCGCTTGCGTGACTTGTATGAACAACATAAACTCCGGGTCCGCCGTTGCTTAAAAAGGAACTACGACGAATTTGGCTTTTTGTTTCGTAATTTCCAAGGATTGAAAAAGAGGTGGCTGGGGTATTTATAGAATGTAGAAAAATACGCAATATTAGGAGTGGTTATTTATGACGTTGAAAATGCATGCATTGTTTTGCAAGCGAATTGGGTTTCCCGTCGATGAAAAAGTCACATTTGAAGCCTTGGGGCGAATATTAGAAAAGACAGCGACGACCATCCCGTTCGAAAATTTGTGCGTCATCCGCAAGGAAAGGAAGGCTATCACCAAAGAGAATCTGATCGACAAAGTGTTGGTGAGAAATGAAGGCGGCCTGTGTTATGAATTAAACACGCTTTTTTACTATTTCTTGTTGGAGCATGGGTTTAATGCGATCATGGTCAAGGGGGCGGTGTACAACGCCGAAAATCAAGACTTTGAGGAAGTGGGGAGAACACATGCTGTCATCTTATTGACACATGAAGGAAAAACCTATCTAGTGGACACCGGGTTCGGGGGGAATTTGCCCTTACGCCCCGTACCGATGAGCGGTGAGGCCGTCACATCGCCGAATGGGGAGTTTCGGGTGGAACAAATGGATACCGAATACGGTGATCATGTTTTGAAAATAAAAATAAAGCATACCGACAAGGATTGGCGGATCGGTTATGCGTTTGATTCCAAACACCCGGTGCAAAAGGCTACAGAATTGGAAGAGATCCAAACCATCATCGCCGAACACGAAAAATCACCCTTTAACAAAAAGCCGTTAATCACCCGATTGACGGAAGGGGGAAGGTTGACGTTAACAGAAGGTTCCTTCACGTGGTGGGTTGACGGACAGGCGACGAAAGAAGAGATTGATCAGGAAACTTTCAATGAATTGGCCAAACGGCACTTTGGTATCAGCTAGGTCGCCGATGCGCAGGAAGGCCGGTTGCTGCGGGTGTCAGCAAACTGGGCAGAAGGGAAAATGACTTGAGGCGCTATGCCACTCAAGTCATTTTTTGTTGTTTTCCTCAATCTTCTTCGTTGATGATGGCGAGATGCACATGATCTTCCCATTTTCCGTTAATCCGCACATTTTTTTTATTGATACCTTCGGTGTGGAATCCCACTTTTTTCAAGACTTGGATTGAACCGAGGTTATGAGGCATCACTCCTGCTTCAATCCGGTGCAATTTCAGTTCGTTGAAGGCATAGGAGACGACAAGGCGGACGGCCTCGGTCATATAGCCTTTGCCGTTGTGACGTTTATCCAGATAATACCCGATCCAGCAACTCTGCAAGTTATGTCGCATCACTTCTGAAAGGGTGATTTTGCCGATCAATTCCCCGTTTTTCGACAGGAAGATCCCAAACCAGTATTCTAGATCGGCAGCTTTTCTTTTCTTCATTTGCTTGAGCAGTTCCTGTTGCCTTTGCACAGTGTAAAACGCTTCGTCGCGCAAGGGGGTGTATGTTTGAAAAAAATCGCGGTTTTCCGTTTCAAGACGCGCCAAAGCCGGAGCGTCATCAACTTCTAGCATTCGGACGAAGATTTCTTTCCCTTTTAATTCCATTTGCCATAACCTCCTCGTTGATGCCCCAAACACTCGTCCTAGATAAAAAAACGCCACAGGTTGGCCCTGTGGCGTTGGTATTGCGATATACGAAACCACGGGGCTAACGACCCGTGGCGTGTGATCCATCCTTCATTTTATAAGCTTTCTGATCAAAGGATGACGAGTCGTTGGCAAGCTTTGTTTTTAGACAGGCTGATCCCGTGATTAGAAAGATTGTAAAAAACAGCAGTCGAGTACCCAACCCCTTTGGACGAAAACTCCAGTGATTTCTTTTTCATGTGGGCACTCTCCTTTCGCTGGTTTATCCGTATTGTAGCATTTACTATTTGCGCAAGCAACACGATTAATATTTTTAATATTATTCGGTGTAAATTGCAACCAAAGAAGGTTAAATAACTGAATTTGTAGAAAATAAAAAAACGGAGGTGAAAGCGGGATGAAATATCTGTATGGCGAACCGCCACAAGCTTAAGGTTACATAATGATTACGTCGAAAAGCGCACACAGTCAATGGATGCCAATACACATAAAGCATTAGGCCCTTCCATTGCCAGGAGGGCTTATTTCATTGCCAGAGGTGGGAACGTCAGTCTGCTTCGTTTGGTAATAATCAGTATGATTTTAAATGAAATGAACGACTGAACGCACATGGCTCAGCCGTTCATTTCTGTGCTGGCGTAATAGGATGAAAGTTATGCGCGCGCGGCAAGATAGCGCCGGTTTACTTCATCCCAATTGACCACATTCCAGAACGCTTCGATGTAAGCGGGGCGCTTGTTTTGGTATTTGAGGTAGTAAGCGTGCTCCCATACGTCCAGGCCCAAGATCGGTGTAGCTCCTTCCATCAGCGGGCTGTCTTGGTTAGGGGTGCTGGTCACAGCCAACTTGCCGTCTTTCACAACCAACCAAGCCCAACCGCTACCGAAGCGCTTGGCCGCTGCATCGGTGAATTGTTTCTTGAAGTTGTCGAAGCCGCCAAAGGTATCCGCGATTGCTTGAGCCACTTCACCAGTCGGCTCACCGCCGCCGTTGGGGCTTAAGATTTCCCAGAACAGGCTGTGGTTGGCGTGGCCACCACCATTGTTACGAACAGCGGTGCGCACGTTCTCCGGCAGCGCATTCAGGTCGGAGATCAAGGCCTCTACGGAAGTAGCGCTCACTTCCACCCCTTCCAGAGCGGCGTTCAAGTTGTTCACATATGTGGCATGATGGCGGTCATGGTGGATTTCCATGGTTTGCGCGTCAATGTGCGGCTCCAATGCGTCAAAAGCGTAAGGCAATGCGGGCTGTTCGAATTTCGCCATTTCAGAACCCTCCTATGTAATCGGTATTCCTTTCTAATTTAATTATGCAATAACTCGCTTATTTAATCAATATATTAAATTAAAAAGTATAAAAAATGACGGCCGGGAATCGCTACCGAAATGTCCGGTAGATTTTTACGCTGGATCAGTGAATTCCCTGAAATACAATTACGACCCGATGTTTTAAGATAGACGTGAAGAGTTGGCAAATGCGGCATGCCAATCGACCGGAATGCGGAGAGTCCATTGGATCGTCCTTTGCCGGAAGACCGGATACAGATTAACACAACCAACCGTTCGTCTATGACCATGATCGGCCATTACCCATAAATAAAGAAAGCCAACTCAACGGATCACTTTGCGGTGGGGATTTTAACCAACATCGGTTATGTAGGAGGAGTAAAATGAAAGTGGCTGTTGTGAATCGGTTTTTCAACCAGCTTGAACTGAAAGAGATGTCTGCGCCCTTGATTGGATCTGGTGAGGTATTGATACGAATGCATGATTGCTGCGGGGGGTGTCACATAGGATGTCACTCAACCGCCTGTGTCACAGCGGCTTCCAATCGCCCTTCGCCACAATACATGGGGATCGTATGCGGCATCGGCAAAGGGGTTTCATCGCTGGCCGTGGGTGATCGTGTTGGCCTTCCCTGTTTTCATTCTGCTTGCGGCGAATGCGGGTATTGCCGCTCCGGAAAGGAAAGGATGTGCGAACATCAGTTGGAAGACAGTGAAGAGGTGTTCGGCGACGGAGTCGATTATGGCGTTTTCCCGGCTTCGCATGTGGTCAAAATTCCTGGAAATCTGCATTTTCAAGAGGCGGCTCCTATTTTTTGCAAGGGCGTCTTGATTTACAAAGCGTTAAAAGAAAGCCGCGTCAAACAAGGTGAATGGGTAGCTGTGTTTGGAATGGCGGGCCAGGGACATCTTGCCGTGCAGTACGCTAAAGCGATGGGCTTGAGGGTAGTAGCAGTGGATGAACAGCGAGAAAACAGAGAGTTGGCGAAAAAGTCGGGGGCCGACATGGTTTTGGATACTGAAGATACGGATCCCGTTGCCGTGATTATGCAAAAAATCGGAGGTGTGCATACATCCCTCTGTTTGGATATCAGGAAAAATCCGTTCCGACAATCATACTTGGTCGTCCGGCGGGGCGGAACGGTTGCCCTGGTTTGGAGTCCCCATGAGGAGTTGAAAGTACCGCAATTCGACAAGGTGTTGTTTGGAATCAGAATTAAAGGCTCGATTGTGGGAACGAGAAAGGATGTCAAGGAAGCGCTCGATTTTGTCGCCGGTGGCAAAGTAAAGGCTTGCTTGAGAAGGTTGAGCATTGGTTAACCCCGGTTGTCTGTACAAGTGGGCGCTGGATGGGAAAAGAGGCATGACGGGGGAGCACCCATCAGGGAATTCCCCCATGGCGAAGTCTGCCTGCTCCAAGGTAGACTAAGAGTGGTGGTTACATTTCAGTGATCCATAGCAAGCACCCCCGGGCGGTAGGGGTGCCATTCGATCTGTTTGGAGGAGGGGGCGACACATGATGACTTATTTGAGCGGCGAGAGCGACTTGGTTGTTCCTTCTTATTATGAGGCCATCTTTCAGCACGCGGCGGATGCGATCTTTGTCGTTCAGTCCGGCGGTGTAATCCGAGAAGCCAATCAGGCCGCTCTGACATTGACCGGATATAGTCGGTCAGAATTGAAAAACATCCTTTTTTGCTCGATTTGTAAAGGAATTGCGACGTGTGTGGAGGAGGCCAGCTGTACAGGCTGTTTTTTCAACCATCAGTCGCTGTCTTCCTTTGAAATGCAGATCAGGGCCAAGGATGGCAGACAATATCCGGTGACGGCGAGTGCGGCGACCTTGCCCGAAGATCCGCTGGGTTGCATGGTCATCGTCATCAGAGATATGTCGCAATTGCAACGCACTGAGCGGGAGCGGTATCATCGGCTTGTCACCAATAAAATCATTCAGGCGCAGGAAGAGGAACGTAAAAGAGTGTCCCGCGAACTGCATGATGGTGTCGGGCAAGCGCTGTACAGCATTCTGATCGGCTTGAAAGTGATCAACCATCTCCCACTTGATGACGAGAAAAAGAGGCATTTGCTTGATGTGCAAGCGATGGTTGAGCAGACGCTGGATGAAGTGAAAAACCTGGCTACCGACTTGCGGCCGTCGGCACTTGATGACTTGGGATTTTTGCCAGCGATCCGTTCATACGCCAAAAAATTTGAAGCCACTTTCGGTATTAAGGTGGAGCTTGTGGTGAAAGGCCCCAAACGCCGCTATTCGTCCACCGTTGAGACAGCATTGTATCGGATAGTGCAAGAGGCGATGATCAATGCAGCCAAATACGCGGCTACCGACAAAATCAAACTCAGCCTAATTGACACCACGGCAGAGGTTCGCCTGTTCATCGAGGATTTCGGCAGAGGCTTTGATCCGTCCCAGGTGGAGGGAGAGGGGACCGGATTAGGTTTGTACGGGATGAAAGAGCGGGCCGCGCTGTTGGGGGGAGCATTGCGGATCGAATCAGCTCCTAATGAAGGCACGATGGTGTATGTTCGTATACCAATAGACAGAGAGGGGGAGTCTGTTCATGCCGACGAGGGTACTCATCGCGGATGATCATGCCATTGTCCGCTCAGGGCTGACATTGCTTATCAATTCTCAGCCCGACATGGAAGTGGTTGGGGCTGCGATGGATGGCAAAGAAGCGGTGGATCTGTCCTTAGAACTTCAGCCGGACATCGTTTTGATGGATTTAAGCATGCCACCTGGAGAGAATGGGTTGACGGCCACCAAAAAACTGAAAGAAGCTGCTCCGGAGATCAATGTATTGATCCTCACCATGCACGATGATGAAGAATACTTGTTTCGGGTATTGCACGCGGGCGCTTCTGGATACATATTGAAAAACGCCAAAGATATGGAGTTGATCCGGGCCATACAAACTGTTTCCCAAGGCGCGGCCTATTTATACCCTTCAGCCACCAAAATGTTGATTCAAGAATTTCTCAACCGTGTGCAAAAAGGGGAACAGTTGGAGGATTATCATATTTTGACGCAGAGGGAGCAAGAAGTGCTGAGTTTGATCGCCCAGGGATACACGAACAAAGAAATCGCTGAGAAACTGGTCTTATCAGTTAAAACGATCGAATCACACAAAGCTAACATCATGGAAAAGCTGCATTTGAAAACGCGGCCAGAATTGGTTCGCTATGCTTTGAAAAAAGGGTTGCTTGATTTTGTTTGATAGACCATCGGAGATAGAAGAGAGCCGGGGCATCAGCTGTCCGGCTCTTTGCGTTATGTTTAAACAGACGGGTTGTGGGGCATATCATCGACACTTAAGTCAACTTTTTGGGGTGAATTGTTTTTTGATGAAACCACAACTGATGATGATTCCATATGCCCACAGTAACCATGCGGCAAGCAAGGTGATTTGCTGAGGGTCAAGCGCGGGAAATACGCTTTCGTGAAAGATTAAGCTGAAAATGTCAAGCAACATCCCGGGAAGGGCGATTAACACTGTACCGGGCAGCCGCTTGTCGACAGGGATGCGCTTGAGCGCCGGCAAGAGCGGAATCGCCATGATGGGCACGGCGGCGAATAGAGCGACAAGGACAATCGGACGTTCCACATTAAGCAGATTGGTACCGAACGCCCGGAAGATCAGCGTGGCGATGAGCCAAAGCGAAGTGCCGAATAATGGAAAATACACCATCAAACTCACCTCATATTTCATTCTTTTTGATTCTCTTCGTTAACAAAGATTCCAACTCGCTGTAAACAAGATCAGCAGGAAAGTTTCGATTTAACAACGCTTGCAGAGCCAATCCGTCAATCAGGGCATTGAATAAAATGCCTGCGGTTTGCGGGGACACCTCTGGGGGGAGAAATTCGGCTCCGAGCCGATCAAGTAATTGTGCTAGATAATCATTCTCCTTCTGAAACAACGTCCCCAGTTGTTCACGCATGGTTGGGTGATGAAAACTGGTGACGACGAGCGATAGGAGCACTTGATGATAGAATGACTCATAATCGCATCGGCTTCGGGCCGAATGAAGTGCTTGCGCGACGGCTTGTTTAAGATCAGAATGTTCCGTGTTGACGAGCTCGTTCCATGAAGTTTCACATATTTCTTTGACAATTTGAAACAACAATTGCTCCTTGCTCTTGAAATGGTAATACACGGTTCCTTGCGTAACGCCGGCACCTTCGGCTACTGCCTTGAGCGACAATTTGCCGATGCCGTTTTCGGCGATGCATCGCATTGCTGAGGCGATGAGTTCCTGTTTCGATATGCCATTGGGTTTAGCCACGAGCATTACCCTCCTTAGTTAGTTATCTGACTAACTAATTATATGATTTATTTTATTTGCGTGCAAGTGTGAATATTCTCCGTGGGGTGGCGATAAACGCCAAAGAGGCGCTATCCCGTTCAATTGACATCAATCATTTTTGATTTTATAACCAAAAAAATAAAAGGTGGAACAAAGTATATTGTTAAGTTGATTCTCTATATGATTTCTGGTGTGATTGGAAGTGTTATTTTATCGATTGGCCATAATCTAGAACAATTTTATATTTTTACTACAATCGTTGCGATTGGTTATTTTTTGATAGATGAGTTGAATGCTACGTTTATTTATAAAAAATAGTGTACTTTCGAACCGGCCTAAGGCAAAAGGACGTTTATATGGCAAAAATTTGCCTTTCGGCGACTTAACATAATACCCCGGAACGTTTAGCCAGCCGTGAGTGTCGGTTGGCTATTTTAATAACTTTAGCTGAAAAGACTAACTGAGTTCAAATAGCGAGGGTTGGTAGAACGATATCCGTTGTTTGTTTTTCCGTTTGGCCTGCGTTGCCCGGTCATAATCTTGTTCCGTGTTGTAGAGCTTAGAAAAGGGATACATTGCGATCCAAAACGCTTCCCGTTGCTTTCTCTTTTTCTTGTCAGATATCTTTTCATGATTTCAACTTCAAAGGCGCCGGGACCATACTTGTGGAATTCGGTTTGTAACTTCAGAGCGGGGTGATACCCGTTGGCCAATGATGTCCGATGGCTAATGATCCGTTTATTGATGCAGGAAGACTGGCCGATGTATCTTTTGCCATTAACGCCACAAATGATTTGATAGACCCCGGCTATATGAGGTTGGAAGGTGACGACATCTAGCCTTTTGTGGCGGTTTCGATTGTTTTTGTACTCAGCCCAGTTGAGAAGTTCAGCCTTCTCATCATCGGGCAGCTGAGACCATTTTTTGTTCAACTCATCACTCATTGAACATCCTCCTTTTCTTTTCTGACCGAATGGATAGTATTAAGTAATTAATTACTATGATATGCAGGGAAATCCTTTTTATTCTGATTATTTTTTAGTGGAGTGAATATTTAGTCTAGCTCCGAGAAATAAAATAAATCCCGTCTATGTATAAAAGTATCAAGATGGTAGATTGAACTCTCTTGACCCGGGGGATAACGAAATTTCACACAAAAAATCGCACTGTAATATAAAATTGAAGTGGCTAAGGAGAAAGTCATCTTGCCATACAGCAGCTGGTTGATGACTGATGAAGTTAGTTAAACACGGCACTTATTATTGAAAAGGAAGAGGGGATCACATGCATAATGATCGCAATCTTCAGCAATTGTCGGACGTTCTTTTATTGGAGCAATCCCAAGAGGTGGGTCGAGTTGTGATGGATGAGAAGGAGTTAAGTGAATATATTCCGCCAGATCGTCATCGCTATAAGCATATTCTTGGCGTTGTGGAGCGGATGAAGGAGGTATTGGCACAAATAGAGATGGAAGAAGAAACAAAGGATCTGCTTTTGCAAACGGCTTTTTTGCATGATATTGGGTACAGCGACAAGCTAAATCAATATGATTATCATCCCCTTGACGGAGCGTTTTTTGCACAACAATGCGGTTTTCCTAAACCAGTGATTGCGGCCGTCTTATTTCACTCGGGAGCATATGAAAGTGTGAAAAAGACAAGGCAGGATCTAGTTTCGATCTATGCTTACAACGCGCAATGGTTGGATGAAACCGATCGGCTGTTCATTGACTTGATTACTTATTGTGATCTGCATACATCGCCAGTGGGGAAAAAGATTTCTGTGAAAGAGCGGATAGACGATATTGTCACGCGATATGGGGCGGAGCATGAGGTTAGCCGGTTTATGATTGGAAATCTGGAGGGTTTTAAAAAGACGATCGAGCGGGTGGAGCATTTGCTAGCAAGAAAATAAAGCTACTGGATGGAATAACCAGTAGCCTAATCTTCAACATCGAGGTGTTCGATTGGTAGAAAAAATAAATGATCACAACGAGGATTGGTTTGAAGAATGGCTAATGCTACTTCCAGATGAGTTAGAGAAGTTAGAGAAGGCACTTCATCATCTTGATCTGGATTATTCGCCGGAATCGTTACTACGCTTAGAGGGTTGGATATTGGCAAATTATCCTTCAATGGATGCCATGCTGGACGATCGAGAAAAAATGACTCTAGATGCTTTGTTACGTTATGTTGGAGAAGTATTCAGGGTACATCTACAAGGGAAATGGGATATCGTACGCAATGATCCTCAATATGTCTTTGATCATCTGCCTATCATCCGTTTTTCAGGAAATATCCCGAATACCTCTCCATTATTGTTGGTTACTGCGAGCTTTGATCGACATACAGGTGAATTTATATATGATTCACTAATGAAAAAAAGGCGCTTTATGGAGAGCCAAGGGTTAATCGATGTTCAAAAGTAAAAAAGCATTATCTTAAGAGAGCCGTCTGTCGATGTAATACAGACGGTTGATTTATGTCCATAACTATGTATATACCACCAGATAGAACAGGATATATAGGTAGATTGGCAGCATGAGCCAATAAATGGCCAAAGCTATTTAAACATCTTGTACATTTCATCCTCTTATCACCGTTTAATTGCTACTTTATTATCATTTTTCATCTATTCATTCGTGTTCATTCGCGGTGTACCAACCACTTTGAATCAATCGCTTCATTTTGGAAAATTTAACATACAACAAATTATAATAATTAGATGTTATAATATTACTGCAATAACAAAAAATTAAACATCTGGAGGGAAAACGCATGAAAAAGAAAGTTGTTGCATGGTTAACCGCATTCACGCTGCTGGCGGCCCCCTTGCTCGTCAGCGGAAACGTCGCGCACGCCGCCGTGAAAGAAAGTGACGCTGTCATCCAAAGTTGTGATAAAAAGAAGTTTTTGGATGTAGGCTCCTATCTTTACTTGTATGGCGATCAATTCATTGTTCACTTTGGTGAAAGTGATGGCGTGATTGAAACCTGGTTTCAATATTCTTACCCACGGTTGAGGGTTACTGGCTTGAAAGAGGGCGAAGCAGTGATTGAAGCGAATGACGGTGGGGAATGGATCACCTATTGCATCTATGTGTCCGACCGGTAACGATAAAAAGCCAGCAAAGGCGGCCTTCGACAGATAAGGTCGCCTTTGCTGGCTTTCGATGCCATACAACCGTTTACCCTTCCTCCAGGGGGAGCGTCAATTGTTCATAGCCTCCAACCATCGATTCTAAGAAGTTGGAAAAACCCACCCCAACCAACCGAACCCCCGCTGTATAATCAAAGGCATCAAGCAACTCTTCCAATACTTTCTCCCAATCGGTGCCAGGCTCAGTTGTCCGCTGTTTGGAGCGCAACGTGAAATCAGCGTATTTGATTTTTAGGGTCAAGGTCTGCGGGGTCACCTTCTCAACGGCAATCTCCCGTTGCACTTCCGCTAACAGCTCTCTAGCTACTTCCGCGACAGCCTCCCGCTCAAACAAATTTTCAGGCAATGTGGTTTCACGACTGTGCGACTTGGGTGCCCGATCCATAACAATTTCTCGGTCATCCTGCCCCCGTGCCCGATAATACAGGGCATGGCCGAACTTGCCAAACATCCGCACCACTTCTTCCAGGGAGAGTCGCCAAAAGTCGGAAATGGTGAAGATCTCTTTTTTCGCTAGCCGTTCCTGAGATTTTTTGCCGATGCCATGAAGGGCACCGACTGGCAAATCCTTTAGAATCTCTAACGCTTGTTCCGGTCTGATGATTACAAACGCATCCGGTTTTTTTAAATCACTGGCGATTTTGGCCAAGGATTTATTATATGATAAACCCACACTACAGGTTAGCCCCGTCTCTGCCTGAATCCGCCGCTTGATTTCACGGGCGATGGGAACGGCATTGTCATAATGGGAGACATCTAAGTAGACTTCATCCAATCCCACAGTCTCATAGCGGTCACTATAAGCGGCATAGATTCGGCGTACCTCCGCCGACTTCTCACGGTACCGTTCGTACCGCACCGGCAAAAAGATGCCTTGCGGGCATTTCTTACGAGCCATCCCCATCGGCATAGCCGAACGTATCCCGTACGCCCGGGCTTCGTAACTGCAAGTGGACACCACTCCCCGTTTCTCCCGGCCACCAACGATCACTGGCTTCCCTCTCAATTCGGGGCGGTCAAGCTGTTCTACACTGGCGAAAAACGCATCGAGATCCATATGCAAAATTTTCTTCACCAGTGAATCACCTTCCATGCAAACATATATTCCTATCTTATTATGGACAGATAAAAGAAGAAATGCAACTTTAGCCGTTGTTGCACTACCCAGCCTACCTTGCTTAAGGTGCAGAGCAATCTTTCTTTCGACAAGGAAAACCGGTTCTACCATGACAAAAAATATCTTGATTTCACGAATAAATTCATATGAAATCAATTTTTTAAAAGGAGATGACATGGAGAGAATGAAGAGGCAAACCAAAAAAATCTTCCTCCTCACTGGTTTAGCTTTAACCATCGGAAGTTTGCTGGTTGTTCCACCCTCTTTTGCCCAGACCATCCCTCTGCCGCGCACAGAGACCGGCATGACGCAACAACAAAAAAACGAACAAACCTTGGACCGGATGATGCTTCAGCGCGCAGAATCCCTTGTAGGCACTTCCACCGCCGAACCTTATACGGACCCAGTCGAATACAAGGGAGAAGTAAATGAAGGTATCTCGCATGTCTACCACTTTCAGACCGTCACAGAAGGAACGATCAATCTTGACATTAAGACCGGTTTCGACCGCTTGAGCTACTCTATTGCGTCCGTATGCGAAGAGGGACAAGATGATTGTCAGACACGTTTCTATAAAGACGGGGACACGCTACCTGCCGGGAAATATCGGATGTATATTACAGAAGATATTTTGCACGATCAGGACCCCAGTGATGATTTGATCAAAAAACCATATCATTTTGTCATCAGCGGGCTGACATTCGCCGGACGGCCGGATACCACCTTGCCGTTGCTGAACATCACCAGTCCTACTGAACAGCAACCGAGGTTGCCTCTTGGTAGCGCTTCTATCACCTTCACCGGCGAAACGAATGCCACCGAGGCATACGCCCACTATATGGAAGATGGGCAAAAAACCATTTCCGGCAAGTTTTCATTCACGCTTGGTAAGAAGGAAGCGACTTATGGCGGCGTCTACTTTTATGCCTATAATGCTAACGGCAATATGTTGAACATCGATTATCATCCCTTGTTCCCTGAATTTCAGCGAATCGGTGGCAAAGACCGTTACGAAGTGGCTGTCAATAGCAATCTAGCCATGGTGGAAGCATTGCAAGAAAATGTCCACGACGGATTTGATCCCACCGGGCGTACCATCGTTATCTCTAGTGGCACCCAATTCGCTGATGCGCTGGGAGCGGGGGCATACGCCGCCAATAAAGCATATTCCTTCTTTTTGACCCCCTCTACCGGATTAACACAACAAACGATAGACCGCATTCGTCAACTCCAACCGAAGCAAGCGGTCATTGTTGGGGGAACCTCATCCGTTTCTACCAATGTTGAAAAACAATTGCGCGATCTCTCCATTGGAGTGAGCCGTATTGACGGCAAGGACCGTTATGAAGTGGCGACCGGTATCGCCGGCAAATTTAACACCTCCGGGGATACCGCCCTCATTGCCAGTGGTCAGGACTTTGCCGATGCTTTGTCGGTTTCAGCAGTGTCGGGGCGGCGTAATATGCCCTTGTTGCTGACCACAGCCCAGAGTTTACCAGACTCGGTGGTCACGTTCTTAAAGAATCATCCCAACTACACCAAGTTCGTGATCGTTGGGGGACCCGGCTCTGTGTCCGACAACGTCGCTTCCCAGCTGGCTGCATTCGGAAAAGTGTCGCGAATCGGCGGCAAGGATCGCTACGAAGTGGCCGTCAATGTGGCGAAATACTTCAAATTGGAGCCGCATCACTTTCTGGTTGCGCGGGGAGATGTCTTCTCTGACGCATTATCTATCACCCCGCTGGCCGCGTTTGTCTACTACGGCAACGCTTCTCCAATCTTGCTGACCACGACGACCGACTTGCCGCCAGTAGTGGAGCAATACCTGAACGAAAATCGCAACTTCTTGCTCAAAGGCTATGTGGCTGGGGGACAAGCTTCCATACCATTGGAGATTGAGAACAAAATCAAAGAGATGTTATCGCCTTAAGTCGTGTCTGTAGCACGTTGGCGGATAGAAGCGAGGAAAACGGTTTTTCTATTGCCGGCCACCAGATATGCACTAGAAAAAAAGCCTGCTGAGTTGATCAGCAGGCTTTAAACATAGCACATGACCTTCTTGCTACTTGTGATTTCTACCGAAACGAGATAAGGTAGGTAAGATGACGGGCATGGCTATTTGAGTTGATGTTGGTAGTATAGATATGCTAAAAAGAATTAAGGGATGAAGTGGATATTGGAGATGTACCATATCCTTTAGTGTGCTAAAAAGTCTGTGAACCTCCCGGGATTTTTGCATCATGAACGGTTCACAGATTATTTTGGTTTTTGTTATAATGAAAATGCTTGAAATGACTGAAGTTCACATACGGGTTTTAGTTGTAACCATAGTGGTATTGAAATGTAAAACTCTATGTAAAGATGGATGATGGCTATCGGTTTTAGTAGTAACCATAGTGGTATTGAAATATTCGCTCCATTCTCTCGATGCCAACGCGCAATTCGTTTTAGTTGTAACCATAGTGGTATTGAAATGCAAAGTTCTTCGTTGACATCGACAACAATCCAGCAGTTTTAGTTGTAACCATAGTGGTATTGAAATATCGGTCAACGGATTGTCAGAGGTAACGATATATTTGAGTTTTAGTTGTAACTATAGTGGTATTAGACCGCCATGAGTGATGCCTGCTGTGAAATAGATGAGAAAAGCCCGATTTCAAAGAGAAATCGGGCTTTTCCCTAATATTGTCTACTCATGCTTACTTTTTGCTGGGACTGGCAAAAGAGGAGAATATCCCTAGAGCAAGATATAAATAACAAGTGATCCGATTTTGCGGGAAAGGTCATTCACTTGGAGGAAAGGTTTTCTTCAACATATCCTTTGCCGAGCGCATACCGGTTGCTGATAAATGACGAAGAAGGTGCTCGGCTTGTTTCGGATCAGGGGCAATTCCTTCCCCATTTAAAAGGCGGATGATCCAGTCATATAGGGCATCCGTGTTGCCTTGTGCAATGGCTCGTTCATACCAAAGGCGGCCTTCTTGTTCATTCCGGGGGAGGTATTCCCCATCTAACAAGAGGCAACCCAGCTCCCACATCGCCTTTGTTTCTCCAGCTTCCGCAGCTTGCCGCAAGAGCTTTTCTCCCGTATCTACATCTCGAGCAATACATGCTTCCCCGCAGACCATTCGCCAGCCCAATTCATACATCGCTTGCGGATTTCCTGACTCCACCGCTTGCCTTAACCAGCGTTCACCAGCTACTTCCTGAAAATAAGTGCGTGAATCCATCCTTAGGCTACCGACAGTCGCCGCTTCGTTGAGCAAAGCGGCACCGATTTCACACATCAGTTTTTCCGCTTGATTTGGCAGGTGTTTTCGTAGCCATGCTTCTACGACTCGCTCCATTTCTTCGTCGGTCAGATTCGTCGGGTTTTCTTCATTACGCATTGCTAAACCTCCCTATTCGGCATGCCAATCAGTACAATCTTCTTTTATTTACCCAGTAACGAGAAGGGTTAAAAAGAGAGTCATGAATTACTTGAAAAAAGGTACGATATCGTATTAAAATAAAATCAAGTAATTTGTTGATTTCATTGGAGACGCTATATGAATCAGTTATTATCGCTCTTTCTGAAAAATTGGATGACACCTCTACTCATTGATCAAGAGATCAATGAAATTTTGAAAAAAGTGACCCGTTCCGAATTGATTGCGCTTCTCATGCTAAAACAAAGAGGAGAAGCAACCATGTCTCAGCTAGCGTCGGATATGGGTGTCCAAAAAAGCACTCTCACGAATATCAGACAACGCTTGACCAGGCGGGGCCTGATTCAACACTATCGTGATGCAGATGATCAACGCATCATTCGTCTGCGACTGACGGCAGATGGGGAAGAGCTCGCCAATCGCATTCTTGAAACGATAAACGGTGTGCTTCGAAAAATTAAAGATGTGCTTACGCCAGATGAACTGGAGCAACTCATTCATTTATTGCTCAAAGTGGCCAAAGTGGTGCAAACAGAACCTGTACAGAAAGAAGAGCAATCCAAGCCCCTATATAAACGGATTCACATTGAAGATGAGTAACTTGGGAAACACCAAGTTTCCTTTTTGCTGGATTAGTACGATATTGAACTAATTTCGTATTATCATTCATTGACTCCGTCTTTCCATTTCATACAGGAGGAAATCATGAGAATCATCATTTATACGGGAAAAGGTGGCGTGGGAAAAACGAGTATTGCTGCGGTAACAGGGGCGCGTTTGGTATCGAAAGGGTTACGAACATTAGTGATGAGTACAGATGCTGCTCATAA
Source organism: Laceyella sediminis (assembly GCF_003003125.1). Taxonomy (GTDB): domain Bacteria; phylum Bacillota; class Bacilli; order Thermoactinomycetales; family Thermoactinomycetaceae; genus Laceyella; species Laceyella tengchongensis. Next base: position 112,679 of record NZ_PVTZ01000004.1, on the reverse strand, counting down.
TTTGTCGGATGCATTTCAAGTTTCGCTGGGGCCAGATCCTACGCCCATATTTGACAACTTATGGGGACAAGAAGTAGATAACCTATTGGAGACGGAACGAAATTGGGGTGTTATTCAGGCTTGGTTTGGTCGAGTTATCGATTGGTCGGAACTCGAAGATGTCAATAAAGAAGAGATAATGCATTTCCCGGGCATGGAAGAGTTATTTTGTCTGTTGAAAATCCTTGAACACGTAGAAAGCGGTCAATATGATGCCTTAATTGTTGACTGTGCCCCTACTGGAGAAACACTTCGCTTATTAAGCTATCCAAACGTGTTAACCTGGTGGTTAGAAAAAATATTCCCTCACCACCGCCGCTTGTTAAAACTGGCACGTCCAGTGGCGAAAGTGGTAACAGGTGGATTAGAACTTCCTGATAACGAAGTGATGGACAGTGTTGAAAAATTATTTCGGCGAGTTATAAGGGTTCAGCGTTTGTTGTTAGACCATTCAATCACTTCGGTTCGAATCGTTCTCAATCCAGAGAAAATGGTTATTGCTGAGGCGAGGCGATCATTTACCTATTTGAATTTATATGGGTTTAATTCAGATGCCATTATTGTTAATCGTGTCTTGCCAGAAGATGCGGATGTTGGTTATTTGGCCGAGTGGAAAAAGAGACAAATGCAATATGAAGAAGAGATTGCCAACACCTTTCATCCGATTCCGATTTTGCGAGTGCCTCTTATGAATGGGGAAGTGTCCGGCTTGCGCGCATTACATGAGTTGGCGGATATCGCATTTGGAGAAAGGAAATTGGAAGAAATATTTTATGTCGGAAAAGTGGAGGAAATCAAGCAAGAACAAGATGGATTGATCCTTTATCTCACGATCCCCTTTGTCAACAGTAAAGATATGAATCTAATACAATGTGGAGATGAGCTAACCATACAAGTGGGGACTTATCGCAGAAAAGTGATGTTGCCTCGGTCATTGACAGGAAGACCTATTTTGCATGCTCGCTTTGTCAAAAAGAGGCTTCGCATCTGCTTTGGCGAGCGTGTAACTAAGCTAAAAGACGGAGTACATGAATCATGATAAACAAAGAGGTGGCCCATCCCCGATGATGCAAGAGATGGAAAAAGACGAGAAGGCTTTTGCTCAACTGATATGAAGAAAAGAGGGAAAACCATGCAACCGTTTGAACACTGGTATACTTGGAAAGATGTTGCCTCTCAGTCATTTGCATTTTCATTTGCTACAGTCAACCCTGACGGCACTCCACATGTTACGCCGATCGGGTCACTCATACTTGATAAAGATGAGCCCAAAGGCTTGTATTTTCAGATTTTTACTTCTCAGATGACACGAAACCTGGAACACAATCATCGAGTCTGTATTCTTGCTATTAACAACAGCAAATGGTTTTTGTTACGGTCCATTCTATCCAGAAAATTTGATGCTCCTCCAGGGGTGAGGCTGTCAGGAACCGTTGGAGAAAAACGGATCGCAACAGAGGATGAGATTCAAGCTTTAAAAGAAAGTTTAGGGTTGATGGGGAAATTTTTTAAACCAGGCGCTGGTGGTTTTAATATCAAGTATGTTCGGGAGATTTACTTTGACTCTGTCAAACCCGTTACAATTGGAAAATTGACCGCGCACTTACCAGTCGAAAAAGAGAGTCACCGATAACATTACGATTGGTATCAATGACCTATTTACTCAGCTGTGATTTGTTAGGGATAGATCATCGATCGTTTCATCTTTATAGTTAACTGGGAATAAGTAAAAGAAGAACTTATCCTTTTCGTAGGGTTTTAGTATTCAAAGAAGGAGGTGTGAGATGGAGAAGAAAAAAGCAAGGGTTGGGACGCCATGGCATCTTTGGCTCGTCGGAGTATTCTTTGTCTTTCTCAATGCTTGCGGAGTTTATGATTACTTTATGATGCTTGGACACGATTCGGCTTATTACAGAATGAACAATCACGGAGAGGCTGTCGTCGCATATTTTACGGATTATCCCATTCTGTTTAATGTTTTCTGGGCCGTTAGCATCAGCAGTGGTCTGATTGCTTCCATCCTCCTTTTATTTCGCTCTCGTTGGGCGGTTTCGGGGGCGCTGATTTGCTTTGTTTCTTTAATTTGCTTAGATGTTCTGACGTTTGCATTGAGGGATCGTTGGCATGTGTTTGGGCCATGGTCAGCGCTTTTTGACATTGTCATCCTGCTCATGATGCTAGTTCTTTTCTTGTATAGCCGGAAGATGGCCCAAAGAGGCGTGTTAAAATGATGAACAAGTTGTCGAAGCAAAGAGCCGGGTAGTTGATGCCCGGCTCTTTGTCGTCATGTCAATATCTTCGCCATCAAGTATTCATCCACATACGTCCCATTTACCAGCAACGAGTCTTTTTGCAGGCCTTCAATGACAAATCCTTGCTTTTGATAAAGGCGCAATGCCCGTTCATTGTGGGTCATCACGGTGAGGCCAAGTCGATGGATCTGATGTCCTCGCGCCCATGATTCCGCGTGTTGAAGCAATTTCGCGCCCCACCCCTGTCCGCAACACGATTGCAAGAGGCCCATAGCGATGATTGCAGCATGTCGGTTGCGGCGCACGTTGCCGCGGCGCAAGCCCAAGTAACCTGAAATGAGCTGTTCGTCGGTCACCACCCACATGCGCTCGGAATCGCCCTCTAATATTTGTTGAAGCCGGATTTCTTGCTGTTGACGGGACGGGATTCGTTCACCAGGTTCAAACAGCAAAAAGTTTGTTTCGCGGTCCAATTGTTCAAAGAAGGTAAACAGCATGTCAGCGTCGGTGTGATTGACTGGACGGATATGCAAGATGAACGGATCTCCTTTCGAATAGGGGTGAAAACGCCACTATCATAACATAAAAAGAGAAGGAGCAAACGATGGTTGTTCATTCGAGCCTAAGCATAGTTGAAGCGATGAGATTCATAATATGTGGTATGTGTGCTATACATGCGTAGCAGGAATCATGCGAAAACGATTGAGTGCGAGGAGCGGAATCGGAGATGCAAGGTCACGTCATTTATCAGTTGGGCGATTTTCCGCCTTTTCCCGGTGAAACGGATGACACGGGCCGGTTTAAGCGAGCGATTCGGGCGATGGCTCCAAGCGGGACGTTATTTGTTCCCGCCGGTCTGTACGCGGTGAAAGAAATCACGGTGACCAAGTCCATTTCCCTATGGTTTGCCGAGGGAGCCTGGGTAGAGGCGAGTGATCGGGAGACGGCGTTTTTATTTCGGTTTGCGGGGGAGAAAAGCGCTGACGGCTATCCCATGCTAAGAGAGGCTAAACGGGGGGATCGTGCGCTTTATCTTCCGCCGTCCGCCGCTCGTGACATAAAGGAGGGGGATGTGATTTGGCTGAGCGATGACAGCGCCCGCCCGTCTGATGGACAACAAGAGATCAACTGTGAAGTGCATGAAGTCGCCGAGGTTGAGTTCCGGGAGCGGGAGTTGCTGGGAGATGCGGTGGAGAACGCTGGGTTGCGAGTCTGGGAGAGTTGGGAGGATTCCCCTTCTGGCCCTCGTGGCACCGCGCTGATTTGCTCTGAGCCGATCCCAGTTGAAGCCGGGCGATTCTACCGATTAGAAGTGTCCGCTAAGCACGGTATCTCCGATAATGGAGTTAGTAGAAGCTGTTATGTGGAATGGGTAGGGAAGCAGGGGAAAATGATTGCCCGCTCAGATGTGATCTCTTTTTCATACAAGGGTTGGCATGTTCATCAGGGTTGCAATTGGGTTGCCCCCCGCGGAGCAACATGCGCCCGGATTTTCCTCCGGTTGCCATCAGAGCAAGCTGTCCAATCCCGCTCTTTGTCGGTGGAACAGGTTTCGTTTAAAGAAGTGTTTACCAAGCTGACGGTGTGTGATTTCATCCGGCTGCCCAAACGGGTGGCGCGGGTCAATGTGGTGAAGATCACCCCGCTTATGCATTGTCGGATAGTCAATTTTCGTTATCGCTTAAAGCAAGGTGCGTCCAAAGGTTTCGGCATATTGGCCCAGCAAGTGCGTCACTTTCATGTCAATGGTTTGTACGCCGAACAGGGAGTAGAATCCGCGATTCAAGTGCGGCGTAGCATGGATGTGACTGTGGAGAATTTTATGATACTGCCTCCGCAACGCCTCGGCTCGGGGCAGGGATATGGCGTCCAGTTTTTTGGTGGCAATCTGGGAGTGGTGGTGCGTAATGGGTATGCTTGCCGCACCCGGCACGCGGTAGACCTGGACAGTACATTTGACGCGGTGGTGGAAGGGGTGACCGATATGGAGGGGCGCGGCGTATCATTCTTGCTCACCCATAACGGATGGGGAGGAGATATGGTGTTTCGCCATTGTCGGTCGCTTTGTTCCGGCTCGTCGGGATTTGTGGCCGAAACACAAGGAGCAGCCAATCCCTATGACTTGACGCATCCCAACATTCATATCATCGACTGCGCCTGGCAACGGGATGTCAGACCCGGCAATGGACTGTGTTATGGCTTTGGCGTATGGTTAAAAGCGCCGGTGTCGGGCAGGATTGAGCGCTTCACGGCCGAAGCGGGAATGGGCCTGCATGATGTCGAGGGGATGGACAATGCGGCGGTGCGCCTCCTGCCAGTCGGAAATCGATTGCATGTGTGTGATGTGGCGGCGAGAGGCTTGCGTCGTGGACTGGTAATCGCCCATCCGCATGAAACCGATGAAACGGAACCTGATCGATATATTTGCGTGGACCGCATTTCTGTACAGCATTGTCAATCGGCCATTTATGTGAATGGGGGGTGGGGCAAGCGCTTGTACTTGCGTGACCTCACCTTGGATCAGGTTAAAAAGTACGTCATCGAGGGAAATCAGACGGGCGGCTATGAAGCATTTGTGATGGAACGCGTGTCGATCACCAATTCTCCGTCGGCGAAGCTTTTCCAATCTGGCCCCATGCCAAGGTCCGGTTCAGTGGTGCGCGGCTGGATTAGAAGGGTGTGGCGGGATTGGGTGTCCAAAGTTGTAAAGCGTTGAATCCTCTTCAATTTATGGACATAGGGCGATTTACGCGGTTGCTCCCTTTTTATTATTGTGATTAGAGTAAACAAGTTTGCTATGCAAACAAAGTGCTCGATAAAAACTTGACCATTCGATATAATAACAAATGAGAGGTACATAATTATCTACTAAAAGAGGTGGCAGGACCTTGCAAAACTTCGTTTTTCATAATCCGACCAAGTTGATTTTCGGTAAAGATACACTCCCAGCCTTGAAAGAACAGGTGCCCCAATATGGAACCAAGGTGTTGTTGGTTTACGGCGGAGGTAGCATCAAGCGAAATGGCATTTATGACAAGACGATCAGCCTTTTGAAGGAAATCAATGCAGAAGTGTTTGAGCTACCAGGTGTCGAGCCAAATCCTCGCTTGTCCACGGTGCACAAAGGGGTAGAAATCTGCAAAAAAGAACAGATTGATTTCTTGTTGGCAGTCGGGGGTGGAAGTGTCATTGATGCCACCAAGGCCATCGCCGTTGGAGCGAAATATGACGGGGACGTTTGGGAAATCATCACCAAACAAGCAGTGCCGTCGGCGGCGTTGCCATTTGGAACGGTGCTCACGTTGGCGGCGACTGGTTCGGAAATGAACAGTGGATCGGTGATCACCAATTGGGAAACGAAAGAAAAGTTGGGTTGGGGTTCTCCGCTGGTGTTCCCGCGTTTCTCTATCTTGGACCCCACCCACACATTTTCGGTACCGCGCGACCAAACGGTCTATGGGATTGTGGATATGATGTCACACGCGTTGGAGCATTATTTCAGCCTAGCACCCAACGTTCCATATAATGAACGCATGGTTGAGTCGCTGTTAATCACCGTGATGGAAGAAGGAAGCAAGCTGGTAGAGGACTTGGAGAATTACGAGCTACGCGAAACCATCCTCTTTTGCGGCACCATGGCCTTAAATGGCGTATTGTCGCAAGGAATGCCCGGCGACTGGGGTACGCATGGAATTGAGCATGCGGTGTCGGCGGTTTATGACATCCCACATGGTGGCGGGTTGGCCATTATTTTCCCCAACTGGATCCGTTATAACTTAGATAAGGCATTGCCCAAAATGAAACAGTTGGCGATCCGCGTTTTCCAAGTGGACCCAACGGGCAAAACAGATCGTGAGATCGCGGAGGAGGGTATCAACCGCCTGCGGTCTTACTGGAACAGCATCGGGGCTCCCAGCCGATTGGCGGATTATAACATCGATGACAGCCAATTGGAATTGATGGCTGAAAAAGCGGCTGGGGACGGCACTGTCGGTCTCACCTACCCAGTGGGGAAAGCGGACGTGTTGGAAATTTTGAAAATGAGCCTCTGACCGCACAAGGGGATCATCCTCCGGCCATGCCGGGGGGTGATCTTTTTGCTTACTTAGAGTAAATGGGATGATGAAGGTGAGTCGAGTTAATACCTTTCCAAAGAAAAACCTCCCTGAATCAATCAGAGGAGGTCGATTGTCAATAATCAATTTTTTAATACCATTTTAATCCCAGGTGGTTTATCGCTTCGCCAATATATCGGAAGCACTCTGGATCACCGCAAGTCTGAGTGGCCATCTCTGGATTTTGATATTGTTTTTGAAGCGATTGGAAAATTTCTTTATTCCCACCTGTGAACATTTGGACTAACTCATGCCAACGTTTTGCCAGCGCCAGAACAGTTGGGTCAGTCGGAGGAGTTCCTTTGTCCATCTCTGCCCGCACTTTGGCAATCAACTCTGGCCATTCCTTCTCAACGGACTGAATTGTTTCTTCGCCAAACATTTCTCTTCTTTTTTTCAGATATTCCATCTGTTCCTCATTAAAGTGCTTTTCCGTCATCTTCATCGCCTCCAATAATTGGATAAGTTGTTCTACACTTAGCTCTTGTCGACTCGTAAGGGCACGTTCCAAATTGGCCAGTTGTTGATAAAGCTCCTGTTGCTTCCGAATTTGTTCTTCCACTCGTTCTCGATGCATACGAACCAGCTTTAGTGGAATAAGCTTTCCACTTTCAAGGATTTGTTTGATTTCCTCCAATGAAAAGCCTAGTTGCCGCAGCGATAAAATTTGTTGCAACCGGAGCAAATCTTGATAAGTGTAAAGACGGTGTCCTGTTTCGGTGTATTCAGTGGGCTTCAACAATCCTAACTGATCATAGTACCGCAACGTGCGCACGGTGATGCCTGTCTGTTTGGCCAGCTCTCCCACTTTCCAAACTTGTTTTGCCACTTGGGTACGCTCCTTTCGAGTGACTGATTTGAATGTACAACATGACGTAACGTAAGGTTCAAGAGGAATTCGTAAAATGGGCTAAGAAGAGGCAGTAGCCTGCTGTTTGGCTGATGAGAAGAAACTCAGTTGATGCATAGTGCATGTTTTAAATTGTATAATGACACTTTTTTATGGCGTTTATATAAAATTCTTTGGTATAATGCAGTAATAACGCATTTTATCTGCACATTAGATATTGTGGGAAAATTGATTAAAGTATATGAAAAAGGAATATTTGAGTAGAATTAGTTGGTGAAAAATATGCCTATACACGACAAGGTATCGCGTATCGTAAAACAAATCCCGCCGTCAGGCATCAGGCGTTTTTTTGACATCGCCAGCCAAAATTCCTCCGTGATCTCGCTGGGGGTGGGAGAGCCTGATTTCAGTACGCCGCCGTCCATAAACAAAGCGGGGATTGAAGCGTTGGAGCAGGGGATGACCCATTATACATCTAACCGGGGATTGCCCGAGTTGATTGCAGAAATTGCTTCTTATTTGTCCAAACGGTTTGCTTTGGATTATCGGCATGATGAGATACTGGTGACCAACGGCTCTAGTGAAGGCATTGACTTGGCGTTGCGGATGCTAATCAATCCAGGGGATGAAGTGCTGGTTGTCGAACCGAGCTATGTGCCTTACGGTCCGATTGTGCGACTGTGCGGAGGGGTGCCCGTGCAAGTGCCAACATCGCTTGAGCATGAATTTAAGCTGACGGTGGAAGATCTGGAGCGAGTAATTACACCTCAGACCAAAGCCTTGATTTTTTGCTACCCCAATAACCCGACGGGCGCCATCATGGATAGGGAAGATTGGGAGCCCATTGCTCGTTTCATTGAAGAGCGTGATCTCATTGTGATTTCCGATGAGATCTATGCCGAATTAACCTATGAGAAAGAACATGTGTCTATCGCTTCTTTTGCCTGCGTCAAAGACCGGGTTATCTTGGTTAGCGGCCTGTCTAAAGCATTTGCGATGACCGGTTGGCGGGTTGGATACGTGGCAGCTTCTGAACCGCTGTTGTCAGAAATGTTGAAGATCCACCAATATACAGCCTTGTGCGCTCCGACGATCAGTCAGATTGCAGCTGTCGAAGCGTTGCAAAACGGCGGGGGGCCATGCCAAGCGATGGTACGGCAATATGACGAGCGAAGGCGGCTGGCGGTGTCCGCGTTTGCGGAAATGGGCCTACCTTGCAATGTGCCTGCCGGAGCCTTTTATGTTTTTCCACGCGTCACTGATTTGGGAATGGATGGACAAGCATTTGCCGAGGCATTGTTGACCGAAGAAGAAGTGGCCGTCGTACCCGGTTGCGCTTTTGGGGAGACGGGGAAGGGGCATATTCGTTGTTCTTATGCCACATCGATTGAGGAGTTAAGGGAAGCTTTTCGACGGATGGCGCGATTTGTGGAGCGGAAGAAACAGGCGTTGCAACCGATGCGCTGAAGCGACGCTCACTGCTTATGACATCGATTGCGGCCAAGCAAGGGGGACGGCTCCCTTGCTTAAACCGCTTGCGATCAGAAGAGGTGGAATGTTTCCGATGATTGAAATTCCACCATTTCCCGCAGCTCTTTTGTGATCGATTCGGTGCCAAGTTCTTTTCGGAACTCATCCATCAGCGGTTCGTAATAGTATAGCAGGAACTGCTCGTATTTCTCATCGATTTCCTCTTCCGTCTCTTCGTCGCGGTTGGGCATGGTATGCGCCATATCATTGAGATAATCCAACACGTCGTTGGAGATGAACAGCAAGTATTGGGGAACCACTTCCCCGATCACTTGTGCAAACAGGGAGCGAATTCTTTCCGCGTATTTCGCTTCGCCTGAAAAATCATATGCGAAATACGCCATGTTGAGATTGTGTAGCAGTTGGGCAATTTTTGTGTAGGCCTCCATCTTTTTGTCATAGATACGGCTGTGCACAAAAGAGCGTTGCCCTTGCATATGGGACCGGCGATTGGAGTAGACTGTGATCGCCACGGTGACAAGCGCCACAATGCCGGTGATGATAGCGGCGTTTTCCTCGGCCTGCAAGCCTTTGGTGTTCATCCATACTTTGACTCCAACATAGGCGAGGCAGACCAAAGCGGCGATGCTGAGCAAGACGGCGACGATTTTCCATCCGTCTTTGCGAAGGCGAGTCAAAAATCGGTTCCACAGGTTGCCCATCCGCTTTTGGCGTTTCAGCTGCTTGACCAATTTCGCCTTGATGCGTTGCTGTTTGGCGGGGTCCAGCTCATTGTATTTTTCACTTAGCTGTTTATAGCGGATATGTAATAGGCTCACAATTTCACCTCCAGACAAAACTTTATATTAATCCATGAAAGATAACCTTTCATCTATGTTTTTTGAATTTATACTTATATCATTATGGCGAAAATGTGAAAAACAAATCAATCGTTGCGCTGAATAAATATTCATTTACAGATATAATAATGTTAATATGAATAATAATTATTAGATTCAACTTGATAAATTTTCTTCTGGTCGCTTTGTCCAGGCGATAGGAGGCGTGTTTCATCCTTAAGTTTTTTGAAGTGATCCGCCCAACGGATCACCGCTGAGTGTATGATAAAAGAAAGGGGGCGTCGGGGAGCGGTTTAGTTCCGATGCCTGCCAGAAGTGTTTCACATCCTATAAAGGAGGCGTTTGCTCATGAGTGTGGTAAAACCTTTCAAAAAAGTGTTGGTGGCCAATCGGGGAGAGATAGCCATCCGCATTTTTCGCGCGTGTACGGAGTTGGGGATTCGCACGGTCGCTGTCTACACTGAACAGGACAAAGTGTCGCTCCACCGTTTCAAAGCGGATGAGGCCTACCTGATTGGGGAAGGCAAGGGGCCGATCGAGGCTTATCTCGATATTGAAGGGATCTTGGAAGTGGCCAAACGCCATCATGTGGATGCGATTCATCCTGGATACGGATTTTTAGCCGAAAATGCTGACTTTTCAAAGAGGTGTGCCGAGGAAGGCATTGTGTTTATCGGGCCGTCGCCTGAACACATCCAAATGTTCGGGGATAAGGTGGATGCCCGGGCGATGGCTATTCAAGCAGGCATCCCCGTCATTCCGGGTACGCCCGAACCCATTCAATCATTGGATGAAGCACGCGAGTTTGCGGAACAGCACGGATTTCCAATCATCCTGAAGGCCGCGGCGGGTGGCGGCGGGCGCGGTATGCGCGTCGTTCGCACCGGTGAAGAACTGGAAGAAGCTTTTGCGCGAGCGCGGTCTGAAGCGAAGTCTGCTTTTGGCAACATGGATGTCTACATTGAAAAATACTTGGAGCAGCCTAAACATGTTGAAGTGCAAATCCTGGCTGACCGATACGGAAACGCCGTTCATCTGTTTGAGCGGGATTGCTCGATTCAACGTCGCCATCAAAAGGTGGTGGAAGTCGCCCCCAGTGTTTCCCTGCCACCAGAGCTAAGAAACGAGATTTGTGAAGTGGCTTTGCGGCTCATGCGAACGGCTGGTTACTACAATGCAGGAACGGTTGAATTCCTAGTCACCCCCGATCACCGTTTTTATTTCATCGAAGTGAATCCCCGCGTGCAGGTGGAGCATACGATCACTGAGATGATCACAGGTGTCGACATTGTGCAATCGCAAATTCGGATTGCCGAAGGGTATGCCTTGAGCGATCCCGAGATCGGTATACAGGGGCAAGAATCCATCACCACCCGCGGCTTTGCTATCCAATGCCGTGTCACAACGGAAGACCCGGCGAGAAACTTTCTTCCGGAAGCAGGACGGTTGCTTGCCTATCGGTCGGGCGGGGGATTCGGAATTCGATTGGACTCGGGCAACGCTTATCCTGGCGCGGTAATCACTCCGCATTACGATTCGTTGTTGGTGAAGGTGTCCTCTTGGGCGATGACTTATGAGCAAGCGGCGAAGAAAATGCTGAGAACCCTGAAGGAGTTTAGAATCCGGGGTGTGAAAACGAATATTCCGTTTTTGGAAAATGTGGTTCAGCATCCGAACTTCTTAAGCGGCGAATACAATACGTCTTTTATTGATAACACACCAGAATTGTTCGTGTTTCCCAAACGGAAAGACCGTGGTACCAAGTTGTTGACTTATATCGGCCAGACGATCGTCAATGGTCATCCTGGGTTGCCGCACGGGAAAAAGCCAACCTTTGCCGCACCACGCATTCCGGCGACATCTGTCGATCAGCCATACCCCGCGGGCACGAAGCAGATTTTGCAGGAAAAAGGCGTGGACGGGCTGCTGGAATGGGTGAAGTCCAGCAAACGGTTGTTGGTGACGGATACGACTTTCCGAGACGCTCATCAATCTTTGTTTGCCACACGCGTGCGAACCCATGATTTGTTGGCTATCGCCGAAGCCACCGGGAAGTTGGGGGCAGATTTGTTTTCGCTGGAAATGTGGGGCGGGGCCACCTTTGACACCAGCATGCGGTTTCTAAATGAAGATCCTTGGGAAAGATTGCACATATTGCGTGAGCGGATTCCCAATATCCTGTTCCAAATGCTGTTCCGTGGAGCCAACGCGGTGGGTTATACGAATTACCCCGACAATGTCATCCAAGAATTTGTCAAAGTAGCCGCCAAGTCTGGGATCGATGTGTTCCGTATCTTTGACAGCCTCAACTGGTTGGAAGGGATGCGGGTGGCTATTGATGCTGTGCGTGACGCTGGCAAAATCGCCGAGGCGACGATCTGTTACACAGGGGATATCTTAGATCCGAACCGCGACAAATATTCGCTGACGTATTATGTGAATTTGGCTAAGGAGCTGGAGAAAGCCGGTGCCCACATGATCGCCATCAAGGACATGGCCGGGTTGCTGAAGCCTTTCGCGGCGTACAAATTGATTACGGCATTGAAAGAAGAAGTGGGTCTGCCCATTCATCTGCATACCCATGATACGAGTGGCAACCAAATGGCCACCTTGATCAAAGCGTATGAAGCGGGTGTCGATATTGTTGACGCTGCACTTAGCTCCATGGCGGGGCTTACTTCCCAGCCCAGTCTGAACGGATTGGTGGCTTCGCTTGCGGGGCAGGAGCGGGAAACCGGATTGGACCTGGCCAGCTTGCAGAAGCTGTCCGATTACTGGGAGGATGTGCGCCCGTACTATGCCGGTTTTGAAAGTGGGATCAAGGCGCCCAGCTCAGAGGTGTATGAGCATGAAATGCCTGGCGGGCAATACTCCAATTTGCATCAGCAGGCGATTGCCGTCGGGTTGGGCGACCGCTGGGAGGAAGTAAAACAAACCTATGCGACGGTCAACCGGATGTTCGGCGATATCGTGAAGGTGACCCCTTCCTCCAAAGTCGTGGGAGATATGGCTTTGTTCATGGTGCAAAACCACTTGACGGAACAAGATGTGTATGAAAAAGGGGAGCGTTTGGACTTTCCAGAGTCGGTGGTCCAATTTTTCCAAGGGTATCTCGGACAGCCGCCGGGGGGATTCCCAAAGACATTGCAAAAGCTGATCTTGAAAGGTCGGGAACATTTCACGTGCCGCGCGGGGGAACGACTGGAACCAGTGGACTTCGCCAAAGTGCGTACGGAACTTGAAGAAAAGATCGGACGGCCGGTCACAGAATATGATCTGCTGAGCTACATCATGTATCCGAAAGTATTCCTCGATCGGGAGAAGAAAGTTAGTGAATATGGCGACCTCTCGGTTTTGGACACGCCCACCTTCTTCTACGGTCTGCGTTTGGGTGAGGAAATCAAGGTGGACATTGAACAGGGCAAAACCTTGATTGTGAAACTGATCAATGTAGGTTCGTTGAATTCCGATGGAACGCGAACCATCTACTACGAATTGAACGGCCAACCGCGGGAAGTGACAGTGCGTGACTTGTCAGTGCAAGAAGACGCCCAGGCCCACCGCAAAGCGGATCCTGATGAGCCAGGGGAAATCGGCGCGACCATGCCTGGCAAAGTGTTGAAAGTGTTGGTGGAGCCGGGAGATAAAGTGAAAAAAGGGGAATATCTTATCGTCACGGAAGCGATGAAGATGGAGACGACGGTGCAAGCTCCGTTTGACGGTGAAGTGAAAGCCATTCATGTGAAGGATGGACAAACCATTGAAGCGGGAGATCTGTTGTTAGAATTGGGTTGAGAGATCAAACGATAGGAACGATTGACGAGACGTTTTTGCCCCAGGTGAGCTGGGGTGAAATCGTCTCGTCTTTTTTTGGGATCCATGCCGTGGTGCCAAATGGTTACGGCTGGGCAAGGTTGGACAGGAACAAGTCGTATTCGATCGCTCGTTTTATTCTGCCTTGGTTGCCGATCGTGGTGGTCGCTTTACACAGTGAATTCCAAATCGCTTCTTCCACCGCTTCCACGGTCATTTCAAACAAACGGGAAATGGCTTCCCCATCCTCAACAAGGTAAGCACACGGCCGGGTCAACCGGTCTGGATAATGGGGGATGCGATGGGCGGTAGAGAAAGCGATGACAATGTCTCCGCTTCCATGGGCGGAAAATGATCCGGTGCGTGCCAAGCCGAAGGTGGCTCTTTTGGCCATGCGGTACAGTTGCCGCTCATTGACGGGCGCATCGGTGGCGATGACGATCATGATGGACCCGTGGGGTGTTTGGGTGGGAGGGGGTGTGTGATCTGCCACTGCCGTCCGGCCACGCCCAGGCAGTAGCAGATCGCGTTCTTCGCCGAAATTGCTGACAACCAAAGCACCGACCGTATAGATATGTTCAGCGAATGGGGCCACCCTAGAGCTGGTGCCGATCCCGCCTTTGTAGCCCATACAGGACATGCCTGTTCCGGCGCCCACGCAACCCTCCGCCACTGCTCCTGCCGTAGCTGATTGAATCGCTCGATAAGCGTGCTCTGGTCTGACGTGCAATCCTCGAATATCGTTTAGGTACCCGTCATTGCATTCACCCACTAGCACATTGACGGTTCCGGTCGATTCACCGATGTCGCTGTTTTGGTCTAGTAGGTAGCGGAGGGTTCCTTCGGCTACGGCGGGAACGGACAAGGTGTTAGTCAACATGATGGGACTTTCGATGGTACCTAGTTCTTGGAGTTGGATGGAACCAACTGTTTTTCCGAAGCCGTTGATCACGTGCACACTTCCCAGCACTTTTTCTTGAAACAGATTGCCGCCATGCGGCAAGATCGCCGTCACTCCTGTTCTTACTGCTTTTCCCGCTTCCAAATCATATGACAAGGTGTGGTGGCCGACTTTTACCCCGGGTACGTCGGTCAAGCCGTTTAATTCACCAGTGTCAAATCTGCCGATCTTCATGCCCAATTCGCGCAATCTGAGGCGATTTTCCATGAGTTGTATTCCCCCTGTTTCAAAAGATCCCTTGTTTATACCATAACTCATTTTCAATGGAAAATAATTTTCCATCTTGTCTGTTTCGGAAAGACTCGTTCGCGGGAAAGAAGGAGGTGGTGCCGGACGATCTCGCCTACTGGGACAGAATAGTCATTTTGTTTGCATGCGTGAAGCAGGTAAGCGTTGAAGTACGAAGAAAGGGATTATGACATGAAAAAAGCTTGGTCCAAGAGCTGTCCAAGTTGGCGCAGAAAATCGAGGGTTTGCAACAGTGAACAAAAGCTCTTTCACCCACCTCTGGGAGGGGAAAGGGCATTTTGCTTTGTCAAAAGCAGGGATGTTCTTTTCTTTATAAATCTCTGGGTTGCTGTGGGCATCAATTGGCAGGACGATGCATGGTCGATGTAAGGTTGTCCCCAGGGAACACAGTGTGAGGAACGGAGAGAAACTGGGCACGTTGCCAACAGTATGATGCAAGTGAATGGGAATCAATGAAGGGGGGCTACATGAGCGGGAGGGATATCCCGCCAATGTATTGCCAGGAAAGCATTGGGGATAAAGGAGGAACGAGATACCCCAAGCCATGGGGTATCTCTTCAAGAATTGGGAAAAGATAGGTCGATGTTGCCGAATGGGTTGTAGCGCATGACCGTAGAGGCATGTTCCCCAACCCATTCGGTGAACTTAATCATTGTACATAAAAAAGTTGTAGAAAGTATGACGTATAAATGCGAAATTGTTACAAAAGTTATAAATTTGGTTCAAAATGGGCAATGATGGTGGAAACATATGATACCAACGCGGTTCGAATGATTTCCAAAAGCATGCTCATAAACGGCTATGTGTAGTGTGTTTGTGGTTGGCACCCCTTTTGCATGTTTTGATCGTAAAGACAGCAGAAAGGGGACAGGGAAATGAGCCATTCACAACAAAAAAGAGATTTCGGGTTTGCTACCAAGGCGATCCATGATACCGCCCATCAAAGATTCGCCGGAGGGCCTCTCGTTCCACCGATCTATCAAACATCGACCTTTGTGTTTCCTACAGCGGAGGAGGGGGCGGAACGATTTGCTGGTGAAGCGTCGGGATACATTTACTCCCGGTTGGGGAATCCGACGGTCTCCGTTTTGGAAGAGAAGATCGCATCCTTGGAAAAGGCGGAGATGGCCTTGGCGTTTTCATCGGGCATGGCGGCCGTGTCAGCGGTGTTGATGGCTTTGGTGAAAACAGGTGATCATATATTGTGCTCCAAAGGGATGTACGGATGCACATTTAGTTTGTTGAATTGGTTGCAAAACCGGTTTGGCGTGGAGCACTCCCTTTCCACCATGAGCGATGAAGAAATGTTGCGTCAAGCGATTAAGCCTAACACCAAGCTGATTTATGTAGAAACACCGGTCAATCCTACCATGGAGTTGATTGATCTGGAGATGGTCGGGCGAGTGGGCAAGGAGTTGGGTATTATTACCATTGTGGACAACACCTTTATGTCCCCTTATTTGCAAAGGCCGATCGAATGGGGTTGTGATTTGGTTATCCATAGTGCGACCAAATATATCGGCGGTCATGGGGATGTGATCGCCGGGTTGGTCGCAGGTCCGCGGTCGTTGCTGGAGGAGGTGCAAAAGACCACGCAAAAGGATTTTGGCGGAGTTCTCGGGCCGATGGATGCGTTTTTGCTCCTTCGCGGATTGAAGACGCTGGCGGTGAGAATGGAAGCACACACGAAAAACGCACAGGTGGTGGCGCAGTTTTTAACGTCGTACCCCCAAGTGGAGCGCGTTCACTATCCCGGATTGCCTGAATTTCCTCAGCATGCGTTGGCCCAAAAGCAGATGGATGGCTTTGGGGGAGTGGTTAGCTTTGAATTAAAAGGCGGGCATGAAGCTGCGACGCGAATGCTTAATCATGTGTCGCTGTGCCGAGTGGCGGTTAGTTTAGGGGATGTTGATTCGTTGATCCAACATCCAGCTTCCATGACACACGCCATTGTCCCACGGGAAGAGCGTCTTAACATGGGGATTACGGATGGCCTCATTCGATTGTCAGTCGGTATTGAGGAGGTGCAAGATATCATCTGCGATCTCGAGAATGCGCTTTCATTTGTGTGATATGGACGCGGAGACTCTGTTAAGATAAAAGAAAACACCGAAAAAGGGTGGCTGACATGGAAACGACGACGTTTGAGATCGAGACGGAAAACCGGGTCGGAATCACTCATGATGTAATCGGGTGTTTTCTTTGTTCTAACATCAATATCATGCGAATGGAAGTGAAGCCGCATTACATCTATATCAAAATCAAATCGTTAGAGCAAAGGTTGCACAGTCGGCTCATCTCTTCCATTGGGGAGATCTCCGGTGTGCGGCGCATCGACGTGATACCTTTCTTGCCTTCAGAAGGCAGGGAAGATCAGATGAACACGATCCTGGGAACTGTTTCTGAAGGGATGATCCTGTTGGATCAAGCGCTGCGCGTTCAAGCTGTCAATCGGGCGGCGCGCGGCATGTTGCCGATTCCATGGGATCAGTTGAAAGGCAGGCCGCTCGCAGATCTGTGGGGGAGGCATATTGCCGATTGCAGCCAGTGCTTGGAAAGCGGGATCGAGGTATTGAACAAGGCAGTGACGATTCAAAGGAAGACTGGGGAAACGGCGCAAATGGTGGCCAGCTACTACCCGATCCGCTCGGAAACGGCTAATCGCAACCAGGGGATCGTGATTGTGATCAGGGACATGAAACAGATCAGCGATTTGATTCAATCAGTCAAGAGCACAGGTATGGTTCAATTTGCGGACATTGTACATCGTAGTGAAGAAATGGCCCGTTGCATCGCCCTCGCCAAACGCGTGGCCCGGTGCGACGCAACCATTTTTTTGTACGGGGAGAGCGGGACGGGCAAAGAGTTGTTTGCGCGGGCCATTCATTACGAGAGTTTGCATGCCGCCGGGCCATTCGTTCCTGTCAATTGCGCGGCTATTCCCGAGGCGCTGTTAGAAAGCGAATTGTTCGGTTATGAAGCGGGTGCTTTCACTGGTGCGGCCAAAGGTGGAAAAAAGGGCTTGTTTGAAATGGCCCAAGGGGGAACCCTATTTTTGGATGAAGTGGCCGAATTGCCCCTCCATTTGCAGGCAAAATTGTTGCATGCGGTGGAAGAGCGGGCGGTGCGGCGGGTTGGCGGCGATAAGCGCATCCCGATTGATCTTCGCATCATCGCGGCAACTAATCGGGATTTGTCTGCGATGGTCGCGCAAGGTCGATTTCGGGGTGATTTGTATTACCGCTTGCATGTGATACCGATCCAGCTTCCCCCCTTGCGGGAACGAAAAAGCGACATACCGTTGCTGGCGTCTCATTTTGCAGGAAAATTCCGCCGATTAGCTGGCCGCCCGCCGTTGTCTTTGTCTTCCCAAGCCATGCATATGTTGCTGACCCATGATTGGCCCGGCAATGTCCGCGAATTGCGCAATGTGATCGAGCGAAGTGTCTATCTCTGCCTTGAAGAGGAAAAGGAGCTAAAAAAGGTTCATATTGAAAATAAAGCAACCAGCAAAGGGACGACAAATGCCGTTGGTCTAAAGGAACGGATGGAAGCATATGAAAGGGAAATCGTGGCCGAGGCGCTCAAACGATGCCAGAGCGTCCGTCAAGCTGCTCGCGATTTGGGGATCAGCCACACCGCGCTGTTGAGAAAGGTGAGGAAGTATGGTCAAAGCTGAACTGGATCAAGGGTGCAATCATTGTTTCTGCCACAAGAAAAATTTGCGTCTTTGGGATGATTGAGCGTACAATGCACCTGATGTCTATTCAGTGGAGGGATCGCCATGGATGTTTCAAAACAGGACTTATATGATCTCATTGACCGACTTGATCCGCGGGAATGGAAAGCGGCGCATGCTTTCCTTTTGAATTTGGTGCAAACAGCGAGTCAGGATGCGTCTCAATCACAGAAAAGGCGATTTTATGCCGAGATTGAAAAGAAAGAAGCGGTGGTTCGTCCCATTTCTGAAAGGGAAATGGAACAAATGAGCGGTTTGTTGGAACAGTTGACGCTAAGCGAGTTGCAAGCCGAATTGGCTGTTCCCGTAACTTGGAATGGGCCAATAGACTGCCACGTGTTGATCAGCGCCGCGATCGTACCTTTTTTGCGGGAGCAATCCCCTTCGGAACAGCGCACCATCATGGAAACGATGGCAGAGCTCCAGTGCTTCCCATCGCGGTTGGAGATGCGGCGCTTATTTGGGTTGGAAGGGAATCTTCAGTTAAACATGGGCTCGTATCGATCGATTTGTTACATTGATCATGAAAATGATGCCATTGTGGTGTTCACACTTGATTATGATGAATAGACTGATCGCTGTCACCAAGTTATTCGCAGTGGCTGTGATTGGCCGCTGCGAACGGATGGGGGTAGCCCCGCACCTTCTGCCTGAATTGAAAGAAATAGGACTGTATTGTAGTATTTGATTGGAGGTGGATCGCATGAGAAGGATTTTATCCGTTGTGATGGCCGGTTCTGTGGCGCTGTTTGTAGCCGCCTGTTCGAATAGCAAGACGGTGGCCGATCAACAGACCCAGAAAGAAGAAAATTCCTCGTCCAACCAGTCAGAAGCACCGTATGTGGCACCTGATCCGGATGATTTATACAAGGTGGCGCCTGCCGAAGATTTATACCAACCGCCGAAAATGTACATACCAGCCCCACCCTATACGCCACCTAAGATGGCACCGGCCAATTTCAAATATGTACCGCCGGAAATGATCCATCCTGACATGGAGATCAAAACGACTGACAAGCATGTGGTGATTGAACTGCCAGAACACATCTTGTTTGATACCGACTCGGCCGTCTTGCGCAAAGAGGCTTATCCGGCGCTGGCTCAAATCGCCAAATCCCTTTCCAAAACGGAAAATGCTCACTTCCAGATTCATGGGCATACCGATCATCGGGGCACCCATGAGCATAATCTGCAATTGTCGCAAGAGCGGGCCGACGCGGTGAAAAAGGCGTTGGTGGAAAAGTTCAGCGTAAACGAAGCTCTGCTGTCAACGAAAGGGTGGGGAGAAACGAAACCACTTGTGGCTAACGATTCTCCCGAAAACATGCAGAAAAATCGCCGGGTAGAAGTAATCGTGGTTCCCAGTGGCTGATATCGCATGCACGGTCTGAAACAGATCGTGCATTCATACTGACAAGATATTGTATGACAAAAGGATATCATCGAGGGTTTTAACATGCTTTGCTGGAATGCTGGCTATATCCATACCATTGCCGATATGTTTATCAAATTGCAGGGATTGCCCGCCAAAACGCCTTAAAGCGTCGTACAGAAGGGCATAGTGAAAAAGAAGATTTCTGCCGGCCATCCGTTAGCAAACGGTTGGCTTTTCTTGTAGTTCAATCATTTCAAGCCGGCTAGGGGGGACGTCAGCGCCTGGGTTTTGCTCAGGCGGACATGCAAGCTTGTCCAATCTGTGTTAAATTGGTTAAGTAAGCCGGATTTGGCATACAGATTATTCCAATTAGAAAGGGAGAATCATGAAGAAAAAAATTGCCAATGTGTTTTTCATTTCCATCGTATTGTCTGTTCTGTTTATTGCGTGGGGTGTTGTAGCACCCAAAAGTCTTGCCAGTGTTACCTCTATGATCCAAACGTTTCTCCAAGACCGTTTTGGATGGTTTTACCTCTTTTCCGCCACCGGATTCCTCATTTTTTCCCTCTATTTGATTTTTAGCCCGTATGGCAAAATCAAGCTGGGCAAAGACGATGATAAGCCTGAGTACAGTCGAATCAGCTGGTTTGCCATGCTGTTTAGCGCCGGTATGGGAATTGGGCTTGTGTTTTGGGGAGTGGCTGAACCGCTTTCCCATTACCACGTACCGCTTGTAGGTGAAGGACAAACGCCAGAAGCCGCACGTATGGCCATGCGTTACTCTTTCTTCCATTGGGGTCTTCACCCTTGGGGAACTTATAGTGTGTTGGCCTTGGCGTTGGCTTACTTTAATTTCCGAAAAAAAACCCCCGGACTTATCAGTCACATTTTTTATCCCTTGTTGAAAGAAAAGGTGAACGGCCCGATCGGCAAAGTGATCGATGTGATTGCCGTTTTTGCCACCGTGTTTGGCGTTGCGACGTCATTGGGTTTTGGTGCCGCCCAAATCGGTGGGGGGATTTCATATCTTACTTCCATTGATAACAATTTTACCACCCAGCTTACCATCATCATCGTGGTGACGTGTTTGTTTTTGTTGTCTGCGCTTACAGGTTTGAGCAAAGGCATTCAATATTTGAGCAATCTCAATATCTTGTTGGCCTTGTTGCTGCTGTTGTTCCTTTTATTCGCCGGGCCTACAAAGTTTCTTATGAATTTGCTGATCAGCACCATCGGCGGGTATCTGCAGAACTTTCCCGCGATGAGCTTTTACATGGCTCCGTTCCAACCCGAAGCGAATGATTGGGTACAGAATTGGACCGTTTTTTATTGGGCGTGGTGGATTGCTTGGGCTCCGTTTGTCGGCACATTTATCGCCCGTGTTTCCAAAGGGAGAACGGTAAGGGAGTTTATTATCGGCGTTCTTCTGGTACCAACCACTTTTTGCGCTATTTGGTTCGCCGTTTTTGGCGGAGCGGGCTTACATCTGGACATCAACCAAGGGCTCCCCTTATTTGAGACGATGAATGACAAAGGCACAGAAGTGGTGTTGTTTAACGTGTTACAACAATATCCGCTTGGACAAGGGATGACAGTGTTGGCCGTCTTGTTGATCGCCACCTTTTTCATCACTTCGGCCGATTCAGCCACGTTTGTGTTAGGAATGCAGACAACAAACGGGTCTTTAAATCCACCGAATCGCGTTAAGTATATCTGGGGCTTTATCATTTCCTCGTCGGCCGCGGTGTTGCTTTATTCAGGTGGATTGGAGGCGTTGCAGACAACTTCCATTATTGCCTCTTTCCCTTTCATTTTCATTTTGTTCGGAGTGATTGTTTCACTGATGAAGTCATTCCAGCAAGAGCGTTCTGCGGCTGTAAAAGTTAAATATACGGATCAACTGGAGACATCTGCCAAAAATGCTGAATCGTGAACGACGGATGTATGAAGTGGATGTTTTCGGTGCATAGTATTACTGAAAAGATTAAATCTGGATTTTTAGGAGGAGCCTGTCACCGATGGGCTCCTTTTGTCTTTTCCATTCCCACGGCCAGAAGCTGAACGTAAGAAAGGGGTAGGGAAGATGCAAATAAGCAATCAGCCGGCAATACAGAAAATGATTTGTGATGCGTACAGTGAAGGACAACGTCAGTTATTTGGGGCCGTGCGCAAGGATGTGGAAGCGATTGTGCACCAAGATAAGATTTTCATTATTGCCGGGAATGCTTCAATCATGAAGGAGGTTTCTCCACGCATGTCTATTCGTGGGAGACGGATCGATCCAATCTTGCAGGAAATGAAAGAGAGGGAATATCACAACTATATGCGTTCCATGCTTGCCGAGATCACCGGCCATACGGTTTTATCTGGACAGCCAAATATTTTTATCGACAATGGACTGACATTGGATATTTATTGCATGGATAAAACGGTGCATGATATTCCATAAAATTGGGGTGTACCACGGGCGTTATCGCTATTTTTCATTGCGCTCGTCAATTTCTTTACAATTCCCGAGTGTTTTTATATAATGGTATACAAATGAATATGCGGAACATGATTTAGGAGGAGACTGCCACTTGGCGGTCTCCTTTTGTCATGTTCGCTTTTTTATTGTAAAGCGATAAAGCGTCGCCGATCGCAGTTGTTTATATTCACATTTTATGTGGATATAAATAAATAAGAATTGAGGAGGTACGATATGGAACAACAAGCTATTTTGGCCATAGGCATTTTTTTGGTGATTTATGCCTTGATTATTTCTGAGAAAATTCATCGCACCATTGTCGCCATGATTGGCGGAGGACTGATGGTGGCGTTGGGAATTATCGATCAAGAAACTGCCATCCATCACATCGATTTCAATACGCTGGGGTTGCTCATCGGCATGATGATCATTGTCAGCGTTACCGCTGAGACAGGATTGTTCAAGTATATATCAGTGGTGGCGGCTAAGCGGGCCAAAGGGGATCCCGTTCGGATATTAATATCGTTGGCACTGATTACGGCCCTGGGGTCGGCATTATTGGACAATGTTACCACCGTGCTTCTCATGGTGCCTGTCACGTTCAGCATCACCCGTCAGTTGCGAGTGCCCCCGGTCCCGTTTTTGATCACCCAGATTATCGCTTCCAATGTGGGAGGGACGGCGACACTGATCGGTGATCCGCCCAACATTATGATCGGCAGCGCGGTGAAAGAATTGACGTTCATGGCCTTTATCGAGAACTTAACTCCGATTACTATAATCATCTTGGCCATTTATGTACCGATTTTTGTGTTAATATATCGGAAACAGATTCAAACCACGCCCGAACTGAAAGAAAGCATTATGAAACTGGATGAAAAAGAAGTTATTACTGATCATAAGCTGCTCCGCAAATGTTTGATTGTTTTGGGGCTGACGATCCTGGGCTTTTTCATGCACCAGTTGTTACATCTGGAGTCAGCCACCGTCGCTCTCGGCGGCGCGTTCCTGTTGCTGTTGTTGACGGGTGAGCACACAATGGAAGAAGCGTTCACAAAAGTGGAATGGATGACGATTTTCTTTTTCATCGGTTTGTTTGTCCTCGTGTCGGGCTTGATTGAAACAGGAGTCATCGCCCAATTGGCGGAGCAAGCGATTGAACTGACGAAGGGCGATGTGGTGGTAACGTCGATGTTGATCCTGTGGCTCAGCGCGTTCGCGTCCGCTTTTCTTGACAACATTCCATTTGTGGCCACGATGATTCCCATGATTCAAGAAATGGGACAAATGGGGGTCAGCAATTTGGAGCCGTTGTGGTGGAGTTTGGCGCTGGGCGCTTGCCTCGGTGGCAATGGTACGTTGATTGGGGCGAGTGCGAATCTGATTGTTGCCGGCATGTCAGGCAAAGAAGGGCATCCAATCACTTTCATCAAGTACCTGAAGGTCGGTTTTCCCCTGATGTTGTTGTCTATCGTCTTGGCCAGCGTCTATGTCTATTTCCGTTATTTAGTGTAAAGGAGAGAGCTCATGCTTCGATACGAATATGACAAGCAGAAATTAAACATGCAGGAAAAAGCAAATGGAAATGATGTTGAATTTGACATCCATTGCTTGGATGGAGCGCTTGTGGAAGCGATCAAGCGGGTGCAAGAGCTGTTTGAGGATAATGATGTGCATACAGATGTGCTGTTTTACGCATACCCCAATCATGAATATCGGGTGATTGTGCGCCAAGATTATTATGTAGATTTTATTTTGGCACTGATGAAGCACCGGGTGTTGCAACGCGTGGAATGGATGACGTAGGTTGACACCTGTGTGCGGAACAAAACAAGGAGCCTCCTTTCCGCTTACGAAAGGAGGCTTTTTTCTGTAGATGGTTATGCCGCTTTTTCTTCTTTGTCTTTTTCTCCTTTGGCGACAACGACTGCTACGCACATATCCCCGGTGATGTTGGTTGCCGTCCGGCTCATATCGAGCAAGCGGTCTACCCCCAACACGATCGCGATGCCTTCCACCGGCAGGCCGACCGATTGCAACACCATGGTCAGCATGATCAAACCGGCTCCGGGAACGGCAGCTGTGCCGATGGAAGCCAATGTGGCTGTCAGGATGATGACCAATTGCTCTTCCAATCCCAACGGGATGCCATACAGTTGCGCGATGAACAGCGCAGCCACCCCTTGCATGATAGCGGTACCATCCATATTGATAGTGGCTCCCAGTGGCAAAACGAAGCTACTGATTGACTTGGGAACGTTGAAGTCTTTCTCAGCCACTTCCATGGTGACTGGCAACGTGGCTGCACTGCTGCTGGTGGTGAAAGCCACCTCCATCGCCCGACCCATTTTCTTAAAGAACTGTATCGGGTTGTATTTGGCAAACAAGCTTAGCAACGCACTGTAGGTGAGCGCCATGTGAACGAGCAAAGCCAGGATCAGGGTGATCATGTACCACGCCATCGAGCCGATCAAATCAATACCAGCTTGCCCGACCGCCCGTGCCATTAACGCGAAAGCGGCATACGGTGCACAAGCCATGATGATGGTTACCAATTTCAGCATGATCTCATTGCCTTGATCGATAAACTGCCGTACTTGCGCTACTTTGTTTCCCAACATGGCCATGCCAATGCCAAACAGCAACGCGAAGAAAATGATTTGCAACATTTCCGCATTAGCCATCGCCGACACCGGGTTTTCAGGGATGATGTTCAACAGAGTGTCTTTCATGCTTGGAGCCGCTTCAATTTTCGGCTTTTCAACCGGCTTCTCAATGCTGGTACCCACACCGGGTTCGATGAAGTTGGCCAATATCAAGGCGAAGGTAATTGCAATCGCGGTAGTGAGAATATAAAGGACGATGGTCTTTATGCCGATCCGCCCCAATTTCTTGGGGTCGGCAATGCCTGCAGCCCCAGCTACCAAGGAGAAGAAAACCAAGGGGACTACAACCATTTTAATCGCTTTGATAAACAAGACGCTGATCGGGTCAAACAAATAATTGTTCAATGTTTTGAATAGTTCGGGCAAAAATAAGTTCAGGATGACACCGACGATAAGACCGAGAATAATACCGATTAATATCTTGGTTGTCAGTGAGAGTTTCTTCATAAATTCACACCTTTCGTCATTGTTTCATGTTTCGTGTTGGGAAAATGGCATAGTTCATTGTATTGTCAATATCAAATTTATTATAACATTTAAATATGGCAATTTGCATCATGGTGTGAATATTTACCTGTTTGCACCACATAATCATGCCATTTTAATGAAGATAAGGTCATCACGTTCATTTGTTTTCATAATGATATTTGACGGGTGTGAAGAAGTTGAGATCATTGTCAAATGACGGGTTGCGGGATCTGTAATTTTATGCATATTGCTAATGAAACGCTTGACCCCCAATTATCCGCCAGAGGTTTCCTTTCCATCATGCAGGCGTTCATTAAAACACCCAGACCGTTATTAGTCTGGGTGTTGATTATTCTCCCGATCAGTGTGAGGCCAAAAATTGTTTCCCATATTCGCCATGATCATGGATGGCGGGATGTTCCGCTTGAATCGTCGAATGTTCGATGCCGTACGTCTCCCTGAGGAGATGATTGATGGTCTGAATGGTACGCAGGGGATCCGCATCTTCGTGAACAAACACATGCGCTGACAGCGAGTAGTGGTCAGTGGATATCGCCCATAAGTGCATTTCGTGGACATCAACCACCCCCGGTGCCGACTGGATGTCGTTGCGAATGGCCTCAAGGTCGAATGTGGTGGGAACTGACTCCATCAGGATAAGATAAGATTCTCGAATAATTTTTGCTCCGCCATAGAAGATGATGCCACCGATCATCATGCTGACCAACGGATCAAACAGGGTGTATCCAGTTGTGATGATAAGCAGAGAGGAAACAATGATGCCGACTGAGCTGAGCAAGTCGCCGAAAAAATGCCATAAGGCACTTTTAATATTCAAATTTTCTTCTTTCTTGGATTGGCGCATCAATACGACTGTCAACACCAAATTCACCAGTAAGCCTACGATAGCGACCCCCAACATCAGCCGCAGGTTGATTGCTTGTGGCCGAATCATGCGAAGGATGCCCTCGATGAAAATGCCGACCGATATGGCGGCGAGCGCCAATCCATTCAAGAAAGAAGCGATGATTTCAAAGCGAAGGAAGCCAAAAGTGTATTTGTGATCTGGTTTGCGTGCAGCCAGGTAGACAGCGGTCAAACTTAATCCCAAAGCGATCACATCCGAAATCATATGCGCCGAATCCGACAAGAGAGCGAGAGAGTTTGACAGCAATCCGCCGACGATTTCTACAATGGTGAAAAACAATGTCAAACACAGGGTGATCCATAAGGCGGTTTTAGAAGTCGGCTGTTGTTTGACGTGATTGAGATGATGATAATCATGGGATTTAATGATGTTCGCCCTCCTTTTTTTATAATGATTATCATTAGATAATTATTATAATTATATGCCAGCTGGTTATGAATAGCAATCTCCCTCAAGAATTTCTTCTGGGGCTTAGAGAAAGCAGAGTATTTGGAAGCTTCACCTGCGGCCATTGTTTAAGGTGTCGTTCCCTTTTTTTATTTTTAGTTTTTTGATCAGTTATTGCCCTTGAATACTGGGAAGCATTTCACTCCCTCGTAGAGTGTGAATAATAAAATATATTATAAAAATTCTATAAAAATGAGCCGGATTGGTTTATAATGACTGTTGTAATTCCAGTGAGAGAGGTTATTGTATTGGTTAAGAAATGCCAAACACCCTACATTTAGTAGGGTGTTTGGCTTACAGCTCTATTTAATAGTCTTAGCGACGTCTTTTTTTTCTTTTCTTTTTCTTGGCACCAATTTTGATATTAATGGTGTTCTTGTTAATATTTTTGTTCCAGTTTGAATTCCAGTTTGTGTTTTTCCAAACCCACTTTTTAACGCGTCTAGTCATCAAAATCCCCTCCTTTACAGGCGGATTTGAAAGTGATTATTTCTATTAACTTTCCATATATTCATATGCATGTTGATAGAGAAGAGCTTGGACGAATCATAGGGTATGAATTCACTATTTTAGAGTGATTGTAATAAGGAGGTGTGGGAACAGACGCAACGAAATGTTTAGCGTCTGTTCTTCCGGCATGCACATCGAGATGAAGAAGTTAACAAACGAAGATCTGCACCGGCCTGTAGCTATTGACGGCCGATTTTTAGTTGACTCGGTATTGCGCTTGCACATAACGGACAGTTCAATCAACTACTCAGTAATCAAGATTCCGGCATATGAAAAACAATATGGAGAGATGGATGATCTGATGGATTGGGCCGATTATGTCAGCCATCTGGATCGCACCATGTATGTGGCCCTTGCAGGCAACCACATTGTTGGCTTTGTTGCTGCCAAGCGAAATTGGAATCAGACGGCCTATGTGGAAGATATACAAGTTGACAAAAGATATAGGGGGTACGGGCTCGGCCGGCAACTGATGAATAAGATCAAGGAGTGGGCAGTTGATCAAGGAATGATGGGGATGATGCTGGAAACTCAAAATAATAATGTGCGTGCTTGTAAATTCTATGAACGCTATGGGTTTGTCTTGGGTGGTTTTGATCAATATGTTTATCGT
Organism: Laceyella sediminis; assembly: GCF_003003125.1. Classification (GTDB taxonomy): domain Bacteria; phylum Bacillota; class Bacilli; order Thermoactinomycetales; family Thermoactinomycetaceae; genus Laceyella; species Laceyella tengchongensis. The sequence continues at coordinate 84,857 of NZ_PVTZ01000004.1, read as the reverse complement.
GGGATAAAGGAAGTTGCTAACGAAATTGCGCTCTACTGGTATTTTATTTTTGATAACCAGAAAAGGAATTAGGCTACACTGCCTTCAAGACATTTGTGATATGAAAAAGAGCGGAGATCATCCGCTCTTTTTTTTTCAGGAATCGATGATGCTTTGTTGATGGTGAGGGTTAAATTGACATTGATAATCGTTATCAATGATGGTATAATGATGGCAACGATAACCAGTCGCGGTGAGGAAGGTAAAGGTGTCTCCAGTGTAGTCAACTTCCTGCGGCTGCCCGGCAAATAATGAGGTGAAAGAAATGGGTATGAGAGATGGGAACGTGTTGTCTGATGAAGATATGATGTATGGTTGGCTCTGTTGTGACAGATGCGGCAATGTGATGCCTCCCGAATGGATGCGGGCTGTTCAAAACAAAGTAAACCAAGTGATTCAGGCCTATTACCGCTTGCCCGTTGAAAGGCGTTCGGGCATCCGCATTCTTGAATTGATTGGCCGATATTGGAGAGTTGACGCCAAATTGTTTGAATCGGAGTATCATTACCATGAAGTGTTGTTGAAAACGACTGATCATTTGATGCAATATTTGCTCAACGATCATCGTGCGGACCCGCCTGTGTTTTTATTTGAAGAGTTGCATGCGTTCATCAAAGAGTTGGATCTGAGTTTGCAATTGAACTTGCATGTGGTTCATTGGACCCCTAATTCGCTGAACATAAAAAAATATGTTGTTTCAGACAATCCGTATGTTTTGGACGCATTTAAGCATATCATTTCTGTCTTTTGCCATCGGGGAATGTTATCTTTCCCTGAAAAAATTGCAGTGATCAATCTTTTAAATGGAAGTCAAAAGACAGTGGAAATCGAACAAGACCTGCAAAAATCCCTAGATTATCTGCGATTGACCAAAACATCATTGCAGGAGAATGGATTTATCTTGCCGGGATAAAGGACGATCTCTGGTGCACTGGAACGGAACACAAGCTTTCAGCCCTGCGAGCAACTTAAATGTTCGCAGGGATTTCTGTTCGTCAGCATTTCGTTGACACAGCCTCGACCATCTAAATCTTCTGTATACGAACCACTCCCGCAAGGAGTAGTGTAGAAGACGCCTGGCGTCTTTTTTTATTGCTCTGTGATGGATGAATTTTGTAATGTGGCTTGATTTGATCTTTTTATCCAAAAATATTCATCTTATTTCATACATATTGTATCAAGTTTTACGAAGATAATACCTTTATGATCAAAGGATGAAATAGTTAAGGTTTTTTGTGAAATTGACTTACAATTGTGATGTTTTTGCTGGTGTAGGAGGTTGGTTTATGGATTTGTTTAGAAAGAAAAGTATTTCTGCCATGATGCAACAAGCCCAGACAGGCACAGCATTAAAAAGAACCTTGGGTACATGGGATCTGACATTGCTGGGGTTGGGAGCCATCATCGGCACGGGGATTTTTGTGCTTACGGGCACAGGGGCGGTGACGGCCGGTCCAGGAATCATGATTTCATTCCTCATTTCGGGTTTGGCATGTGCTTTAACAGCCCTGTGCTATGCTGAGTTTGCTACCTTGGTGCCCGTCTCGGGTTCTGTGTATACATTTGCTTATGCGACATTGGGAGAATTGATCGCTTGGATTATCGGATGGGATTTGATTCTGGAATATCTTCTTGCAGTCAGTCTCGTTTCTGCGGGATGGTCGGGATATTTGCAGAGTTTATTGCAAGGCTTAGGCATCTCCTTGCCAACAGCATTGACGGCGGCTCACGGAGCCGTGCCTGGGGTTGAGACATGGTTTAACTTGCCGGCTTTCGTCGTTGTCATCGTGATCACTTTTTTTGTAGCCAGAGGAGTAAAAGAGTCAGCGCGTGTGAATAATATCATGGTGCTGATCAAAACTGCTGTCGTGATCTTATTTGTGATTGTGGGCATCGGTTATGTCAAACCTGACAATTGGCATAATTTTATGCCTTTTGGTTTGGAGGGAGTTTTCTCTGCTGCCGCAATCACGTTTACCGCATTTTTGGGGTTTGACGCTGTTGTTGCCGCTGCGGAGGAAACCAAAAATCCGGCGAAAGATTTGCCGCGGGGGATTATGTATTCGCTCTTTATCTGCATTCTTTTGTATATCGTTGTTTCCGCGATCATGACGGGGATTGTTCCTTTTGCTGAGTTCGAAGGGGTTGCTCATCCGGTTTCACTCGCGTTGCAGTATGCGGGGCAGGACTGGGTTGCTGGTTTTATCGATTTGGGAGCCATTGTGGGAATGCTTACCGTTATGTTGGTCATGCTGTTTGGACAAACCCGGATCGCTTTCGCTATGTCAAGGGACGGCCTATTGCCCTCCGTTTTCTCCAAGGTTCATCCAAAATTTCAAACGCCGTATCGGGCTACGTGGATCATTGGTAGTGTTGCCGCTTTACTCGGGGGCATCGTGCCACTGGATCGTTTGGCGGAGATGATCAATATTGGGACATTGACTGCTTTTGTCCTGATTTCACTTGGGGTAATTGTTCTTCGCAAAACGCAACCTGAATTGCCGCGCAAGTTTCGCACACCTGCTGTCCCCTTTGTTCCGCTGTTGTCGATGGCAGTTTGCATTTTTTTGATGACGAATCTGTCTGCAAGCACTTGGTACGCGTTTCTCATCTGGTTGACCATTGGATTGTCAATTTATTTCTTGTATTCCAGAAAAAGATCTCATTTGAATGGGTGATAACGAAAAACAGCCGGGAAACTTTGGTTTCCCGGCTGTTTTTTGGTTTTTTAGTTGGTGGGAATGCCTCGTGCGGCCCAGATCGCATCGATTTGGGCGGCGTGCGCACCATTGTAGAGCATGACGTCCGCTTGCTTAATTGCTTTGGCGCCATCGGCAAAGGTTGCGTTCGGTGTCAGGGACCAATGGGATTGTAGGATTAGTTTTGTGGCCACATCCCGTCCGAATGCTTTCGCCATTTCATATTCACCTTGGGACCAGATTTCGCCGTCATCATGCACTTCACCAGCCCAATCGCGCGGATACACTTTGTTTGTGTCTAAGCGGCGCAAGCAAGGCGGGTTGGTGGAGGAATATGAGACAGCATCCCATTCACCAATGCAAGCTTTCCCGTATGAGTCATTGCCAGTCATGGCGTCTTCATAAGTGGCTCCCAGGAAATCGCCGAACCCTTCGCCCATCGCTCCACCTTCAGCCGATTGGCCCCAGTCAGGCACTTGATTGTCTTGGATTGAATGACCATACTCATGCGCAATGATTCCGGCATCTTCTGCATCATCCACACCGCCGGTTCCAAAAGTTAATGATTTAGTGGCCGGAGAGTAGAAAGAGTTGTCCGCCGTTGTGCCGTTTACATTGACTTTGATTGCACGGTTATTGATGTTGTTGAAGCCGAGACTTTGAATGTAGCGTTGCAAACTGTCGATATGATAATAGGCCATGACATCCTCAAAGCTGTCATTCGCGCGAGTATAGTTGAACGTATTCGTTGCAGAATATGTTTTCGCTTTAGACGAAATAGTGACATACTGTCCTCTGAGATAACCCGAGCCGTCCAGCCCCTGTAGGATGACCGATTTCAGCTGGCTTGTCAGTGCTGCAGAGTCCTTGTCCTGATTGTCGCTCAAACCAGAGGCCGTTCCTTTGGATTCGACCGGATTGGGGTTAAAGACGGTGCCAGTACCAGTGACGTGTTGCACTCGGTTTTTCTTTTTGAGCAATTTCCCGCTACCGGCGTGAATGTACGTATCCCATTCGTCCTTAGGCGTTTTTGTTCTCACGACAACGCGGTAAGACGGGATGGCTTTGCCGTTTTCAATCACATAGCCAAATTGGCGCGATGCCGGCGTCCATTTGCTAGTGTCGTTTCCACCGATATAGCTGAGCGCTTTTGCTTCTGCTTCAGAATGGGAGATTTTCTTTTTCATTTGTTCAATAGAACTGTACGGGACATAGTCCGAGACAGCGAGCAGGGGAGTGCCTGTGCGGTCGATGGTGACAGTCACCTGTTTGGTGAAGACGGGTGCACCTTGGATCTCTTGTTGATAGCGAACATAGGAGCCTGCAGGGGTATCAATGGTCGTCACGTATTTAAGGCCAGAAAGATCTGATGGCAATTGGTATTTATCGGCGTTCTGCTTCAGGTACTGATCCGCTATGGACTTGGCATCAAGTGTTTTTACTTGTGATTGGTCAGAGTTGATTCCCGGTTCGGCAAATGCGATCGGGATGGACAGCGTCAAGGCGATCGCTGTAGTTGTAGCGATAAAGAAGTTCCGTTTGGCCATTGGCAGCACGCTCCTTCAGTGAATGGATCTTTTATAAACACATTATATTATTTATTTTTAAAAAAGAATAATAATTTTAACTAAATAAATATAAAAAAATATCTGATTGAACATTGACAGTGGCATATTTGAAAAATGTGGCTACACAGGAAGATGGGCAAAAGAAAAAAACACCCCTCTAGGGGGATGCCTAGGCCACTTTGCATACGGCTGTGCTGGCGCGTTGTGTGGCGATTTCATTCGGCAAAGGTGTCTTGATAACTAAACGAGCCGATGGTTCGCTGTCGTAGAAACCATCGGCTCGTTTACACTAAGGCCATTATTCAGTTTCGCTTATCTTCGAGGGTGTCCCTGGGAGCGAGTTCGCCAAATTTGCTGGGTTCATCTTGAGCAAGGGCGTTTTCTCGGGCGGAAGAGGACAGTCGTGTGTCGATTGAGCCGGATGGTGTCCTTTTTCCGTCGGAGACGATTTCAGGATCTATATCAGGTTTCATCAAGGGTGACCTCCTTGAGGAAATATTCGCGTCAATCGGCCAGTTGTGTTATCTGCCGGTATATTGATGGGCTTCGTGATCAGGTTGTGTTGTGCGCGACATGATTTGTTGAGACATTTGCTCTTGCACTGATGCGGGCTGATGTAATGACTGGGTTTGGCTTAGGCGATCCATAGATTGTTGCAGTTGGGCCAGTTGCTCTTTCAATGCGTTCACTTCATTGGAAAATTGGTTTCGCAGTTGGTTTAATTCGTTTTGCACAACTTTGATGTTCATAAAATCACTCCTTGTCGTTAAGAGGAATCATCTGAAGTAGTTTGATCAAATAAGCGGAAGTTCATACTTCCAACGTGCTTGGACAGCGATGTGCAGAGGAGGGAGTGATAGAGGAGTGTTCCTGCGTCTGCCGCAGGGTGCGAGGCGCGGGCAACGGGTATCAATTACTAAGTCACAACGTTTCACATAAAAAAGAGCCCTTTGATCGGCATCATCCGGGCTCTTTCGATATGTACTAGATGAATGTAACATTTCTTTTCTCCATGAACAAGAACAGGGGAGTGAAATGGAGTATGTCTCTCCCCTTTCAATTATAAAGTATAAATGGGATAAGATATAGGCTGTTTATTCTTAGAGCTAAGTTCTAGAATTTATACATAAATATTGTAATCAACGCTATAGAGCATTGCCAAAAGAGAGAAGATGAGATGGTTATTTTTTTAAAGTGGCGATAAACAGTGTTTAAAAGAGGGGGAGAGTTGAAATGAGTGCTTATGTTGTCAGCTTGCAGGAGATTGATCATACGCAGCTTTTGCGCGTCGGGGGCAAAGGGTTGAATTTAGGGGAATTATCGAAGATGGATGGAATACACGTGCCAGAAGGATTTTGTATTACGACAGAAGTTTATCATCAGGCTCTCAAACACAACGAAGCCTTCCGTGCATTGTTGAATCAACTAACACGGCTAAACGTAGAAGACCGAGAACGTATTGGCGAAATATGTAAGAAGATTCGAAAAGTGATAATGGAAGTGGAGATTCCTTCCGATGTTGTGAAAGATGTGGCTCATGTTCTCACTCAGCTTGGCGATGAACATGCCTATGCAGTGCGTTCCAGTGCAACTGCTGAAGATTTACCACATGCCTCTTTTGCCGGTCAGCAAGACACCTATTTAAATATCATTGGCAAAGATGCAATATTGCAACACATTAGTAAATGTTGGGCTTCCCTCTTTACTGATCGCGCCGTGATTTACCGCATGCAAAACGGATTTGATCACAGACATGTTTATCTATCTGTAATTATTCAACGGATGGTGTTCCCACAGGCTTCAGGCGTTTTATTCACTGCCGATCCCATTCATTCAAACCGAAAGGTGGTATCTATTGATGCCAGTTTTGGCTTGGGCGAGGCCATCGTCTCGGGCTTGGTCACAGCGGATTGCTATAAAGTGCAAGAAGATAACATTGTCGATAAGATGATAGCAACCAAAAAATGGGCTATTTATGGGCGAAAAGAAGGTGGAACCGAGACGAAGCCCATCGATCCTGATCAGCAAAAATCGCAAACCCTTACGGACCAACAAATCTTACAACTGGCACGCATAGGAAAACAGATTGAGACCTACTTTGGTTGCCCACAAGATATCGAATGGTGTTTGGTTGATGACACATTTTATATTGTCCAGAGCCGGCCAATCACGACCTTATACCCCATTCCAGAAGCGGATGATCAAGAAAATCGCGTCTATGTATCGGTCGGCCATCAACAAATGATGACGGACCCCATGAAACCATTGGGCCTGTCTTTATTTCAGTTAACATCGTTTCAACCCATGAAGAAAGCGGGAGGGAGGTTGTTTGTCGATGTTACGCATTTGCTAGCTTCACCTGACAGCAGAGAGATGTTATTAAATGCCATCGAACAATCTGATCCGCTCATCAAAGATGCGCTCATCACCATCGTGGAGCGAGAAGGCTTTATTAAATCGCGACCCAATGGTGAAGGAGTAGAACATATCAGTAAAATCAATGAAGGGATGTCTTGGGGATTTTTGGAGAAAAATCTCCATAAAGATCCGACAATTGTTCGTGATTTGATTAAGCAGAGTGAGGTATCGTTAGCAGAGTTAAAACAAAACATCCAAACGAAATCAGGATTGGATTTGTTTGATTTTATTCTGGAAGATTGCGAACGATTAAAGAAGATGTTATCTGATTCACAAAGCTTAGATGTGATTATGGTTGCTATGAATGCTTCCTTTTGGATCAATAAAAAAATGCAGGAATGGTTGGGTGAGAAAAACGCGGCAGATACGCTGACTTTATCGGTACCCAATAACATTACTTCGGAGATGGGGTTGGCGCTACTGGATGTCGCCGATGTGATTCGCCCTTATCCGGAAGTGATTCATTATTTGCAACATACAAAAGATGAAAATTTTTTGGATGAACTGACGAAGTTTGACGGCGGTCAGGAAGCGAAGGAGGCGATCCTTGCTTATCTTGACAAATACGGCATGCGCTGTACAGGGGAAATCGATATTACCAAACCTCGTTGGAGTGAAAAACCAACGGCACTCATCCCGATGATTCTCAGTAACATCAAAAATTTTGCGCCCAATGCCAGTGCGCGAAAATTTGAGCAAGGGCGGCAGGAAGCGTTGAATAAGGAACGAGAGTTATTAGAGCGGTTGAAGCAACTGCCAGATGGTGAGCATAAAGCTAAACAAACAAAACAAGTGATCAGACTGATTCGGGATTTCATCGGTTATCGAGAATATCCAAAATACAGTATGATCAATCGCTTTTTCGTTTACAAGCAAGCGTTGATGAAGGAAGCCGAACAGCTTGTACAAGCCAACGTCATTCGAGAAAAAGAAGATATCTTCTATCTCACGTTTGAAGAACTTCGCGAAGTTGTCGCGACAAACAAACTAGATGATCAGATCATCAACAAGCGAAAAGAAGAGCACAAACGATTTGAAAAACTTACTCCCCCGCGCGTTATTACGTCTGACGGTGAGATCGTTGCAGGTAAATACAAACGAGAAAACCTTCCTGCGCGTGCGATTGTCGGCTTGCCGGTTTCTTCCGGAGTGATAGAGGGCAGGGCACGGGTCATTTTAAAGATGGAAGAGGCAGATCTGGAAGATGGAGATATCTTGATCACAGCATACACCGACCCTAGCTGGACACCATTGTTTGTAAACATCAAAGGATTAGTCACCGAAGTGGGGGGATTGATGACTCATGGAGCCGTCATCGCGCGCGAATATGGCTTGCCAGCCGTTGTGGGTGTTGAAAATGCCACCAAGCGGATAAAAGATGGGCAACGTATTCGAGTGCATGGAACGGAAGGGTATATTGAAATATTGTGATTAAATTCTTTAATGAACAGCACCGCTCTTGTGATTACCAGAGCGGTGCCTTTTCATCTATATCTGGTGAAGGGGTGACTCACCATTTCTGCTAATTGTAAACTAGTTTGCTTCACATACCCATCTTGCCTGATTCCCATTATTCACAAAGTGCTTAGCAGGCGTTCTGCCTAGCGTGCATTTTTGGCTTTTTTCAATTTGTTATATCCTTGGTCTCCATACGGTTGCAACTTTTGCAACCATTTTTCTTCCATCTCTTTCAATTCAGTTTGATATTTGTCCAATTCATCGGGATGGGTGATGATTTCTTCACGGGGTTTGATTCGTTCCAGTATGTCAAAAGTGAAAGCATCCTTTCCGTATTGGTTCCAATCCTCTTGCAATTCATGGTTTATATGGCTGTTCATCGACAACATAAACGTTTCCCGATTGAAGGTTGCGTCCAGATTCATGCTGCTGCCGATCAACATTTTTCCGTTGATTTGGTTTTTGAGTTGATAAATCCCCATGGGACGATGAGTTTGCTTATAGTTTTGAATGAGTTGTTTGCGCTGTTGCTTATCCATCCCTATCACTCCTTTTCTTCAAAGAATCCAATATTGACTACCATCTGGCGTTCTGTCCATAAAACCATACTCAATCAGATAGCGCCGCAATGTGACGTAATCTGGATAGATGCGTTCCAAAATGCGGTTCACTTCCAGTTCGCTGTATTTGCGGTTTGCTTGAAACTTGGTGATGAGATGTTTGAGGATGGCCACTTTACGCTTTTCTTTCTTGGGAAATTCGGCCAACGGCCCCTCTAGACCTTCAGGGAAATATTTCTCCAAGATTTGGCGCTGTTCCGCTTCAGTGATATCAAAACGCTGATCAAGCATTTTGGCTTGACGCGGGGGATTGATCCACTTGGTTGGTTTGGCGGCATGTTCTTCTGTTAGTTCCATCAGAGCGAGGAATACCTTGGCCTGCTTCATTTTTTCGCGTAAGGTGAAGCGGTGGTGCCGGATGGTGGAGGTGCTACCGCCGCCAAGTTCTTGAACGATCTCTTTGTCGGTCAAGCCCTGGAAAAAATAGTCCAGCATTTTCTTTTGCAGGTCGGTCAGTCCCGTCAATTTCTTGTCCAAGCCCAACAAATAGTTAAACATGGATCCGTGTTGATTATGGATGTGATGCTGGGTGTACCGTTCGGCTTCAAAGAAAGTATCGCCGTCAGAATAAATGATGCCTTTTTCAAAAGATTGACCGCAGATTAAGCAGCGATAGATGCCAGTGTCCTGATCGTGCACATAGCCTTGTTTTAATTCGGCGACGGACGCGTCCCAGAACAAGTCGGATATATCTTTCATTTATAAACAAAACCCCTTGTTGTTTGTTTTATACATAAACATAATATAATAACGTCCGTTATTTTGCAACGGCGGGCCGAATCTGATTAATGGGGGATGTTTTACAGATATAACAAAAAATTCGGGTCCGTTTCGCTATCACTTATTTTTCACTAGTGAGTGTAGTAGAATGAGCATGTAAGCAAGCTCGGTATCAAGACATGCAACCGAAGAGAAACAAAAAAGGAGGCTGCTGATATGGAGCGTCAAGGAGTTATATCAATTGACGGGTTTGGACTGGCATACCAAATCGAGGGAGAAGGGATGCCGGTGTTGGTTGTCGGTAGCAAGATTTATTATCCGCGGCTGTTTTCAAAAAAGATAAAGCAAGCGTTGAAATTCATATTTATTGACCACAGGGGATTTGCAAAGTCGACTTCACAATCTCTCCAACCGGAGGATTATAGATTGGAGCGCATTTTGGATGATATAGAGAAGATGAGAGAAACACTTCAGATTGAAGACGTTGTCATCCTTGGCCATTCAGGGCATGCCTTTCTCGCTTTGGAATACGCCAAAAAATATCCTGCCAATGTGCAGAAGGTGGTTTTGCTCAACTCAGCTCCTACCAATAGCCCTAAACGGCAAGCGCAAAGCATGGCTTTCTTTGATGAAACGGCAAGTCCGGATAGAAAAAGAAAGTTTGAAAAAGATTTCGCATTATTAGCGGGCGATATTGAAAAAGAGCCGGAGAGACGGTTCGCTCACATGTGCATTCGCATGGGCGCCCACAGTTTTTTTGATTACACCATTGACGCAGCTCCCATGTGGGAAGGGGTGCGCACAAACATGCCGATCATCGACTATTTATGGGGGGAAGCTTTTGCGCGGCTGAATATGATTGATATGTTGGCCGCATTTGACAAGCCTGTGTTTGTCGGTCTGGGTAGATTTGATTATCTAGTGGGTCCTGTCTCGTTGTGGGATCCTGTTGACGAAGGGTTTGCGAATGTGAAGAAAGTCGTTTTCGAACAAAGCGGGCACTACCCCATGTTTGAAGAGCCCACTACTTTTGACGCTACATTAGTTAACTGGATTTATAATGGGGCTTGAACCAAATTCATCGATAAAGGAATGATGTGTGTTGAAGCCACGTATCACAGTAATTACCTTAGGCGTGGATGATTTGGAAAAGTCATTGGCATTTTATCGTGATGGGTTGGGATTTTCCACAGAAGGCATCATCGGGTCAGAATATGAGCACGGCGCAGTGGCTTTTTTTGACTTGCAATCAGGGTTGAAGCTTGCCATTTGGCAACGCAAAGATATTGCTCATGATGCAAACGTTCCACTGACCGCGTCCAGCCCTGTTGAATTTACCCTTGGACATAATGTGGGAAGCAAAGAAGAAGTGGATCAAATAATTGATCAGGCAAAACAAGCGGGTGCGACCATTACAACCCCAGCGCATGACACCTTTTGGGGCGGGTACGCAGGTTATTTTCAAGACCCCGATGGGCATCTGTGGGAAGTGGTCTGGAATCCGCAGTGGGAGATTTGAAATACTTGAAGGAGCGTGTAGATCATGCGCAAAACCTGTGTTCCGACTGGAGTAGAGCCGACAGATACAGGCTTTGGATATACATTGTCCTTAATCGGCGGCAAATATAAAATGATTATATTATATTGGCTGTCTGAGAATAAGGTGATGCGTCACAATGAGCTGAAGCGGAGTATTGGCAACATTTCCTTTAAGACGTTAAGTGTGATGTTAAAAGAGTTGGAGGCAGACGGCCTGATCATTCGCAAAGAATTTCCCCAAATCCCCCCAAGAGTTGAATATTCCTTGTCTGAACGAGGCCGTTCGCTGATTCCCTTGTTAAATATGATGTGTGAGTGGGGAGAAAGAAACAGGTTGCCTAAGGCCGAATCTGGAGAACGGTAGGTATGGCGAGTTGTTTAAATGAAAAGAAGTATCCCCATAACCAGGTGATACTTCCTTTTTGCGTGTTAGATTTGGTCGATAAAATTCACATAATCCTGGGCGCTTTTTGATACTTCGCTTGCAGACGGCTTGTGTTCTTCGCCATAAAACGCAAAAAACGAGCGGTAATCTGCATTGCAATACTTGAAAGTCATTTCAAATGGAACCAACACTTCATCAAGCGTATACCGATATCGTCCATTTTTGCTGTAATCCTCTTTTTTAATTCCTGCCGTCACACCTAAAGCAACTTTACGATTTTTTAATTTATCTCCATTTGAACCATATGCCCATCCATAAGTTAAAACATCGTCTAACCATTTTTTCAGGAGAGGTGGGCAATTAAACCAATAGATTGGGAATTGCAAAATAAGATTGCCATGTGATTCAACCAACTTTTGTTCTTTATGCACATCGATGTTCCCATCAGGATAAACTTTGGCCAAGTCGTGAACCGTATATTTTTCTGGATATTTGCTTAGCTCTTCTACCCACCGCTTATTAATGACCGATGTTTCTATGCTTGGGTGAGAGACGATAACCAGTGTTTTCATCAATGGATCTTCCTTCATTGGTATTTCAATTTGAGTATAAGATGATGACTATACAAATGTAAGTATGCACTTTTATTACAGGTACTTACCTAAAGGTGAGTATAGAATCTTAAGTTGACACTTCGATTGAAAGAGAAAGATGAGAACTAACCATGATTAATAACCAAACAAGTTTGTAAAACAAACATGTGTCGACCAGTAAATATTTAGGATAAAATATCAAAACAGTATTTCTTATTGGAGAAGTTAGATCATTTATTCGTCCTGCGCCATGCAAACGGACAGAAGGGAGAGAGGGAAATGGTAAAATTGTCAATGTTAGAGGAGAAGCTTGACGAACTGTTTCAACTAGACCGCTTTGGTAGTGATCCTTCGTTTAGTCGATTTATTCCCATGGTTTATGATCCGATTGGATTTGATTGGAGAAATGTATTTCATCATAAATTCACGCAACAATTTAATGGTTTGATGTTAAAAGGAGCTGAAGAAGTTAGAAATGTATTTTTGGCCGTGTTTCCAACCGATGATGTCTTAACCAAGTTCCTAGAGCAATCTCAAGAAGGGGATCTGTTGTTCATGCATCATCCACTGTTTATGGAATGTGGAGATCCAAGAGGCGCATGGGGAAAAGGATTCGTTCCTATTAAAGAGCACTTGATCGACGCTATTCGTGAAAAGAAATTATCCATCTATACTTGCCATATGCCCATGGATGTAAATAAAAGGGTAGGAACAAGTATATCAATCGCAGAAGCCTTCCATGCAACGGTGGTTGATTCATTTTTCAAAGAATGTGGATTGATTTGTGAAATACCCGAGACAAACACAGAGACGCTCATTTGCAAGGCATTACAGATCTTCGATATTCCTTATGTGGATTTTGAAGGGAGACACTTGAGTAAAATCAATCGGATTGCCATTGTGGCTGGATGTGGAGATAAAGTAAGTGCTATGAAAGAAGCAGAGGAAAAAGGAGCCCAAGCATATATCACTGGAGAAATTCATTGTCATATCGATAATGATTATGGTCGGCAGAGATATCAACAGATGATGGAGTACGTTAATCAAACTTCGATGTCGTTGATCGGTGTCTCCCACGCGGCATCTGAGTTTTTAGTCAAGAAAACACAAATGAAAAACTGGTTAGAGAAGCACTTTGATATACACTGTATTCTGTTACCACAAGAAAAATGGTGGAGATAAGCAATAATGACACGCAGCAGGGAAACGATGAAAAAGACTATCTCCTTTTGCGAGATAGTCTTTTTTTATTCTTTAATTATCTAATCCTTGTTGTTCCTTGTTTTTTCTTATGACGACCAACAGTTGTCCCAGTAAGGTGACTAGTACAAGGTAACCGGCGGCATATGGAAGGTGAGAAGGTGCCAATCCGGCTAGCATCATCATTCCCCCAAGTGCGGAACCAATCGCACTGCCTAAATAATTAGCGGAACTGTTTGAAGCAACAGTAGCTGCACTATGATCAGGTTGCAAGTGAAGTAATACATGTTGTTGCGGGGCTTGTGAGGCCCAGCCCATTCCTCCCCAAAGAACAAAGGGCAGGAAGCCGAGAATAGGAAATTTGAGTCCCAAGGGCAAGCTGAACATGGCAAAAGCCATGATGGCTAGAATACCGGCCATGAGCCAGCCTGGTCTGCCCGTTCGATCGATCAGGCTACCAATGGAAAAACTCCCGATCACCCCACCAATCCCCCATGCCCATAGGTATGGCGTAATGTGATGAATGTCTGCCAGGCTATGCAAGATGGATGCGATATACGTATAGAGACCTAAGCTCGCAATGCTAGTCAGAAGAGTGACTCCAATGGTTGCTGCAACCCGTTTATTGGTCAGCATTGCAATACGTTGACTTAGAGACGGTGGCGCCGAAGCCGGAAAGTTAGGAAACCAGATCGCAATACCCATCATGGCGATTAGACCAAGCACAGTGATGAACCAGAGAGTCCCGTGCCAACCTAGATATTCAGCAACGATCATTCCTAGAGGAACACCTACGACTCCATGCTCATGCCACCTAGCACCATACCAAGAGCACGGCCTCGTTTTTCTTTGGAAACGAGGGATGCGGCAGCTGTAGCAGCCAGTGGAGAAAAAAGCCCAGCTCCCATCCCTGCAACAGCACGAGACATAAGTAGCCAGAAGAAACTCGGGGCTAAAGCACTAGCTCCATTACCTACTGAAAATACGGCGAGTGCCAATAATAAAATCCGGCGCATGGGTTTTCCAGCCAACAATGTAGCAAAAACTGGAGCAGCCAGTGCATAACAAAGAGTGAACACGCTAACGACTTGTCCCGATTCAGAAGCACTGATTTTGAATGTTTCTCCGATATCGGGGAGTAGACCAGCCACCACATAAGCATCAAATCCAAGAGCGAACATGCCGATCGTGAGGAGAAGAACTTTTCGCATCATAGCCCCCCTTATTTTTTGCACCATATGTAGCATGGTTGGATACACAGCTAAATTTGAGCAACCCTGATAAGGATTTCTACATAAAACGATATGTTATAATGAAACGAGCCTTTACACCCGAAAGAATACCAAACTATTAAGGCGAGCAGAACAATTGATATTTTTGAGGGCTATAACGATTGGTTATATCAATTGGAGTGAAACAGATGAATATAGAGTGGTTCCAAAGTTTTGTTGAAGCAGCTAAGCAACAAAGTTTGTCTAAAGCCGCCAAAGCACTTAATCTTTCTCAACCGGCATTAAGTAAACATATCCGTAATCTAGAACATGAGCTTGATATTGTATTATTTCATAGAACATCTACCGGTATTGAACTGACAGAAGCCGGCGAACGTTTTTACAATCGAATTGTGCCTGTCCTCGCTGAATTAACCGCGATTCGTCAAGAGTTAAGACAATTTCGCCGAACTACCCCTATTGCCATCGGGAGTCTACCTAGTCTGGCAACTTATTATTTACCTCCAAGGATCAAGGAACCTCGCCTCTTGGATCGACCAATGACATTGATGATTCAAAATACTTCCTGGGAACTGATACAATCATTACAGGAAGGTAGGCTAGATGCAGTCTTCGTTGATATATCAGAGGTTGGGGATTCTTTGTGGAGTTGCGAATTGTTTACAGAGTCTTACTATGCAGTGTTTCCTTTACATCATCGTTTCCGTTCGCGAAAAACGGTTGAGTTTGCCGAGCTCTGCGATGAACCACTAATCGTACACCAAGCCCCTTGTGATACAAGAAAGCATATTTTCGAACAGATGGCGTTGCTGGGCCATAAGCCTAATATTATTAGCGAGGTAGCGTTTGGAGACTTTATTCTTGGGGTTGTAGCAGCAGGGATGGGTATCACCATTCTCCCCGAATTGATGGCTAAAAATATCGGCCATCTTCAGCTGTTCGCTCTGCCTATTACTAATTTCGGAAGAAAAAGATCGATTTCTATTGCTACTCGTAGTCGGAAGCTTGGATTGCAATTATATAAAGTAATCTCAACAGCTGTTGAATCTCCATCTACTAAGTAGTGACGCAGGCAGCATTCTGTGTCACTTTTGGTTTTGACGATAAAGTGGCTATCGTACATGTGTTTACGGTAAACATTTGAAAATCAAGCTTGTAAAAGGGGGAGAGTGAACATGATCTCCTTACCCTTTTAGGTATCAGCACAAAGAATCATGAAACGACAATCTCGATTAATATATAAACAAGTTTGTAATACAAACAAAAAGCGCACTTAGACACAACTAAAATGTATAACAGGCCCAATACCGCGTTCGTGCAACCAGTGGTAAAGGAGATAAAATAAAGATACATTAAGAAAACCAGCTTACTTTACTTTGGTTTAATTTATTAGGCATTTGTTTCCAACTCCTGTTTTGTCAAATTTCTGTATTTAGGGGGAGGCTAATAAAACATGAAGAAAATCGTGGGGCAATTGGAAGAATATTCGAATGCCTTAGATCAAAATGGATATTTTAGTGGATCGATTTTAGTCGGTTATAAGGGTGAAGTTTTAATATGTCAGGGATATGGCTTAGCAAATGTGGAAAATAATGTCCCTAATACTCCGCAAACAAAATATCGAATCGGCTCAATCACTAAAGGGTTTACAGCAACTGCCATTTTGCAATTGCAAGAACAGTGCGCTGGTGCATGGGTAGGAAATCAATGAGAACCGTATCTAGACGGAACGCGTGTAAAGTTTATCATTCAATAATATAAGGTAGAATAAGACCGCGCTATGCGGTCTGCCGTGACCCGTGTTTCAGGAGTTTAACCTTAAGGAACCCTCAAGATAAGAACAAAGGGGAAGAGAAGAAATGTTCTCCTCATCCCCTTTATTTTATTTAATCAATCCCAGAAATCTACTGTTGCGGTTCCACCGACGTCCTTTTCGACATAAAATTCAGCCTTTTTGTTGTCTCCATCCACATAACCGCCAATACCTCGGAAAACCCCACATTGACCGGCACTTAAGTATACATATCCCACATATTCATCTGCGTTGTCTGGATCGTATTCATATAAATAATATGTGGTGGATGGGCCAGATACGAGGCAAACCATAAAGTCCCCTCCACCAGAAGACGCGTATGCGCTGGAATAGGTGAAGGTGGAAGAACCTACATAATCCCATTCCCCAGGCCCATAAATGGATGCCCCGTTTCCACTCGACACAGTTGATTTGGGAACGACCCAACCCTTTTGGCCCACTTCGCTGGCAGAGGCGGTTGTGAATGGAATGATTAAAGCGCAAGCCAATGCCAAAAGACAAAGACTAACTCGTTTTAAATTCATCCTCAGGTCTCCTTTTTCATAAATTTAATTATATTATGAATATATCATAAATAATAATGAAATAAAATAGAAATTATATAAATAATTACTATTTTTATGTCATTTTTAACTCTTTCACTTCCCTTCTAAACCTTAATCTAAGTGGTATCATGAATTTAGGGTGATGAAAATGTTGTATGACGACGACCACCTTGATTTTGAAGTCAAGCAAAAGCGATATATCCACTTAGAGGTGTCTCAAGATAGCGGAGGCATACTAAGACCAACTCGACCACATCATCGATCCAATATTGAATGATATGGCCGAGCTCTGACACTACTTCCGCCGAGCACAAGGCCAGATCATTCAAACGGTGCAATTGGTGGGTGAGCGAATGGTGCAGTATGTCTGGAAAGGAGAATGAGGGTGGAGTGCGGGGAGATTCTCAAAGAATAGTTGATGTGGTTCTTTTGCCAATTTGATTTATTTAGGGGGAGGCTAATAAAACATGAAGAAAATTGTGGGCAAATTGGAAGAATATTTGAATGCCTTAGATCAAAATGGATATTTTAGTGGATCGATTTTAGTCGGTTATAAGGGTGAAGTTTTAATATGTCAGGGATATGGCTTAGCAAATGTGGAAAATAATGTCCCTAATACTCCGCAAACAAAATATCGAATCGGCTCAATCACTAAAGGGTTTACAGCAACTGCTATTTTGCAATTGCAAGAACAGGGAGTTCTTTCCGTACAGGATACTATAGATCGCTACCTTCCTGACTTCCTCAATGGTAAACAAATTACCATTCATCATTTATTAACTCATACTTCTGGTATTCCTGATTTCACTAGTTTTCCAGATTATTGGACACGTATTATGCGATTACCATCTACATTGGATCAAACCATAGCGTTGTTTAAGGAGCTTTCACTAGAATTTACACCAGGAGAGCGTTTTTCGTATTGTTCTTCATCCTATCTACTTTTGACAAAGATTATTGAACAACTATCAGGTCAATCCTATGAAGAGTATCTGCAACAATATATTTTACAACCCCTTCATATGAATAATTCAGGTGTAGACAATGGTCGTACCATTTTGAAACATATGGCTTCTGGATATACCATATGGAAGGAGAAGATTCATTCTGAATTTATAGACATGTCCATACCGCTTGGAGGCTACGGACTATATTCTACAGTAGAGGATTTATATCGATGGGACCAAGCTTTATATACCAATCAACTTATTTCAGACGAGTCTCTTTGCTCTATGTTTTATCCTTATCAGCAAAATTATGGTTACGGATGGGCCATTCAACAGATTGAGATCGGTGGTAAAAAGCGGACTTGTATAAGTCATTATGGAGATATTAATGGCTTCTGCGGTGACATTCTTCGATTTGTAGATGATAACTTAACAGTAATTGTACTAAGTAATCTTAGTTTTACTCCAGTGACTTGGATAGGTAAAAATATAGCCAAAGTGTTTTTCGGCGTTCCTATCAAGATTCCAGAGGCAATTCGATCCGTAGATTTAAATGAAGCAACGATTCATCATTTGCTTGGAACCTATCAAACAGAGAACTCAAATCGAGAGTTACAGATTACCTACGAAAAAGGGCAGCTATATCTTACGACAACCAAAGTACATGGCGCTCCTTGTCAATATCCTATTCATCCTATATTTATAACTGAGAAACAAATAGAATTTGTTACAGAGTACATGGATGAAAGCTTAATTTTTGAACTAATAACAACTACTCCACGATTATGGTATAGAGAAATGGATAATCTAACCCTCTATCTGATCAAATAGGGGTAAATCCGAGATACGTGTAAAATATACAGTTACAAATGGAGAAAAATAGAAAAAGCCGATTCCTAGTAAAGGAACGGCTATTTATAGATATCACATGCTCTCGTACTCTTTGACCACCTTATAAAATGAGTTCTTTTTCAACCCAAGTAACCGCATGAATTCAACGCCTGTAATCTCTCTGTCTTTCCATCTCGGATAGTGAGAGACTAATAACTGGCGTTGCTCATGGGACAGCGTCTGTAAATTGATCTTGGGTCTTCCTAAATGTTTACCTTGGGCTTTTGCAAACGCTATGCCTTCGGCTTGGCGCTGTTTGATTTTCTTCCGTTCTTGTTCGGCAACATAGGAGAGGAGACTCAAAAACTGGTCCTCCATGAGTTTGCCGATATCCCCCATCTCTCGATATTTGCGGCTATCAAACAATGTTTCGTTTTCCAGTACCACAATATCTGCTTGAATTTCCCTCGTGATCTGTTTCCATTCTTGGATGATTCCATCATAATTCCTGCCAAGACGGTCGAGAGCGTCCAGATAAAGAAGATCCCCTTTGCGAAGGATACGCTTCATTATCTGGTAACTGGGCCGCTCAAAATCCTTCCCACTTTGCTTATCAATGAAGATCATCCGTTCCTCGATTCCTAACTCCAACATTTTTTTGATTTGGCGTTCCTCATTTTGATCTGCAGATGAAACACGAACATAACCGATTTTCACCATGAATCCACTCCATAAAATGGATTTTATCCCTTTTATTGTATCTAATTACGTTTCCAAAGGTATATGTATTTTCATAAACGTTTAAAAAGTGATTTTCATACATTTTTAAACGCATGAAACTGCATGGATTTCATAGTTTTTAAAGGTCTACTTTTAGGGGTAGAGGTAGCATCCGTCGATTTTGGGGTCATTTGCCCAACAAATGGAAAATGACTTGAAAAGCCGTTTGGCCTCAAGGGGTACCGCCAGCAATTTAAAAAAATCCTACGCTAAGCAACCGGAATAAGACAAACAACCTCGTTATTCCACTCTAAGGAAAAGCCCTATTACTTCCAAAACCGGCGTGGTATAATTCTACCCGTTCTATTCATGTAAGATTGATACTCTTCTCCAAACTGATTGAGCATCATTTGTTCTTCGCGCGGCACACGTAAGAAATAAAGCAGGCTGAACGACAACAAATGGGACCACCCTGCTATCCAGTTATGCAATAACAAAACTTGAGCAACTCCCCACATCCAAATGGCTGCATACATGGGATGCCTGATATATTCGTATACTCCACTGGTAATAAGTTGATGTCCTTTCCTCAATTCAAGGGTATAAGACCAGTTTCGTCCCAGATCAGCGTGAGAGCACCAGAATAGCCAGAAGGCTACAACGAGGACCATAACTCCAGCCCATCCCATCCAAGATGGCAGCTGATAATCGGCAATTACTCCGCCACCTATAAAAAAGGCGAAAAATGAACATTATTATCAAGCCCGTAAAATAGATGATTTTGAACATACGTTGTCCTCCCTCAGCATTTTATGATGGGAGGAACCCGACCTTGTGAAAAGAAAGTCGGGTTCCTAAAGAGCGGGTGGACTTATTCTTTTACCTTTAGCAGTCGAAGTCCATTCAAGGTTACAATCAACGTCGCTCCCATATCTGCAAAGATGGCCATCCAGAGAGTAAGCCATCCCGGAACAATCAACAGTAAAGCAATGGCTTTAATCGCCAAGGAAAAGGTAATGTTTTGCTTGATAATTCTCAGGGCTTGACGACTTAGCCGGATGGTAAACGGCAATTTTTTCAAATCGTCTGCCATGAGTGCAATATCCGCCGTTTCAAGTGCTGTATCCGTTCCAGCTCCGCCCATGGCAATCCCAACGGTCGAGGTCGCCAGAGCAGGCGCATCGTTAACCCCGTCACCGACCATTGCTACTTTGGAACCGTCTGACCGGAGTTGTTTGATAAACTCCAATTTATCTTGAGGCAACAATTCGGCTTGAACTTCTCCAATCCCTAACTTTTTGCCGATGGCTTCAGCAGTGGCCGGGTTATCCCCTGTCAACATAACTGTCTTCTTAATACCAAGCTCGTGTAAGCGTTGAATTACTTCTCGGCTGTTTTCCCGTACTTCATCCGCTACGGCGATGAGAGCCAGCATTTCGATTTTTGTTCCAAGTACCATCACGGTTTTACCTTGTTTTTGAAGGTCGACGATGGTCTTCTTCGTTTCTTCCGGTATACCAGCTGGTAAAAGTTCTTCAAACAATCCCGGACTACCAATGTAGTAAAGGACTCCGTTTACCTTCGCTTGTACGCCTTTACCTGTCAGAGAGGAGAAATCTTCTACCTCTTGGATCGGAATGGATTCTTCCTCTGCTTTCCGCAGGATCGCCGAAGCTAATGGATGTTGGGAGTTTTTCTCAATAGATACCGCAATACCCAAGAGTTCTCTTTCTTTGTTTGGTATGAGCGAGATAAAGTCTGTCACTACAGGAACTCCGCGTGTTAAAGTCCCTGTTTTGTCAAAGGCAATGATCGAAAGGGCTCCGGCTTCTTCCAAATGAATTCCGCCTTTGATGAGAACCCCGTTTCGTGCGGCATTTCCGATGGCCGTCACAATGGATACTGGTGTTGAAACAACCAATGCGCACGGACAACCAACGACCAAGAGAGCCAATCCGCGATAGATCCAATCGCTCCAATCCGCTTGGAACAAGAGAGGCGGAACCAAAGCAACCAGGAACCCAGCAATCAAAATTGCGGGGGTATAAATCTTAGCAAAACGATCGACAAAGGCTTGAGAAGGTGCTCGTTCCGCTTGAGCTTCTTCGACCAAATGGATGATCTTTGCAATGGTCGTATCTTCCACCCGTTTGGTTACTTTAACTTCAAGCAATCCTTCTTCGTTTAAAGTACCTGCATACACTTCATCGCCGACGTTTTTTGCCGCAGGGATGGATTCCCCGGTAATCGGAGCTTGGTTAATCGAGGAACTTCCTTTGACTACCACTCCATCCATGGCCAGTTTTTGCCCTGGCTTAACGATCATAATGTCCCCGATCTGGATCTCATCGACTGGAACCATGATCTCTTTATCTCCACGGCGAATCAGGGCCTGTTTGGGTGCAATATCCATGAGAGTACGAATCGATTGACGGGCTTTATCCATAGAGTAAGTCTCCAATGCCTCACTTATGGCAAAGAGAATGACTACGGTTGCACCTTCTCCCCATTCACCTATGGCCGCTGCACCCAAGATCGCAATCGTCATCAGGGTGTACATATCAAATTGTAGTCGTGTTAGATTAAGTAATCCTTTCCGGAATAATGCGTATCCGCCAATCAGCATGGAGAGCAGGTAAGAAACGACAGAAGGGATACTTTTCTCTCCATAAGACTCACCCATCAACCAACCAACTATGAGAAATACCAGAGAAACACCAACTTGAATGGTTTCTCTCCGCTTCCAAAACGGTTCTCTCTCCATGCGTACTTCCTGGTTTTCGGGATAGATCTTTAGGTTTTCAAATGCACCAGCCTTCTCTAGATCTTGTATGGAAGGATTCCCATAAACGGTGATTTTAGAGGCTCCAAAGTTCACCTTGGCATCCTTTACACCTGGGAGTTTTTTTACATTCTCTTCAAACTGCGCTGCACAACTGGCACAGGTAAAACCTTGGACGCGATACACTTTTTTATCTTGCACTTGTTCCATTTGTGGTCAACTCCTTACTATGATCAAACGCCAATTGCACAAGTTGTTTCACATGATCATCGTCTAGAGAATAAAAAACGAGCTTCCCTTCTTTCCGGTACTTTGCCAAGCCCATGTTACGAAGTAAACGCAAATGATGAGAAGCCGTAGCCAAGGTAGAATCAATAATATTAGCTACGTCACAGACACAAAGTTCATCCTCTTGCACTAAGGCATAAGCAATTTTTAAACGAGTTGGATCTGCAAGTGCTTTAAACAGTTGGGCTGTATCCATCGGTTTCACTTTTTCTAATGAAGTTTGAACTCGCTTGACCTTTTCTTCGTCGTAACAATATATTTCACAGCGATCTTCACTCAATGATTTGCACCTCACTTTAATAATCAAATTATTATTTGATTGAAGTATAAAACGGAATCACTACACAGTCAAATGGTCATTTGATTATGACATTATTATGGGAGAATCACCGTGAAAATATACATATCTGTTTCATCGTAGAAACTCCATTCTGCGATATAATCGAGGGAGGTTCCGTCAGAGAACGCCGATCAGTGGATTTTCAGCGCTGCCAAATCAGAGTGAACGAAGGCAAAGGCAAGAAAGACCGGATCGTGCCGTTCCCAACTACCTTCAAAGAGCTGTTGGCCATGCATGCCGATAGCGCGGAGAAAAAGGGTGCCGTCTACCTGTTTGAATCGTCTTGGAAGAAAAAATACACGGACCGCGGCATTCGGAAAATCCTCAAGAAGTATTCCGATCAGGCCGGCATGGTCCAATCCATTTCGCCGCATAAATTGCGTCACTTCCTGTTAACGTGGCTCAAGAAACAAGGCATTGACGATGCACTCATTCAGCCTTATTCTGGACATGCAAGCCGCAAGTCGCTTGAAGTGTATTCTAAGTTGGCCATTACTGATGCTCAGGATGAATATGAACGTGTCATCCCTGAGTTTCCTATATAAACACGAAATGACTTGAGTTCCCATGTGGTTCTCAAGTCATTTTCCATTTGTTGGGTAAATGACCCCGAAATCGACGGATGCTACCTCTACCCCTTTTAAGGACGTTGCGATAAATAAAACATCAACTTTTTTTGATTTATGCATTGACGAATCAAAATAAATTGATGTATATTCAAATCAAGAAAAGTTGATATGAAGTTACAGGAGAGTGAAAACGATGATATTAAAACCCCATGTAGCGATTAACGTGAAGGACTTGAACAAATCTGTTGTTTTCTATACGCAATTGTTTGGAGTTGAGCCGGTGAAAGTTCGTCCTGGGTATGCTAAGTTTGATCTGGAACAACCAGCTTTGAACTTCACTTTGAATGAAGGCGGAGAAGTAAGTGGCGGTCTGAATCATTTGGGGATTCAAGTGAAATCCACGGAAGATGTGTTGGCTACCAAAGAACGTCTTCAAAAAGAAGGCCTTGCTACTTTTGACGAGATGAATACGACTTGCTGCTATGCGCGCCAGGATAAAATTTGGGTCACCAGCCCGGATGGGCACCGTTGGGAAGTGTTTACCGTATTAGCCGATGCCGAAGAAAAATCCAATAAATCGGCCGCTGAACCGAAACAATCAGAAACCGATTGTTGCTCTTAATCAATAAGAAGTAAGGAGGGGAGCGCGATGTCCCTATCGACAGAAAAATTTGCTCAAATCGCCAAGGCTCTTGGCGATCCGATTCGCATCAAAATCCTTGATCTCATTCAAGCAGGATATGATCAACTTGGCACTTCACCTCCTGTTGCATGTTGTTCCGGTGGTGTCTGTGTTTGTGATATTCAGAAGCAAATGAATATGGGACAATCCAAAGTCTCTTATCATCTGCGAGAATTAAAAGACGCAGGCCTCCTTCATGAAACGAAAGTAGGTAAATGGAATTTCTATGCAATCAACCATAAAATATTGGAGTTGTTTCGAGAAGAATTTCAATATCGATATCGGGAGGCAGAAACTATTGGAACCAAACTGGATCATTCGAAAAGCGTCCGAGCAGGATCTCACTAGTGAACGAAAAAGAACATTTGTTGATGTTATGCCGATGGAAAAATATTATAATCTTAATCAATTTTGATTAATATAATAATAGCCACATCCCACAAAGAGACGTGGCTATTATTTATTTTCCTTCTTTAGCAAATTGTTGAATCCTTGCTTCGATTTGATCTCGAACGCGGCGGAAGACTTCCCATACTTCTTCTTCCGTCCCTTTTGCTTTAGCTGGATCATCAAATCCCCAATGGTCACGATGTACATGGGAGGGAGTGAGCGGGCACTTATCATTGGCATCTCCGCAAAGAGTGATGACATAATCCGCACGGTTTAATAGTTCAGGATCAATCACATCAGAAGTCTGATTGGAGATATCAATTCCTTTTTCAGCCATTACTTTCACTGCTTTCGGATTCAATCCATGTGCTTCAATCCCTGCACTGTACACATCGAAGCGATCGCCTAAGTATTTCTTTCCAAACCCTTCTGCCATTTGGCTTCGACAAGAGTTGCCTGTGCATAAGAAGTAAATGATTTTTTTATTAGACATCGTTGTTCCCTCCTTTTTAAAATAAAGATTTTAGTTTGATTCGGACAGTTTTTGTGCAAAGTATTTACGCCGGAACCAATATGCGACGTTTACGAGTCCAATCAATACCGGTACTTCTACAAGCGGACCAATTACAGCGGCAAAGGCTGCCCCTGAGTTGATGCCGAAGACACCAATTGCAACTGCGATGGCCAACTCAAAGTTATTGCTGGCGGCAGTAAAGGAGAGGGAAACTGCTTTTGAATAATCTGCTCCAACCTTTTTGCCCATATAAAATGAAATGAGAAACATCACAACAAAGTAAATTAAAAGAGGAATGGCGATTCGAACTACATCCAGCGGGAGTTGAAGAACCAAGTCACCTTTTAATGAAAACATGACAATAATCGTAAACAGCAATGAAATTAATGTAATTGGGCTGATTACTGGTATGAATTTTGTCTCGTACCATTCACGCCCTTTAGCTTTCACCAATGCAAAGCGAGTGATCATGCCGGCAAAGAAAGGAATTCCCAAGTAGATCAAAACACTTTCGGCGATCTGACCCATGGTAATATTGACGACAGTTCCTTCTAACCCCAACCATTTCGGTGCAACCGTGATGAAAATGTACGCGTAAACGGAATAGAAGAGAATTTGAAAAATCGAGTTGAAGGCAACTAACCCAGCGGCATATTCTCTATTCCCATTCGCCAGGTCGTTCCACACGATTACCATCGCAATACATCGAGCAAGACCGATCAGAATAAGACCAACCATGTATTGCGGTTGATCTCTTAAGAAAAGGATGGCTAATACGAACATCAATATAGGGCCAATCACCCAGTTTTGTATCAGGGATAAACTAAGAATCCGGAGGTTCCGAAATACTTGCCCCAGTTCCTCATAACGAACTTTGGCCAGTGGAGGATGCATCATCAAAATCAATCCAATGGCAATCGGAATGGATGTAGTCCCTACCTGCAATTCTGTTAAGACGTTCACCATGCTTGGAAAAAGATAACCAGATCCGATACCTATGACCATGGCAAGAAAAATCCATAACGTCAGATACCGATCCAGAAAGGAGAGTCTTCTCATGACTCCACTCATTGCATCACGCCCTTTCATATTAAGTTTTTTGGATGAGGCCGGAGCTTTAGTCGCAGACGACTTTTCGCCCACTTTTCTTTAACTCCTCGATTTCACTTCTCATCTTTGGAAGTGTCTCTAATACAGATTGAAAGAAAGGATAGATGGAACCATCCAATGAATAGAAAACCCATTGACCATTCCGACGTTCTTTCACCAACTTCGCGTTCTTCAGTTTCCGCATATGTTGAGAAACGGCCGGCTGCGTCATATTCAAAATTTCTACCAGCTCACATACGCATAATTCCTCCACTTTTAGTAAAGCGAGAATACGCAAGCGAGTTTTATCTGCCAAGGCTTTATGACACTCCGCGATCTGCTCCCAATCCATCATATTCATCACCTCATTATTATATAAGCATGTACTTATATTTTTGTCAAAGATGAAAATAAATATACTACTGGTCAGGTCCATCAGTCTCGACACACCATGATTTATGTGAAAATAAACTTGACCACAGCATGAGGGGAAATTGACTTTGGCATCCATTGAGCGTACTGCATATCCCCGGCTCAAGCGTTCATACACTGAAAAAGAGTTGGAACGGGTTTACAAACCTTCGAACGAAGAAGTTCGGTTTGTATACGAATTAGCACGGGGCCCAAAATCTTTGCTAAGTGCCATGATTTTGTTGAAGACTTCGCAGCGGTTGGGCTATTTTCCTAAACTCGAAGAAGTGCCTGCTCAGATTGTCAATTATATTCGCGATCGAATGAAACTACCTGTAGAAACGGTTCCAGGATACGATAAACCGCGAACTAGGTATCAACACCAGACAGCTATCCGGAAATTCCGAGGCATCCAATCCTATGGGAAAGAAGCCCAACGGATTGCCCTAGAGACAGTGCAAAAGGCCGCCCAAGTCATGGATCATCCGGCAGACTTGATCAATGTGGCCATTGCCGAACTGGTTCGGCAAAACTATGAACTTCCCGCTTTCAGTACGCTGGATCGTTTGGCGCGCCATATCCGGAAATCCGTCAATGACGGATTTTTTGAAATGGTGTTTCAACGTCTGGGCATTCAGGAAATTAAACGGTTGGATGAATTACTGGAACGGGGAGAATCGCACTATAGCGAATATAATCGTTTGAAAAACCTACCTAAAAAGTCCAGGTTGTCGGAGATCCGGGAGCGGTTGGATCATTTGGCCTGGTTAACCACTTTCGGAGATGCAAAACCGTACTTGGAGGGAATCCCGCCAGCCAAAGTAAGCCATTTTGCGGCTCAAGCCAAAGCACTGGACGCACGGGAGATGAAAGATTTTTCACAGGACAAACGAGCCACACTTCTTCTCTGTCTGATCTATCGCGCCCAAACGAAAACCCGTGATCATCTTGGAACCTTGTTTATTAAGCGGATGGCCAGTCTCCATAAAGCAGCCAAAGAAGAATTGGAGCGAATCAGGGAGCAACACCGGGAGAAAACAGGGTCCTTGGTTTTGGCTTTCACAGAAGTGTTACAAGCCTTACAGGATCATCCTGAAGATGCGGAAGCGGGACGATTGGTCAAAGAGGTTTTAGCTTCCCGAGGGAGCATTCCGGATCTTCTGGTTGATTGTGAAGCCGTCGCTTCCTGCCAGGGAAACAACTACCTCCCCTTGATTCTGAAGTTTTTTCGGCACAATCATCGCCCTGTCCTGTTCCGGCTGATTAATGCCCTTCGACTTGATTCCACTTCAGAGGACGGCCGTCTGATTCGGGCCCTCGAATTTGTGAAAGAACACCAAAATAGCCGGCGGGAGTGGCTCCCCGATGAGGTCGATTTGTCGTTTGCTTCCGACGCCTGGCGGCGGACCATCCGGGTCAAACAGCGTGTTGGGGGCTATCAAATTGCTCGCCGCCATTTAGAGGTGTGTGTCTTTTCCTATATGGCAACGGAACTGAAAACAGGAGATATCTGTATTCAAGATTCTGACGACTTTGCCGATTATCGCGAGCAACTGCTATCTTGGGAAGAATGCCAGCCTCTTTTATCTGAATACCTTGATGAAATGGATTTTCCTAAACAAGGGAAAGAGTTTGTCCAACAGTTACAGGAATGGATGAACCACACTTGCCGAATTGTCGATCACAAATATCCTGACTCTGATGCTGTTGTCATCAACGAAAAAGGGGAGCCGGAATTAAAGAAAATCCGGACAAAAGAACGGACAGTGGATCAAAAGCATTTGGAGAAATTAGTCCTCGAAAGGATGCCGGAACGGAGCATCCTTGATATCTTATGTAACGTAGAACATTGGATTGGATGGACACGTCATTTTGGGCCGCTATCCGGCTCCGACCCGAAACTGGAAATGCCAACGGAACGATATATCCTCAATACCTTTACGTACGGCTGCAATCTTGGACCCGCCCAAGCTGCTCGCCATATGCGGGGACAGGTTACTCCGAAGATGCTCTCATTCGTGAACCAACGCCACGTGACGGCACAAAAACTGGATCAGGCAATTAAAGATACTATCAACGAGTATTACCGGTTCGATCTTCCACAACTTTGGGGCAGTGGTAAAACGGCCGCTGCGGACGGAACCAAATACGATATCTATGAGGAGAATCTGTTAGCCGAATACCATATCCGGTACGGAGGATACGGTGGTATCGCTTACCACCATGTATCGGATAACTACATAGCGTTATTCAGTCATTTCATTCCCTGCGGAGTGTGGGAAGCTGTTTACATTCTTGATGGGTTACTGAAAAACAAATCCGACATTCAGCCTGATACCGTGCATGCGGATACCCAAGGGCAATCCACACCCGTGTTTGCTTTGGCCCACCTATTGGGAATTAAGCTGATGCCCCGGATTCGGAACCTGAAAGACCTGATGTTTTTCCGTCCCTTTGAAAGCGTTCGATATAAGCACATTGACATCCTATTTACTGAAACGATCAATTGGAAACTCATTGAAACTCATTGGAAAGATTTGCTCCAGGTCGTTCTTTCGATCAAGGCCGGAAAAATCTCCTCGGCTACATTGCTTCGCAAATTGGGGAATGACAGCCGTAAGAACCGGCTATACAAAGCGTTTCGAGAGTTGGGACGGGTAGTGCGAACAGTATTTTTACTGGAATACATTTCAAACTTGGAGTTTCGCCAGCAAATCACAGCTACAACAAACAAGGCTGAAGCCTATAATGGCTTTTCTAAATGGCTCTTTTTCGGCGGCGAAAGCATTATTGCTGATAACGATCCGGAAGAGCAAGAAAAGGTGATTAAGTACAATGACCTTGTTGCAAACGCCGTTATTCTTCAGAATGTAGTAGACTTAACAGCTGTGTTACGGGAGTTGACCAGAGAAGGATACGGGATTGAAAGTGAAGCCGTGGCTGCTTTGAGTCCTTACATGACCAGTCACATTAAGCGTTTTGGTGACTATGTAATTGACATGGACAATGCACCTGAGCCCCCAGAACCACAATTAATTCTGCTACTGGGATTGTGACATAGCGAGCCATAAACTAACCGGCTCCCTTAACGTGAAACACACAAGGGAGCCGGTGTTATTTCGATTTGGAACAAATTTCTATTTATAACTGTATATTTTACACGTATCTCGGACTTACCCCAAATAGGACAATGTTTTATTAAGTCCTAAAGTATTCAACACCCATGATGCTTCATGTTTAGCAAATGGGTGTTTTTAAAAAAGATGACAGCTTTGTCTGAGGGGAAATCTTGTCAAGGTTTGCGATAACGATCTGTATACACAACCCAATTCTTAAGGGGGTATGCAGGCAGGCAGAGGCTTTCATCGTGGGGGAGGGGGCGTAGCATCCATCTGCTAGGCAACGCGTGTTTGAGTTGAATTGGGGTATTAGACAGCCGAGGGGTGTTTAGACGTTTAGGCCTTCGATGCGGGATCCGCTATAGAAAGCTTAAACGGAATAAAAAGCGTTCATTTTTACATTAATGTAAACAAGTTTGCTACACAAACAAAACGACCTTAAAAATAAAACTCAATCAGCATCAAATAACCCTTTCTCTATAAAGAAGTCAACTTTTTATTTTTTTCTTGACCCTCACGCATGCGTGATACCCCATAATCTTGAGCTACATGCGATTCAGGTGACAGGTCAACTTCGTGCGGGGAGATTTTCGACCTGATCCATTCATTGGAAGACCGAAAGATGGAGAACGGAGTGATTCCAGCTACCTTTCCGGAGCAGTTATTTACCGAAGAAGAGCGAGAAATCTTAGAACAGCTCCCGGTATTCGGAAGTGACGAACCACGATTGCTCAAGTTGATAGAATGGCTACAAGACATCCGCTTGAACATGGACAAGTCTCCTTCAGATGCCAAAATGCAACAACTCGCTGAGTTATTGCATTTGCAAATGGTTGAATTGTTCCAAGGGAATGCAGAACTGATGGACAAATATTGGAATCTGATTAAACCGAAGGAAAACGAAGCTCCGCTCGTTTATGGCTTAGATCAAGAATTGGCAGGATATATTGATCGGATGTTTGATTATTATTACCGACAGAGGGAGTGAGTAGGACGTGAACGAAAGGCAAGCAATCCCTTTTCAAAGGTGGGGGAAGGTAATTGGTTTGCTCAGTTTGTTGGTTTTTGTTTTAGCGGTAGGCGGGCTCATGTGGAGTGGACACACGGAGATCCGATACACGGCCGATCATCATGGCACAATACCGATACAGAATAAATGGGTTCCAGCCATTGTTTGCATCTTGCTGATCCGGATCATACCATTCCATCGTCCAAACTATCACCCATTTCATGAGTTAACCAAACAGCAACTTGCGATCCAATCCGCCGTGTTTTTGTTCGGGGCGATTTTGTTTCCGGTATCTCTTCTTTTAGTCGATAGCAACACGTCCACTTTTCAACTTTGGTATATGGGACTGAAGCTGGCCATGTTATTTATTCTTCCTTGGATGGCATTGCGTCTAATCCTAACGCATCCAATGAAACGATTAACACCCGAACAGCCTAGTTCTTTGTCGTGGCTGATGTGGGTGAGTCCATTATTCATCATGAGTGTTTGGGTGTACCTCTCTTATTTTTCTGTGTTCTCCGTTCCGCGAACTCCAAGCGTCCTGATAAATGCCGCAGAGCTGCTTATGACGTTGGTGGTTGGTTTTCTGATCAACAGTTTGTTGGAAGAGCTTTTTTATCGCGTTTGGCTACAAACACGATTGGAAGAATTGCTTGGTTCTTGGCCTGCCATCATGCTCACTTCGATACCGTGGTCAATTTGGCACATCAAAATTCAACATACCGGATACTTGCCGGCAGATGTCGTAATGGCTATCGCCAATCAAGGGGTGACTGGTCTATTCCTTGGCTATCTCTGGAGCCGGTATCGAAATATGTGGGTTCTGATCATGATCCATGGGATCATCAACGCGCCCCCTCAATTGCTCTTGGAGTTATGGAACATGTGAATAACAACTTCCTAGCTACTGATATGGTGGCACATGAATACGCAGATGGGATAGTTGGTATCTTAATTCAAATATATTCTTGAATCTTTTGGTTTTGGTCACACCACCTTCACATTTTGCAAAAAGGCGAAACCGGTCAATATATGGTATGATGGCATTGAATATGATTGGGACGGAGGTTTTGTTCCATGTCAAGTCAAGAGTTCTTTCAGGTGTATGGGTATTGGAGTAACTGGGATTACAAATTAAACCTTGTATTCCTGGCGATCGGAATGCTGTACGTTTGGTTGACGGGCCCGTTTAGAAAGCGTTTTAAAGATGCGGAGCCGGTGCCCGGATGGAAGAAGTTCTGTTTTCTCAGCGGATTGATCATTTATTTCTTTGCGTTGGGAAGTCCGCTTAATCTGATGGCGCATGAACTGTTCAGCATGCACATGATGCAAATGTCGTTTTTATATTTTGCTGTGCCGCCTTTGCTGCTGTTGGGCATGCCTGCTTACTTATTGCGGCCTGTCGTCAATCTGAAAGTCGTGCGCGGCATCATCCGTTTCTTCACCAAACCGTTATTCTCTGTGTTTTTCTTTAACGGGTTGATATCTTTTTATCACGTGCCGGTGGTTTTTGACAAGATCATGAAAGAACACCTATTGCACAACCTATCGCACGGTATCTTGTTGTTTGCAGCATTATGCATGTGGTGGCCGATCATCGGGCCAATTCCGGAGTGGGATCGCATCAAACCGATTCCCAAGTTGGGGTTAATCTTCGCTAACGGCATTTTGCTCACCCCGGCTTGTGCGATGATTACTTTCACTGACGTTGTCTTGTTCCAATCTTACATGGAGATGTCACAAGTTTTTCCGGTGATGAGTCCTATTCACGATCAACAGTTGGGTGGCGTCATCATGAAGATCATGCAGGAGATCGTTTATATCACAGCGATCGGCTTGGTGTTCCTGAAATGGCTAAGACAAGAAAGAGCCAAAGATGAAGCTGAATTGCGTGAGTGGCAACAACAGAATCAGATGAAGCTTAGAGAATCTTGATAGTGGTGGTGTAACGCATGCACAAGGTTGGAAGCGCCTCTCTGGCGTGCTTGGTTTTGCTTCTCGCCACTACGGCTTGCCAAAACGCAGAGGCCCCAGGCCAAGGGACGTCGTCGACGACTGAAACGGCAGGTCCACAAGACATTTATCAGCGGCACTGCGCCAACTGCCATGGCGGGAACTTGCAAGGCGGATTTGGCCCAGCATTGAAAAAAGTGGGGGCTAAATACGACAAAGATGAGATTCTCCAGATCATTCAAAAGGGAAAAGGCAATATGCCGTCACAAGACTATGTGAGCAAACAAGATCAAGCGACCCTGGCCCAATGGCTATCCGAACAGAAGTAAAAGCAAGGCATCCGCAAAATGGATGCCTTGCTTTTTTGCTTCGTGACCGATTCATGCCATAGAGAATATAGTAAAGTTAAAAATGAATATGGAGTTCGCTTATGACACATAAACAACAACTTGTCTGCCAACACAGTTTGTCTTCATTGTTGCCTGAACCGTGTTGTGCGCGATTTCCGGAACTGCCCGAACAAAGAGGGGGACGCACGTTTCTGCTCAATCCGTCTGTTGAAGAGTTGCGTTCCTTGCCTGAACACCATAAACCGATCATTGCTTATGACCTATTGCCATCCCCAGACGCATATCCGTTCTTGCGTGAACGCACCGTGTGGGTTCCTTCCCATGCTTTTCGGCACTATTTCCAATTACGACAAATCTCGGCCGATGTGAGGTATCCTGTTCCCCGCGCCGTTCCTTTTTTGATTCAACGTAAAAAAAAGATGAAACAGCATTTAGGTGCATTAGGACAAAAGTTGTTATGGATAGATGATCGCTTAATACCGCATGCAGAGAAAACAGCTCTTTTGGATACATTGCGGCTGATATGTCGTTTGTCCCCCCAGTTGAAGGTCATGTGGGTCACTGATCGGAAAGAAACCAAACACCAGCACATCCGGTTTGTTCCTCCTAGCAAAGCGGATCATCTTGCGTTGTGGCAGGGAGCAGATCTCACATTGACAATGGGTTCAGCCGAGTGTTCATTTGCAGCCTTTCATGTGCAATGTCTCCATGCAGGTATTGTCGTGTTAACGGATGACCAGGGAGACCATGGGGAGTGGATTCGCCACCAATATACCGGTTTGGTGCTCAATTCCAAATTCCTCAACAAAGAACTGCGTCATTATTTGCCGATGTTGGTGAACCATCCCGATTGGCTGTTCGGTCTTAAAAAAAACGGGCAATCTTTGGTGCATAAGGCCTTGAAAACAAGCGAGGCGACCGACAATGAGTGAGCCTTGTGTAGTTAGCGTGATTATGCCCACCAAGAACCGTTGGGAAAGTGCATGGCGGTGCATTCATAACCTGAGCCGCTATACCGAAGAGCGTTATGAGATTATTTTGGTTGATAATGCCTCTGATTTCATCCCGGATTATATCTTAAAGCGAGATGACCTTTATTTTATTCGCAATGGATGGGACAGGGGAGAAGTGGCAGCCATCAACCAAGGGATGAAAAAAGCATCGGGTGAATACATCGTCTGGTTGAAGCAAAGGGCAGTGCCTTCACATCGTTGGTTGACCCAGATGATCAGAGTGCTTAAAGAGACACCCGCGGCCGGCATGGTCGGGCCGATGACCAATAGGGGATTGGAAGAGCAACGTTTGCCTGTTCCATTTCAAGCGCTAAGCAAAATCCATCGCTTTAGCAACCAGTACAACCACAGTGACCCGCGTCACTGGAAAGAAGTGTCCCGTCTCCAATCTTTTTGTTGTGTCCTGCCGCGGGCTGTCGTGGAAGAAGTGGGTGAATTGGATGAGTGGTTTGGCATGGGAAGCCATGAAGTGGACGATTATGGCATTCGGCTCAAACTAGCTGGGTATCGGTTGGTGGTAGCCGGGGATACGTATGTTCATCAGTTCCGCGATACAGAAAGAAACAAAGTGGACTTGCGTGAAAGAAAAAAGAGGGAATCGCAAAACCGACGGTACTTCATACACAAGTGGGGAAGTGATGTGTTTGAAGCGGCTGACGCGAGAAGGTGAAGAGAGAAACATCCGTCGGATGAAAGTAGAAGTGCGCGGCAAAGAAACGATCCCATTTCAAATGCGGACGCTGGATTCTTCCAGCATTTTTTTTATGGTGTGATATGCAGAGGATAAAGCGGAGAGATCGCCGTAACGGATGATCAGATGGCATGGTTTTTGTTGCCCACGTATTTTATAGCAGACATTGGTGTTGAACTTATGCGCCTCTGTCGGGACATGTTGCCAGAGCCATAGGATGTCTTCCTGCATGTAGTCAAGCGAAGTGACAAAACCAATTCCGCAGTATTCCAAATACACTCTGCACTCATCCACTCCCTCATGATGCATGACCGACACGTAATATTCTACCGCTCGGGGCGGAAACCCCAGCGCCAATCCCACTTCCCGATGGTAAGCAGGGGAGTCGGGAAGGAGGAGGTGTGTTTGTTCCAAAAAACGGCGTTTGTTGGCCTCCGTTTGAAAATATAAGAGCTGGTCCATCTGATGAAGGCGGACGCCGACACTTGGATAAGAAGCCAACTTCAATGATTCAACTGCATGATACGATTGGTAGTGCGGATTGGTGAGCAAGGCTGGTTTGAAACCGCGCAAAAAAGATTCAATATCTTTCATGCCACGTTCTCCTTTCGCTGTGTGAAAAGATTCAACCTCAAATATTTATACCCTCATCCCGAAATTCCTTTTCATCATTTTCAATTTTTGTAATTAATAGGAGTTGAATATCAGCGTCGTAAAAAGCCTTAGCCGCAAGGGGACTAAGGCTTTTCGACTTAAGCTGCATGATCATCTGTAGCTTTTTTTCGCTTAGACAGGGGTAAGTTGGAGAAGAAGAGGACACTGACCAAGATGAGAAACATCCCAATGACGGTACCTGTTGTCATCGGCTCATCCAGAAACATCATGCCCCAGATCACGCCAAAGGCTGGCACCAGCATGGTCACATAATTGGTTTGTGTCGGCCCGACATCCCGGAGCAACCGGAAATACAGCAAGTAGGCGAACGCAGTGGACAAGATCGCCAATGCCAAGATGGAGAAAGTGACTGGAAGGGATGGGAGTTTAGCAGGGACATCCATGGCTGCAAAAGGCAGGATGCACGCTGTGGCTCCCAATAATTGCCCGATTGACAGGGATAAGGGCGATACGTCAAACGTTTTTTTGGCGTAAGTAGAGCCCAAGCCGTAAAAAAGCGCTGCGAGAAGTGAAGCGGAAATAGCCAAGACAGTGGCCAAGTTTAATTCCATGGGTGACCAACCGACAAGAACACAGACACCGATGAAGCCAATCAGAAGTCCCGAAACTTTCTGAACCGTGAACATTTCCTTTAACCACACCCGTGCGACCACCGCAGTGAACAAGGGAGTCGTTGCGTTTAAAATCGCGGCGAAAGAGGATGTGATATGGACTTCAGCGTAAGAAATCAAGACAAAGGGAAGGACTGTGTTCATGAGACCAAGCAAATAATACTTCGCATGATCTTTTTTTATGGAAAAGGGAATCTTCAACAAAAAAGCATAAGCAAGTAGGGTCAATAAGGCGATCCCCACACGCAACCAAACCAAAAAGACAGGTCCCACCTCCGAGACCGCCACACGGATGTAAAGAAAAGAAGCCCCCCACAATGCGGCTAGCGCCAATAGGATCCCTAAGTTTTTTAAGCTCATCTCAGTCTAACCTTTCTGTACACGAAATGTCTTTCTTTTATAGTTTAATCAAAACCGTCGCCTCTTTACAGGGGGGGGAAATAAAAAAACCGGGACCAAGCCCGGTCGGTCAGGATTTAAATCAAAAAGCGCCCCAAAGGGTGGTCATTATGGTGAAAATCGGAACCGCCCGTAACGAAGAGATGATGTTTCTCAGCGAGGCGAATCAGCTTGTTGACATCCCGTGGACGGTGTTCACGGTGCCAGACTTCGAGGCCGTCCAACCCCAATGCGATCATCTCCTCAATATGGGTCGGGTTTTTAAAACAATAAGGGTGGGCGAGAACGGCGACTCCACCGGCGTCATGAATCATCTGGATGCCCTCTTCTAACGAAAGCCCTATCAAATCAACGCAAGCGGGTCGGCCGTCACCTAAGTAATGCCGAAAAACATCACGCACACTGTAGAGATAGCCTTTGGCAACGATCGCTTTTGCAATATGGGGGCGGGTAATAACACCGTCGCCGCTGTATTGGCGAACATCTTCCATGGTGATAGGCATGTTGAACTGGCGGAATTTATCGATAATGCGTCTGGCCCGCTCGTTCCGGTCTTTATGGAGAATGCGCAACCGCTGTTGCATTTGGAGTAAATCCCGCAAGTTATAACCCAATACATCCACATTATATTTTTGCCAACGTGTACGGATCTCCACACCAGGAATCACTGTCAGCGAGGTGGATTGGCTGGCTGCCATCGCTTCAGCAACACCGGCCACTGTATCGTGATCGGTGATGGCGATGGTTTGCAAGCCGATCGCGGATGCTTTTTCCACCATTTCAGCGGGTGTAAACACACCATCTGAAGCACTAGTGTGAATATGCAGATCAAATGTTCCAGGTTCGAGATCGTTGATGATGTTCATTATGGCCTCCTTTGGCATCTCATCAATCAGTCACTTTCGCCCTGAATCTCTTCTTGTTTTCATGCCGCTTTCCTTCTGGGAAGTTGCTATGAAGAAGGTTGGGTTTTTTTCACAAAAATAGCAGGAATGGATAAGAGGGTGATTGTATATTACTCTCAATAAAACAATGATCGGTGTGATGATGTCATATGAAAACAAGAGAGATGCTCCCAGGACATTTGCTTTACGATATTTTCGACTCTGACCTGTCCGTCGACTATCTGATTGAATCGTATGAGGAGTGGCGGAAAAATTGGCGCCAGGTGCCGCATTTTGTGTCCGATTCTTTGGAATGGATCGCCGCCAAACACGGGTTTGATCAACACAGGATGAAAGATGAGAGAGAAACGGTACTTGAGTTGATCAAGGAGGAATATCCCGAAGCGTGGGCATATCTCCATCCCGATGGCTCATTTAGCAAGTATCATTATGACTATGCCCGTTCAGCTTACTGGTGCCGCTACCGATTTCGTCAATTGGGCTTGTCAGAGGAGATACCTGACGAAACCGGCGTAGACGAATCCGAAAAGTGAGAGCACTGGCAATGTTGGCACCACCCGCCCATTTCTTTGAAAAATGACTTGAGAAACCTTTTTGGGTGACTCAAGTCATTTCATATTGTCTTTATTTACTTTGAAGAATCTTTTCTGTTTCGGCGACTAGATCCCGGAGCATGTCGGCAGTTTGTCTCGTCTGATTTTCATCTTTGGAGAGCAGTGTAAAAATCTGATCCACTCTTTTTTTATAGTCAACAGGCTTGATTGCAAACTGATCAACCATCATGACCGCTTTCTTCTCATTGATGCAATATTGTTTGTTCTTGGCAAATAAAACTTGATTCAAACTAGAAATCGCGCGAAAGAAATGTCCGGCAACATAAGAAAGGTTATCCTGATGTACAGCTTTATCCACAAACATCAGGGAAAAAGATGCTTCAAAAAGAAACCATTTCATGATGGCTTCTTGCAGAGTTTCTGGGTAAGGCTGGGTTTTCGCCTTTAATGCAGCAAGTTGATTTGTCGGGTCGGCAAGAATTTTACAAATGGACACTTCCCCCATATACATGACATTAAGATACGCGTGAGGATGGCCTGTTTGATAATGAGCTGTAACGGAACCCTTCAGACAATCATCAATGACTTGAGAGACTCTGTTTGTATCACGCAAAATAAAGTCAACATGATACCCTTGGATGATGAGCCACCCTCCTGCATTGACCCATGGCCCCCAGCCTCCTAAAGGCGTAACGCAATTTCGTTCAACCGAGCCACGTCAAATCCTGCTGATTCATCATAATAAATGCCGATGTCTATATCAGAATCCGGCCGATGAGTGCCGCGCGCTCTTGATCCTCCCAACACCACTCCGACGATCCCAGGAACCCCTTCTAATTTTCTCGTCACATTATCAATGATTTTTTGAGCAGTCATCTTTGTTTCAACTTCCTTTCTAAACCTAATGGCGGATGCTGGTCTAACATCGGAGATCAGCACAGGCGATCGAGCCACCCGCCACGAAAAACTTTGTTTTGACATCTTTTTGTCAGATTTTGCCGGCAGGATTCTGTCACGTAAATGTTAAAAAATAACAAAAACAGGCGAGTAGAAAGGGAAGGGTTATGAGTATAGATATTAGTCTCCAAACGTTTAAGCGGGTCGAAGAAAACGCCCTGGCGGCACTCAGGCAAGGGATGACGCCCAAAGATGGCTTGCGCCGAGCCCATGCGGCCATCATGGCGGAGGGATTGAGCCAGCGGGAAGTGGACTTCTTGTTCAACTGGATCGTCAATTGCATTCTTACTGCGGATGCACGTAGATTGATTATGAATGAAGGGCATCGTCCGGAAATTAAAGAGAAATTTCGTCGCGAGTTGGGAATCGCTTGGCAAGATATGCCGATCGGGCAGGATTTATCTATTAACAATCAGTCATTGCCCCGTCTCAAACGCTATTATCTAGCGGATGAATTTCCTTATTCTTTCTGATGCCATTCGCGCACCGTTTCGCGAATGCGGTCTAATTGCTCCCAATATCTAGCGATAGCCGTTTTGCCATCATGGGTGATACGGATGGTCGTGTGGGGGATCTTTTTTCGGACGAATTGTTTGCTGATATCCACGTAACCGGCCCGTTCCAATTTGGACAAATGGGATGAAAGATTGCCTTTGGTCAGTCCGGTCAGCTCTTGCAAAAACAGAAATTCCGCCATGGTGCAAGCCTCCAGCGCACTCATGATCGCCAACCGGGCGGGTTCGTGAATCAATTTATCCAATCGGGTCATTTCTTTAAACGGCATCATCGGAACCAACTCCAATTTCACAAATTGATTTATATATGTAACTAGTTTGTATTATAAACACAAATGCGTCCAATGCAAAGCCCCGCCCGCAAAAGTACGGCAGAACACATTTTTTTGGAAAATCCCCTTGCTTTTTTTATGTACTCTATCTGCTTGGCAAGAGTGTGGATTCATTTCCTTTTGAACAACGGAAACACAAAAAGGACTCGCTGTCTATGTGGCCATTGAGTCCTTTTTTATTTTACCATGGGGAGCCAACGCATGAGGTACAAACAACCGCCAAAACATGATCTGTCCGTTTAAAATTCGACCCAAAAGCGAACAGTAAAAGATGGGTGAAGAAAGTGAAAACATGGCTAAACTCGCCAATGGTAGCGGCCGCGATCGGTTTGGTAAGCAATGTTGTGCTGACGGTTTTGAAGTTTGGGGTCGGATTTGTGTTTCGAAGTCCATCGTTGATCGCCGACGGTGCTCATAATGCGGCCGATGTGATTGCGTCGGCAGCGACATTAGGTTCGATGCGGGTGTCCAAGCAACCGGCAGATGAAGAACACCCCTATGGGCATGGGAAAGCGGAGGTTATTGCATCTGGTGTTGTAGCGGTTATTTTGTTTATTATCGGGCTTTATATGATTTATCACTCCATCGTATCGTTGTTTGAGCCCGCTGTGGAAGCGCATTGGTTATCCTTTGCGGCTGCGGTGCTGTCATTGGTTTGGAAACAGGTACTTTACATTTACACTATTCGCATCGGACGCAGGGAGAACAGCAAAGCTTTGATCGCCACGGCCTATGACCATTTGTCCGATGTGTACGCTTCCCTCGCCGCGGTGATTGGGATTGGCGCGGCCATCGCTGGTCAACAATATGGCCTCCCTTTTGCGCAATACGGGGATCCGCTGGCCAGCATTGTTGTCTCTTTATTGATCATCAAGATCGCAATTGATATGGGGCGGGAATCCATGGGTATTTTGATGGAGAGAAATCTTCCGGAAGAAAAGATCAAAGAATACTCTCAGATTATTTTAAACGTCCCCCATGTCAAACGGATTGACCGCATCCGGGCTAGAGAACACGGGCACTATACGATTGTCGATGTGCGGGTGGGCCTACCTGGTGAGTTGTCGATTCAGGAAGGGCATGATACCGCACGGAAAATCAAACAGGCGTTGATGGCGCATGATGGGGAAATACAAGAAGTTCTCATTCACCTAAATCCCTGGTATGACACGGATGCATAGAGTCTGGAAACCCAGGCTCTTTTTGCGTTGAAGGCAAAAAAAGCAGAGTATGGTCACTCTGCTTTCCTCTGACGCGCTGACTTAACCATTTGTTCGTCAACGTGACATGCGATATAATTGAATCGTTTACCAAATTATTGTTGATCTTCGACAAAACGAATGTTGGATAATTGTTGTTTTACTTGTCCGCGGATGGCTCCCAAGTAGACTTTATATAACTTCTGTTGTTCTTTTCGCTCTAATTCCGTAAGCCCAACCGTTTTCTTTTTACGAGCCAATTCATTGATTCTATTAATTAATTGTTGATCGATCATTCATATCACTCCTTCTAACCCACTTTACCTAAATCGATGTGGATTTGCAAGATTGTGAGAGGATGGTAGCGAGAAGTAAAGATGAAAGCGATCATTTATGCGCGTGTCAGTACGAAGAAGGAAGAGCAGGAAACGAGTTTGGAGCGGCAAGTCCTTGATCTGAAGCAATGGGCTGAAGAGTTGTCTGTTGAAGTCGTGCGGGTCATTTCTGAACAATACAGTGGGTTTGACCTTAACCGGCCCGGTTTGCACGAGCTGTTTGACACGTTGAAACAAGAAAAAGTCGAGGCCGTCCTTATTCAAGACGATACGCGACTAGGACGGGGAGAAGCGAAATTGGCCATTATCCATCAGCTCCATCGGTCTGGTTGCACGATTTACTCCCTGCAACAGCGCGGGGAGTTGGAATTGGATGCTGGTGAATCGACGGTATTGTCGATCATAGCCAAAGTGGAAGAATTGCAACGGAAAATGATGAATCAAAAGATCAGTTGGGGCATGCGGCGCGCAGTGAGAGAAAAGGGATTCAATCCGGCCAAGAATCTCAAGAACCAAGGATTGGGCGGACGCGAAAAGAAAGAAGTCCCGTTGGAGCAAATCGTGGCATTAAAGGAGAAAAAGCTCACCTATGAGGAGATCGCGGCCACGTTAAAAGGGTTTGGATATGATGTTTCACGGGCGACCGTACATCGGAGATATCGGGAATGGAAACAATCTCAAGAAGAAAAATTGCAAAATTCACTTGAAATGGAGGAGTCCCGATGAGCACCATCAACTGGGAACGATACGAAGTTTTGACACAAACGCCGGGTGCTCCCGGTTTTGAACAAGCTATGCGGAAAGTGATGCGTACATACATATCCGAAGTGACCGAAGAGATTGTACAGGACCGGCTAGGAGGCATCTATGGCGTAAAACGCGGTGCGGAAGAAGGACCCAAAATCCTGTTTGCTGGACACATGGATGAAGTCGCTTTCATGATTACCCGCATCACTACAGACGGCTTTTTGAAGTTCCAACCCCTAGGTGGCTGGTGGTCCCAAGTGTTGCTTGCACAACGGGTCGATGTGATCACTCGGGATGGCAAGCGGATTCCAGGGGTGATCGGTTCTGTGCCTCCACACTTGCTGAGTGACGAGCGGCGCAACAAAGTCGTGGACGTCAATCAAATGTTTATCGATATCGGCGCAACCAGTGAAGAGGACGTGAAAGAGTGGGGGATCCGCCTTGGGGATGTCGCCGTGCCCCACTGTCCGTTCGTGGAAATGGAAGGCGGCAAACGGGTGATGAGCAAGGCGTGGGATAATCGCTTTGGTTGTGGATTGGTATTGGAAGTGCTGGAAGAGTTGGCCCGGACGGATCATCCCAACACGGTGTACGCCGGGGCGACGGTTCAGGAAGAAGTCGGTTTGCGCGGGGCCGGAGTGGCCGCGGAAATGATCCAGCCTGACGTGTTTTTAGCTGTTGATTCCGGGCCGGCGGGCGACACCCCGGGCGTGAGCGACGGATTTGGCAAGATCGGGGGCGGAGTGGTCATCCGTATTTACGATCGGTCCATGATTACTTCACCGGGTATGCGAGACTTTTTGTTGGACACCGCAGAGTCTGAGCAAATCCCTTATCAATTCTTTGTGTCCCAAGGAGGCACCGATGCTGGACGGGTGCATCAATCAGGGATTGGCATTCCCTCCGCGGCGATTGGCATTTGTGCGCGCTACATTCATTCCCATGCGTCGATTGTTGACAAAGAAGATGTTGAGGCAGCTAAAGCGTTTGCCCTGGCATTGATCAAACGGCTTGATCAGACGACATTCAAAACGATTTTGGATCGGTAACAAACAAAACAAGCAGATGGGTTATGCCCATCTGCTTTTTTAATTCGGGACGAGCGGGATTGGTTTGGTCTTGGTTCCGTCCGGCATGATGCTTGGCACTTCGCCCACCACCAACTCCCGAATAATGGGATAATCGAACTTGACAGTGAAGTGTTCTTTGGCAAATGGCAATAGGGTGGAGATTTCGATTTCTGCATGAATCAAGATATTTACCAATGTCGTGTTAATCCCCGATTGCTCCACTTTGGTCGTCAGCGTGACATGGGGTGATCCTTCAATCCAGATATCCAAAGGGATATTCGGCCCGAAATCGGATAAAATGCTACTTTCGGCGATTTTCCCCAACGAGATGTGAAGCTCGCGGTCTTGGGATTCTTTCAATTCATGCAAGATGCGGCCGGTCAGAATGTGGTATATCTTGCCTTCTGTGTGGCTGTCAAAACTGATGCCGGCAATCCGACCTTGTTGGTCTTTATGCATGAAAGCGACTTGTTTTTTTTCTTTGCTCAGTGCATCCTGAACATCTGCGACGCCTTTTAAGAATGCTTCCTCAACTATCTTCTTCGCTTCCGTCTTGGCAATCGTCGATAACGTCGTATCATATTGAACTTCAATGAACCATAAAGGAAAGATGATGATGGACGCACAAATCAGAAGAAGGAAAATCAGCTTCATCTTCGGACCACGCTGAATCATGCGGTAGGGAAGGCCCGCATTCGGCGTTGGGGAAGGAGCCCGGCGAGGGGCGAACCCCGATGCCCGGCGCAAGCGGATCGGTGGTGTGAAACGCTTGATCCATTGGGCCAAAGACAACGTCCAGGGTCGTTTATAGACCAACCGACGCCGTTTTAACATGGCAGTCCCCCCTCGGCATTGAAGATGAATACTTTATATGTATTATGAACCTTCCGGAAAAAGAAGACGTGAAGCTGGCGATTTCATCCAATAACCGGCCGCTTCGTCGACATTATCGGGAACAATTGCTTCCTTGGGAAAACTGCGATCTTCTCATTTCTGAATGCTACAAGTATAATGCTTTGGTTGCAAACGCGGTTATTTTCCAAAACGTCGTAGATTTGACCGCTGTCGGCAGTTAAGACGAGAAGGTTCTTACAAAAAATATTAAGCGATTTGGCGATTACATCATTGATTTAAAGGAACCACCCCAACCTTTAGATGTGAAGTTAGAATAAGATGGATATTTCTTATTATTATTTATAGTGTAAATTGACCAAATAATGATGTTTACTCCTGCATAAACTCAATTTAAAATGAAAGTATTAACGAACAAGGAGGCAATTCACATGAAAACCATGACAAATCAAACCGTACAAACATATAAGGGTGGAACATCTTCTTATTTGTAAATGGTGTACCCCTTATATGTGTTTATTTAAATAACACAAAAAAAGGGGTAAATCATGCGTTTTCCAGTAAAAAAATTTTTCTCATATTACAAACCGTATTTAACGTTGTTTCTGTCGGTATTGGCCTGCGCCTTTATCGTATCTGCTGTGACTTTGGTGTTTCCATTACTCGTTCGGTATATTACGAAAGATGTTCTGGAAGGAGACTTATCCACTGCGCTAGGTGAAGTGTACTGGATTGGTGGGCT
This sequence comes from Laceyella sediminis, assembly GCF_003003125.1. Lineage (GTDB taxonomy): Bacteria > Bacillota > Bacilli > Thermoactinomycetales > Thermoactinomycetaceae > Laceyella > Laceyella tengchongensis. The sequence continues at coordinate 40,437 of NZ_PVTZ01000004.1, read as the reverse complement.
GATGCTTGTTTTAGTCGTGATCCAGAATATTGGGAACTACTTTGTAGACTACAAAGGTCATGAGGTCGGTGCTCGTATGGAAAGGGATATGCGTAGCGAGTTGTTCGCGTATATGCAGAAGCTTTCCTTAAGCTTTTACGATAAGGAAAAGACAGGTCAGCTCATGTCTCGAATAACGAACGACCTGCTACTGCTTTCCGAGCTCTACCATCACAGTCCAGAAGACTACGTCAAATATCTCGCCCGTTTTATTGGAGCATTTGTCATTCTGTTCTTTATTAACGCCCCCTTAACAATCGCTGTGTTCTGTTTTTTACCATTCTTAGGTGCCTTTACATTATATTTTAATAAGAAGTTGAACAAGGCATTAAGAAGAAACAAAGAGCGAATCGGGGACGTAAACGCACAGGTAGAGGATAGTCTATCAGGAATCCGCGTGGTAAAATCGTTTGCCAACGAGCACGTAGAGATTGAGAAGTTTAACCGAGAAAACAATCGTTTTCTCAATAGCCGAAAGAAAACGTACAAGGCGGAAGCGTATTTTTTCAATGGTGTTGAAGCGTTTATCCAACTGATTACGATCACGGTGATTATCTTAGGTAGTGCTAGCATTGTGAATAACACTTTAGAGTTAGCTGATTTGATTACTTTCTTACTGTATATCAACTTTATGATTGAACCAATTCAACGACTGACTCATATGAGCACGCAGTTTCAAGAAGGAATCACTGGCTTCCAGCGCTTTATGGAAATCATGAATCTGAAGCCAGCAATCGAAAACAAACCGGATGCCATAACCTTGCCAGAGGTACATGGCGAGATTGAGTTCAAGCAAGTTTCCTTCCGTTACGAAGACCATTTGGACAATGTCTTAGTAAACCTGTCGCTTCGTATACAACCGGGAGAGTACGTTGCGTTAGTTGGTCCGTCTGGTGCGGGAAAAACAACATTATGCTCGCTCATCCCTCGCTTTTATGATGTGACAGATGGGGAGGTGTTACTAGACGGGATCAACGTTCGCGATATCGATCTGCAGTCATTAAGAAATAACATCGGTATTGTACAGCAAGATGTTTACCTTTTTGCGGGAACGGTGATGGAAAATATCCGCTACGGAAATCCAGCGGCGAGCGATGAAGAAATTATCACGGCAGCCAAGCACGCCAATGCCCATGATTTTATTATGAGTTTGCCAAACGGCTACCACTCCGAGATCGGACAAAGAGGTGTCAAATTGTCTGGTGGTCAAAAGCAGCGACTAAGTATCGCTCGCGTATTCTTAAAAAATCCACCCGTTCTTATTTTAGATGAGGCAACGAGCGCGCTAGATAACGAGAGTGAAAGCATCGTCAAGAAATCACTAGAATCGTTAGCTAAAGGACGTACGACCCTCGTTATTGCCCATCGCCTTTCCACTATCCGCAATGCCCAACGAATTATTGTACTAACAAAGGATGGTATTGTGGAACAAGGTACGCACGATGAGTTACTTGCACGCGATGGAGTGTATACACACCTGTATTTCAAGCAGTTTGATTAGAGTTGGAAACCACTTAAGAAAAGGGATTTTGCGCTTTATTAACCTCATGAACGCCTTTATTTGACGACTGACTTGGAAGGATATTGCGAAAAATGCGGTTACATGTACACAACAACAGCGTCAGGAGTGGGGCAGAGAGTGATCAAAGCGTAAAAAGCTGAAAAAGCTGACCACACAACATAAGCCCACCCGGAGAATGGGTGGGCTTATGCCGCGCAATTTTATCAGACGCTCATGTTTTTGAGAGCTTGGTTGAGATGGTCTACTTCTTGCAAAGCGACTTTGTCATTTAACACTTCACCAGGCTTGGTACCCCGCCCGATGACATAGCCGGCAAATTTCATATTCATAAATTCAAATATGTACTGGAATTGCTGAACCAAGGGCAGCCCTTTGATTTTGGCCGACTCCCCGCCGGAGATAATCACATAAGCGGGCTTGTCCTTCATTGCGCCTTTAAAATCGTATGCCGGATTGCGTAGGCTTTGCGACCAGCGATCCACAAAATTTTTCATGTGGCCAGACATGCCATACCAGTATAGCGGCGTGCTAAAGACGAGGATATCGCTGTTCATGACTTGTCGGATCACATCTTCATATTCATCATCGACCGGCTCAAATCCATGTTCTGTATGGCGTTGGTCACGGATCGGGCGAATGTCTTTGTCTCGCAAGGTGATCCATTCCACATCAAGCCCATCGCACAACCGCCGCGCAAGCGTCTCTGCATTCCCATTGTCACGGGAGCTGCCTAAAATAACGGATATTTTCATCACAATCCCCCTTTTCTCAGATTCGACGAATGTTCCCGGTTAGTATATCATATATGAAGTTGGAGCAGAACTGGCCAGTGGCATCAAACCCCATATCTGATTGCTTCACTTATGACTCCCGTTATTTGTATCCGATTTCGATGTTCCACACCCCTTTAAGGTTGAAATGAAACTGTGTGTTTGGTACGCTTTCTTTACAGGATACCTATTTATCAAAATCAATATATAATAGTATTTATTCACTCAATTTGAATACAATTGGAGGCTCGCATGAAATATTCCACAGGGAAAGAAACGAAAAGAAAAATCATTGAAACCGCATTCCAGCTGATGGCCGACAAAGGATTTGATGCGCTAAGCATTGATGAGATCATGAAACATATCGGCAGAACCAAAGGTTCTTTCTATGTACATTTCAAAAGCAAGGAAGAAATGTTGTATGAATTGATGCGAACCCGTTTGGACCGCGGGTATGGGCATATGGCGGCTGAGATTAAAGAGGAATTGTCCCTCGACAATTGTGATGTGCGGGCCATCTTGGAAAAAGTGACCGCCAAAATATACGCCAGCCTTGGTGACGATCCATTGACATGGACGGCCACCTTTTATCAGTTGGTCATATATTCCCGCAAAGACGAAACGGTTCGGGAATGGCTAGAACTGAACTTCAACCAATGGTCGGAATTCCTCCATATAATCGTTGAAAGAGGCCAGGAGCTGGGGCAAATCTGTTCTGACATGGATACCCAAACCATCACCAACCTGTTGATGGGAATCGTGTTGGGGTACGAAATCCTTTACATGCTTAAACCCCAGGTTGATATGACCGAGGTTCTCAAGATTCACGACTGGTTGTTTGTCAGCAAGCCATCCGCTGAATAACGGCATTTTAGCTGTGCAAAGAAAACCTAGCAAAAATCGAGTTGCTAGGTTTTCTTTATCTCAACCGTTGTTAGACTGAGCAGTCAATAAACAGTACTTCTTTAAATAAATAAAGCAACTTTCTTCATGCTTACTCTTTTTTCTGTTGTTTCGCTAATTGATATTCTTTTTTTCGTTTTTTAGATTTTTCCTCTTCTTCTTTAAGTCGTTTTGCTATTTCTTCTCTATGTTTTTGAATTTCTTCTTCACTCTCTTCAAAAGTATACAACTCATCGGTGGAAACACCCAAAATTTTTGCCATTCTGTACAGTGTATCCATTCTGGGATAAGCAGTATTGCTTGTCCACATGGTTACTTGTTGTTTCACTACGCCCAAGGCGATGGCTAAATTCGTTTTGGTGGGCTTCACTTTGTTTCCGTTTAAATCAAGCATAAATCCTTCGTATTTCTTTTTAGCTAAGATTAAATCTAGATTACATTTTAACACGCTTTTTCACCTCTATTATATTGTGTCTTCGTTTCATATTATAAACTTACGGTCATTATTTGTAAAATATTAAATTAACATAATGTACCTAATTCTACACACAATTGCGCGCATTGCCGCTACAATAATTGATAAAAATAAAAATCATATATATATTTTACGATCAGAGATAAGATGCAATGGGAACTCTCATTTTGGATCTTCTTGATATTTCAATGCTATGGTAGTCCGACGGCGACGTAAAAATTTCCCCCTGGCGCCATTGCTTCCATTGATGGTATGATCTATAAGTTGCTTGGATTCATTCGTTATGATAATAACTGATATAAGCAAGACAACCCGATATGAGCAAGTTAGCTTAGAGGTGAACAAGATGGTGGGGAGTGACGAACTAGTGATCGTAGTCGGCGGGATGATTGGGCTGGGGAAAACCAGTGTCGCGACATTGTTGGGCGAGGCCTTGAACAGTAAAGTGTTTTATGAATCGGTTGATGACAATCCGTTGCTTCCTTTGTTGTATACCGCATCAGAGGAAGAAAGCGAGCGCATGCGCTATCCGTTTTTGTTGCAATTGCATTTTTTGGATACGCGTTTTAAGGCCATCAAGCGGGCCTTGACCGACAAGAAAAACGTTTTGGATCGTAGCATTTATGAGGATTGGTACTTTGCGAAAACCCTGAACGAGTTGGGCCGCATCAATGATTTGGAATTCCATGCGTATGAGCGTTTGCTGGACAATATGTTGGAGGAGATCGAAGGGATGCCCAAAAAGGCCCCCGACCTGATGGTCTACCTGAGCGCATCTTTTGAAACGGTACTGACTCGGATTGGCATGCGCGGACGTGAATTTGAACAGGATCCCAGCTTGGTGGATTATTACCGCACACTGTGGTCCGGTTATGATGACTGGGTTCATCACCATTACAAAGCTTCAGAGGTGTTGGTGGTGAACATGGACGAAATCGATGTGGTGAACAACGAACAGGATGCTGAATTTGTCGTTACTGAAGTGAAGAAGAGATTGAACAAAATGGGTATCATCGTTTAATTTAGTTAGTCATGCAAACGGCCAGGGCTCCTGCAATCGCTATCCCTTGCAGGAGCCCTGGCCGTTGTATTATTTGTTGATTAACCCTTTACCGCGGAAGGTTTTGGATGTAATCGCCTCGGATGGTCTAGATTTGTTTGAAAAAAACAGAATTGCCCACTGTTACGAAAGTCGTCCTTTCTTATATAATGATAAGTACCAAAAAAAACGGAGGAGAGAAGAATGGGCATCGACGAGAGGATTTCACAATATTTGAACAAAACTAGCCGTAAACATGCTGTCCCTTATGAAGAAGGTGAAATGGTACCCGTCCGCGTCACGAAGTTGGTGGATTATGGGGCATTTGTGGTGACCAAGGATCAACATCTTGTACCTGGCCTGATCCATATATCGCAAATCCCCCCCGGTTTTAATCTGGAAGTGAACGACTTGTTAGAGGCCCAAGTGAAACAGATCAAGGAAGACAACAAACTGGAATTGTCATTGATCCATTTGGCGGAAAGAGAAGAGACTCCCTTCGCCGTGCTTAAAGAGATGAAAGACAAATTGCCCGAAAAAGAGCTGCCTAAAGAGGAGATCGATGACATCATCGAATTTTTCTCCAAAGAATTCGGATTAGTGTCAGATAATTCTAAGAAGAAAATTCAGGAATTGGTTAAGCGAATGGGCGTTTTCCACTTTACCATAACCATGATGAAAGCGCTTCCAGGATTTAAACGAGACTTGGTGTATCATTTTTTGAAAGAAGTAGAGCAGGCAGGTGATTGCCTTTAACCGACGTTTCTTTCATTTTTCGCGCCATCTGCGTGAACGCTTGGAAGAGAGGTTGGGGAAAAATTTAACAGGCCAGGAGATCGAACGATTGATACACGAAAGCATTGTGTTATTGCAGACGGATCGGCACTTGTACCTTTATCACCCTGATGAGGACATTCGTTTTCCATGCGTCAAAGATGGAGAGCGTTGGGTTATCAAATCGGTCTTGGTGAAAGGCATGTGGATGGAAGCAAAAGATTAGGCCGGGAGGCATGTAATAGATGGTCTGAATCACTAGATCATCCATAATGAGCTATAAATTGATGTGAATACTTTAAATCAAACTGTAGTCAAGAGGTGATGATACCTTACTTACCATTGGTGCTGATGCTGGACTCGATGCGCCGTTTATTGCATGAGCGGCGCATCGTTTTGTGTTGGGGGGTTAATCGGATTCAAAACATGCCTCATATACCAAACGGGCCAATTGTTTCATTTGTTGTTGTGCTTGCTCGTATTCACACTCCTCACTCAGCGCAACCATCACCACCGCCCGTGACTTGGTAAATAAAATACCAGCATCATGCAGCGTTCGGGTGACCATCCCTGTCTTGTGGGCCAATTCCCATTCCGGTAACCAGCCGATGATATCCCCGTGCTGGCTTGGTAGTCCCGTCGGGAAACAGTCTCGGAGTTGCTGTTTTTTTAAGATTTCGACCATTTGTCTGCTTGCATGTTGCGATACAGCCTTACCCTGAGCGATGTGGCGGAAGCATCGGGCAACATCTGCTGCGGTAATCATGTTCAGGCCTGCTGGCTCCGCTGGTACGATCATCAACTTGTTGTAAAAGGTACTTTGTCGCATACCAAGTTCATCCATGGTTTCACGGATCGTTTCCGTCCCCAACAGATCAATAAGGATATTGGTGGCGGTGTTGTCGCTTTGGATTATCATCAGTGTGGTCAAGTCTTGTACCGAGAGGCGCAGCCCTGGTGATAGATGTTGCAGAACGCCTGTTCCTCCCACTTGGTCTTCGGCCGTCAAGATGATCTCATCGGCCAATGCCAAACGGCCTAGAAACGCCTGCTTATAAACGGCAACCATGATTGGAACTTTTATGATGCTTGCCGCGTAAAATGATTTGGTTTCATTCCATGCCCAAGTGGTAGCGCTGGTTAAATCTTCGATCCAAACTCCCCAATTTCCAACGGCTCTGCCTTTCCAATGTTCCAAATTCTGGATTAAACGATTTACAGTCATTCCATTTTCACCTCTGCCACCTATTATCCCATAAATAAAGGAAAATTTTTATTGTTGAAAAAATAAAATATTCGATATAATTGTTATAGGTCATCATTTGGATTGTAGTTTGATGCCATATGTTAAGGGGAGATAATATGGCGGAAGATTTAATCAAATTATTGGAGATATTGAATGACAGTTCGGGATGGTTTCTCAATTTCCTCGCATATATTGTTGCTGCTGGATTGGTCGTCATGATTATCATCCATCTTTATCGCTATGGCACCGGAAAAAATGATTGGATGGGACGTAACTTGGAAGAAACAGATCAAGGGAGGCAAGTGACGTTAATCCAATTGGAACGGTGCCAGGAGGAAAATGATGAGCTTGAAAAGAAAGTTATTTTGCTGGAGCAAGAACGGAAAGAATTGCTTGAACTGATCAAAGAAAAAGAACTGGAGATAACCAAAGGGAAAAAACAGGTGAACAAACTGACCCAAGAAATCAATACACTACGACAACTGTATGAAGAATTGGATAACCGGTACGACGATGAGACTTACACGATGTCACAAATCATGTACACTGCGGATGAAATCGCCACCGCAATCGTGGAAGAAGAGCATTTCCGCCAAAACCGTGACGACATTTTCATGAATCTTCTGGATTATCTTGTCAATACGTTTAAGGGCTTTCGCGAGAAAAATCCGCGTTGTATCATCCATGTCAAACATCCCGAAGAAGACTGCTTGATCCATTATGCCCATTCCAGTGGACATTCGCACCGGGTCAAATTTTACCGCCCGCCGATTATCGGAAGTTCGGCAGGGAAGGCGTATCGCACGAATGAACTGTATTATGTCCCAGATGTTGAGAATTTGGAGTATGAATACGACCGCAAAGAGTTATCTCGCAAGGTGTATCGCACCATTTTGTGCGTCCCCATCAAGGCTGGTTCGCTGGATGGAAAAACAATTGGGGTATTATCAGTCACGGGAACGCCCGTTGACGCGTATGAGAAAATAGAAATCGAAAGAGCGATTCTTTTTGCGAGCCTGATTTATCCGCTGATCCACATTGATTTGAACAAACGGAAGGAGACAGGTGATGAACCAGATTCAGAAGCTTCCGGTTGAAGAGCGCAGACGGTTAAACCGCCTTTATCGAAAAGGTTCCATCACAAGAAAACAATTTATGCAATTGATGAAAAATGGATTGTTTGATCATGAACGGCTCGAGATGAAGCGAAAATATCTGGAGTTCATCAAGCTGCATCGGGATGAATGGAATTAATCATGGCAGATAAAAAGATGGGTGATTAGCTACCCATCTTTTTATCCTTCACGAGAGTGGCTTTCCTTTAAGCGCTTGTCCAACACAAAGGTGCCAAATGGAATGACCGAAGCGATCAGCGCGCCGATGATTTGTTTCACAGACCAGCGGTTTACAATGGAAACATGGCCTACAGCAGCTATGAAGAGGACGAACAGCAATCCGTGCAATCCGCCGGTGATTGTGACGGCCATGGCATAGTCAGCCAAATATTTCATGGGCATGGCGATAAATAATAAAATGAGATATGACATTCCTTCAAGAAAGCCAATGACACGCAATCGACCCAAAGGTTGTTTGAGCATACTATCACCCCAGCATTAAGTTAACCATAAAAGGTGCCTGCCTTGAATGTGAAAATCTTAACAATCTGTGTCCCTTTTAGCAAATCTAACTGAGTGGTCAAAATTTGATTGACACACAATCTGAATTTTATTTATGATGGTAATACGTATATTATTCAAAAAAATTAAAAATTGATTCGATCCCGTTTAAACCGAACGCGGATGGGTCAATCCGTTTCTCATCTTACCAAACAAGGAGCATCTGTCTATATTTTGGTGGAGATATTTTAAAAAGAAAGGATGCGCGATATGGAAGCAAATCATGTGCTTGATTGCAAAGGCTTGCAATGTCCCGTCCCCTTGATCCAAGCCAAGCGAGCGGTCGAGCGACTGTCCGTGAATGAAATTTTGGAGTTGCACACGACTGATCCCGGCGCGTTACAAGACATTCCGGTGTGGGCCCGAGCAAATGGGCATACGATCGTTAAACAACAAACCGATGGCTCGACGTATCGCTTTTGGATCAAAAAAGGACGAAGAGAGGATTGACCCATGAACGGCAAAAAAACAACGATGGTTGTGTTTAGCGGTGATTTGGACAAGGCATTGGCTGCCTTTATCATAGCTACCGGATCAGCAGCTATGGGAAATCAAGTGTCAATGTTTTTTACGTTTTGGGGTCTTAATATCATGCGAAAAGACCAAGTGGTCAATGTGAAAAAATCCTGGATGGACAAGACATTTGGCTGGCTTTTGCCCCGCGGCCCCGAGAAGCTGGGGTTGTCCAAGCTTCACTTCGCCGGCTTGGGGCCGATCATGATGCGAAGGGTTATGCAAAAGAAAAATGTTGCTACGTTGAACGAGTTAATCCAGATGGCATTGGAATTGGATATTAAGCTGATTGCCTGCACCATGTCGATGGAAGTGCTAGGTATACAAAAGGAAGAGTTGATAGACGGCATGGAATTTGCCGGGGTGGCCACCTATATATCAGAGGCCAATGATGGGAACATCAATCTTTTTATTTGAGATGCGAGATATTTCCAGTAGGCAGATCAATTGATGCAGTCAAGGCAAAAATCCCATTCCTCAGCAGAACACCGTATATGCACTAAAGAACGGTCGGGGACGGAGATGGTGTTACTTTCCGACTGTTCCGAAATCCGCTCTAGTCGTGCGCCATTCACATGCCGGAGAATGCGGATCGTTTCGTGCGGGCGGATGAGGATATCGATTCGAAACAAAAAGGGTGAAGTGCCACAAGAGAGCGTCGCTTGTTCACCAGGTAGCAATCTGAATGAATGGTTCATCGTGCCGCCTCCTCAATCTAAAATTAAACCCCCATTTAGCTTATCCTTACGCTGAATGGGGGTTGTTTATGTTCTGCGGCAAAAATTATCCGGTTTTGATCGCCCCAGATATTCTGGTACTGGAAACAAACGAAAGAAGCCATGAAAAAAGCATTACAAGGGTTGCTCAGCTTGTCGACCTGCAATAACAGACTTTGTCGACAAGCTGAATACCAGTAACTTACTGGTATATTAACTATCTACATTGCAGTCTTGGCGTACGGTAGTAGTAATATTATGAGCCATTTTACGCATAAGGCGTAATAACAGAGTTCTTTCCTCATCTGACATGCCACGAAATAATTCCTCTTGAACTTCTGCTACAATTTTTTTTAATTGAGGCATAACAGACCAGCCTTTGGATGTTAGATAAACATGATAGTAACGTTTATCCTCCTGATTGACTCGACGTTCAACAAAACCTAACTCCTCTAGTTTATTTATTGCTTTGACTGTTGCTGATTTATTAACCAATAGCAATTCGCTGAGCTTTTGCTGGCTTTGACCATCATTTTCATATAGAGCAAACAAGTAGTTATATTGTCCTGAACCGATTCCAAATGATTCCAAACGCTGAGCCAAGTATAACTGAACATGGCGCCAAATGATCGATGTATATTTTCCTACATTATTTTCAAATAGATTATCCATATGATTTTACTCTCCTTCACTTTCCAATAATGATACTAAAGTTTAGTTCATGATGCCAAGCGACTATTTTTATAAATGAATCCCTCTAAAACAAGATTATTTACCATTAAATAGAAAAAGATAGTGGTTTACTAGTGAACTGTTGAATGATAAACTATTATAGGTGAAAGGGATGGATACCCAAATAATTTTACACCGTTTAGGAAATACAGACATGAAAACAAGTGAGGAATGATGAGCAAATGGCAAGAGTGTTATATATCACAGCAAATCCTAAAACAGAAATGGAGTCTTTTAGTTTGTCTATCGCTAAAGAATTTTTAGGCGCGTATCAACAAGTAAAACCAAATGATGAAATCATGCATCTTGATCTGTATAAAATGGATATCCCTTATATTGATGCAGATGTGTTAAATAGCTGGAGTAAACTTCGCCAAGGAATACCATTTGAGGAGTTATCTAATAATGAGCAAACAAAAGTAAGTCGCATTAATGAGTTAACCGATCAGTTTGCTAACACGGACAAGTATGTGTTTGTGACTCCTATGTGGAACCTTAGTGTTCCTCCCAAAATGAAAGCATATATTGATGTCATTTGTATTGCAGGAAAAACCTTTAAATATACAGAACAAGGGTCTGTTGGATTGTTAACAAATAAAAAAGCTGTTCATATTCAAGCACGAGGTGGGATTTACTCAGAAAGTCCTATGAAAGAACTTGAATTTGGAGATCGTTTTGTGAAAGCTATTTGCAACTTTATGGGGATTACCGATATTGAATCAATTATTGCCGAAGGAATGGCACAAATGCCACAAGAAGCAGGAAATATTAAAACCAAGGCAATTGATTATGCAAAAGAAGTTGCTATCCGATTTGCTCAATAGTTCATTGTTGTGAATTACCTAATATAGAATTAGAAACGGAGGTTTCTCGTGGCTAACATCGTTAAAATTAGAGGGAGTGTATTTGCGCCGTATGCTTGGTTGGAACCTATTAAAGATCCTGCAACAGGAAGGATATTCGAATATACTGGTGATGCACGTGAATTTACACCAAACGCTGTAAACACTATGCGGTCAAGATTAGAGCAAGAAGTGATTATTGATTTTTATAAAAAAGAAATTTTCACATATGCAAATGCTTGCATCGTAACTGTAAAAATTACAAATCCAGATGGCTCTATTGATTATAAAAAAGGAAAAGCAGGTACAGAAAACATTGTATGTACTAATGTTGTGTGGGGCTCTGATGAAGTTTCTTTTGAAATGAGGGCAAGTGCCAGTAATCCTTTAAATACAGTAGCACCTGCAGCTGACTATTTATTAACTATACGTGTTAACGAAAGTGGTGTTGCACATATTGAAGGTTCCCATGATGGATTCCCCTGCTTTGAATTTTATAAACAAATTGATTTTGGTCCATTTGAACAAATTTATACTCATGATTTCAGAGAAACTGGTGATACACCTGAAGCTCTAGCTGGAGAAATGGAATATAGTTTTAAAATGACAATCTAGAAGTTAAATTACGCCCAAGAGAGGCTCATTGAAATAGATGACCCTGATCGAAAGCTTGCATGATGTGAAGCAGAGTGACTGGGCGCTTTTAATCAAGCGAAGGAACCAGACTCAGAAAGAGCGGGAACCCCCTAGCACTTTTGAAAATAGATATAAATTAGAAGAGTACCTTGATTATGAGAAAGAAATTGCCTGTTTTGCTCAATGGGTTAATATTATGTATTACCCAAAATAAAATTTGAATTACAGAGGTGTTTTTCATGACTAATATCATTAAAATTAGAGCGAGTGTATTTATTCCAATGGCTTGGACTGAACCTAAGAAAGATATTAAAACAGGAAATGTAATCCAATTCGGAGGTGACGCACGTGAATTTACACCTTATGCTGTAAACACTATGCGTTCCAGAATTGAACAAGAAGTAGTTATAGATTTCTATAAAAAAGAAATTTTCACATATGCGAATACTGGCATAACAACAGAAAGAGTCACAGCACCAGATGGCTCCGTTTATAAAAGAACAGGAAAAGCTAGTACAAAAGGTATTTTGTGTACGAATATTGTATGGAGTTCTGATGACGTCAAGTTTCAAATGAGTGCTAGTGCTAGCAATCCATTAAATTTATATGCACCTCCCGTCGACTATCTATTAAATGTACATGCCAAAAAAGACGGTATTGTCAAGATTCAAGGTGCACATGATGGATTCCCATGTTTTGAATTTTATAAGCAAGTAAATTTTGGTCCGTTTGAACAAATTTATATTCATGATTTCAGGAAAACTGGTGACACTCCAGAAGCGCTAGCTGGAGAGATGGAATACAGTTTTGAAAAAATATTATAAGGAGTAAACCCGTTGTAGAAAAAACAGTCACTGATTGCTCTATGTTACAAGCTCCTTGGAGTTTATAACAAGATAAAAACCGGTTCTACATAGGACCGGTTTCTTAGCGTGCTGTTTATATAGTGTTTTGTGCTTCTGGTACTCTTCTATCAATCTACGCCCTCTTCCCATTCTCTCCATCTATCATGTCGCTTTTGTGCGTATCTCGTTGCGCCTAAAGATGCCTTATCATCTCCGCTCCATAAATGGAACCTCACTGAAGTGACGTGAGTAACAGCGCCTAACCTTCATCTGAAAGGACTGGGTGGGACAATAGCATGGTGTGAAAAGGCACAAGGGCAAGAAGTGTCAATCGACTGGCGATTTCGGGTAGAAGGCGAAGAGATTCTGGAGCAAGCATTGGAAAGAGGCAGAGGAGCGATTCTGCTCACTCCACACTTGGGTAATTTTTTCTATTATTACTGGTACTTGTCGATGAAGTATCCATGCTTGACAGTCGTAACTGCCCAAAGCGAAGATATTCGTCCTTTCTATCTGTTATTTCAACGGTTGGGGTGCGATGGGCTAGATTACGAAAACGCTTAAGGCGCATCTGAAGAAAAACGGCGTAGTATTCTTGCTTGGCGATTTTTACCGTCCGCAATTTCTTGAATCTATCTTTTTCGGGAGATAAACACGGACTCCCGGAGGGGCGGCGGTCTTGTCGCTGGAACAAAACATACCGGTCATTCCCTTTATGGGGTTTCGAGAACAAGGGTTTTGCCACCAGCTTACGTTTCGAGAGCCCATTCATCGTACGAAATGTTTGATCGCAAAGAGCGGGGGGGAGCGATCAATTTTTTGAACCGAGAGATGGAGGAGATGGTGAAAGACGCTCCAGGGCAGTGGTTTTATTGGTTTAATGCAGAGGAACGATGGGAAAAAGAAGAAGCCGCATCTGAAGCGAGTTGACATAAAGGGGCGATACGGTTTGACGGAAGCGTTAATTCTGGGTTGGGTGGCTTGCTACGGCTATCCGATATTGTTCATTATCTTGCTGCTCGGGATCATCGGGTTTCCAATTCCGGACGAAGTCGTGCTATTTTATGCCGGGACACTGATCGCTAAAGGTGTTTTCTCTTTGTTGCCTACCTTTCTTTTATCAGTTGTTGCCGTGTTGTTCGGTTCACTGATCAACTATTTCCTGGCAGCTTTCGGCAAGCAGAAATTGTTTGCGGCCTTTCCCAAATGGCGCTTTTTGATCGGGAAATCAGAACGTTCGCTTGAATTTGTGCGCAAATATGGATTTTGGGGGATTCCTGTGTCATACTTCATTCCCGGTGTCCGGATAGGGGTCTCGTACGGTGCGGGTGTGTTGAAATTGAACCGTTCTCAATATTTGATCGGGGCCTTGTGTGGCTCTGTCGCATGGGTCGGCGTGTACTTGTTAACTGGATATGGTATCAGCTAATGTTAGTCAGGAGCCGCAAGGCTCCTTTTTTTATGAACGGGGAGAGAGTGGTTGATACAACAATGATCTGGATACACAGCAGGCGGCTAGACGACAAATATACAACATACGGACGACTGGAGCCGCCACGGAAGATGTAGTGAGAGTGCGAAATATGCTCTGAAAGGCTTTTTTATTTCATTTCTCAATACTATAGTTAACTTTTTCTAGTGAGATCGAAAGGGTTAATTGAGAAATATGCAGGATAAAACCATCGAATTTGAATAAATACTTACACAACGTTACAAAATATTTGTTTTGTAACGTTATATAGAGGTGTTTTTGATGGAAAGAGGCCATATTTCAGGTGCCTAACCCCCTTTTATTTGGTGAATTCACTCTATTTACCAGCGGTTTTCTGTATGCTGAGTCGTACACCCTTCGTAATCCAAATCAACGATGCCATAAAAAATGACAAAGCGAGAAAATGACTTCCCACTTTGTCATTTGTATGCATCTCTATATAGCTTTCTCAGCACCATTTGCGGTTGCCATCAAATATTGATCGCATGCGCGGGCCGCTTCCCGCCCTTCGTGGATGGCCCATACGATCAGGCTTTGCCCCCGCCGCATATCACCGGCGACAAAGACCCCTTCAAGATTGGTGCGGTAATCGCCATAAGCGGAGTTGACTTTGAAATTGGTGTGCGCAAGTCCTGCGTGAGAGAGAAGTTTTTCTTCCGTTCCAGCGAAACCGATGGCGATCAATACGAGCTGGGCCGGCCAGATTCGCTCACTGCCAGGTATCTCTCTAAATGTATAGCTACCATCCGCCGCATAAATTTTCTCCATATCTACGGTGTGCAATGCTTTCACGCGGCCTTGTGCATCACTGACGATTTTACGTGTTGCAATCGAGTATCGGCGCGGGTCGCGGCCAAATTTTGCTTCTGCTTCCTTATAAGCATAATCCAGTGTGAAAACATGAGGATACTCTGGCCAGGGATTATTCGGACGGCGTTTATCAGGCAGCCGGGGGTGCTTACCAAATTGTACAACGCTCCGGCATCGTTGGCGCAAGGCGGTCGCCACGCAGTCGGCACCTGTGTCCCCGCCGCCGATGACGATCACATCTTTACCTTCTGCTGATAAGTCTGATTCGCCGGTTTGTGGATTCAGCAATTGCTTGGTGGCCGCAGTCAAATAATCCATCGCATACTCTACGCCTGCGGACTCTCTCCCCTCTATCACCAGGTCACGCTGTTGTTGCGCTCCAGCGCACAGGATCACTGCATCATACTCTGATCGCAATTGATCCATCGTGATATCTTTGCCGACTTCGGTGTTGGTGACAAAGGTGATCCCTTCCTGCTCCATGAGCCGCACCCGGCGTTCAACTACCCGCTTCTCCAATTTCATGTTGGGAATGCCGTACATTAACAAGCCGCCGATGCGGTCGGCCCGTTCAAACACGGTGACCGTATGACCCGCTTTATTCAATTGATCGGCGCTGGCCAATCCCGCGGGGCCAGACCCGACCACGGCCACTTTTTTCCCCGTTCGCAATCGGGGCGGCCGAGGAACGATCCACCCCTCGGCAAACCCTTTTTCAATAATGGCCAGTTCGATGTTTTTGATGGTCACGGCAGGATCATGAATAGCCACCGTACAAGCCCCTTCGCAGGGAGCCGGGCACACGCGTCCAGTGAATTCGGGAAAGTTATTGGTTTTTAACAGGCGGTCTAGCGCCTCTTTCCAACGCCCGCGGTAGACAAGATCGTTCCATTCTGGAATGAGGTTGTGCACAGGACAACCCGATGCTGAACCATTTAACTCAAAACCGGCGTGGCAGAACGGCGTGCCACAGTCCATGCAACGAGCGCCTTGGATTTGCAATTTTTCTTCAGGAAAAGGAAGTTGATATTCCTCCCAGTCGTTCAAACGCGCAAGCGGATTCCGCTCTTGTGGCTCTTCCCTTTTGTATTCAATGAATCCCGTAGGTTTGCCCATAATCTCCCTCCTATCCTGTCGTGACCAGCACATGGTTTTTCACTTGTTGATCGCGCTGTTTCTTCAGCTGGTTAAACGCTGTCACCTTCGCCTCGGACAAAGATAAACCGGTTTGTTTCAATGTTTCAATGGCTTCCTTCATCGCCTTGTAATCGCGGGGGATCACTTTGATAAACTTCGGCACATGCTTTTCCCACTCCGCCAGTACAGATTGACCGCGGCGGCTATGAGTGTAACGCACATGCTTGGCGATCATTTCCCGCACTTGCTCGATTTCTTCCTTGTCAACCAAACGTTCCAACAAGACCATTTCTTGGTTGCAATGGGCGTAGAACCGTTCCATCTCTTCGGCGAGGACATAAGCGATTCCGCCAGACATGCCCGCGGCGAAGTTTTTCCCGACTGATCCCAAAACAACGACCCGGCCCCCGGTCATGTATTCGCAACCATGATCTCCGATGCCTTCGACAACAGCATGCACCCCGCTGTTGCGTACGCAGAAACGTTCGCCCGCCATCCCGTTAATATATGCTTCACCAGAGGAGGCGCCGTAGAAAGCGACGTTACCAATGATGATGTTCTCATGCGCGTTGAATGGAGATGAGGATGGTGTTTTCACGATGATTTTGCCACCAGACAACCCTTTGCCGACATAATCGTTGGCATCGCCTTGAATATTCAGGGTGATCCCTTTGGGGATAAACGCGCCAAAGCTCTGTCCTGCCGACCCCTTGAATGACAGGTGGATGGTGTCTTCCGGCAACCCTTGTTCACCATATCGCTTAGTCACTTCACTGCCCAAAATGGTTCCTATTACCCGGTGATTGTTGTTGACCGTAAATTCTCCCTTCACTGGCGTCCTATGTTCCAAAGCCGGTTGACACAAGGGAAGCAGTTGTTGGCAATCAAGTGTTTTTTCCAAATGATGATCTTGTACGGCTGGGGTCGATCCTTCCGCGTTGCTCTCCGTTGCGGGTTGTGGTTGATAGAAGATCGGCGACAAATCCAAGTGTTTGGCTTTCCAATGTGATTTGGCCCGGTCACTCACCGTCAACACATCTGTGCGCCCAACCATTTCTTCCACTGTGCGGAAACCCAACTCCGCCATGATCTCTCTCACTTCTTGCGCGACAAAGCGTAGGTAGTTCACCACATGCTCAGGATCACCCATGAATTTCCGGCGCAGCTCCGGATTCTGTGTCGCAACCCCCACCGGACAGGTATCTAAGTGGCATACCCTCATCATCACGCAACCGAGTACCACGAGAGGAGCTGTAGCAAAACCGTATTCTTCGGCTCCCAAAAGGGCAGCCATCACCACATCTCGGCCTGTCAGCATCTTTCCGTCCGTTTCCAGCACAACACGATCACGCAGTTGGTTCAATTGCAACGTTTGGTGTGCTTCCGCCAAGCCCAACTCCCATGGCATCCCCGCGTGTTTGATGCTGGTGCGGGGAGAAGCGCCCGTTCCTCCGTCATGTCCACTGATCACAATCACGTCTGCCAGTCCTTTGGCCACCCCTGCGGCGATGGTACCTACCCCTGCTTTGGAAACCAATTTGACGCTGATCCGCGCTTGGGGGTTGGCGTTTTTGAGATCATGGATCAATTGCGCCAGGTCTTCAATAGAGTAAATGTCATGATGTGGTGGGGGTGAAATCAGCCCTACTCCTACAGTGGAACCGCGCACTTCCGCGATCCATGGGTACACCTTGTTGCCTGGCAATTGTCCGCCTTCGCCTGGTTTGGCCCCTTGCGCCATCTTGATTTGTATCTCATCTGCGTTGACCAAATAATGGCTATTCACTCCAAAACGCCCTGAGGCCACTTGTTTGATCGCGCTGCGCCGTGAATCGCCATTGGCATCCACTTGATACCGGCGAGGGTCTTCGCCTCCCTCTCCGCTGTTGCTTTTGCCTCCGAGACGATTCATCGCGATAGCCAACGCCTCATGCGCCTCTTGGCTCAAGGCACCGTATGACATGGCTCCGGTCTTGAAGCGACGCACAATTGATTCGACTGGTTCCACTTCTTCAATCGGAATAGATGGCCGGTTTGGTTTGAATGCAAATAAACTCCGTAGGAAGAGTAAATGTTCATCGTTGGCCATTTTCGTGAATTTCTTAAACAACGCATAGTCATTGCGGCGGCACGCTTGCTGCAGGGTGTGGATCGTCAGCGGATTGTAGGCATGGGGTTCCCCATTGCGGCGCCATTGTAATTCGCTTCCCGCTTCCAACGATGTTTCACCATGCGGATCGAATGCTTGAGCGTGGCGCATGACGGTTTCTTGCGCGATCACATCCAGTTGAATCCCACCGATTTGTGAAGAAGTACGGGTGAAGTAAGTGTCAATCACCTCTTTGCCAATGCCGATCGCCTCAAAAATCTGTGCCCCGCGATAACTTTGGATGGTGGAAATACCCATTTTGGACATCACTTTCACGATGCCTTCCGTCGCTGTCGTAATATAGCGACGCACTGCTTCCGCATGGGTGATTCCAGGCAACGCGCCATCCTGGATCATCTGATTGTAAGTGGCAATGGCGAGGTACGGGTTGATCGCGTCCGCTCCATATCCGAGCAGCATAGCCAACTGATGCACATCGCGCGGTTCTGCCGATTCAACAAGCAAGCTTACTTTGGTTCTCGTTCCTCTGCGCACCAAATGATGATGCAAACCGCTGACGGCCAGCAATGCCGGAATGGCCGCATATTTTTCATTCACTCCACGATCTGTCAGGATTAGCAAGGTAGCCCCTTCATCGATCGCTGCATCCGCATGGTTAAATAATTCATCCAATACATCCGCCAACTCATGCTGTCTTGACACGGGAAACAACATCGACAGGGAGGCTATTTTAAATGCCGGATGAGTGTTGCCGGCCACCCTGCCCAATTCTTCATCGGCAAGGATGGGGGTAGATAGTCGGATGCGACGACAATGAGTCGGTGCAGGTTTTAGCAGATTGCCTTCCGCCCCAAGTAGCGTTGTCGTGGATGTAACGCATTGTTCACGAATGGCGTCAATGGGCGGATTGGTGACCTGGGCGAAAGATTGTTTAAAATAGTTATACAATAGTTGTGGCCGGTCAGACAGGACCGCAAGCGGAGTATCGCTCCCCATCGCGCCAACGGGGTCTTTTCCTTCCGTCACCATGGGCGCCAAATTTTTAGTTATCTCCTCATAGGTATAACCAAAAGCTTTTTGCAAACGCACAAGTTCTTCTGTAGCAAGCTCTTTGACTTCCGATTGCCCCGGCAGGTCGTTCAACTCGACCATATGCTGACGCAACCACTCACCATATGGTGCTTCCGCAGCGATTTGCTCTTTCAATTCTTCATCATCAATGATGCGCCCCTCATCCAAACTCACCAACAACATGCGCCCCGGTTGCAAACGGGCTTTGCGCACCACTTTCTCTTCAGGCACGTCCACTACACCGACTTCAGAAGAGAAGATCACCAGATCATCAGAAGTGACGTAATATCTCGCCGGACGGAGTCCGTTGCGATCCAATAGGGCGCCGATGTGGGTACCATCCGTGAAAGCGATGGCGGTGGGTCCGTCCCACGGCTCCATCAGGCAACTGTGGTAAGCGTAAAATGAACGCCGCGCTTCGCTCATTTGCCCATCATGTTCCCAAGGTTCGGGGATCATCATCATTGCGGTGTGGGCCAAAGACCGCCCGGATAAGGTCATGAATTCAAAGCAATTGTCCAAAATCGACGAATCAGTACCCTCCATGTCCAATACGGGGAAAATCTTGTCCAAATCCTGCCCGAAGACATCCGATTGAAACATCTTTTCCCTGGCGAGCATCCAATTCACATTCCCGCGCAAGGTATTGATTTCACCATTGTGCAACAAGTAGCGGTTGGGGTGTGCCCGCTTCCAACTCGGAAAGGTGTTGGTGCTAAAGCGGTTGTGCACCATCGAGAAGGCGGATGCAAATAGAGGGTCCTGCAAATCGGGGTAAAATTCACCCAACTGCGAGGGAGTTAATAACCCTTTATATACGAGGGTGCGGCTGGACAGCGTAGCTGCATAAAAATCTTCTCCTGCTTCCCGCTCCATTCGCTTGCGAATCACATAAAGTTTCCGTTCAAAAGCCAATGGGTCCAATCCTTGGCTGTTTGCGATGAAGACTTGGCGTATCACCGGTTGTGTTTTTCGAGCCGTTTCTCCAATGTTCTGATGATTTACCGGTACCGTTCTCCATCCCAGCAAGGTTTGCCCTTCCGCCATCGCGATTCGCTCTAATTTCTTTTCATACGTGGTGCGAAGTGATGGCTCATGCGGCAAAAACAACATGCCGACTCCATATTGCCCTGCCTCCGGTAACGAGATGCCGATCTTAGCGCACTGGTTCTTTAAGAATTGGTGCGGGATTTGCACCATGATACCCGATCCGTCTCCCGTTGCGTGATTTTCCCCGCCGCGGTGGGTCAGCTGGCACAAGATATGCAATCCTTTTTCAACGATGTCATGGGAGGCTTTCGCCTTCAGATTGGCCACAAATCCGATGCCGCAAGCGTCATGTTCAAATGCGGGGTCATAAAGCCCTTGTTTTCTTGGCAACTCTGTATGATTATGACTCATCATTCTTCACTCCCTTGTGAAGATTTGTTTTTGGCGCGTTTGTTAGGAAATATCACGTTAAGATGTATTGTCATTTTATATTTGTATAATTATATTAACAATATATATTTCCGATTAAATTGATCGCATATTGAGATGGATAAAAAAGGGGAGGGGCTGGGATGGAATTAAGACAAATTCAATATTTCATTGAAGTCGCTAAGCGCGAGCATGTGACTGAGGCCGCACACGCCCTTCATGTAGCGCAGTCAGCGGTCAGCCGGCAAATCGCCAATCTGGAGTCGGAATTGGGGGTTGCCCTCTTCACTCGGGAAGGGCGAAACGTGAAATTGACGCCTTTGGGCAAGATATTCCTCACCCACGCGCAAAAGGCTTTGCGAGAGATAGAAAAAGCCAAACAAGAAATCGAAGAATATCTTGATCCGGCCAAAGGTTCTATCCGCCTGGGGTTTCCGAGTAGTTTGGCCGCCTATATTCTGCCTACGGTTATCTCCGCGTTTCGGGCTAAATATCCCAACATCGGGTTTCAACTTAAGCAAGGCGCGTATCATCATCTTATCGACTCTGTTATCAACGGTGAAGTAGATATCGCCTTTATCGCCCCTGTGCCCACGGATGTAAAAGAAGTGGAAGGCCATATATTTTTTTCTGACAAGATTGTTGCGTTGTTGCCATCTCACCATCCGCTTGCCGACCATCCTGCTCTGCGACTGAGCCAGCTCAAAGATGAGTCGTTTGTCTTGTTTCCCAAAGGTTTTGTGTTGTACCAATTGGTGGCCAACGCTTGCCATCAAATGGGGTTTCAGCCCAAAGTGGCCTTCGAGGGGGAAGACATTGATGCCATCAAAGGATTGGTCGCAACCGGACTCGGGGTGACGCTGTTGCCGGAAGTAACTTTGATCGACAGCACTCCGCGCGACACTGTCAAAATCCCTATCAGCGAACCGGAATTAGCCCGGACTGTGGGCGTAATCATTCCCAAAAAGCGCAAATTGCCCCCTTCTGAACAATTGTTTTATGACTTTATCGGTGAGTTCTTCAGCATGTTAAACCAGTTTAGTCTTTAGATGGACCCGCATTCTTCGCTTAGCTTTTCGGCAAGCGGAGAATGCGGATGTTTACTTTTTGTATACGGAATGTTCAGTAGATATTCATTGAACCCACCAACCGGGTCATATAATCTAATCGTGTAGGGCAAAGGTAAATATTAACTTTTTGGTGTTAAATCCCACTGATAAGAAGGTGTGTCGGATGAAAGTACTTTTTTTAATCCAATCTGCTCATGGGCATATGAATCCTAGTCTGGCCATAGCCAAAGAATTGGTGCGTCGCGGTGAGCGCGCGATTTTTTTTACAATACCCGAATTCCGGAATACCGTGGAAGCTATCGGCGCGGGATATCAACCGATTCCTGAAAAATTCAGCCTAGCGCATGTTGTCAAAGAACACAGCATCTTCATGCTTAATGACCCAGACAAATTTATGAAGTTGGCCTTGCAGATTCTTCAATCACAAAAAGAGCAGGCACACGAACTACTTGAGCCTCTCGTCAGCGAAGAAGCAGACCTGATCGTGTATGATCATATGTGCGTTTGGGCCAAAGAACTGCTGAAAACCCTCCAAATTCCCTCGGTCGCCTATTTCAGTAGCTTTGCGATGACAGAAGAGTCGGTGTTCATGAAACAGAGAGCCCGCATTATAAACGATGAGGTGGTCATGGCAAAATTACGCGAGTTTTTTTGTGCCAATGATGGTCTTAACCTTGTCATGATTCCTAAAGTGTTCCAACCGGATTCCGAAACACTTGGCAATAACTTCGCATTTGTCGGTCCACAGATCACCGAGCGGCCAAACCAACCCGGCTTAGACACCACTTTGGATCCTGATCGCCCCATCATGTACATCTCTTTAGGTTCCATTCTTTCCAATACCTCATTTTATCTCACATGCATGGAAGCATTTGCTGATACCGAATGGCAAGTGATTATGAACGTCGGTCCGGGAACGAACATTGATTCATTGGAACCAACACCTAATAACTTCGTCATCCGCAACTTTGTCCCGCAATTGGAAGTGCTAAAACAGTCCCAAGTGTTTATCACGCACGGTGGCATGAACTCCACCATGGAGTCATTGTGGTATGAGGTACCTCCTATTGTAATTCCACAAAGCTCCGATCAACCTTTGGTAGCCGAACGCGTCAAAAAACTGGGACTCGGTATGACGCTCTCACCCTCTGACGTGTCAGTGGAAACATTGCGGGAAGCTGTCGCTGTCGCGCACACAGAGCCTTCTATCAAACAAAACCTGGCCCAAATGAAAAAAGAGTTATTGGCGGCGGGAGGGACAGCCCGGGCGGCCACTCTCCTGCAAGAGTACGTCAAATCCTATAAATAAACACAACCCCCATGGCCCTAAAGTCATGGGGGTTGTGTTTAGGAAAGTTATGGTATATTGATACATAGGCTCTTTTCAAATACTATGCATAGGAGGTGTTTTCCCGTGGACAAACGTTATCAATTGGATCTGTCCATTCAGGACTTGAAGCAAGCGAATCAGATCCTCCACCGCGCAGCCGATCGGTTGGATGCCATGAATCATGATAAATCATATACCTTGAGCAACCTCATTGCCGATTTTGAAGAGCTGATTGAAGAACTGGAGAATCCGGATGAATAATCCGGATTCTTTGCTGAGTCTAAAATGTTTTCCACATGTCAGGCGGATTTAATTCGTAGATACTGTTTTCCCGATACATGAAATGGTTGATGATTAATTCCCGCCGAATTGTCGCATAATCATCGTGAAACTTTTTAATGTATTCATTCAGTTCGTTTTCTGGATATTTCACACCGACTTTCCAGTCTTTGATGAGATATTCCAACACGATCAGCTTTTTCTTATGTTTTGCTGGGAGATGTGTCAGCTTTCCATCGGCAGTGAAGAAATTCCGGATGACTTCCCATCGGATTTGCTCCAATTCCCCTCTCTCCTTTTTGTCGGGTGTATTCACCCACTTGGTAATCGCCTGCGCCTTTTGCTGCAATGCTTTGGCATCCAAATGTAAATACAGTGAGTTTTTGTTCCTTCTTTCAAAGACTAATCCGACTTCGCGCAATTTTCGTACATGATGGGTAATCGTCGACGGGGTCAAACCCAATTTCCCAGCCAACGCTTGCCCATGAAGAGGGCCTTGGGCCAATAAAGATAAAATGCGAATTCGGGTGGGATCAGCTAAAGTCTTGTGAAATTGAACCAAACGGTCAAGTTGCAAATGATTTCATCTCCATCTAATTTGATGAACATCTAATTAGATGGTAATCGAATTAGATGGTTCTTGCAAGTTGCCGTTTGCAAATAAAAACAGGCCAGCAATTCCACTGGCCTGTTTTTATTGGGTTCAGGTCTCATCCGAACGGGACATATAATCGCGAGCGTAAGGGTCACCCGGTTGTGTATGATTTTTAAACTGGCTCAACCGACCATTGCGCCCTTCGCCACCGCTCACTTTTACTTTCCGTTGCCCATTGTTGTCTTTCGCTTGCTTTTTGGACATGGTTGCCTTCCCTCCTTTTTGGAGGTAGGATGCCCGGTGTGTTTTCGCTATATCCGCGGGTGTCACTTCTTCACTTCACCACAGGCAGAATGAGTTGGCTTTTTGCGGGGTTAATCGTGATCTTTGTCCCGCCCGTGGGTCGAATGGTAAAGTCATGATCGCTTGACACTAACACGATGCCGATGCGGTGGCCTTTTTTGAACACATAGTCGTCAGCTTGCAAATCCCACTCAAAGGTGTATTCTTTTCCGGGGATTACCGGTTTTGCTTTGCTGTCAGAGATGCGATTCTGCGGATCTAACCAGCCGCGGGTCACAATTTCAAATGAAGAGACATGGGTCTGATGCTGGTATAGGTAGGCGCATCCATCATCTCCCGGAACTCCTTGGCCGTAGCAGATGCGCTGATCTGTCCGCACTAATCCTTTTTGGTAGTCTACCCGGGTGTCCGTCCCATAATCCACCAACAATGCGGTAAGATTGGCGACAGGCCGATCGATGCTGGCGCGAATTCGGATTTTGGGTGTTCCGCTGATACGGATGTCTTTTTGTAATGGAGCTCCCAAATAAGCTAAGCGGTTGGGGGATGGCGATTCCGGATTGGAGACCAGTTGTTCGGCTGTACGTTTGGGATCGTCGATCAGGGTTTCCAAGCGCTTGGGTTGGCCGTGGCTTGGTTTCCCTAATTTTCCGCCCGCCCCAAGCGGCATCCGCACCTTTTCGGCTTTTTTGTCAGGCCAAGTGGCATGTTGTTCCCAACTGCCCGGAGCGCGTTCGATCCTGGCCATCGGCTCCTTCATAATCCCATTGGGAATCTCATACAACCAATAATCAAACCAACGGTGCAAGGTAGAGAGCCACGCTTGTTGTTGAAAACTGAACGGATTGAGGTGCCCGCCTTGATGCAACCAAATTTTTCGCGGAACCTTGTGCTTGGCCAAAGCGTCCCACCATCTGGCGAATTGCTTGGTTTTAACGTTCCAGTCATTCAAACCATGCACCACGAATACACTGGCCTTCACCCTACTGGCATGTTTAACATAATCCCGTTCATGCCAAAAAGCATTCATATCACCGGTCACCCGATCTTGCAATCGCTCCAAAGATGAAATGATCTCTTGGCAGACTGCGGGGTTTTTCCTGGTCAAGACGGCTTTTGCCAACACATCGGCGTCTTCGCCTTGATAACCGCCTGGTGCCACCACAGCGCCGTTGGCCCGGTAATAATCATACCAGCTGCTAATGGCGGCGATGGGAACGATCGTTTTAAGTCCTTTCACACCGGTGGTGGCAACAGCATTAGGCAAGGTTCCATTATATGAAACGCCAATCATCCCGACATTGCCGGTGGTCCAGTCAGCGACCATCGGTTTTCCACTTTCGTCAAACGCTTTGGCTCGCCCATTTAGCCAATCAATCACTGCTTTGGCGCCGATAGTCTCGTTGCGAGCCCCGGATGTCGGGCAGCCTCCCGACAGGCCCGTTCCGGCACTTTCCGCTAAAATGACGGCATAACCGCGCGGCACGAAATAGTTATCATAATAACCAGAAAACGGCTGCGTTTGATCCGGCTCACCCATGGGCTTGCCTTTTACAGGGCGCAATTCAACATCGACATTGTGGTTGGGAACATCATTAAGTCTCGACCGATAGGGACTGATTTCATAAATGACGGGTACTTTTTTGTCCGTGTTAGGCCGCATGATTTGGATTGCTATGCGGTCAGGCTCGCCGTCGTGATCGCTGTCCTTCGGAGCCTCCACATACCCTTTTTCGCGGATGGCGTTCTTATAGGAATAAATGGGCTGGGTCGCTCCATCGCGAACTAGCATGTCAGATTGTCCTGACGCCTGAGTGGGAACAGAGCTGGAAAAGACAGTGCAGACCACGATGCAACTGGCAAGCGCAATGATTCGACCTGTTTTTAATGACATAACACTCTCCCTTTACAAATAAATTTATTTCATCATAAATAGTTCTGCATAGACAAACACCCATCCTTGTCATTATGGGCAATCAATATTGCGCAACTGGTTGGGGTGTTGAATATCATGAACTAGGTTCACGGATAAAAGGAGTGAGTCCCAACGATGTACTATGATGATTATGATCCGTATTACTCGGAAGTCGATGATGAATTCGTCTATGCAGACGATGATGGGTATGTGGAACAATTCCCACCCCGCTCCCCCTTTCGAGTCGCCCCGGAAACATTGCGCATGTATGTTGGTCAAATTGTGAATGTTGTTATTCGTGGAGTGTCGGTCACTCCCCTCCGCGTCTATGTTGCCGATGTGAATCCTTATGGGGATGCTACGTTGATTTCCTGTCGCGGCAATGCACCTCAGCGCATGGTCGTCTCTGCGCGCGATGTGACGATTGTGGGTTGATGGTTCACTAACTGGAAAGCGAGCGCAAACATTTGTTGTGCGCTCGCTTTTTATTTTTTATTCTTAATATTTGAAAATATATAACGAAAAGAGGGTTTTATAAATATTGATAGAATACAGTTAATAAAAAATAAAAGGTGATATTGAATGAAAATAAAAACATTCAAAGTAGGGATGTCCCTCTTGCTTTCCTCTGTGGTTGTATTTGGGACTGCTTTCACCCTTCCACAAGCTTCTGTTCCTGCCAAGGCTAAACAACAAAACATATCTGGAGATCGCATATATCGCGACATCGCATGGATGTCCAACCGTGACAATGCCCGCGTCGCCGGAACGGAAGGGGAACATCGAACTGCGGCGGAAATTGCCAAGCGTTTTCGTAAATTGGGATTGGATGTAAAAATACAAAAATTCCCGTTCAAAACGTTCATTAGCCATGGGCAAGAATTGACCTTGCATTCCCCTGAAAATAAAACCATCGAAGCCAAAACTTTCACTTACTCCCCGAGCACGCCCGAACAGGGCCTTAGAGCTGAAGTAGCTTTCGCTGGTTTGGGCAAGCCGGAAGATTTTGCCGGAATTGATGTCAAAGGGAAAATCGCTTTGATTCAACGCGGAGAATTGACATTCTACGAGAAAGTACAAAATGCTGCTAAAGCTGGAGCGATTGGCGCAATCTTGTATAACAATGTGTCTGGCGCTTTAAGCGGTACACTTGGCCAAGAAACAGATATTCCTGCCATCGGGTTGTCGGATGTGGACGGGAAACAATTGCAAGAGTTGATCGCTGCCGGGAAGCGCGTGTCTGTCACCATGAAAGTGAAAACAGAAATCTTGGATACCTACTCACAAAATGTGATCGGCACGCTTAAAGCCTCCAAAAAGGCTTCCACCAAAAAAACATTGATACTGGGCGCCCATTATGACGGGGTAGACACTCCAGCCGCAAACGATAACGCCTCCGGCACCAGCACCATGTTGGAAGTGGCCCGTGCTCTTTCTCATAAAAAGCTTAACATGAATGTGAAATTCATTGCGTTTGGTGCGGAAGAAGCCGGGTTGGTTGGTTCGGAGTATTATGTTCAATCTCTGCAAGACAAAGACAAAGCAAACATTGTCGGCATGGTCAACATGGATATGGTTGGCGTTGGAGACACCTTTAACATTCTCACGGCTTCCCCTGATGCCAAGTCCTTTGTAGCTGATCACGCTGCAAAACTGGCGGATGAACTCAACTTGCCGTATGAACGCGGATATTCAACCAGAAGTGACCATGCTCCTTTTGAAGATGCCGGCATTCCCGTCGCTTTCGTTCATGTATCTGAAGATCCCTATTATCACAGCGATGAGGATACATTGGACAAAATCCAAAAAGATATGCTGAAGAAATCTGGCACGCTCGTGGTCAATCTCATCAAAGAGATCGCTGGCAAACCAAAACAACCGGTAGGCAAGCCGGCCCATGGTATGAAGGAAATTCGTGGATTGAAACATGAATTTCCCGCAGCGAAGTGATGAAAAGGCTTCTGTCCTCCAATTGGACAGAAGCCTTTTTTGCGTTCTTCAATGAGTATGAATACAGTCATCTATTCCCTTTCTTTGCGATGGGAACCCAAAGCTCATTGCGATGTTCCTCTCTTGGAAGATAGCATTCGATTGCCGGCAAATGAGCCAGTTCATATGCTGAAGTCGGAACCCATTCGGTGTACAAACGCTTCCAGATTTCTTGCAATCTTTCCGGTGGCCCGTCCATGTCAAAGACAGCCCACATGGTTGGCGGATAATTCAAGGAGGTCATCCCTTTCGGCGGAGTTTGATCGGAGACGACAGCCATAATATAGTCAAACTCTTCATTCTCGCCAAAGTCACCATCAGCGCAAACGCCCAATATCCCTTGCAATGCATGATCGTTCATACGCATTTCCCACAGTTTTGTCAAAAGACCTTGCTCTGTTGCACCAGCCCATATCTGAGGCACAGTGTGAAAAGCGTCTTGGGTACGGATGCGTTCGCGAATTCCTACGATTGAAAATCCGCTTAGCGTTTCGATCCTGTAATTCAATTCAGTCACTCCTTTGATGGTCAGTTGGAAGGAAATACGGGGGTATGCTTTCAATTTCGTTCCGGCTTTTCTCGCCTCAGTTGGAGTTAGGCCATGTAGGGCATGAAATGCGCGGGTAAACGCTTCCGGCGAATCATAGTTGTATTTAAGCGCCAAATCGATCACTTTTATGCTGCTGTTCTGCAATTCAAATGCTGCCAAGGTCAAGCGTCGGCGACGTATGTACTCTGACAGGGGCACATCCGTGATGTATGAAAACATGCGTTGGAAGTGATAAGTGGAACAACAGGCAACTCTGGCTACTTCTGAGTAAGAAATATCTTCTGTGATGTGATCTTCAATATAAGTAATCGCATCGTTCATCTTATTAACCCAATCCATTTTTATCCCCCTTTGAAAGCAAGTATAAGCGTACAACAAATCAAAAGCCGTGCATTCATTGCACGAGAATGCACGGCTTTTGATTGCTTTGATCATTTATTTTGCTTCCATCCACATTCCATGGATCATGACGGATTTGATTACCCACTGGTCGCCGTCTTTGATGCACGGAAAACGGATGTTCTCGCCCGGATGATAAAGGTACAGATGGTCTGCTGTCTGCAATATGACCTGGCTCTCTCGAATCAATTGGTGGATGTCATGGCCAGAAAGCTTTTTCCTCAATCTTTCCTCTACCCGTTCCCGCAGATGGCGGGTGAAGTGAAAACGAACCGGGTCAAAGATGATTCCCCCTTTGTTCCATCTCCTTAAGAAAATGATGCACCAGGTCCCGCTTAAATGTGGGCAAAGCCTTCATCATGGCCATGGTAAAATGAAACACGCCCATCTTCCGCACCATCGCTTCCACTTTTTGTTTGGACTCTTCCGACACTAAACCGAATTCTTTGGAAAGATATTGGATGATTTCCTGAATTTCATCCGCAGGCGGTTGCTGTTCAGGTAAGGGAGCTTTGATACTGGCCAATACTTGAAAGGGGTTTTCCTTTTTGTCATGATGCGCCAGACTGAGCTCCAGCTTATTATCTTCTTTGACTTGGCGAATTTCCGCTTCAATGATTTGCTGGGTATGTAGTTCAAAGTGTTCAGGAATTTGTGAGATGTGAATCAAGCCTGAGGCCATGTGCTCGTCTTTTGTCACTGCGAACGCGCCGTAATCAACCAACTTAGTGATGCGAACCTGCACTCTGTCCCCGGGTTGATACGGGAGTTCTTTTTTTTGAGACTTATACAGATGATTCAAGATGTTCTGATCAATACTCATGAATATTGTTCACTCCGATAGTAGTTATTTAATCGATTATATCATGTTGTTTAATCTGTATCAGTCTAATAGAAAATATTACATATGACATTTTCTGTTTGAATATGAATAAAAGAGTGATGTTTCGGAAATTGGCAGCTCCGAGACTTTTCTACCATTCGATTGTTTTAAAAAAGATCAAGGCGTGCCTTGATCTTTTGTGTTTGCATTTTATCCTGCATAGCTTCATTTGTCAACGGTGAAAAGGCGTTTAAGCAAATCGGCCTCTTCCTTACTGTAAGACCGTTCAATCCGCTTGATCACCTTCTCATTGAGCGGAGTTCGTACAACGACTGGGATCTCAGATTGGAGGACTTTTTCGTGAATCATGTTGATTTTCGCGGCATCGAACTCCTCGCTCAACAGATCGATAGACGATCCATCTTTGAAGGTGAGGGTGTATTCAAAATACAGGTTTCTCGCGGAGGCTTTGCCGGTCCAATCCACAGTCACCAACTTGATGTCGGACCATGCGTAATCTTGGTCGTTCACAGTGATTTTTTGGTGGTCCACCCGTGTGCCATAATCGAAATTTTGATAATACTTGAAGCCCGCAAACAACAATATGAGGATGCCGACGATCAGCCAAAACATCCGTGTACGCCGGTTCCAATAGAGGGAAAAGAACAGTGCCACGCTGGCTAGCGCAAATAAAAAGATATAGCCGATTACGTCTCCAGAGAAATACAAAGCCCCCTTTTCGTATTGCCTTATTTCCTGCCATTGGTGCATCCCAAAAAACAATCCTGCAAAGAGAAGTATGTGCAGCGGAATGTGCCAAACCCTGAATTTTAATATCAACTGTCCAACCTCCTGATCAAGAGAACTGCCTCTCTATCGTAAGCGATGATTGCGATTTCGACAATCTGTGTCATAATCATGCTGAAAGGAGAATGAGTGTATGTATCATAGACGTTTACAACCGAAAGAGCTGGATGAATTATTGACGAAGATCGATAAAGAAAGTAATCTGCTATACTTCACTTATCTCACGGTCAGACGGCAACAAACAGTCCATTACGGCCAATTCTCATCAGATGGCCGCTTACTGGGCGTGCTGGCCTATCTGTATGGATTGCCGTTTCATGCTTTTTCGTATGTGTTATTTTCGGAAGAGGTTTGTATCCGCTCCCTGCTGACTTATCTCAAGGAAGAACTAAATCTTCCCGATGGAGACGTCGGGAGTACCTTCGTTCCAGAAAAAGATGCGCCCATCTTCTCATCGCAGCTTGGTTCCGACTCGCCCCAAAAAGTGTTGAATTTGATGAAACATATCGACCTTGCGAGTCTCACTCCTGCGGATCACAGGGTTGTCCGCATAGAACCACGCTATTTTGATTTGGTTAAATCTAGGATGAAAGAAATTGATGCCATGGCTTTTACTGAAGAAGAGTTAAACAACCTTCCTTTTTATGGCGTGTTTGATGAAGGTGAACTCGTTGCGGTTGGCGGGTATCATCTTTTTGATTCGGTCTATGTCGAACTTGGCAACATCGGGACAACAGTGAGCCGAAGAAGGCAAGGTTGGGGGCGGATCATCACAACGGAACTGACCCGCCGAGCGAGAGAATACTCTTCAGATGTGTACTTGTATGTGTTTGATGACAATGTCCCCGCCATTCGCCTGTATGAGTCTTTGGGGTACCGATTGATTTTCAAATTGCAACGGATGGAATTCTCCCTCTGATCTACAAAATATTTACAAACGATTCATTTTATATATTTATTGTGAATTCAACAAGAAAAGCAATGATCTTCTGCTTCGATTTTACTATAATAATAGTTGGTTAACGAAAGAATCGTTTCGTTAACCTATATGACAAAAAAATAGCTCCTTTAACCATCTGCCAGGGTTACAAATCCTGTTGTGGCATCGTCATTGCAAGTCGTTTTCCCTTGCGGAGTGAAAAATCGGATTACAACCACCTTGCCTTTGTCGCTATCGCAAGGTCGACCACTTGACAAGAAGAATGAAGGAGGGATGTTATTCATGAGGTTTTTCTCGCTTCCCCCCGTTTCGTTACAAAACCATACGAAAAATTAATCGGAGGGAAGCAGAAAACCCAAGAATGCCAAGGTTTTCAGTGGTTAGTTCAATTTTGTAAACCAATAGCGATCAAAAAGGCCTTTTATTTTTCGTCTGAATCCCATGGGTCTCCCTGATTTTTCATTTTTGACTTCTTTTCCAAACATACCAACCTATTTTTTATCATAATTCACACCGGAGTGAAGCAACGATGAAATACTTATCACGCAAATTACCAGAAAATATCAATCGCTTAGCCATGGAACTTCCTGAAGACGTCCAAGAGTACATATTGGAGATGATCAGCGCCGACCGCTCCATCGAAACAGTCGCGGCGTATGTATATGACTTTAAACTGTTTTTTGATTATTTGGAAGAACATGGGCACGAGCTTGAAGATGTGACCGGTCGAACGATCAAGCGCTTTTTTCGTTATATCGAACATGGGTATGAGCGCAAAGTAACCAGGAAGATCAATGGAAGACTTGTAGAAACGGTACAGGTGCGGGAGAATTCGCATGCGGGCAAAAATCGCAAACGGGCTTCGCTCCAATCCCTGTTTCGGTATTTGGTTAAATGCGGAGCACTAGATCGCAACCCCATGACTGAGTTTGAGGATGTGACATTACGTGCCCGCAATAAACAGCGCGTTCCCGTTTTTTTAACGCATGATGAAGCCTTGCGTTTGGTCCACAGCGTCCATGACTTCTTCGATATGAGAAACTACAAGCGCTTGAGCTGGCTGCGGTATCGGGATCTGGCTATCCTCCTCATTTTTCTTAATACCGGGTTGCGCGTATCCGAATTAGTGCGCCTCGATACAACCAGCATTCAAGAACAGAAAGAGACCGTTCGCATCGTTGTTTTGGGTAAGGGGAACAAAGAGCGGATGCTAAAACTGAACAACACCGCCACCACTGCCCTCAAGGATTACATAGCAGTACGGCCTACCCCGGCAACAGGACATGAATCAGCATTGTTTTTAAATCGGAATGGCGGTCGGATCAGCCGCGTCTCCATCAATAAAATCATCAACAAATATGTGAAAGAAGCGGATTTGCCTCCCAAAGCGAAAAACATTTCGCCACATAAATTGCGTCACACACTGGCTACCCTTTTGCTCTCCAACGGCGCCAATATTCGCGTAGTGCAAGAGATTTTGGGCCATTCCTCCATCAACACAACCCAGATTTATACACACGTTGTCAATGATCAAAAGGATGAAGAGTTGGACCGTCTGGATGAATTGATGTAAATCAGGATGTCTCTGTACAGAGACATCCCCTTTCAATTTCTTCCTGTTTATATTGCAAACTGATCTGAGATAGATTGCAGTTTGTTATTTTTGTCCATTTAATTTGTTTATTATCTATAGTTTCAACATTCTGATGATACTGTCTGTTTCCTGGGCTAATCGATTTACCAGTTCCTGGGCGCTCTGTTGTCTTGCCAACCGGATGCCTTGCCCCGCCCACATCGACATCCACTCTGGCCGCAATTGCTCTGCTGCTGCTTTGCGGATGTGTTGTGTCAAAACATGCTGTAATGGATACGGCAACGTCTCAGGCAACTGTTCAGTTAAATCCATTAGCTTGTTGCGCAAGCCGCGCACTGCTTTCCCAGTAATTGACGAAGTCACGGCAATGCGATCTTCGGTCGATGCGATAAGCGCTTGTTTATATAATGGATGGGCTCCACACTCTTCGCATGGAATAAACGCCGTTCCCATCTGCACCGCAGAAGCCCCCAAAGCGAAGCTGGCAGCAATTCCTCTAGCGTCCATAATCCCACCAGCGGCGACAACTGGCACCTTGACGTGATCAGCCACCTGTGGAACCAACGCCATGGTGCCAATCATGGCCTCGTGATAAGCGTGGGCAAACGTGCCTCGGTGCCCGCCGGCTTCACTCCCCTGCGCCACAACGGCGTCGACGCCGAGCTGTTCCAATTGTATGGCTTCATGCACCGTAGTGGCAGTGCCCATGACAAAGATGCCTGCTTTTTTGCATTGTTCAATCTTTTCGGAAGGCAACAGACCAAAAGTGAAACTGAAGACAGGAACCCGCTCTTCCACGACGACGGCAAATTGCTCGTCAAACAGATCCTGATAAGCGATCGTCAGTTGTTCCGCATCTATCCCCAATTCATCACAAATCGGCTTGAGCTGGCCGACGAGTTCCGTTAAGCTTTTTTCATCTACATGCGTTGGCTGTTCGGGGATAAAGAGGTTGACGGCGAAGGGTTTGGATGTCAGCCTGCGGATCTGCTTGATCTCCGCGCGCAGTTTCGATGGGGACAAATATCCAGCGCCCAATGACCCGAGCCCACCGGCATTTGACACGGCTGCCACCAATTTGGGAGTCGTCACTCCTCCAGCCATTGGTGCTTGGATAATCGGATGCTGAATGGAGATGGCAGACAACAGCGTTGTGCATTGATGCATGATTATGCCCCTTTCTTTGCTCATTCCAACCATATTGTAACAGACTATCGCTATGTTGATTTTTCTATTCCACCAAGCCACACTCTGCTGTTACAGTGAATATGCATTAAAAGGATTGTAAAGAATCAGTTTTCCCCTTCACACCGTCGCCATAGCATGCTATACTAAGACACATTAAATGACAACTGCATAAAACAAAACCTCATCATGGCTTTGATGAGGTAGAGGTTGCGACTTTTATTAGTACATGACCTGAGATCCAGAGAAGATCAGTGACGGCCATGGAAAGGAAAAGTCGCCGAAGTTTCCCTGCATTCTCTGGGCAGGGATGCTGGGTCTGTACCCGAACAGGGGCAGAACTGTCACGCATATTCATTTAATATGCGTGGTGTGCTATCTTCAGGAGATATGGTTATGGTGCGGTTTTGATAAGGGATGCCGTCTATAGTCAGATGGTATTTTTAATTGCCCGACTATACTCTCCTAATATCTATTGCTGATTAGGAGGTTTTTTTATGCGCTTAACCGGCACGAGTCACATTGGCAGTCAAGGCCATCTCACCATTGGCGGATGCGATACGGTGGAATTGGCTAAAACCTTTGGAACGCCACTATATGTTTATGACGAGGCATTGATCAGGGAAAACAGCCGCCGTTTTGTCAAATCATTCGAACAAAGCGGATTTGCTTTTCAAGTCGCTTACGCCAGCAAAGCGTTCAGTTGCATCGCGATGGCGCAACTGGCAGCCGAAGAGAATCTCTCTTTGGATGTGGTCTCAAGCGGAGAATTGTACACCGCTCTCCAAGCTGGATTTCCCGCCGAGCGCATACATTTTCACGGCAACAACAAATCGGAAGAAGAATTGCGGATGGCGCTTGAAGCAGGCGTAGGCTGTTATGTTGTGGACAACTTTTATGAGATGGCTTTACTCCATGATTTGGCTTCCGCATCCGGCATACAAGTCAATGTGATGCTTCGCCTCACGCCAGGGATTGAAGTGCACACCCATGAATACATCTCCACCGGCCAAGAAGATTCGAAATTCGGGTTTGGTGTGGCTGATGGGCAGGCGATGCTTGCAATCCGGCAGGCATTAGCAAAAACGCATTTCAATCTATTGGGTATTCATGTCCACATCGGATCGCAAATTTTTGATACCACTGGATTTGTTGAAGCGATCAAGGTCATCCGGGAATTTTTGGACAGCGTGCGGCAAGAAACCGGTTATGAAGTGAAGGTGCTTAATTTGGGCGGGGGTTTTGGCATTCGGTATACCGATGAAGATGATCCGGTGGAAATCGAAACCTTCGTAGAAACGATTACGCAAGAGGTGGCAGCTGCTTGGGCCAAACGCAACTTGCCAAACCCGGAAATTTGGATTGAACCGGGCCGCGGTATTGTGGGGAATGCTGGCACAACCCTTTACTCCGTAGGCTCAATCAAGCAGATTCCGGGGATTCGCACATATGTGGCGGTGGACGGAGGCATGACCGATAACATCCGGCCCGCCCTTTACCAAGCGAAGTACGAAGCGCTACTGGCCAATAAAGCGTCGATGGTGGCAACTGAAACCGTCTCGATTGCGGGCAAATGTTGCGAAAGCGGAGATATGCTTATTTGGGATATCGATCTGCCGCAAGTAACAAGCGGAGACATCCTTGCGGTTCTCTCCACCGGAGCCTATGGCTATTCCATGGCCAGCAACTATAATCGCCTCCGCCGCCCTGCCGTCGTCTTTGTTCGGGATGGTATCGCCGACTTGGTGGTGGAACGGGAAACATATGAAGACCTGGTCCGCCATGATCGCAAAAGATCGGTCTTGTCCAACATCGTCTAACACCTTTATTACCATCAAGCATCTCTTCCATAAAGCAAGAACCCGTTCATCATCGGGTTCTATTTTTTTGGGCAACTCCATGCAATAATTAATAAATTTTTTCGTATATTAAGTTTTATAAATATTGTGAAGGGGAATGGATTTACTAAGCAAGATCATTCATTCCTTCAAGGAGGGTGTTACTCATGATACTCGAAGCGTTGAGACATGAATTGCTCAGCTGGGAAGGCGTAACCGAACATGACCACCGGTTTGGAGGCGTAGAATTTCGTTATCAGAACAAAGAGTTGGGTCATCTGCACGGTGAAAAACTCGCCGATTTCCCGTTTCCCAAATCGATTCGCAACGAGCTCGTTGCTTCCGGGGTGGCTGAACCGCATCATGTCGTTCCCAATTCGGGTTGGGTGAGTTTTTGGATCAAAGGAGAACAAGATCTCCCTCAACTTATCAAACTGTTCAGAATGCAATATGACCGATTGGCCCAGAAGAACAACAAAAACTGAATGATCTGAGGGAAGGCAACCATTCATCACAGGTTGCCTTCTCTTTTATCTGTTTTCCTTAAAATGAACTTAATGCATTGCCTAAGTATTTTCCTGTGATCGACTGCTCCGCATGGATTATCTGCGAAGGGGTGCCCTCAAATACCACCTGCCCCCCCTTGCTGCCTCCGTCTGGTCCCATATCGATGATCCAGTCCGCTTGGCTGATTACATCGAGGTTGTGTTCGATAACAATCACCGTATTACCGGCATCCACAAGCCGGTTCATAATCCCCAGCAGGTGACCGATATCTGACATGTGCAAGCCGGTCGTCGGCTCGTCCATCACGTAGATGTTGCCCTTTTTATGCAATTCGCTTGCTAGCTTGATGCGCTGGCATTCCCCACCCGAGAGCGTGCTGAGTGGTTGTCCGAGTGTGATATAGTTCAGCCCTACATCACTCAGCGTCTGAAGCTTACGCACAACCTCTTTTAGCTGAAAGAATTCCAATGCCTGCTCCACAGTCATCTCTAGCACTTCAGCAATAGATTTGCCGTTAAACTTGTATGCGAGCACCTCATCCTTAAAGCGTTTGCCACCGCATTTTTCGCATGGCAACTTCACGCTGTCGAGGAATGCAAGGTCGGTATACACAACTCCCAACCCTTTGCAGTTCTCACAAGCTCCCTTAGAATTAAAGCTAAACAAGCCTGGACTGACCTTGTTCGCAGAAGCAAACGCCTTGCGCACATCATCCATAATGCCCGTATAGGTCGCGGAGTTTGAGCGTGTCGATACGCCTACCGCCGATTGGTCGATGACGATCGCATCCGGATACTGGCTGAGAAATACTTTGTTAATCAGCGTGCTCTTGCCTGATCCGGCGACCCCTGTAACTACTGTCAGCACTCCGGTCGGAATATCTACGCTCACCTTCTGCAGGTTGTGCAGTGTGGCATCCTTGATGGACAACTTACCGGATGGCTGCCTGCAATCGTGCTTCAGCTGGAATGGCCGTTTCATATAGGTTCCTGTCAGTGTACCGGACTCCAGCAGACCTTGGAAACTCCCTTCATACACAATGGTGCCACCGCGACTACCGGCATGAGGCCCGACGTCAACAATATGATCAGCTACCTTAATCACATCGGGATCATGCTCAACGACAATCACCGTATTACCCTTGTCGCGCAACTTCTGAAGTAACCCATTTAATCGGTGCACATCACG
Organism: Laceyella sediminis; assembly: GCF_003003125.1. Lineage (GTDB taxonomy): Bacteria > Bacillota > Bacilli > Thermoactinomycetales > Thermoactinomycetaceae > Laceyella > Laceyella tengchongensis. Next base: position 2,358 of record NZ_PVTZ01000004.1, on the reverse strand, counting down.
GGGGTGCAAGCCGACGCTGGGCTCATCGAAAATGTAAGTGACATCCACCAGACTGCCGCTTAAGTGCTTCACCATCTTCACACGTTGTGACTCACCGCCGGACAATGTATCCGTCTCGCGATCCAGCGTCAAGTAGTCAAGACCAATATCCACGAGATGTTGCAACCGTTCCGTCAGCGACTTGATAATTGGCGCAGCAACAGGATCGTCGATTTCTCGGATGGTATGGATGAGCTGTCCGACTTCCATGGAGGACAAATCCGCAATGTTGAGTCCATTGATCTTGCAACTGAGTGCGGCTTGACTGAGTCTCGCGCCATGGCAACTGGGACAGGTGCCCTCAGAAATAAAAGGCGCCACAGCTTTTTGTGTGCGCTCGGACTTGGTTTTCACATCCTGCTTAATGTATTTGTTGGTGAACTTTTCAATGACGCCTTCCACTGTAATATTGGTTGCCTTGCCTGCGAAATCCATCTTTACTTTTCTTGCTTTGGCGTACAGCAAGCGCTCCAATTCTTCATCCGAATAATCGCTCAGCTTCTTGTCGAGATCAAATTCCCCCGTCTGTGCGATGATATTCCACTCCCAGCCGCTCACCGAATAGTCCGGTAGCAAAATCGCCCCTTCATTCAATGTCCAATATAAGGCTGACCCACTCGGGAGAAAAGCAGACGGAGAATGGGAGAAATATCCGTAATCGTACCAATGGTGGAATGAGAACCGCCACCCAGCCGCTTCTGATCCACAATCACAGCCATGCTCAGATTCTCGATTGCGTCTGCATCTGGTTGCGGAACCCGCGGCAGAAAGGTGCGGACGAACATGCTGAAGTTTTCGTTCAGTAGGCGCTGGGATTCAGCGGCGATGGTATCAAAAACGATCGACGATTTGCCGGAACCGGACACACCGGTAAAAATGGTGATTTTTCGCTTTGGAATGCGCAAGGATACGTTTTTGAGATTGTTTTCCCTGGCACCCGAGATCACGATATACTCCTGATGAGATTCGCTCATGCTTAACATCCTTTCGATCATGTTAAAAGCGAGATCGGGTTCAATAAATTTTGTTGCTTCTGATCTTATAGTGCAAGTAAGATTTTATCAAAAAACACAATGCGCAGTTTAGGATTTCTCTATCCTCTATACTTCCTCAATTCCCGCATGAAAATGAGGCGATGCTTGACAGACAGCGCTTTATTTTTATCGTTGATTCTCTTGCTTTTTATCCTTGCCGCTTGCTCAAAGGAAGCGCCTCCTAAGAAGCCTAGCACGAATTTTCCTATGTGGTCGCTTTGAACTCATCTATCACAATGCCTACTCTTCCATTTACAACAAAAACATTTGCAAAAGGATAATAATTCTGTATAGTAAATATCGTTAAAGGAGGAAAATCCCCATGCACATACCCATTCGTTTTCTGGAAGGAAAGCAAGTCTATCTGCGTCCGGTCAGTGTTGAAGATGCCGAGTTGTACCATCGCTTTTTGTTTGATCCAGAAACAAGGCGGCTCACCGGTACACAAAAAAGCTTCACCTTGGAACAGATACGACAATATATCGAAGCCAAGAATCAAGACTCATCCGGGGTGCTTCTATTGATTGCTCTGACTGAAAATGATGAAGTGATTGGAGACATCCAGTTGTTGGAGATCTGTCCGATTAACCGTAGCTGTTATATCCGCATCGCCATCCAAAACCAAACACATCAAGGAAAAGGGTATGGCACGGAAGCAATGAAACTTATGCTGGATTATGCTTTCGGCGTCTTGAATTTGCATCGGATCGAATTAAATGTTTTTGCGTTTAATGCACGAGCCATTCACTTGTATGAGAAATTGGGATTCAAAAAAGAAGGAGTGCAGCGCGAGGCGTTATTTTACAATCATCAGTATCACGATTCTATCATCATGAGCATACTGGAACATGAATACCGTGAACGCTATATCAACCAATAAAGCGAGCCAAAAATTCGGCTCGCTTTATTGGTTATCTTCACCTCAAAAATCTCAAGGAAGTGTGGAGTGGATCAAGGATCAGGGAGATGTGGTGGGAGCAGTACTCCGAACCCAAGATGGCGTCAAACCCATCTATGTGTCTGTGGGCAATTACATTGATTTGCCTTCAGCGCTCAGACTGACTCAGCACTTTGTCGGTAAGGAAAGCCGCATTCCCGAAATCGTGAGGCAAGCCGATTTGTTATCGAAACAACTTCGTAAACAAGCTTTGGCTGAAGAAGCTTGAAGAAACTATATAGCTGCCCAACTAGGGGTGGAGGGAGCGAAGACCGATTTTGGGGCCATCTCTCCAGTAAATGGGAAAATGACTTGAGAACCACAAGGGAACTCAAGTCATTTTGTGTT